>NZ_CP109445.1:7005000-7605000 GCF_036227245.1 Streptomyces sp. NBC_01477
GTAGCGATACAAGAGTGGGAAACTCTTGCGCCGATTGACTAAGGGTTCCTGGGTCAAGCTGATCTGCCCAGGGTAAGTCGGGACCTAAGGCGAGGCCGACAGGCGTAGTCGATGGACAACCGGTTGATATTCCGGTACCCGCTGTAAAGCGCCCAGTGCTGAATCCTTTGATGCTAAGGCCGTGAAGCCGCCTCTGATCTCTTCGGAGTGAGGGGGAGTGGTGGAGCCGCTGACCCAAGGGGGTAGTAGGTAAGTGATGGGGTGACGCAGGAAGGTAGTCCAGCCCGGGCGGTGGTTGTCCCGGGGTAAGGGTGTAGGACGTCATCCAGGTAAATCCGGGTGGCACATAGTCTGAGACCTGATGCCGAGCCGATTGTGGTGAAGTGGATGATCCTATGCTGTCGAGAAAAGCCTCTAGCGAGTTTTACGGCGGCCCGTACCCTAAACCGACTCAGGTGGTCAGGTAGAGAATACCGAGGCGTTCGGGTGAACTATGGTTAAGGAACTCGGCAAAATGCCCCCGTAACTTCGGGAGAAGGGGGGCCATGTTCGGTGATGGGACGTGCTCCTTGAGCTGGGTGTGGCTGCAGAGACCAGCGAGAAGCGACTGTTTACTAAAAACACAGGTCCGTGCGAAGCCGTAAGGCGATGTATACGGACTGACGCCTGCCCGGTGCTGGAACGTTAAGGGGACCGGTTAGTCACATTTCGGTGTGGCGAAGCTGAGAACTTAAGCGCCAGTAAACGGCGGTGGTAACTATAACCATCCTAAGGTAGCGAAATTCCTTGTCGGGTAAGTTCCGACCTGCACGAATGGCGTAACGACTTCTCGACTGTCTCAACCATAGGCCCGGTGAAATTGCACTACGAGTAAAGATGCTCGTTTCGCGCAGCAGGACGGAAAGACCCCGGGACCTTTACTATAGCTTGATATTGGTGTTCGGTTCGGCTTGTGTAGGATAGGTGGGAGACTTTGAAGTCATGGCGCCAGCCGTGGTGGAGTCGTCGTTGAAATACCACTCTGGTCGTGCTGGATGTCTAACCTCGGTCCGTGATCCGGATCAGGGACAGTGTCTGGTGGGTAGTTTAACTGGGGCGGTTGCCTCCTAAAGGGTAACGGAGGCGCCCAAAGGTTCCCTCAGCCTGGTTGGCAATCAGGTGTTGAGTGTAAGTGCACAAGGGAGCTTGACTGTGAGACTGACGGGTCGAGCAGGTACGAAAGTAGGGACTAGTGATCCGGCGGTGGCTTGTGGAAGCGCCGTCGCTCAACGGATAAAAGGTACCCCGGGGATAACAGGCTGATCTTCCCCAAGAGTCCATATCGACGGGATGGTTTGGCACCTCGATGTCGGCTCGTCGCATCCTGGGGCTGGAGTCGGTCCCAAGGGTTGGGCTGTTCGCCCATTAAAGCGGTACGCGAGCTGGGTTTAGAACGTCGTGAGACAGTTCGGTCCCTATCCGCTGCGCGCGTAGGAGTCTTGAGAAGGGCTGTCCCTAGTACGAGAGGACCGGGACGGACGAACCTCTGGTGTGCCAGTTGTCCTGCCAAGGGCATGGCTGGTTGGCTACGTTCGGGAGGGATAACCGCTGAAAGCATCTAAGCGGGAAGCCTGCTTCGAGATGAGGGCTCCCACCCACTTGATGGGGTAAGGCTCCCAGTAGACGACTGGGTTGATAGGCCGGATGTGGAAGCCTCGTAAGGGGTGGAGCTGACCGGTACTAATAGGCCGAGGGCTTGTCCTCATTTGCTCGCGTCCACTGTTTGGTTCCCGGGTTGCGAACAGTCGCACCGGTTGAACAGATTCACTTAACTGAAAAGTGTGCTTGTTCGCTTGGACTCTGTCGATGTCCCGCCTGCGCGGCGGGGCGACCCGATAGCGTTTCGGTGGTCATAGCGTTAGGGAAACGCCCGGTTACATTCCGAACCCGGAAGCTAAGCCTTTCAGCGCCGATGGTACTGCAGGGGGGACCCTGTGGGAGAGTAGGACACCGCCGAACAATCTTTCCAGACCCCTGGTCCTGGCCTAAGCGCTAGGACCAGGGGTCTTTTTGTATGGCGCCCACAAAGCGCGCCTTCCCCGTGGTTACGGGAGACTTGTACTACAGCAGCACGATTCGAGGAGTCACGTCGATGTCCAACTCGCCTGAAGACCGGCCCGAGCGTCCCGAACGCCGGGACTCGCGCCCGAACGGCGGTGGCGACCGCGGGGGTTACCGCAGTGGTGCCCCGCGAAGGGACGGCGACCGTCCCAGCGGTGGCGGCTTCCGCCGCGATGACCGACGTGACGATCGTCCACGTGACGACCGGCGTGATGACCGTCCGCGCGGTGGCCCGCGTCGTGACGGCGACCGTCCCGGCGGGAGTGGTGGCGGCTTCCGCCGCGACGACCGTCCCGGTGGTGGCGGCTTCCGCGGTAACGACCGCCCCCGCTAT
This sequence comes from Streptomyces sp. NBC_01477, assembly GCF_036227245.1. Taxonomy (GTDB): domain Bacteria; phylum Actinomycetota; class Actinomycetes; order Streptomycetales; family Streptomycetaceae; genus Actinacidiphila. The sequence continues at coordinate 7,007,435 of NZ_CP109445.1, forward strand.
GACCGGCCAGCCGGCGGTGGCAGCGGTGGCGGCGGCGGTTTCCGTCGCGATGACCGTCCTGGTGGGGACCGTCCGCGCTTCAACGGTCCCCGTGATGACCGTCCCGGTGGCGACCGTCCGCGTCACGACGGTCCGCGTGATGACCGTCCGCGTGGTCCGCGTCGTGAGGGTGACCGTCCCGGTGGTGGCGGCGGTGGCTTCCGTCGTGACGACCGTCCCGGTGGCGACCGGCCCCGTTTCAACGGTCCCCGCGACGATCGCCCGCGCTACGACCGGCCGCGTGATGACCGTCCGGCCCGTGATGACAGGCCGCGCTACGACCGTCCCGCCGGCGACCGCCCGCGTTACGACGGTCCGCGTGATGACCGTCCGCGTGGTCCGCGTCGTGAGGGTGACCGTCCCGGTGGTGGCGGCGGTGGCTTCCGTCGCGATGACCGTCCCGGTGGCGACCGGCCCCGTTTCAACGGTCCCCGCGACGATCGTCCTGGTGGCGACCGTCCCCGTTTCAACAGTCCGCGGGATGACCGTCCTGGTGGGGACCGTCCGCGCTTCAACGGCCCCCGTGACGATCGCCCGCGTTTCAACGGCCCCCGTGACGATCGCCCGCGTTTCAACGGCCCCCGTGACGACAGGCCGCGCTACGACCGTCCCCGTGACGATCGCCCGAGCTATGACCGGCCGAGGGACGACCGTCCCCGCCATGACGGCCCCCGTGACGACCGTCCGCGCTACGACCGGCCGCGTGATGACCGTCCGGCCCGTGATGACAGGCCTCGCTACGACCGTCCCGCCGGCGACCGCCCGCGTTACGACGGTCCGCGCGACGACCGTCCGCGTGGCCCGCGCCGCGAGGACGACCGGGGCGGCTTCCGCCGCGACGACCGTCCCCGCGACGACCGTCCCCGTGACGACCGGCCGCGTTACGACCGTCCCCGCGAGGACCGCCCGCGTGACGACCGGCGGGACGACCGTCCCCGTGGTCCGCGGCGCGACGACGACCGTCCCCGCGACGACCGCGGCTACGGTCGGCGGCCCGCTGTCGAAGGGCGCGGCCGGTTCGAGAGCCGGGGCGGCCGGGACGAGCGGCGTGATGAGCGGGAGCCGATCCGCCGGCTGCCCATCCCCGACGAGGTCACCGGCCACGAGATCGACTCGAGCGTGCGCCAGGAACTGATGAGCCTGCCCAAGACGCTCGCCGACGACGTGGCGCGCAACCTGGTCATGGTCGCCCGGCTGCTCGACGAGGAGCCCGAGCAGGCGTACGCGTACTCGCGGATCGCGCTGCGGCTCGCCTCGCGTGTCGCGGCCGTACGGGAGGCGGCAGGCTTTGCCTCGTACGCCAGTGAGCGTTATGCCGAGGCGCTGGCCGAATTCCGGGCCACCCGGCGGATGACCGGCACGGTGGACCTGTGGCCGGTGATGGCGGACTGCGAGCGCGGCCTGGGGCGTCCCGAGCGGGCGCTGGAGATGGCGGGCGCGCCCGAGGTGCACAAGCTCGACAAGGCGGGCCAGGTCGAAATGCGCCTGGTGGCCGCGGGTGCCCGGCAGGACCTGGGGCAGGCCGAGGCGGCCGTCGTGACGTTGCAGAGCTCGGAGCTGGCGTCCAGCGCCGTGCATCCGTGGACCGCGCGGCTGCGGTACGCGTACGCCGACGCGCTGCTCGCCGTGGACCGGGAGTCCGAGGCGCGCGAGTGGTTCGCGAAGGCGCTGGAGGCCGACCAGAACGGCACCACCGACGCGTCCGACCGCCTCGCGCAGCTCGACGGGGTGGAATTCGTCGACGCCTTCGACGACACCGACGAGACGGACGGGCCCGAGGCGGCGGCCGGTAAGCCGTCCGGCACGAAGGACTCCGACACCGCCGTTGTCACCGGCGACGACGAGGACGCCGCCGACGATGAGGACGAGGACGAGGACGAAGGCGAGGACATCGCCGACGAGGATGACGCGGACGACAACGAGGACGACGCGGAGGAGACGGACGGCAAGGACGCCGACCTGACCGACGAGGCCGACCCGGCGTCATTCCTCGACTCGCCGTTCCGTGAGCCCGCACCGGGCGACAAGGACTAGTCCGGCGGACTGACACAAGGAGGGCGGCACCCGCACACCGCGGGTGCCGCCCTCCTTTTTTGCGCGCTTCGGCTCGGACAGCCCGGTCAGCCCAGGTCGAGGCACCGCATGACCAGCCCGCTGGCCGGCTTCGGCCCGAAGGACGTCGATTTCCTCGGCATCATCACGCCCTGCTGGGCGAGTTCGAGCACGACGTGCTCGCGTACCGGGTGCATCAGCACTGCCGTGCCCGCGTGCCGTTCCGCCTGCTCGACGGCGGCGTCGGCCGCGTGGATGTAGCGGATCTCGTCGGGGGAGCCGGGGGAGTCGGGGATCCGCCAGACGTGGTCGAGCAGCACGGTGTGCAGGACGGCGGCGTCGAGGCGCCGCCATTGCGGCGGGCGGTCGGCGGGCACGAGGCGGTCGAGCACGCCCGGGTCCGCGCGGTCCAGCAGGTGGAAGCCGCCGTCGCCGGCCAGGACGAAGGCGTTGCCGTCCCGCGCGGCGTCGGCGAGGGCGCCGAGGGCCTCGCCGAGGCTGTGGCCGGGCAGGGCGCGCACCCGGAAGTACGGGCGGGCGGCGTCGAGGGCGCGGTCGAGCGGCAGGCGTTCCAGCACCCGGTGGATGGCCCGGACCCGCAGCGGGTGGCGGGCGGTGTCGACCAGCAGGACGAGGCCGTAGTCCCACGCGGTGCCCGGCGGGTGCGCGGCCCGCAGCCTGCGGTAGGTGGCCCAGCGGTGGTGGCCGTCGGCGATCAGGGCCTGGCGGCCTGCCAGGTCGGCGCGGATCGCGTCGACCTCCGCCGGGTCGGTGAGCGACCACAGGCGGTGGCGCACGCCGTCCTCGGTCGTCGTGGCGAGCAGCGGCTCGCGGGTGCCGGCGGTGCGCTCGACGAGGGCGGCCGTCGCGTCGCCGTCGCGGTAGGCGAGCAGCAGGGGTTCGAGGTTGGCGTGGGTGGCGCGCATCAAGGCCGCGCGGTCGGCGACCGGGCCGGGCATCACGTCCTCGTGCGGCAGGACGACACCGCGCTCCGGCGGGGTGATCCGCAGGGCGCCGATGACTCCGCGCTGCAGGTGGTCGCCGTCGCGCTGCTCGTAGACGTACAGCGCGGGGCGCGGGTCGGCGGCCAGTACGCCCGCGTCGCGCCAGGCGGCGAGTGTGCGGGCGGCCTTGCGGTGCCGGGCGGCCGGTGACTCGGCGTCGGGAAGGATGAGGCGGACGACGTTGTACGGGTCGGCCGTCTCCAGGTGGCGCTGTCCGTCCGGGCGGACGACGACGTCGTACGGGGGCGATGTGACCGCCGCGAGGCTGCCGACGCGCTCCGCGACGTACCGCAGGCCGCGGAAGGGGATCAGCCGCAGGCCCTGCTCGCCATCAGGACCGGGGTGGGGTCCGGAGTCGGGTCCGGGGTAGGGACCGGGAGTGCTCATCAGCGCATGCTACGTGCGGCGGCGCGATGAGGGATGATCAGGACGACGACGACATACCGAGGAGCGAGCCCGCCCATGACTCACCGGACCAGTCCGAGCGGCAGCGACCAGCCGCTCGACACCGCGTACGACACGGCGCTGCTCGACCTCGACGGTGTCGTCTACACCGGAGGCGACGCGATCGCGCACGCGGTGGACTCGCTGGCCGCGGCCGGCTCCGACGGGATGCGGCTCGCCTACGTCACCAACAACGCCGCCCGTACCCCGGAGGCGGTCGCGGAACACCTCACCCGGCTCGGCGTGCCGGCCGACGCCGAGGACGTCATCACCTCGGCGCAGGCCGTCGCCCGGCTCATCGCCGACCATGTGCCGGCCGGGTCGAAGGTGCTGGCGGTCGGCGGGGAGGGCCTGTTCGCGGCGCTGCGCGAACGCGGGCTCCAGCCGGTCGAGTCCGCCGACGACAGCCCCGTGGCGGCAGTTCAGGGCTACGGGCCCGAGCTGCGCTGGTCGCAGCTCGCGGAGATGGCGCACGCGGTGAACGCCGGGGTGCCGTGGTTCGCCTCCAACACCGACCTCACGATCCCCAGCGCGCGCGGCATCGCGCCGGGGAACGGCGCGGCCGTCGAGGTCGTACGGATCGCGACCGGCGGTTCGCCGCAGGTGGCGGGCAAGCCGCTGCCGCCGATGCACCGGGAGACGGTGCTCAGGACCGGGGCGAAGCGGCCCCTGGTGGTCGGCGACCGGCTCGACACGGATATCGAGGGGGCGTACGCGGGCGGGGTGGACTCGCTGCTCGTCCTGACCGGGGTCACGAAGCCGGCCGATCTCGTCGCGGCCGCGCCGCACCACCGGCCGACCTATGTCGCGGCCGACCTGCGGGGGCTGCTCGTCGCTCACCCGTCCGTCGAGTGGGACGGCTCCCGTGCGACCTGCGGCGGTTGGACCGCCACCGCGTCGGGCGGTTCCCTGGATCTCACCGGGTCCGGCGAGGCGGCCGACGGCCTCCGAGCGGTGTGCTGCGCGGCCTGGTCCCTCGCCGAGTCGGCGTCGTCCGACCTCGACCTCTCCAAGGCGCTGGCCCGCCTGGGCCTCTGACGGCACCCGTGCGGCGCCCTTCGCATGGGCGGCGGGTTCCGGCTGCCCGCGCCCTTGGGGGTTGTGCCTGCCCGTTTCCACCCGACGGTCCGCCGTGGCTTGTCGCGCAGTTCCCCGCGCCCCTGGGCGATTGCCCCTTGCGGTGCGTGCTCGCCTGCGGCGCCATCTCGGCTGGCCGCGCCGTTCCCCGCGCCCCTACGGGGCTCGGCTCTTCCGCCGAGGGCAAGCGAGCTTTTCAGGGGCGCGAGGAACGGCGCGCGCAGCCACGACAGCGGGAGAGAAGCGCCGCCGCAGCAAGTGGCAATCACCTGGGGGCGCGAGGAACTGCGCGACCAGCCACGACGCGGCCGCGGGCAAAGGAAAAACAGGACGGGGCACCCGCTCAGGAGTGCGGGGAACGGGGCGCTCGGCCACGGCGGTGGGAGAGAAGCGACGCCGCAGCAAGTGGCACCCCCTCAAGGGCGCGGGGAACCGCCCGACGAGCCACGGCGAACCGTCGGGTGGAAACGGGCAGCCACCACCCCAGGGCGCGGGGAACCGCCCGCGATCCGGGCGGCCGGGGGAAGGGTCAGGTCGCCGGGAGAAGCGCGTCCTCGGACGTACCGTCGCGCCAGTAGCCGGCGAAGGCGACCGCAGGTCGCGGGAATGCGCGGGCACCGACGAGGTGCCGGCGGACCTCCCGGACGACCGCCGCCTCCCCGGCCACCCACGCATACGGCGCCCCCGCCGGAAACGCGGCGGCGGCGAGAGCCGCGGGCAGGGAGGCGGGCCGGGTCAGCCATGTGACCTCCGCGTCGCACTTCGTGGCGAGGTCGATGCGGTCCGCGGGATCGCCGACCGAGATCCACGCCTTGACCACCGTGCCGGCCGGCAGCCACTCCAGGATGCCGGCGACGGCCGGCACCGCCGTCTCGTCGGCGCACAGCAGTACCCAGTCGGTGTCGCCCGGCGGCTGGAAGTCCACCCCGCCGTTGTCGGGCACGACGGGCGCGAGCACGGTGAGCCGGTCACCCGGTACGGCCCGGGCGGCCCACCGGGAGGCGGGCCCGAGGTCGCCGTGCAGTGCGAAGTCGATGTCGACCTCGACGGGATCGCGCCGCGCGTCCCGAATCGTGTAGGTGCGCATGATGCCGCGCACCGCCGGGTCGAGGGCGCGCCAGCGCGGGTACCAGTCGGCGTCGAGGAGGTCGGGGAGGACGGGCACGTCCTGCCCCTCCTGCGGCAGGAAGAGCTTGAGCCGCTGGTCCCGCCCGCCGCTGACGAGCGCGTCGAGGCCGGGGCCGCCGAGCACGATCCGCAGCATGCCGGGGGAGAGCCGGTGGGTGCGCAGCACACGGGTGTGGAAGAAGTCGTAGGTGGGCGCGGCCATGACCTCAGCTCACCCTCTTCACGTCGGCGGCCGACAGCGGCGTGGAGGCGGGGGACAGGTTCATGGTGGCGCACCGCTCTGCTCGGAAGGAGATCAATAAGGTGAGGCTAACCTAACCTCCATGATGGGTGACCGTGAAGGCCGACCGTGAAGGGCGGCACGACCCGATGCGGTGGCGGCCCCCGACCGTCACCGCCCTGGCGGCCCGTCACGTCCGGCTCGGCTCCGGCTCGGGCTCGGACAGACGCGCCGCCGCGCGGCGGCGCCGGGGAAGCAGCAGCGGAGTCGCCAGCAGGAGTACGCCCGCCAGGCCGATCGCCGTACGCGGGCCGAGCAGGGCACCCAGTACGCCCCACAGCGCCGTCAGGAGCGCGGTCGAGGCCTTGGTCGTCACCGCCCAGGCGGACAGCGTGCGGGTCACCCGGTCGGTCGCGGTGCGCTCCAGGCGGTAGGTGGCGTAGACGGGGTTGAAGACCCCGCAGCAGAAGATGAGCCCGAGCTCGACGCCCATCACCAGCAGCAGCCCTCCGGTGCCAGGACCCAGGAAGGCCAGGCCGACGGGCCAGAGCGCGCGCAGCGTTCCGGCCACGACCAGGACCCGGAGCTGCCCGAACCGGGTGGCGAGCGGCCGGGCCAGCCGTGAACCGAGCAGCCCGCCGATCGAGGGCGCGGCGAAGGCGAGGCCGTACTGCCAGGGTGCGAACCCGAGCCGGCCGAGCATCAGGACGGCCAGCAGCGGATCGGCGGCCATCACCAGGCCGTTGAAAAGGGCGGTGTTGAACAGCAGCGGGCGCAGCGTCGTGTCGGCGAGGATGTACCGCCAGCCGTCGAGCAGGTCCCCGGCCCGCATGCGTGCGGCCTCCCGGCGCTCGGGCAGCGGCTCGTGCCCGCCCGTCGCGCGGATGCCCAGGGCCGACAGCAGGTAGCTGACCGCGTCGGCCACCACCGTCGCCACCGGGCCGAGGAGCCCGATCGCGGCGCCGCCCAGTGGCGGTCCGACGATCGTGGTCGTCCAGGCCGTCGACTCGAACCGGGCGTTGGCGACGAGCAGGTCCTCGGCCGGCAGCAGTGTCTTCAGGTACGCGCCGGAGGCCGCGCGGAAGGAGATGTCGGCCGCCGCGACGACGACCGAGACCAGCAGGAGCTGGACGAAGGTGAGCACGCCGAGCGCGAACGCGGCGGGGATCGTCAGCAGTGCCGCGAACCGCGCCAGGTCCATCGCGACCAGCACCGGCCGCTTGCGGCGGAATTCCACCCACGGGCCGAGCGGTACCGCCACGACCGCGCCCACCGCCACCCCCACGGAGGAGAGCGCGGCGGCCTCGGCCGGTCCGGCGTGCAGCACCTGGATGGCGATCACCGGGAACGCGCCGAAGGCCAGCCACGTACCGAGCGCGCTGGTCCCGTACGCTCCCCAGAGCCACCCGAACCGCCAGCCCAGCCGCTGGCCGAGCAGATGCCCCAGCCGGTGCCCGCTCTTCATGCCCGCCGCCCCCTCGTTGCCCAGCTGTACAACCGATCCGTGATCGGACGTATCAAAGCGAGCCCTGTACCCGGGGATCAAACAACCGCGGGGCCACCCAGCCACAACCAATGGTTGTGCCCTTAGGGTCTCCGGCATGGACCTCGACACCGTCCGGACCTTCGCCGCCGCCGCCGACGCGGGGCAGTTCCAGGAGGCCGCCGCCGAGCTGGGGGTCACCCAGCAGGCCGTCTCCAAGCGCATCGCCGCGCTGGAGCGCGACCTCGGGGTACGGCTGTTCACCCGTACCGCGCGCGGCGCCGAACTCACCATCGACGGGCAGGCGTTCCTGCCCCACGCCCGCGAGCTGCTGCGCGTCGCCGAGCGGGCCGGCGCGTCCGTGGGTGCCGGCCGCCGCCCGCTGCGCGTCGACGTGATCGCCTCGCGCAGCGCGCAATCGGGCCTGCTGCGCGGCTTCCACCGCGCACACCCCGACATCGACCTCGACGTGGTGATGCTGTTCGAGATCGAGACGGCCGTCGCCGCCATCCGGTCCGGAGCGATCGACGCGTCCTTCCGCGCGGTCGCCGCGCCCGGCCGGCCCTTCCCCGAGGACATCGCGTCCGTCCGGGTGGTCGACGAGCCGCTCCAGCTGCTCACCGGCCCCGCCCACGCGCTGGCGGGCGCCAGGTCGGTGCCCCTGGCCCAGCTCGCCGGGCACCGGATCTGGATGCCCGGCATCGTGCCCGGTACCGAGTGGGGCGCCTACTACGACGACCTCGCCGCCGAGTTCGGCCTCACCATCGAGGCGACCGGCCCCAACTTCGGCTCCGACGCGCTCCTCGACACCATCGCCGACACCCCGGCGCTGGCCACCTTCATGGGCGAGCCCACCCGCCTCGTCTGGCCCGCCGGCTACGGCCTGCGCCGCATCCCGGTGACCGACCCGGTGCCGGTCTACCCGCACTCGCTCCTCTGGCACCGCGACAACCCCCACCCGGCGCTGGCCACCCTCCGCGCCCACCTCGCCGCCACGGCGGCCGGCCACGACGCCCCCGGGACCTGGGCGCCGCGCTGGGTGATCCCGCACTGAACGCCGCCGCGCGACGGCCGCCGTGTCGGCCCGTCGATGAGGCGACATCCCCCTTGACGACCTTCCCGGGAGGGCCTGGACGACTGCCCGAAATGCCGATACGTCGACAGAATGATCAAGACCGCGGACGGTTCCGGGCACTCCTGGAGACGACCAGCGGGTCATCACGTGTGAGCCGAGTGTCGACATATCCGGCCGTTCCCGCGTCATCGGCGTCCAAGCCACCGCCTGCGGCAAGTCGACAATGCGGCAGGCGGCTTGCCCGGCCGCTCAAGCCTGAGCAGTGCGGGCGATGGGCGGCCTCCGGGCCATCGGGGTGGCGCCTGACGGCCCGCGGTCGCGCACGACTCGACCAGGCTGCGGGGGGCGCCGAGCCCCCGGCACGGTCACAGCAGCGAGCGCAGCCGCATCACGTCGCGCAGGCCCGCCTGGACCTTGACCCGTCCGCTGCCCCAGGCCTTGGCGAAGCTCAGCTGGCCGCCGACCATCGCCACCAGGTCGTCGCCCGACATCGTCAGCCGGATCTGCGCCTTGTCGGCCGGTGTGCCGGGCACGGTGACCACATCGGTGATCGTCCCGTCGGCGAGCCGCCCCACGAAGGTGATGTCCAGATCGGTGATCCGGCAGCTCAGCGAACGGTCGAAGGCGGTGGCGGCACGGACGTCGCCCTGTGCCCGCGCCATGTTCAGCGACAGCTGGTCGAGTGCGGTGCGGCACTCCTCGATGGTGGCCATCGGCGCGGTCTCTCCCGGTCGGACGGTACGTCCGGACGACGGTACCGCAGGGCACCGTCAACGGGCTGTGGCGGCGGAAGGCGGTAGCGTCATGACCACGGTGGTCCGCCGCGCGGTCCGCCGGGTGAACGATGTGTCAACGGCGAGGCGAGGAGTGAGAGCGATGCGGGACGCGCTGCGTACCTGTCTGCAGATCGCGGGCGGCCTGACCGAGGCCACCCGCCGCCGTACGGTCGACGCGGCCAGGGAGCTGCTCGACCAGACCGGCATCGACGTCGATGCCGTGCAGCGGAAGATCAATTCCGCCATCCCGGCGGAGGTGCAGACTCTCGCCGACGAACTGATGGCCACCGGACGGGCCAACCGCGACCTGCTGGTCGGGCTGATCCGCGAGGAGGTCGACAAGACCATGAGCCGGGTCGGCCGGCTCGCCGACGAGGTGACGAAGGTCGGCGTCGTGCTGGAAACGCTCGAACGCCGCATCCGCAACCTGGAGTCGACCGACTCCGACGACGACGGCGCCCGTGCCGGTGCCGGCGCGGCTCCCGCTGAGCCCAAGGGCGCGCCCTCCGATCCCGCGCCGCCGGTCCAGCGCGTGCCGGTCGAGACCGAGCCAGCCGAGTCCGCGACCGCCAAGGAGACCGTCCCGGCGGCGAAGAAGGCGGCGCCCGCGAAGAAGTCCGCCGCCCCGGCCGCGAAGAAGGCGGCGCCCGCAGCCCGTAAGACCGCCGCGGCGAAGAAGGCCACCACCACCAAGTCGGCTGCCGCCCACAAGACCACGGCGACCAAGAAGACCGCGGCAGCCAAGAAGACCGCGGCGACGGGGCAGATGGCGCCGACGCCCGCGGTGAAGAAGGCGCCGGCCGCGAAGAGGACCACCGCGGCCGGCGGCACGCCGACTGCCAAGAAGACCGCGTCCGCGACCGGCGGTACACCGGCCGCGAAGAAGACCGCGCCCGCAGCCGGCGGCACGACCAGCGCGAAGAAGGCGGCCGCCGCGCCCGGCGGGACGACCGCCACGGAGAAGACCGCGGCCGCGGTCGGCGGGACGGCCGCGGCGAAGAAGACGGCCGCCGCGCCCGGCGGCACGGCCAGTGCCAAGAAGTCCGCGGCGAAGAAGACCACCGCGGCCGGCGCGAAGAAGACCGCGCCCGCGACCGGCGGCACCTCGGCCGCGAAGAAGACGGCCGCGGAGGCCGGCGGCACCACCGCCGCGAAGAAGGCCACCCCGGCGACCGTCGCCAAGAAGACCGCGGCGAAGAAGTCCGCCGCAAAGAAGACCGCGTCACCGGACGTCACCGGTGATGAGTGAGCCCACCGCCCCAGCAGGCGCGTACGGCGGCGAGACCGGGGCCGCGCACCCCGGGGAGGCATCCGCGCGCCCCGAGCCGTTGGGGGTGACGGTCGCCCCCACGGGGAATGCTGAGGTCGACGCGGCGACCAGCCGCCTCGCCGACGCCGATGAAATGCCGACGCAGTCGCACATCGAGGTGTACGAGGATGTGCACCGCGGGCTGCGCGACGCGCTCGCCGCGCTGGACGAGAACAGGAGCTGAACGGTACGTGGCAGTGGCACGACGCCGACTCGACGCCGAGCTGGTGCGCCGGAAACTCGCGCGCTCGCGGGAGCACGCAAGCCAGTTGATCGCCGCGGGCCGGGTGACGGTGGGGGGTGCGACCGCCACGAAGCCCGCCACGCAGGTGGAGACCTCGGCCGCCGTCGTGGTGGCCGAGGACGAAGGCAGCCCCGACTACGTGTCGCGCGGCGGCCACAAGCTGGCCGGCGCGCTGGCCGCGTTCCAGCCCCTGGGCCTGGCGGTCGAGGGCCGCAGGGCGCTGGACGCGGGCGCCTCCACCGGCGGCTTCACCGATGTCCTGCTGCGGGCGGGCGCGGCGCAGGTGGTCGCGGTCGACGTGGGCTACGGCCAGCTCGCCTGGTCGTTGCAGAGCGACCCGAGGGTCGTCATCAAGGACCGCACCAATGTCCGTGAGCTGACGCTTCAGCACATCGACGGCGAGCCGGTCGACGTGGTCGTCGGGGACCTGTCGTTCATCCCGCTCGGCCTGGTGCTGCCGGCGCTGGTGCGGTGCGCCGCGCCGGACGCGGACCTCGTGCTGATGGTCAAGCCGCAGTTCGAGGTGGGCCGGGAGCGGCTGGGCAGCGGCGGGGTGGTCCGCAGCGCGCAGCTGCGGGCCGAATGCGTGACGAAGGTCGCGGGGCAGGCGGCGGAGCTGGGCCTCGGCGTGCTCGGGGTGACCGCGAGCCCGTTGCCCGGCCCTTCGGGGAACGTGGAATATTTTCTGTGGCTGCGCGCCGGTGCGCCCGTACTGGACCCGGCCGATGTCGACCGTGCTGTGGCGGAGGGGCCGAACCGGTGACCATCAAGAGCGACGTAGAGGACCGTACCGTCTTCCTGCTGACCCACACCGGCAGGGCCGCCGCGATCCGCAGCGCCGAGCGGGTCGTCCAGGGCCTGCTGCGCTGCGGGATCGGTGTGCGGCTGCTCGCCGACGAGGCCGTGGACCTGCCGCTGCCCGAGGCCGTGGAGCAGGTCGACGTGGCCGGCCCCGAGGCGGTCGAGGGCTGCGAGCTGATCATCGTGCTGGGCGGGGACGGGACACTGCTGCGGGGCGCGGAGTTCGCCCGCGCCTCGGGCGTGCCGCTGCTGGGCGTCAACCTCGGCCGGGTCGGCTTCCTCGCCGAGGCGGAACGCGACGATCTCGACAAGGTCGTGGACCGGGTCGTCACCCGGGAGTACGAAGTCGAGGAGCGGATGACCCTCGATGTGCTGGTACGCAACGACGGCCGCATCGTGCACACCGACTGGGCGCTCAACGAGGCCTCCGTCGAGAAGGCGTCGAGGGAGCGGGTCCTGGAGGTCGTCACCGAGGTCGACGGCCGCCCGGTGTCCCGCTTCGGCGGCGACGGCGTCGTCTGCGCGACCCCGACAGGCTCCACCGCGTACGCCTTCTCGGCCGGCGGCCCCGTGGTCTGGCCGGAGGTCGAGGCGCTGCTCATGGTCCCGATCAGCGCGCACGCGCTGTTCGCCAAGCCGCTGGTGACCTCGCCGCGCTCGGTGCTCGCCGTCGAGGTGCAGCCGGAGACGCCCAACGGCGTGCTGTGGTGCGACGGCCGCCGTACGGTCGAACTGCCCGCGGGGGCCAGGGTCGAGGTCAGGCGCGGCGCCGTCCCGGTCCGGCTGGCCCGGCTGCACCACGCCTCCTTCACCGACCGCCTGGTGGCGAAGTTCGCCCTCCCGGTGGCGGGCTGGCGCGGCGCCCCCCGCTAGGGCCGCGGCACTGGCGCATGGCGGGGTGAAAGGGCGTCGCTCGGCGGCGGGCGTCGCGCCGGGGCCGGGAAACCTCGTATGGTCGTATCCGTGTTGGAGGAAATGCGGATCCGGTCGCTTGGAGTCATCGAGGACGCCGTGGTGGAACTGTCACCCGGCTTCACCGCGGTGACCGGTGAGACCGGCGCGGGCAAGACCATGGTCGTGACCAGCCTCGGCCTGCTGCTGGGCGGCCGGGCCGACCCCGCCCTGGTGCGGATCGGCGCCGCTGCGGCGGTCGTCGAGGGCCGGATAACGATGGCGCCGGACGCGCGCGCCGCGATCCGCGCCCAGGAGGCGGGCGCGGAACTCGACGACGGCGCGCTGCTGATCAGCCGTACGGTGTCGGCGGAAGGCCGCTCCCGGGCGCACCTCGGCGGCCGTACGGTCCCGATCGGGCTGCTCGGCGAACTCGCCGACGACCTGGTCGCGGTGCACGGCCAGACCGACCAGCAGGGCCTGCTGCGGCCGGCCAGGCAGCGCGAGGCACTGGACCGCTACGCCGGGCCCGGCGTCGTCGCGGCGCTGGAGAAGTACGGTGCCGCCTACCGCAGGCTGCGCGATATCGCCACGGAACTGGCCGAGCTGACCACCCGGGCCAGGGAACGCGCACAGGAGGCGGATCTGCTGCGCTTCGGCGTCGAGGAGATCGCCGCGGCCGAGCCGCTGCCCGGGGAGGACGCCGACCTCGCCGCCGAGGCCGAGCGCCTCGGGCACGCCGAAGCGCTGGCCTCCGCCGCGACCCTCGCGCACGCGGCGCTGGCCGGAAATCCGGAGGACCCCGAGGGCGTGGAGGCCGGCACGCTGGTCGCCGGCGCCCAGCGCGCCCTGGACTCGGTCGCCGCGCACGACCCCGACCTGGCCGCGCTCGCCGGGCGGCTGGGCGAGGTGGGCATCCTGCTCGGCGACGTGGCGGGCGAACTCGCCGGTTACGCCGACAAGCTGGACGCCGACCCGCTGCGGCTCGCCGCGGTCGAGGAACGCCGGGCCGTCCTCGCGCACCTGGTCCGCAAATACGGCACCGACATCGACGCGGTGCTCGCCTGGGCCGGGCAGAGCGGGTCACGGCTGGCCGAGCTGGAGGGCGACGACGACCGCATCAGCGGACTCACCGCGGAGCGGGACGCGTTGCGCGCCGAGCTGAGCGGCCTGGGCCAGCAGCTCACCGACCTGCGGACCGAGGCCGCCGAGCGGTTCGCCGTCGCCGTCACCGCCGAGCTGGCCGAACTGGCGATGCCGCACGCCCGGGTCACCGTCGCCATCCGGCAGACCGAAGCGGTGGATGCCGAATCGGGCATCGAGATCGGGGGGCGGGCCGTCGCTTACGGGCCGTCCGGCGCGGACGAGGTCGAGCTGCTGCTCGCCCCGCATCCCGGCAGCCCTGCCCGGCCGATCGCCAAGGGCGCGTCCGGGGGTGAGCTGTCCCGGGTGATGCTCGCCGTCGAGGTGGTCTTCGCCGGGTCCGACCCGGTGCCGACGTATCTCTTCGACGAGGTGGACGCCGGGGTCGGCGGCAAGGCGGCGGTCGAGGTCGGGCGCCGCCTCGCGCGGCTGGCCCGCACCGCCCAGGTCGTCGTGGTCACCCACCTGCCGCAGGTCGCCGCGTTCGCCGACCGGCAGCTCCTGGTCGAGAAGACCAGCGACGGGTCCGTCACCCGCAGCGGTGTCACCGTCCTGGAGGGCGAGGACCGCATCCGCGAGTTGTCCCGCATGCTTGCGGGCCAGGACGATTCTGTGCTGGCGCGGGCCCATGCCGAGGAGCTTCTGGCTACCGCCAGAACCTCCCGCTGACTCTGCGGCCAGCGCCGCGCCCTCTTCGGCTGGGGCGAAGCCCCGTAGCGGTGCGCTCAGCCCCCGCCGGGGCGCGGGTGGTTGCCGGCCGGGTGGGGGCGTTCGGTGTGCTCCGGGCCACCGGGCGGTGGGTGGTTGCCCGCGCCGTTCCTCGCGCCCCTGGTGGTTGTCCTGTGCGGCGGGGCCGAGCCCCCGCCGGGGCGCGGGTGGTTGCCGGCCGGGTGGGGGCGTTCGGTGTGCTCCGGGCCACCGGGCGGTGGGTGGTTGCCCGCGCTGTTCCTCGCGCCCCTGGGTGGGCACGCCGTGCCGTAAGGGACCGCACAACCCCCGCACCCGGGGGGAGCGCAGCCCCTGCCGCGAGGGAGGCCGTCGGAACCCCCGCGCCCGGGCGGGAAGCGCAGTTTCTGCCGGGAGGGGGGCCGCCGGGAACCCCGGGCACGGAGGGGGAGCGCGGCGGCGGCGCAGGGGAGCCGTCAGAACCCGCGCACCCTCGGAGGGAAGTGCTCTGGGGTTGGGGGAGGGGAGGGGTGGGCAAGTGTGCGGGGGAGCGGGGGAGTCGATGGTGGAGGCAAAGAGCGGGCGGCTGTCCGTCGGATTGGCCGCGGCCGGGGCCACCCGGGTCGCGTACGCGCAGCTGCGGCGCAGACCGCCGGTCGAACCGCGGATGTGGCGCCGGACGAACTACGCCGGCCGCGGGGTCGAGCTGTACGGCGGCCTGGCCGCCGCGGCAGGTGCGGCCACAGCGGTGGCCGCGGCCCGCGGCCTGGCGCTGCGTACCCGGCTCGCCGCGGTCGGCGCCGCGCTGGCGGCCGGGGCCTGCGGGGCGTACGACGACCAGCACGGCTCGCCCGGGGAAAGAGGATTCGGCGCCCACCTGGCGGCGCTGCGCGAGCGCCGCTTCACCTCGGGCGCGGTGAAACTGCTCGGCATAGGCGCCGCGGGCCTCGCCGCCGGCGCCCTGCTCAAGTCGCACCCTGCCGACCAGCTGCTGGCCGGCGTGGTGATCGCCGGCAGCGCCCACGCGGTGAACCTCCTGGACGTGCGGCCCGGCCGCGCGGCCAAGGCGGTGATCGCGGTCGGCGCCCCCGGCCTGCTGCGCCGCGGCCCGGCGGCCCTGCTGGCCGCCGCACCCGTCGGGGCCGCCGCCGCGGTGCTGCGCGACGACGTGAGCGAGCGCACGATGCTGGGCGACGCGGGCGCCCACGCGCTCGGCGCCGCGCTGGGCGCCGCCGTTGCCGTGGCCAACGGCAGGACCGGGCTGCTGCTGCATGCCACGGCGCTGGTCGCGATGGCGGCGGCGGGCGACCGGATCTCCTTCGCCGAGCGGTTGTGGAAGGCTCCCGGGGTGCGCCACGCCGACTCCTGGGGCCGGGTGATCCACCCGTACGGGTGATCCGTGGCGCGGATGAGACGGTCCGACACCGCCCGTGCCTGCTCCGCGACTTGCGCGGCCTGGCATCCTGGACTGGCCGTACCCGCCGCAGACCGTGCCCGAGTCAGGAGCAGTACCCCGCGTGAGCAGCACCTCCGACCCCTTCGCAGGGCAGCTGCACGCCGTGCATGTCCTCGGCACGACGGCGGGAGCACACGTCAGCTCACTGGTCGGCGGACTGGTGGCGCGGGGTGTCGAGGTGACCGTGTGCGGCCCGCCCGCGGCCGAGGCGCACTACGCCTTCGGCACGACCGGCGCCCGTTTCGTCCCGGTCGACCTGGGCCGCCGCCGCGCCACCGCGGCCGACGCGCCGGTGGTCGGCGCGCTGCGGGCCGCCTTCAACGGCGCGGGCGTGGTCCACGCGCACGGCCTGTGGGCCGGATTCCTCGCCGCCGTCGCGCTCGGCGGACGCGGCGTCCCGCTGGTCGTGACCTGGCACGGCGGCGCCCCCGCGGCGGGCGGCCGGGGCCTGGTGCTGCGCTGGCTGGAGCGCCGGGCGGTGCGCGGCGCCACCGTCGTGCTCGGGGTGTCGTCCGACCTGGTCGACCGGGCGCGCCGCCTCGGCGGCAAGGACGTACGGTTCGCGCCGGCCGCCGTACCGCGTCCGGTGGGCCGGCCGCCCAAGCCGCCGGGGGAGGGCGAGCGGCACCGGCGCAGGACCAGGGCCGACCACGGCGCCCTCGACCGTCCGCTGCTGCTGGCGGTCGGCAGGCTCGAACCGCGGCAGGGCTACGACCTGCTGCTGGACGCCGCCGCGCTGTGGTCGGCGCTCGACCCGGCACCGCTGGTGGCCGTGGCGGGCGAGGGCGGGCAGCGGGCCGCGCTGGAGCGCCGTATCGAGGCCGGGCGGCTGCCGGTGCTGCTGCTGGGCTGCCGCGACGACGTCCCCGACCTGCTGACCGCCGCCGACCTGGTGGTGCTGCCCAGCCGCTGGGAGGCCCGCGCGCTGATCGCCCAGGAGGCGCTGCACGCGGGGGTGCCGCTGGTCGCCACCGACGTCGGCGGGATGCGCGAACTGGTCGGCGACGCGGCCGTCCTGGTCCCCTACGGCGACCCGCAGGCCCTGGCCGCCGCGGTCACCGACCTGCTGGCCGACCCCGACCGCAGGGCCGCGCTGTCCATCGCGGGCCGCGCCCAGGCCGCCACCTGGCCCACCGAGGACGACACGGTGGCCCAGGTGCTCAGCGTCTACGACGAACTCACCCGGCCGTAGGGCACGCGGCCCCGGGACGGCTCACGCCCTGCGGCGGTTCACGCCCGGAAGGCGCCGGCCGCGGTCAGCCGCAGCGCGGTGTCGATCAGCGGCACATGGCTGAACGCCTGCGGGAAGTTGCCGACCTGGCGCTTGCGGCGCGGGTCCCACTCCTCGGCGAGCAGCCCCAGATCGTTGCGCAGCACGAGCAGCTTCTCGAACAGCCGCCGCGCCTCCTCCACCCGGCCGATCATCGCCAGGTCGTCGGCGAGCCAGAAGGAGCAGGCCAGGAAGGCGCCCTCGTCGCCGGGCAGTCCGTCGAGGTTGTCGTCGCCGCTGGTGTCGCCGCTGGAGGTCGGGTAGCGCAGCACGAAGCCGTCCTCGGTGGACAGCTCCCGCTGGATCGCCTCGATGGTGCCGATGACCCGCTTGTCGTCCGGCGGCAGGAAGCCCATCTGCGGGATCAGCAGCAGCGAGGCGTCCAGCTCGCGCGAGCCGTAGGACTGCGTGAAGGTGTTGCGCTCCCGGTCGTAGCCCTTCTCGCACACGTCGTAGTGGATCTCGTCGCGCAGGTCCTTGAGGCGTTCCAGCGGCCCGTCGACCTCGCCGGACTCGATGAGCTTGACCGTGCGGTCCACCGCGACCCAGGCCATCACCTTGGAGTGCACGAAGTGCCGGCGCGGGCCGCGTACCTCCCAGATGCCCTCGTCGGGCTCGTTCCAGTGCTTCTCCAGGTAGCGGATCAGCTTGAGCTGGAGCACGCTGGCGTAGTCGTTGCGGGCGAGGCCGGTCATATGGCCCAGGTGCAGCGCCTCGGTGACCTCGCCGTAGACGTCCAGCTGGAGCTGGTGCGCGGCGCCGTTGCCGATGCGTACCGGGGTGGAGCCCTCGTAGCCGGGCAGCCAGTGCAGCTCGTTCTCGCCCAGCTCGCGTTCGCCGGCGATGCCGTACATGATCTGCAGGTTCTCCGGGTCGCCGGCCACCGCCCGCAGCAGCCACTCGCGCCAGGCCTGCGCCTCCTCGCGGTAGCCGGTGCGCAGCAGCGAGGACAGGGTGATCGCGGCGTCCCGCAGCCAGGTGAAGCGGTAGTCCCAGTTGCGGACCCCGCCGATGTCCTCTGGCAACGATGTCGTCGGCGCGGCCACGATTCCGCCGGTCGGACCGTAGGTCAGCGCCTTGAGAGTGATCAGCGAGCGCACCACCGCCTCGCGGTAGGGCCCGGTGTACGTACACTGCTCGACCCACGCCCGCCAGAAGTCCTCGGTCGCGGTCAGCGACCCCTCCGGATCGGGCAGCGAGGGCTGCGGCTTGTGGGAGGGCTCCCAGCTGATGGTGAAGGCGACCCGGTCACCGGGTGCGACGGTGAATTCCGAGTAGGTCGTCAGGTCCTTGCCGTAGGTGTCGACCTCGGTGTCCAGCCACACCGAGTCGGGGCCGGCCACCGCGACCGTGCGGTCGCCGACCTTGTGCACCCACGGCACCACCTGGCCGTACGCGAAGCGCATCCGCAGCGAGGAGCACATCGGCACCCGGCCGCTGACCCCCTCCACGATCCTGATCACCTGCGGGGCGCCGTCGCGCGGCGGCATGAAGTCGATGACCCGGACCGTGCCGCGCGGGGTGTCCCACTCGGACTCCAGTACGAGCGAGTCGCCGCGGTAGCGGCGGCGGGTCGAGTTCGGCGGCTCGGCGGCGGCCGGGTGGGCCGGGCCGAGACGCCAGAAACCGTGCTGCTCGGTGCCCAGCAGCCCGGCGAAAACCGCCGGTGAATCGAACCTCGGCAGGCACAGCCAATCGACCGTGCCGTCCCGGCAGACCAGTGCGGCGGTCTGCATATCACCGATGAGTGCGTAGTCCTCGATACGCCCGGCCACGTGCGACTCCAGTCGAAATGACGGCGCCGCCCCACGTCCTGGGGCGGTCTTGCGGTCTGGGGATATTCGACGAGCTCATGATCCGGGAGCGGGCGGGATGGTGCCGTGCCGGCCGGCTCGCATCAATGCGTCCGTGAAGGATACGTCGTCCGGGTGGCCGGATGTGCCCGTCTCGGCGATCTTCGCTCAGCCGGCCGGGTGCAGTCCCGGCACACCGGACGTACCCGCCCGGGACGGCCGCCGCGGGCGCCGGCGACATCGGGACGTACCCGCCCGGGAGCGGCGCAGCGGGGCGAAAGCCGCCGGTCGCCCGTGCCGCCTGCGATGGCGGCCCGGCCGCGCTGATACCCTGGTAGCCCGTGGGCCGGTGGGCTGAACCACTGAACCGCCGCGACGGCGCTCCCCGTACGAGCACCGTCCCGACCCTCACTCGCGACCACGGGAGCCCCCTCTTGGCAATTGCGCCGAAATCCACGACGACCAAGCACATCTTCGTCACCGGTGGTGTGGCCTCCTCGCTCGGCAAGGGACTGACCGCCTCCAGTCTCGGCGCGCTGCTCAAGGCACGCGGCCTGCGGGTCACCATGCAGAAGCTCGACCCGTATCTGAACGTGGACCCGGGCACCATGAACCCGTTCCAGCACGGTGAGGTCTTCGTCACCGAGGACGGCGCCGAGACCGACCTCGACATCGGCCACTACGAGCGCTTCCTCGACGTCAACCTGGCCGGCTCGGCGAACGTCACCACCGGCCAGGTGTACTCGACCGTCATCGCCAAGGAGCGGCGCGGCGAGTACCTGGGCGACACCGTGCAGGTCATTCCGCACATCACCAACGAGATCAAGTCCCGTATCCGGCGGATGGCCGCCGATGACGTGGACGTCGTGATCACCGAGGTCGGCGGCACCGTCGGCGACATCGAGTCGCTGCCGTTCCTGGAGTCGGTCCGCCAGGTCCGCCACGAGGTCGGCCGGGACAACGTCTTCGTGGTGCACATCTCGCTGCTGCCGTACATCGGCCCGTCCGGCGAGCTGAAGACCAAGCCCACCCAGCACTCGGTGGCCGCGCTGCGCAACATCGGCATCCAGCCGGACGCGATCGTGCTGCGCGCCGACCGCGAGGTGCCGACCGCCATCAAGCGGAAGATCTCGCTGATGTGCGACGTGGACGAGGATGCGGTCGTGGCCGCGATCGACGCGTCGTCCATCTACGACATCCCCAAGGTGCTGCACACCGAGGGCCTGGACGCCTACGTCGTCCGCCGGCTGGACCTGCCCTTCCGCGATGTGGACTGGGCGCAGTGGGACGACCTGCTCCGGCGGGTGCACGAACCCGCCCACGAGGTGAAGGTCGCGCTGGTCGGCAAGTACATCGACCTGCCCGACGCCTATCTGTCGGTCATCGAGGCGCTGCGCGCCGGCGGCTTCGCCAACAACGCCAAGGTCACCATCAAGTGGGTCACCTCCGACGACTGCAAGACCCCGGCGGGCGCCGCGGAACAGCTCGCCGACGTGGACGCGGTCTGCGTGCCCGGCGGCTTCGGCGACCGCGGTGTCGAGGGCAAGGTCGCGGCGATCACCTACGCCCGCGAGCAGCGCGTCCCGCTGCTCGGGCTGTGTCTCGGCCTGCAGTGCATCGTCATCGAGGCGGCCCGCAACCTGGCCGGCATCGCCGACGCCAATTCCACCGAGTTCGACCCGGCGACCGCCCACCCGGTGATCTCCACCATGGCGGAGCAGCTCGACATCGTCGGCGGCAAGGGCGACCTGGGCGGCACGATGCGGCTCGGCACCTACCCGGCCAAGCTCGCCGAGGGCTCCATCGTCCGCGAGGTCTACGGCGACCAGCCCTACGTCGAGGAGCGGCACCGGCACCGCTACGAGGTCAACAACGCCTACCGCGCCGACCTGGAGAAGTCCGCGGGCCTGGTCTTCTCGGGCACGTCCCCCGACAACAAACTGGTCGAATACGTGGAATACCCGCGCGATGTGCACCCCTACCTGGTGGCGACCCAGGCGCACCCCGAGCTGAAGTCCCGCCCGACCCGGCCGCACCCGCTGTTCGCCGGGCTGGTCAAGGCGGCGGTCGAGCGCCGCACCGCCTGACCCCGTATCCCCACGCCCACTGCTCCCGGAAGGCGCAGCATGCTCAAGGACACCCCGGAGGAGTGGCGGGTCACGGCCACCGCCACGCCCTTCACCGGCAAGAAGACCAGCGTCCGCACGGACGAGGTCGTCATGCCCGACGGGACCACCTCGACCCGCGACTACCAGGTCCACCCCGGCTCGGTCGCCGTCCTCGCCCTCGACGACGAGGACCGGGTGCTGGTCCTGCGGCAGTACCGGCACCCGGTGCGGCACAAGCTCTGGGAGATCCCGGCCGGCCTGCTCGACATCCCCGGCGAGAACCCGCTGCACGCCGCCCAGCGCGAGCTGTACGAGGAGGCGCACGTCAAGGCCGACGACTGGCGGGTGCTCACCGACGTGTACACCACGCCGGGCGGCTGCGACGAGGCCGTACGCATCTTCCTGGCCCGCGGGGTCGCCGAGGCCGAGGGCGAGCGCTTCGAGGTCGCGGAGGAGGAGGCCGACATGGAGCTGGCCCGGGTCCCGCTCGCCGACCTGGTCCGCGGCGCCCTGGTCGGCGACCTGCACAACAACTGCCTGGTCGTCGGCGTGCTCGCGCTGCATGCCGCGCTCACCGGGGAGGGCCTGGACGCGCTGCGCCCGGCCGAGTCGCCCTGGCCGGCCCGGCCGTTCACCGCCTGAGGGGGCCATCCGCCACGTGACGCCGAAGTCCCCGGCGCGGGACTCCTCGCGTCAACTACGCTCATCGCCGTAGCCGCAACGGCAGCACCGACCCGGCCGGGAGCGTGGCCCGTGACAGACCAGTCCCTCCACTCGGACCCCGCTGCCCCGCGCCCCGACCGGCCCCCCGCCGCACCGGCGGGGGAGAGCGGGGCCCGGCCGGGCGACGGCGGGGTGACGGTCCTGCCGCCGCCGCCCGCGGACTTCGTCGGGCGGGGGCGGGAGCTGGCCGAACTGCTGGCCGACATCGACAGGGCCGGGCTCGGCGGCGCCGGGCGGACCGCCGCCCGGGTGCTGCTGGTGGCCGGGCGGCCGGGCACCGGGCGGACCGCGCTGGCGCTGCGGCTCGCCGCCGACGTGGTGGCGCGCTACCCCGACGGCCGGTACTTCGTCCGGCTGACCAGCGCGGAGGGCACGCCGGTACCGGTCGAGCAGGTCGCCCGCGGGCTGCTGCGGGCGCTGGGCGGCGGCGCCGCGGACCTGCGCGAGGCGATGGCCGGGCGGCGGCTGCTGCTGGTCCTGGACGACGTGGTGCAGGCCGCGCAACTGGCCGCGCTGCTGCCCGAGGCCGCGGACAGCCTGGTCGTGGCCACCTCGGGCGGTCCGCTGTCCGGCGTCCCCGACGTGCGTCCCTGCACGCTCGGCGGGCTCGACACCCCGTCCGCCGTACGGCTGCTGGCCGCGACGATCGGCGACACCCGGGTCGGCTGCGACCCGCGCGGCGCCGAGACCCTGGTCCAGGAACTCGCCGGCCACCCCACCGCGCTGCGGCTGACCGCCGCCTGGCTCGCCGGCCGCCCCGGCGCCTCTTTCGCCGACGCCTTCACGCGCCTGCGCGAGATCCCCGCGGCGCCTTTCACGCCCCCCGCCGGGGCCTCGGAGCCGCGCCCCGCGCCCCCGGCGGGCGAGCTGGTGCGGGCCTTCCGGCTCGCCTACGACTCGCTGCCCGCCGCCGCTGCCCGGCTGCTCCGGCTGCTCGTGCTGGCGCCCGCGGGGGCGGTGGACGCGCAGGGGGCCTCCGCGCTGGCCGGCTGCGCGGTGGACGCGGCGCGCGGGACGCTGGACGACTTCGTACGCGGCGGGCTGCTCGCGGGCGCGGCGCCGCAGTACCGGGTGCCGGGGTGCCTGGAGCCGATGCTGGCCGCGCTGCTCGCCGGGGCCGAGCGCCCGGAGGAGGTGCGGCTGGCCCGGGCGAGGATGCTGGAGCGGACCGTACGGCTGCTGCTGTCCTGCCGGGCGGCGCTGGCCGGCGAGCCGGTCGAGGAGGGCATGCCGGCCCTGCTGCGGTTCGACACCGCCGCCGCGGCGGCCGGCTGGCTGGAGACCCGGCTGCCCGCGCTGCTGGCCGCGGTGCGCTCCGCGGTGGCCGACGGCGAGCTGGACACCCTCGCCCGCCGCCTGGTGGCCGCCCTGGTCCGGGCGCTGGCGGCCTTCCCCGGCGGCGACGCGATGGCCGCCGAGCGCTACGAGCTGCACTCCCTGGTGCTCGACGTCGCCGAGCGCCGCGGGCTGCTGCGCGAACAGGCCGCCGCCCTGATCAACCTCGGCGACCTCGACGCGGGCGCGGGCCGCACCGACCGCGCGCTGGACCGCTACCGGCTGGCCCTGGGCGCGGCCCGCGCCTGCGACGACCGGCAGGCCGAGGGCCGGGTCCTGGAGGCGCTGGGCGGCACGTACATGGAGCGGCACGACCCCGGGCGGGCCTTCGACTGGTACGGCCGCGCCCTCTCCCTGCGCCAGGCCGGCGGCGAACTCGCCGACCAGGCCAGGCTGCACGGCAGGATCGGCGCCCTGCTGACGTACACCGGCCAGTACGGGCCCGCGCTGCGCGAGTGGCGGACGGCGGCCGGCTTGAGCAAACGGCTCGGCGACCTGCCCTCCCAGGCCCGCGCGCTGGCCGAGGCGGCCCGGGTCCAGGAGTTCGCCGGCCGCCCCGAGGACGCCGTACGCAGCTGCCGCGACGCGCTGTACTGGGCACGGCAGGCGGCGGACCGCAGGCTGGAGGCGGCGCTGCTGCTGCGGTTCGCCGACCTGCTCGACCGGCTGGGCGATCCGGAGGGCGCGCGATTGCAGCGGGAGAGCGCGAAAAGCCTGGGCAGCCGGGGTGCGCAGACCGGTTGAATTCCCCTGGCCGTGACGTCACGGCAATGCGCCGGTGACCGTTCCATGCTGGGTGGAATCCGTCGTCAGCCTACGAAACTGTCAATGCTCCGGTGAGAACCAGCCACTTTGTAAGGCTGGACAGCGGCTCTTCCTTCACTAGACTGGGCATCGCCGCGCACAACGCGGTCAGGTCCGATGTGTCATGCCAATCCGCAGCATGTCAGGACATTCCTGCCGGTTATCCCTCAGTGCAAGGACCGTGATCGACGTGAAGGTGGGCATCCCCCGCGAGGTCAAGAACAACGAGTTCCGCGTGGCCATCACCCCGGCCGGCGTGCACGAACTCGTACGAGGCGGACACCAGGTCGTCGTCGAGGAGGGCGCGGGCCACGGCTCGTCCATCCCCGACGCGGAGTACGTGGCGGCCGGTGCGGCCATCCTCGGCACCGCCGACGCGGTGTGGGCCGCCGCCGACCTGCTGCTCAAGGTCAAGGAGCCGGTCGCCGAGGAATACCACCGGCTGCGCAAGGGCCAGACCCTCTTCACCTATCTGCACCTCGCGGCCTCCCGCGCGTGCACCGACGCGCTGCTGGAGTCCGGCACCACCGCCATCGCGTACGAGACGGTCGAGACCGCCGACCGCCGGCTGCCGCTGCTCGCCCCCATGTCCGAGGTGGCCGGCCGGCTCGCCCCGCAGGTCGGCGCCTACCACCTGATGCGCTCGGCCGGCGGTCGCGGCGTCCTGCCCGGCGGGGTGCCCGGCGTGCAGTCCGGGCGGGCCGTGGTCATCGGCGCCGGCGTCTCCGGCTGGCACGCCACCACCATCGCGCTCGGCCTCGGCTTCCACGTCACGCTGCTCGACAAGGACGTCAACAAGCTCCGTGAGGCCGACAAGGTGTTCGGCAACCGGGTGCAGACCATCGCGTCCAACGCCCTCGCGCTCGAACAGGCCGTGCTGGACGCCGACCTGGTCGTCGGCGCGGTGCTCATCCCGGGCGCCAAGGCGCCCAAGCTGGTCACCAACGAGCTGGTGTCGCGCATGAAGCCCGGCTCTGTGCTGGTCGACATCGCCATCGACCAGGGCGGCTGCTTCGAGGACTCCCGGCCCACCACGCACGCGGAACCGACCTTCACCGTCCACGAGTCGGTCTTCTACTGCGTCGCCAACATGCCGGGCGCGGTGCCCAACACCTCGACGTACGCGCTGACCAACGCCACCCTGCCCTACGTCGTCGAACTCGCCGGCCGCGGCTGGCGCGAGGCGCTGCACCGCGACCCGGCGCTCGCCCTCGGCCTCAACACCCACGAGGGACAGGTCGTTTACGGTCCGGTCGCGGACGCGCACGGACTCGCTGCGGTCGAACTGCGCTCACTGCTGGGCTGATAGCGACACGCCGTGTCACGGCCGTGTCAACACTGCATCTCCGGCCGGGTCTTGTGACGACAGGACCCGGCCGTTCATCTGCTTACGCCCTTGACAGCCGGGTGTTCGGTTGCCGACACATCGTGCCGTGTCCGGCGGATTGTGTTGCTGTGAACCACCGACACGCCATAGAGTCGCGAATCGTCGGCTGTAGTCACGCCGACCTGTCTAGAAGTTTCCTGGTCACCAAGGAGGTAAGACGACTTGTGAATGAGTCGACATTTGCTCCCGGGGGTGGTCAACCAGGAATGACCGTCGGTTCCGTCGCGGTCCGCACCTTCGAGTCCCGCCGGGCCGAGACGACGACCGCGGAGATGCAAGCCGCTCACGCCATGGCGCCATACAACGACGACCACGATCTGCAGGACGGTCAGTTCTACGACCCCGACGCGGAGTACGAGCCGGATCCGGAGTACGCCGCGACCCTCGCCCCTGACGCCGCCCGCCAGCGCCGCGAACGCGTCGGCCCCACCGGCCGGCCGCTGCCCTACTTCCCGATCCCCAACCCGCTCACCGACCACGGCCCGGCGAAGATCGTCGCGATGTGCAACCAGAAGGGCGGGGTCGGCAAGACCACCTCGACCATCAATCTGGGCGCCGCGCTGGCCGAATACGGCCGCCGGGTGCTGCTGGTCGACTTCGATCCGCAGGGCGCGCTGTCCGTCGGACTCGGCGTCAACCCGATGGAACTCGACATCACCGTCTACAACCTGCTGATGGAACGCGGGCTCGCGGCGGACGAGGTCCTGCTCAAGACCGCGGTGCCGGGGATGGACCTGCTGCCGAGCAACATCGACCTGTCGGCCGCGGAAGTGCAGTTGGTCAGCGAGGTGGCAAGGGAATCGACTCTGCAGCGCGCCCTCAAGCCGCTGATGGCCGACTACGACTACATCGTGATCGACTGCCAGCCGTCGCTGGGCCTGCTCACCGTCAACGCGCTCACCGCGGCGCACTCGGTGATCGTGCCGCTGGAATGCGAGTTCTTCGCGCTGCGCGGGGTCGCGCTGCTCACCGAGACCATCGAGAAGGTCCGCGAGCGGCTCAACCCCGAACTCGAACTCGACGGCATCCTCGCCACCATGTACGACTCGCGGACCGTGCACAGCCGCGAGGTGCTGGCCCGGGTGGTCGAGGCCTTCGACGAGCACGTCTTCCACACCGTGATCGGCCGGACCGTGCGCTTCCCGGAGACCACCGTGGCCGGCGAGCCGATCACCACCTACGCCTCCAACTCCGTCGGCGCCGCCGCCTATCGCCAACTCGCCAGGGAGGTGCTCGCCCGGTGCCACGCCGAGTGACCCTGCCGGGCGCCGACGAGCTGTTCCGGACCACCGGAGGTGCGGCGCTCCAGGCCCCGCAGCCCCGGCAGCAGCCGCAGCAGCACGCCAACGGCGCCGAGCCGCGCGAGCCGCA
Source organism: Streptomyces sp. NBC_01477 (assembly GCF_036227245.1). GTDB lineage: Bacteria > Actinomycetota > Actinomycetes > Streptomycetales > Streptomycetaceae > Actinacidiphila. The sequence goes on from NZ_CP109445.1 coordinate 7,034,034, forward strand.
GGGCGACACGCGGCTGCGGCCCGGCCAGGAAACCGGCCAGGACGGCGAGGCGGCGGAGGGCGGGCGGGACATGGCCGAGGACGACCAGAACCGCGGCGGCAAGGACCAGGGCACCACCGCGGAGCACAGCGGCCGGGACATCGCACCGGGCCGCCGGCCGATGGGCGCGGCCGCCGCCAACGGCACCGGCACGGTCAACGGCGCCGCCTCCGGGCCGCCGCACGTACCGGTCCAGCAGCCGTACGCCCCGGCCGCCGCGGCGCACCACCCGGTGCCGCCGCCGGTCACCGCGCAGCCGCCGCAGGCCGCGCAGCCCCAGCAGGGGGCCCGCCGCAAGGCGCCCCGGCAGAACCGCCGCCCCAGCGGGCGCGAGCGGCACGACGAGAAGATCACCGTCTATGTGTCCGCCGAGGAGCTGATGGACCTGGAGCACGCCCGGCTGGTGCTGCGCGGCGAACACGGCCTGGCCATCGACCGCGGCCGGATCGTCCGCGAGGCGGTGGCCGTGGTGCTCGCCGACCTGGAGTCGCGCGGCGACGCCAGCATTCTCGTCCGCAGACTGCGCGGACGCTGAGCCGCCGCGGAAGCAGTCCCGGGGGGAGATAGCCTGCGATTCCCGCCCCCGCACCCTGGACCGCGATGCCGACCACCACGACCGACGACTCCGACCGCCCGCGCCGCCGCCTCGGCCGCGGCGCCTCGGCCTGGTCGGACCCGCCGGACGCGGCGGCGGCGGAGCCGGCCGGGCCCGCGGTCGAGGCGCCCCCTCCCGAGGCCGCTCCCGTATCCCCGGTCGAGGCGCCCGCCCCCGAGCCCCCGGGCGAGGCAGCGCCCGAACCGCAGGCCGCGCCGGAGCCCGTGGCGGACGTGGCCCCCGCGGACGTACCGTCCGACGACGCGGCGCGGGCGGCACCGGCGGACGTGCCGCGGGACGCACCGGCCGGCGCGGCGCCCGGCGTGCCCGCCGGGGAGGAAGCCGCCGATGAGCGGTTCACCGTGCGGCTGGCCAACTTCGAGGGGCCGTTCGACCTGCTGCTCCAGCTGATCTCCAAGCACAAGATGGACGTCACCGAGGTCGCGCTGTCCAAGGTCACCCATGAGTTCATGGCCCACCTGCAAGCCATGGGGCCCGACTGGGACCTCGACCAGACCACCGAATTCCTGGTGGTCGCCGCCACCCTGCTCGACCTCAAGGCGGCCCGGCTGCTGCCCGCCGCCGAGGTCGAGGACGAGGCGGACCTCGCGCTGCTGGAGGCCCGCGACCTGCTCTTCGCCCGGCTGCTGCAGTACCGGGCCTACAAGCGGATCGCGGCGATCTTCGCCGACCGCCTGGAGCGGGAGGCGCTGCGCCACCCGCGTACGGTGGGCCTGGAACCGCAGCACGCGGAACTGCTGCCCGAGGTCGTGCTGAGCATCGGCCCCGAGCGGTTCGCGCGGCTCGCGGTGAAGGCGATGCAGCCCAGGCCGCGGCCCCAGGTGTACGTGGACCACATCCACGCCCCCCTGGTCAGCGTGCGCGAACAGGCCGAGCGGGTCATCGCGCTGCTGAGGGAGCGGGGCACGGCCAGCTTCGGCGACCTCACCGCGGACGCGCCCGACACGCTCACCGTGGTGGCGCGCTTCCTGGCGCTGCTGGAGCTGTACCGGGAGAAGGCGGTCGCACTGGACCAGGAGGAGGCGCTCGGCCCCCTCCAGGTCCGCTGGACCGGCGGCGAGCAGCCGCCGGACGCCCCGCTGGTGACCGACGAATTCGACCAGGAGGCCGCGGCCGAGCCCGCCCGGGGCCCGAACGGAGAGCAACGATGACCGACGTGGCGGATCTCACCGCGGGACTCGAACTGCCCGAGCAGAAGGCCCCGCCGACCGGACTGCTCAGCGCGGCTGTCGCGGGACTGGCGCTGAAGCCGGCGCTCGAAGCGGTACTGATGGTGGTCGACGAACCGGCCACCGAGGAACAGCTCGCGAAAGTGCTGGAGCGCCCGCGCAGGACCGTCCGCAAGGCGCTGCGCGAGTTGTCCGACGACTACACCCGCGAGGGCAGGGGCTTCGACCTGCGGCTTGTCGCCGGCGGCTGGCGCTTCTACACCCGGCCCGAGTTCGCGCCCGCCGTGGAGAAATTCGTCCTCGACGGCCAGCACGCCCGCCTCACCCAGGCCGCGCTGGAGACGCTCGCGGTCGTCGCCTACCGCCAGCCGGTCAGCCGGTCGCGGGTCTCCGCGGTGCGCGGCGTCAACTGCGACGGCGTCATGCGGACGCTGCTGCAGCGAGGTCTGGTGGTCGAAGGTGGGACGGAAGCCGAGACAGGTGCGATCCTGTACAGGACGACGAACTACTTCCTGGAACGCATGGGCCTGCGCAGCCTTGACGAGCTGCCCGAGCTCGCCCCGTTCCTGCCGGAGGCGGACGCGGTCGAGGCGGAGTCCCAGGAGGGGCTGCCGTCGTTCGATCCGGATGCGCCGGACGAGACATCGACCATTGCGAATACGGAAACTTGATGCGAAGCAGCGACAGGAACAGCGGCGGCGACCGTAACCCGAGGGGCGGCTCCGACCGGCGCGGGAGCGGCGGCGCGGACCGCAGAGGCGGCGGCTCCGACCGCGGCGCGGGGTCCGGCAGGCGCGGCGGCGACGCGCCCAGGCGCGGGGACGCGCCGGGGCGGGCCGACGGCCCCCCGCAGCGCCCCAGCAAGCCGCGCCCCGAGGAGCGCCGCTACGACGTCGGCAGCACCGGCCAGTCCGGTGCGAACAAGCCCGGCGGCATGCCGCGCACCAAGCCCGGCAGCAACAAGCCGACCGGCAACCGCGGCCGCGGCCCGGCGCCCTCCCCGGCCAGGCCGCGCGAGCTGGAAGCGCAGATCGAGGAGCGCAACCGGGCGCGGCACAGCAAGCCCAAGCTGAACCTCCCCAAGACCTTCCCCGGCGCCGAGCAGGAGGGCGAGCGGCTGCAGAAGGTGCTGGCGCGGGCGGGCATGGGCTCCCGGCGGGCCTGCGAGGAGCTGATCGAGCAGCACCGCGTCGAGGTCAACGGGCGGATCGTCACCGAGCAGGGCCTGCGGGTCGACACCGACCACGACGAGGTCAAGGTCGACGGGCTGACCGTGGCCACCCAGTCGTATCTGTTCTTCGCGCTGAACAAACCCGCCGGGGTCGTCTCCACCATGGAGGACCCCGACGGGCGGCAGTGCCTCGGCGACTACGTGACCAACCGGGAGACCCGGCTCTTCCACGTCGGCCGACTCGACACCGAGACCGAGGGCCTGATCCTGCTCACCAACCACGGCGAGCTGGCCCACCGGCTGACCCACCCCCGCTACGGCGTGCAGAAGACCTACCTCGCCGCGATCCAGGGCCCGCTGCCCCGCGACCTGGGCAAGCAGCTCAAGAACGGCATCGAGCTGGAGGACGGCTGGGCCAGGGCCGACCACTTCCGGATCGTGCAGAACACCGGGAAGAACTACCTGGTCGAGGTCACCCTGCACGAGGGCCGCAAGCACATCGTGCGGCGGATGCTCGCCGAGGCGGGCTTCCCTGTCGACAAGCTGGTCCGCACCAGCTTCGGCCCGATCCCGCTGGGCGACCAGAAGTCCGGATGGCTGCGCCGGCTGACCAACACCGAGGTCGGCATGCTGATGCACGAGGTCGATCTGTAGGTCAGCCGGGTAAGCGGTCGGCGGTCCCGGCCCCCGCGGCACCGCCGGCGGGGGCCGCCGCATCCGTCCCCGCCGCCGCCGCCTCCGCCGTCTGAGCCGACGCCCGGCGGACGCGTATCAGGAAGTCCTCCACCCGGGCCCGGTCCGGCTCCTCGGGCAGCGGGGTACGGGCCAGGGCCGCGTCCGTCTCGTCGTGCAGGGTCCGCATCCAGCCGCGCACCCGCTCCCAGCCGACCTCGCCCCTGCGCACCTCCAGCAGGGCGTCCCGCTGGTCGCCGACGTCGATGCTGAGGGTGCCGGTACGCAGCAGGTCGCGGCAGCTGGTCAGCAGCCGCAGCAGGTGCATGGCGTGCTTCCAGCGCGGCTCGCCGTGGTTGCGGATGTCCGCCTCAAGCCGGCCGAGCTGCTGGGCGGCGTAACCGCGGAAGCTCGCGTCGGCCCTGCGGGACAGGAACGCGCCCCTGAGGTCCAGCAACTCCCGCCCGGTGGCGTCGAGATGCTCGACCAGCGGCGAGTGCAGGCACTCCAGCAGACTGGGGTTGGCGCGCAGCGCGAGCGAGCAGAAGCGCTCGATCTCCCAGGAGAATTCCTCGTCGCGCGGCCCGCTGACATGCGTCGGCGGTTTGTCGAACCGCCAGAAGAGCGGCGCCGGGGCCACGTAGACCCCGCGCAGGTCGGTGTCGCTGCTCTCGGTGGCGAGACCGAACGCCCGCGAGCCCATGACACACGCGTAGACCGTGTGCTTGCGGACGAGATCGTGCCCCAGAGATTCGTGCATGGCGGCGATTATCGCCACCTCGTCCGCCCGCCCGCCGGGGATTTGCTGCTTCGGACGGTGACCAGGGGGTTTACGGTGAGTACGGGACGCCTGGGGCCGCCACCCGGCGGCGGTGTCTCGCCCTGCGGTCCCGGATCCCGCCGTATGCCCGCCCTGGCTACGCTGGTCGGCGAGGCCGAGTCCGTACGCAGCCGCTCGGCGCCCCGCCGCCCCCCGCAAGGACACCGCCACGTGAGAACCGCACTCGTCATCGGCGCAGGACTCGTCGGTACGTCGGCCGCGCTCGCGCTGACCGCCCGCGGTGTCGACGTCCGGCTCAGCGACCACGACGACTCCGCCGCCAGGACCGCGGCGGCCCTCGGCGCGGGCAGCGCCGCACCGTCCGACGACACCGTCGACCTGGTGATCGTCGCCGTACCGCCGGCGCATGTCGCGGCCACGCTCGCCGACGCGATGACCCGCGGCCTGGGCCGCGGCTACCTCGACGTGGCCAGCGTCAAGGGCGGCCCGTACCGGGACCTCGAAGCGCTCGGCTGCGACCTGTCCGGCTACATCGGCACCCACCCGATGGCGGGCCGCGAGCGCTCGGGGCCGCTGGCCGCCAGCGCCGACCTCTTCGAGGGCCGGCCCTGGGTCCTCACCCCGACCCCGGCCACCGACACCGATGTGCTCAACCTCGCGCTGGAACTCGTCGCGCTGTGCGGGGCCGTCCCCGTGGTCATGGACGCCGGCGCCCACGACCGGGCCGTCGCGCTGGTCTCGCACACCCCGCAGCTGATCTCCAGCATGGTCGCCGCCCGGCTCGAACACGCCGAGGACAGCACGGTACGGCTGTGCGGGCAGGGCATCCTCGACGTGACCCGGATCGCCGGGTCGGAGCCGGCGATGTGGATGGACATCCTCGCCGCGAACCCCGGCCCGGTCGCCGACGTCCTCGCCGACCTCGCCGCCGACCTCGACCGCACGGTCGAGGCGCTGCGGGCGCTGCAGAGCGCCGACGACGACAAGCGCGGCGGGGGCGCCGCCGGCATCGAGGACATACTGCGCCGCGGCAAGGCCGGCCGCGCCAAGGTCCCCGGCAAGCACGGGGCCGCACCGAAGGCGTACGAGGTCGTCGCCGTCCTCATCGGCGACCAGCCGGGCGAGCTGGCCAGGCTCTTCGCCGACGCAGGCGCCGCCGGGGTGAACATCGAGGACGTCCGCATCGAGCACAGCACCGCCCAGCAGGCGGGCCTCGTCCACCTCTTCGTCGAGCCGCGCTCGGTCCCCGTGCTCACCGCCGCCCTGCGCGAGCGCGCCTGGTCGCTGCGGCCGTGACCGGTGTCACCGGCCCGACCGCCGTGTCCGCGCCGGGACGGACGGGCGCGGGCGGACCGGCGGACCGGGGGCACCCGATTGGCCGGTAATCTAGGTGGGATGGCCCGGCGCCCAGCCGGGCGGCACGAGGAAGGCCTTCCGCTGTGGACAACCCGGTGATCGTCGCCATCGACGGCCCCTCCGGCACAGGCAAGTCCAGCACCTCCAAGGCGGTCGCCGTCACGCTCGGACTCAGCTACCTGGACACCGGCGCGCAGTACCGGGCCATCACCTGGTGGATGCTGGCCAACGGCGTCGACATCAACGACCCGGCGGCCGTCGCGGACACCGCGGGCAAGCCGGCCATCGTGTCCGGGACCGACCCCCGCAACCCGCAGATCAGCGTCGACGGTGTGGACGTGACCGTGCCGATCCGCTCCCAGGAGGTCACCGCGGCGGTCAGCGCGGTCAGCGCCGTCCCCGAGGTCCGCACCCGCATGGTGGAATTCCAGCGTGCCGCTGCCGCCGCCGCGGCCGTCGGCATAGTGGTCGAGGGCCGGGACATCGGCACCACCGTCCTGCCCGACGCGACAGCCAAGATCTTCCTCACCGCCTCCGCCGAGGTCCGCGCCGCCCGCCGCAGCACCGAGCTGAAGGGCGCGGTGAGCGTCGCCGCCACCCAGGAGGCGCTGACCAGGCGGGACGCCGCCGACTCCGGCCGCAAGACCTCGCCGCTCGCCAAGGCCGCCGACGCGATCGAGGTCGACACCTCGGAGCTGACCCTCGACCAGGTCGTGGACCGTGTCGTGGCCCTGGTCGAGGAGAAGCGGGCGACCGTCAGGTGACCACCGAGCACCACCAGGAGACCGCAGCGCTGCCCAGCCCGCGCGGCGCGTCCGTCGCCCGCGGCATCGGCATCGGCCTGATGAACGGCCTGTGGCGCCCCCGCGTGCTCGGCGCCTGGCGCATCCCCGCGCACGGCCCGCTGATCCTGGCCGGCAACCACGCGCACAACATCGACGGACCGATGCTGATCGGCACCTCGCCGCGCCCGGTGCACTTCCTGGTGAAGAAGGAGGCCTTCGTCGGGCCGCTCGACCCGTTCCTGCGGGCGATCGGCCAGATCGAGGTCGACCGGGCGAGCGCCGACCGCACCGCGATCGCCCACGCGCTCGGCGTGCTGGCGCACGGGGGTGTGCTCGGCATATTCCCCGAGGGCACCCGTGGCGGCGCCGAGTTCGCCCAGCTGCGCGCCGGGCTCGCGTACTTCGCGCTGCGCTCGGGCGCGCCCATCGTGCCGGTCGCGGTGCTGGGCAGCGCCCGCCAGGGCCGGCTGGTGTCCGCGCTGCCGCCGCTGCGCAGCCGGATCGACATCGTCTACGGCGAGCCCTTCGCGGCCGGCGACGGCAGCGGGCGGCGCACCCGCGGCGCACTGGACGCCGCCACCTCGCGCATCCAGGACCGGCTGACCGCACACATGGCCGAGGCCCGGCGAGCCACCGGCCGCTGAACCACCGCCGCTGCACCACACTGGCTGATGCCACATGGTGCCGCGCGCACCACTGTTGACCGACGGAGAGACCAATGGACCAGCACGACCAGCACGGCGAGACCGGCGCGCTCGGCGACGCCGAATACGCCGAGTTCATGGAGCTCGCCGCCGAGGAGGGCTTCGACCTCGAAGAGGTCGCCGGCGACCTCGCGGAGGCGGGCCACGGCCCGCTGCCGGTGCTCGCCGTCGTCGGCCGCCCGAATGTCGGCAAGTCGACCCTGGTCAACCGGATCATCGGCCGCCGCGAGGCGGTCGTCGAGGACAAGCCGGGCGTCACCCGCGACCGCGTCACGTACGAGGCGAACTGGAACGGCCGCCGCTTCAAGATCGTCGACACCGGCGGCTGGGAGCAGGACGTCCTGGGCATCGACGCCTCGGTCGCGGCGCAGGCCGAGTTCGCCATCGAGGCCTCGGACGCGGTGGTCTTCGTGGTCGACGCCACGGTCGGCGCCACGGACACCGACGAAGCCGTCGTCAAGCTGCTGCGCCGGGCCGGCAAGCCGGTCGTCCTGGCGGCCAACAAGGTCGACGGCCCCTCGGCCGAGGCGGACGCCGCCGCGCTGTGGAATCTGGGCCTCGGCGAACCCTTCCCGGTCTCCTCGCTGCACGGCCGCGGCACCGGCGACCTGCTGGACGCCATCCTCGACGTGCTGCCCGAGGCGCCCGCGATGACGTACGGCGATGTGATCGGCGGCCCCCGCAGGATCGCGCTGATCGGCCGGCCCAATGTCGGCAAGTCGTCCATGCTGAACAAGATCGCCGGCGAGGACCGGGTGGTCGTCAACGAGATCGCCGGCACCACCCGCGACCCGGTGGACGAGCTGATCCAGCTCGGCGGCATCACCTGGAAGTTCATCGACACCGCGGGCATCCGCCGCCGGGTCCACCTGACCGAGGGCGCCGACTACTACGCCTCGCTGCGTACCGCCGCCGCCCTGGAGAAGGCCGAGGTCGCGGTGATCCTGGTCGACGTCGCCGAGACGCTGGCCGAGCAGGACACCCGGATCATCTCGATGGCCGTCGAGGCGGGCCGGGCGGTCGTCATCGCCTACAACAAGTGGGACCTGCTGGACGAGGAGCGCCGCTACTACCTGGAGCGGGAGATCGAGCGGGACCTCGTCCAGGTGCAGTGGGCGCCGCGGGTCAACGTCTCGGCCCGCACCGGGCGGCACATGGAGAAGCTGGTCCCCGCGATCGAGACCGCGCTCGCGGGCTGGGAGACCCGGGTGCCGACCGGCCGGCTCAACGCCTTCCTCGGCGAGATCGTCGCCTCCCACCCGCACCCGGTACGCGGCGGCAAGCAGCCGCGCATCCTGTTCGGGACCCAGGCGGGCACCAAGCCGCCGCGCTTCGTGCTCTTCGCCTCGGGCTTCCTGGAGGCCGGCTACCGGCGCTTCATCGAGCGCCGGCTGCGCGAGGAGTTCGGCTTCGCCGGGACCCCGATCCAGGTGTCGGTCCGGGTCCGCGAGAAGCGCGGCCGCAAGAAGTAGTCCCGCGGGCCGCCCGGGCGCCGCTCAGCGCTCGTGCATCCGGTTGTCAGGGCGGCCCGGCGGCAGCGCCGCCGGGCCGTTCCCCCGGTGCCGCCCGGCCGAGGTGGGCGGGAAGTCCGGCTGCCACGACGAGAAGCTGTTGAACTGCAGCGACTCCTCGCCGGTGCGGTCGCCCGGCAGCGTACGGAAGAGCCGGCGGTATTCGCTGTAGAGGGCGTCGTAGATCGGCGTGGCCGAGCCACCGCTCCCGGACGCGTCCTGCGCGCTGCGCATCGGCGGGATGTACCGCTGGAAGGGGGACCGGGAGGAGGCGTCAAAGGTCTGCACGTATTTGCCAACGACCCGCATTCCCGCAGGTTGCGGGCCGCCCGGCTGAACTTCTCTCCCCGACCTCTCCCCGTGCCCGCCAACCCGGCCCCGCACGCCGGGCCCCCTCCGGCAGGGGGTGCCCCTCCGCCGGCGCGGGCTTGGGGTGCCGCTCCGGTAAGGGGGCGCCCTACAGGGGCGCGGGGAACGGCGCGAGCAACCACCCGCGACCGTCGTGTGGCGACGACCGCCACCACCCCGGGGGCGCGGGGAACTGCGCGCTCAGCCCCCACCGGCGCGCGGGTCGTCACCGACCCGGAAGGTCTCCCCGGTCCGCTCCGGACCACCGGCCGGTGGCGGGTCGCGCGCGCCGTTCCCCGCGCCCCTGGGTGGCCACCCCCTGCCGTAGGGGAACCGCTAGGACCCCCGCACCCGGGGAAAGGGCACCCCCTTACGCGGAGGCACCGCAGAAGCCCCGCATCCGGGGACGGCGCGCACGCCGACGCATCGGCACCCTCAGGTCCGCGCCAGCGGATGGGCACCCTCTTGCCGAAGAGGTACCGCACAACCCCCGCGCCCGGGAGGGCTTTACGTGCCGGCCAGGGGCATGGTCGCCCCGACCAACTGCCCCCTCGCACAGGCCTTGGCGAGAGCATCCCGCATGAGGTCCTCCCGAGGCTGGCGCCCGATCGCGCCGGCCGGCCCCGCGTAGACGTACACCGAATTCGTGCGGCTCACAGCCGCCCGCCACCCGTCGCTGACCTGGAGCGGCTGATGTGCCTGCCACCACGCGGCGGCGGGCGCGCCGCCGGACGCCGGCTGGAGCACCGCGTGCAGCTTGCCCATCGCGAGCAGCACCGACCAGCCCGCCAGCGCCGACGGCGGCACCTCCAGGTCGAGCTGCGGCATGAAGCCCTGCTCGATGAGCAGCGGCAGGAAGTCGTCGCCGCCACCGGCCGCGCCGACCCGGGCGACCGGCCCGGTCGGCTCGATCACCAGCGCGGGGCGCAGCGCCTCCTCGACGATGATCAGCCCGCAGGTGATGCCGAGCACCGCCTGCCGCGGGGCGGCCCCGGCGGGAGCCGAGGGGGCCGACGCCTGGGTGGGGAACGGCGCCGCCACCAGCTCGTCGTCGTCACCCGAGATGCTCCGCACCGCGCCCTGCAACTGCTCCTCCGAGACCGGCACGACCTGCGAGGGGATGCAGGCGGCGTGCGCGAACGCCAGCACCGCGGTCTCGTCGCCGACGAAGAGCACGGTGCTCGTCCGCTCCTGACCGGTGTCCCCGGGGGTGCGGCAGGACGTGCAGTCGTACGTGCCCGGGGCGTTGTCGCCGGCGAGGAGCCGCTGGGTCTCCTCCTCGCCGATCTCGGCTCGTACCTCGTCGCTCACGTCGAGCAGGGGCGCCACGGGAGTCTCCTTGGTCCGTTTGGCCGGGCCTGTCCCGGCGCACTGTGACAACGGCCGGTCTGCGCCGGGAGTAACGGTTTGCCGCATCGCGGGTTCGCCGCCCCCGGGGCGGGGGAGAGGGGTCGGCCGAACGGGTGCGGTGCGGCGCAGGCACGGGCGTGCCGTCCCCGAACGCGGCCGAGTCTGTGCTTAGCGTGTGCCGATGAGCGAGAAATCGTTTTATCGTCATAGTCCGCGACGGCATCGCACCGCCGTCCTCACCGGTCTCGGTACCGCGGCCCTGCTGCCGCTGCTGACCCAGACCGCCGAGGCAGCACAGACGCCACCCGCGAGCCCGGCGCCCGCCCACGCGGCGCCCGCCGTTCCCGCGGAGCAGCCCGCAGGGGCGACGGCAGGGACGGTGGAGCGGCTCCGCTCCGTCTGGGACGACATCGCGATGTGCGAGAGCAGCGGCGACTGGCACATCAACACCGGCAACACCTTCTACGGCGGGCTGCAGTTCTGGCAGCCGACCTGGGTGCTCTTCGGCGGCCTGGAGTACGCCGGACGCGCCGACCTCGCCACCCCCGCGCAGCAGATCGCCGTCGCCGAGGCCGTACTGCGGGTGCAGGGCTGGAGCGCCTGGCCGGTGTGCGCCAAGCGGCTCGGGCTGAGCGGCCGCACGCACATCGTGCACACCGTGCAGCCCGGCGAGACCCTGTCCGCCATCGCCGACGACTACGGCGTGCCGGGCGGCTGGCCGCAGCTGTACGAGCTGAACAGGGCGGCGGTCGGCGCCGACCCCGACGAGCTGGCCGCCGGCCTGGTCCTCACCGTCAACTGACCCTTCCGGCGCTCTTCAAAGGGCCGCGCGGGGCGTACGTCCCCCCGTCAGGGCCGCGGCGCGGACCCGTACGAGCCGCGCCGCAGGCCCGGTGCCGGCCGGGTGCGCCGCTCCGCGGGCGGCCCGCGGGGCGGCGGCCGGAAAGGTCCGCGCCGGGGCGGGCGGCAGCTGACGGTCCGGCGGATTCGCAATGCACGGGGTATACCGGCCACCGGTGGCGGCGGGCATTACCGGGGAGTTGTGTGCAAGTTGTGCGCACAGGAAATTCATTGGCCCGAGGGTATTCACCTGTGACGTGGTGCGGAGAAAAGCACGATCCGTGACACGCCCCCGCAGACCATGGGCGTACGCCCTCCCGGCGGCCTACGGTGGCAGGTATGGCGCCTTCACAGCACCCCGACCAGCAGGGCCCGGACGACCCGCGGCCCGGCGACCCGCAGTTGCCCTTCCCCGCCCCCAACCCGCAGGACGACCTCGACGCGTACACCGGTCTCCCGCAGCAGGAGGCCGAGCGCCGGGCCTGCGACCACGGCTGGCAGACCGTGCGCAGCCTGCCGCCGGACGCGGTGGTGACGATGGAGTACATGGCGGGTCGGCTGAATTTCACCATCGCCGACGGCCGGGTGGGCCGCTGCTGGCTGGGCTGATCCCGACCCCGGGCCCGAGCCCGGCCCGCGTACGCACAAGGGCCGGGTGTCGTCCCGTGAGCCGTGGCCCGTGGGACGACACCCGGCCCTGAGGCCGGTCGTGGATCAGCCGACGCCGCGCCCGCGGGCCGGCTGGTGAACCAGCGGCGGGGCCGGGCGGGGGCGCTCCACCGGTGGACGGCGGCTGCCCGCCGGGGTGGTCGGGGTGCGCTCGTGGCGCCCGGTCGGCGGCCGGCTCGGCGCGTGCGGGCTGTTGGTGCCCGGCACGGTCACCGCGGTGGCGGGACCCGCGGCCCCGGCCGTACTGCTCGCGGCGACGGGATGAGCCGGGTGCGGCGGGACCGGCCGGCGGTCGGCCGGCGCACTGTCCGCGGCGTCACCGTCCTGCCGGGCGAGCGCGCCGGCCGGCAGTGTCTGCCGCGCCAGGCTGCGCGCGTGGCCGCGGCGCCGCGACCACGCGGAGGTCAGGGAGTCCTCGGCCCACGCCATCGCCGGTTCGAACCACGGCAGCGCCAGCAGGATCAGCAGCCCGGCGGCCCAGCCGAGCAGGACGTCGCTCACCCAGTGCGTGCCGAGGTAGACCGTCGTCGCGCCGACGCCGAGCGCCAGCAGCGCGCTGCCCACAGAACCCCAGCGCCTGGCCCGCGGGGTGGTGGCCAGATAGGCCAGAACACCCCAGGTCACGACCGCGTTGGCGGTGTGACCCGACGGAAATATGTCGCCGCCGGCGAACATCTCGGCCGATCCGACGCTCGTCGCGTAGTGCGGCCCGAGCCGTCCGAGGCCGTATTTCACGGCCCCCACGGTGATGTTCAGAAGGAGAAGGGAGGTGCCCAGCACCAGCAGCGGATGCAGGGTGCGATGGCGCCACGCCCGCCAGCCGAGCCAGGCGAGCACCATCACGGCGGTGGGGCCGCGCTGACCGAGAACCACGAAATAGTCCAGGAACGCGTGGATTTGCGGCCATTGCTTGTAGGGACGCCAGAGCATGACCTGCCAGTCGAGCGTCACCAGTTTGGAGGTGGTGAGGACGCCCACGACGATGGCCACGTAGACCGCCAGCGTCGCACCGAACAGCCATACGCGTGTTCGACTCATCCGCGGCAGGGCACGGTTCGCCGGCCGCTCCGCAGCGCGGTGGAGCCTGTCATCGGTACGCACTCAATCGACGTTACAGCGTGTGACGGCATAGGTCGGCCGTACGGCCTGCTTTGTAATGACGATGTGATGTGGAGCGGGCCTCACCACCCCATTGGCTGACGGGGTTTCGGTAGAATGCGGGAAGGTCTGGAGTTTATGTTCGGGTGTTGATACTCACACGGCCGTCTTCTTATTTATCGCTTATTTCCCCACCCTTTCTCCGGAGTTTCCTGTCCGCTGGCCGGGACACGGCGTCCGGACGGGCGGCTCGGCCGCCCTGAGCAGCGCCGGGTCTCGCGTACGCTGGCCGCTCACTCGTACCCGGAGGTGGATCCCATGGCACGGCAGGCCGGCCGTTGGACCATCCTGGTGGTGCTCTGCGTCAGCCTGCTGATCGTCGCGCTGGACGCGACCGTGCTGCATGTCGCGGTGCCCGCGCTCACCGAGGACCTGCACCCCGGCGCGCAGGACCTGCTGTGGATCGTCGACGCGTATCCGCTGACGGCCGCCGCGCTGCTGATCCTGTTCGGGACGCTCGGGGACCGGATCGGCCGCCGCAAGGTGCTGCTGACCGGCTACGCCCTCTTCGGGGTCGCCTCCGCGCTCGCCGCCTTCGCGCCCAGCCCGCACGTACTGATCGCCGCCCGCGCGCTGCTCGGCGCCGGCGGCGCCATGATCATGCCCGCCACGCTGTCGATACTGCGCCAGGTCTTCCCCGACCGGCGCGAACGCGCGCTGGCGATCGGGATGTGGAGCGCGGTCGCCGCGGTGGGCGCGGCGGTCGGCCCCGTGCTCGGCGGGTTCCTGGTCGAGCACTTGTGGTGGGGCTCGGTCTTCCTGGTCAACATCCCCCTGATGGCGGTGATGCTGCCGGTGGGCCGGCTGCTGCTGCCCGAGTCGCGCGGCAGCTGCGACGGGCCGTGGGACGTACTCGGCGCGGTCACCGCCGCGCTCGGCGTGCTGGGCGCCGTCTTCGGCGTCAAACGGCTCGGCGGCGGGGCCGCGCCGCTGGACACCTCGGTCTGGCTGCCGCTGCTCGGCGGCGCCGCCCTGCTGGTGCTGTTCGTACGCCGCCAGCGCCGCCGCAAGCACCCGCTGATCGATGTGCGGATGTTCACCCAGCCGGCCTTCACCACCTCGGTCGGCTGCATCGTGCTGGCGATGCTCGCGCTGGTGGGCCTGGAACTGATCGCCGTGCAGTATCTGCAACTGGTTCTCGGCCTGAGCCCCTTCGACACCGGCCTGCGGCTGCTGCCGCTGACCTTCGCCGCGATGGCCGCCGGGCTGGCCGGCTCCCGGCTGCTCCAGCGCTTCGGGCCGCGGCTGATGGTGGCGGGCGGCTTCCTGCTCACCGCGCTCGCCGTGCTGTCGCTGACCTTGATGGGCCAGCACGACCGGCCGCTGCTGCTGACCGCCGCCTTCGTGATGCTCGGCGCGGGCCTGGAGACCACGCTCTTCGGCGCCTACGAGTCGATGCTCAGCGAGGCCCCCGCTCACCAGGCCGGCGGCGCGGCGGCGATCGGCGAGACGGCGTACCAGCTCGGCGCCGGGATGGGCATCGCGCTTCTCGGCAGTGTGATGAACGCCGCCTACGCCCCGCACGCCCCGGGTGTCGGCGCCGCCGACAGCGCCGCGGCCGGGCAGTCGCTGGGCGAGGCCTACGATGTCGCCGACCGGATCGGCGGCGGCAGCGGGGCCGCGCTGCGACACGCCGCTCGGCACTCCTTCGTCTTCGGCCTGCATCTGACGCTGCTGGTCAGCGCGGTGCTGCTGGTCGCCGGCGCCTGCGCGGCGCTGCGGCTGCCGCGCACGATGGAGTGCGTCCCCTGCGACACCCGCCCCGCAACCGCCCGGGACGCACAGCTCCCGGCACGCGAGGCGGCGCCGACGGCCTCACGCTCTGGACGCGCGCCGGACTGAACCGTAACGTCGGCCCGGAATCCGTCGTTACCACTGCTAGTTTTCCCGGCCGGAGGTCCCTGCCATGCCGCCCGCAGCGAAATCGTCCCGATCCGGCCTGCCGCCGTTCGACCCGTACGACCCGCTGGGCCTCGACGACCTGCTGAGCGACGAGGACCGCGCGGTCCGCGACACCGTACGCGCGTGGGCCGCCGACCGGGTGCTGCCGCACGTGGCCGGCTGGTACGAGCGCGGCGAGCTGCCCGTCATCCGCGAACTCGCCCGTGAGCTGGGCGCGATCGGGGCGCTCGGCATGCCGCTGACCGGCTACGGCTGCGCGGGCGCCAGCGCCGTGCAGTACGGCCTGGCCTGCCTCGAACTGGAGGCCGCCGACTCCGGCATCCGCTCGCTGGTGTCGGTGCAGGGCTCGCTCGCGATGTACGCCATCCACCGCTTCGGCTCCGAGGAGCACAAGCAGCGGTGGCTGCCGCAGATGGCCGCGGGCGAGGTCATCGGCTGCTTCGGGCTCACCGAACCCGACCACGGCTCCGACCCCGCCGGGATGCGCACCCGCGCCCGCACGGACGGCTCCGACTGGGTGCTCGACGGCCGCAAGATGTGGATCACCAACGGGTCGGTGGCCGGCGTCGCCGTGGTGTGGGCGCAGACCGACGACGGCATCCGCGGCTTCGCCGTCCCCACCGACACCCCCGGCTTCAGCGCCCCCGAGATCCACCACAAGTGGAGCCTGCGCGCCTCGGTGACCAGCGAACTGGTCCTCGACGGCGTACGCCTGCCCGCCGACGCGGTGCTGCCGGGCGTGACCGGGCTGCGCGGCCCGCTGAGCTGTCTGAGCCACGCCCGCTACGGCATCGTGTGGGGTGCGATGGGCGCGGCCCGCGCCAGCTTCGAGGCGGCGCTCGACTACGCCCGCAGCCGCGAGCAGTTCGGCCGGGCGATCGGCGGCTTCCAGCTCACCCAGGCCAAGCTGGCCGACATGGCCGTCGAGCTGCACAAGGGCATCCTGCTGGCCCACCACCTCGGCCGCCGGATGGACGCCGGGCGGCTGCGCCCCGAGCAGATCAGCTTCGGCAAGCTCAACAACGTCCGCGAGGCCATCGAGATCTGCCGCACCGCCCGCACCGTGCTGGGCGCCAACGGCATCTCGCTCGAATACCCCGTCATGCGGCACGCCACCAACCTCGAATCGGTGCTCACCTACGAGGGCACCGTCGAGATGCACCAGCTCGTGCTGGGCAAGGCCCTCACCGGACTCGACGCCTTCCGCGGCTGAGGGCGGGCAGGCGGACATGGTCTACGGGGGCGGGCGGGGCGAAGGTCCGTGCGCCCGGGCGCGGACGCACGGCAGGACTCCCACCGGACGCGGCACGCGGTCCGGTGAGAGCCCTGCTCAGTTCTGGTTGAAGAAGCCGTCGCCGCCGCGGCGGTCGTCGGCGTTGAGCACGGAGTAGTCGGCGGGGGTCAGCAGGAAGACCCGGGTGGCGACCCGCTCGATGGAACCGCGCAGACCGAAGGTGAGGCCGGCGGCGAAGTCGACCACGCGCTTGGCGTCGGCCGATTCCATACCGGTGAGGTTGACGATCACCGGCACGCCCTCGCGGAAGAGTTCGCCGATGCCGCGTGCGTCCCGGAAGCCGTCCGGGGTGACCGTGGCGATCCGCCGGCCCTGCTCGTGCGCGGATTCGCTGGCGACCCGCACCCGCGGATCGGTCACCCACGTGTCGGCACGCTGGGAGCCCTCGCCGTAGTCGGCGTACTCCTCGTCGTAGTAACCCTCGCCACCATTGTCGTCGACGAGGCCCAGCCAGGCACTCGCCCGTCGAACCGATCCCATGGACGCCTCCTCTCTCACACGCGGTCAGTACCGTCCGCAAGTCCTATCGTCGTCCATGATGCGGATGATGCGCCAAGCGGATAGCCGCCACTCAGCCGAGTTGTGACGGTACTGGCACACACGATAGTGGCGTACCGTCAGGCCGCCTGAGGTGTAGGGAAGGTGACGATCCGATGGGAACGCATTTCACGTCCGGGTGACGAACAGGGCCGTACGGCCCTGCGCAGGCCGTCTGCCCCGGTCGTGCAGGTATCTATCATGCATTCCCGGACGATGATCCGACAGGCGATAACATGACCGGCTGTCGCAGGATCGAGTTTGGGTGTGACTTGCGGGAATTGCGGGGCACACGGGTCACCGGGGGGAATGCATGTTCGGCATCATCAGGCCGTGCCGCCATCGAATGTCGGAGGGAATGGCCGCATCCTGGCTCGCGCATCTGTGCGGGCTGTGCCTGGCGCTGCGGGACGGGCACGGGCAGGCCGCGAGAATCGCGACGAATTACGACGGCCTGATCATCTCGGTCCTCGTCGAGGCGCAGACGGCCGCGGGCGCGGATCTGCGCAGGACCGCGGGACCCTGCCCGCTGCGCGGCATGCGGACCGCGCCGGTCGCCACCGGCGAGGGCGCGCGGCTGGCCGCGGCGGTGTCGCTGGTGCTGGCGTCGGCGAAGATGCGCGACCACGTCGAGGACCGGGACGGCGCCTACGGGCGGCGGCCGGTCGCCGCCGCGGCCCGCGGTGTGGCCCGCCGCTGGGACCGGGCGGGCGCCGCGACCGGCGAAGGCCTCGGCTTCGACACCGCGGTGCTGGCCGACGCGGTCGGCCGGCAGGCCGCGATCGAGGCGGCCACCGGTCCCGGCACCCCGCTGCTGACCGTCACGGAGCCGACCGAGACCGCCACCGCGGCGGCCTTCGGGCACACCGCGGTCCTCGCCGGGCGGCCCGCCAACAAGGCGCCGCTGGAGGAGGCGGGACGGCTGTTCGGCCGGCTCGCCCATCTGCTGGACGCGGTCGAGGACCTGGCCGCCGACACCCGCTCGGGCGCCTGGAACCCGCTCACCGCGACCGGCACCGACCTCGCCGAGGCCCGCCGGCTGTGCGACGACGCCCTGCACGGTGTACGGCTCGCCCTGCGCGACACCGACATCGCGGGCTCGGTGGCGGGGCGGCTGGCCCATGTGCTGCTGGTGCACGAGCTGGGCCGCTCGGTGGACCGGGCCTTCGGCGTCGGCACCTGCTCGCACGGGCCGCAGGCACCGGCGGGCGCGCCCGGGGCGGACGGCACAGCGCTGCCGGGCATACCGGTGGCGGACGGCACGCTCGCGGCGGGCATAGCAGCGGCGGGCGCGCCGGTGGCGGACCCGTCGGTCCGGGGCAGCGGCAATCCCTTCGGCGGGAACCCGTACGCTCCCGGCGCTCCCGGGCAGAGCCCGTACGCTCCCGGTGGTCCCGGTTTCCCCGGCGGCTTCCCGCCGCCCGAGCCGCCGCGGCGCCGCCGCGGACTGCTCGCCGGCTGCCTGGTCTACACCGGCCTGTGCTGCACCTGCCAGTTGTGCTGCGCCGAGCACGAGGACCCGTGGCGCGGGCAGCGCAGGGAGCCGTGGTGCAGCAGTTGCGACGACTGCGGTGATTGCTGCGACTGCTGCAGTTGCTGTGATGGATGCGACGGTTGCGATTGCTGCGACTGCGGGTGCGACTGCTGAACCGGCTGTTCGAGCCGAGGGCGCTACGGGGATGTCACACCGTGCGGGGAGCCCGAGGGAGGGGCGGGGATGTGCGAAGCATGCGTGTGTGAAGGCCGGACGATCCGTCGAGGCGGGTCAGCGGCCGCAACACGACGCCGACCACACCCGACCGAAGTCGATGTGGTCGCGGGTGACGAGCCGGCAGCTTCGCATACGCACAGTGCAGCAGCCGTCGCCGCGATCCGTCAACGCGGCGAGACGCGCTGTCCACAGGCTGGACACGCTTGACAGCGGGCGACAGCGGCGGCTTAGCCTTCGGAGAAGCCCCTGGTGGGTCAGCCGCGTTGAGGGACGCGGCGGCTGTGTGAAGGCACCACCCGTGCCTCTTCCGCGTGTCGACGGAGCCTTCGCATGTCTGCCCACTCGTATCCCTCCGCCCCCCTTTCTCCCCCTCCCGCCGCACCGCGCCCCCGCGGCCGCACCCTGCATCTGGCCGCCGCGATCGGCGGCGGGCCGCCGGCGCGCGGGGCGTCCTACCGGGACCTGGCCCGGCTCGCCGAGGGCGGCGGCCTCGACTTCGTGACGCTGGAGCTGCACCCGTATGGCGGCGCCGGGCTGCTGGACGCGCTCGAACTGCTCGCCGCAGTGGCGCCCGCGACCGACCGGATCGGCGTGGTGCCCGCCGTGCCCGCGGCCGGCGCCGAGCCCGGCGACGTCGCCGCGGCCGTCGCCACCCTGGACTGGGTCAGCCGCGGCCGGGCCGGGTGGACGCTCGCGGTGCCCGCGCCACCGCCGGGGCCGCCCGGCCGCGGACGGCGGCCCGACCTGCCGGAGGCGGTGTGGCGGGCGGCCGGCGACACCGCGAGCGCCGTCACCCGGATATGGCGCGGGGCCGGCCTCGGGCCGCCGCTGTCCGCGCCGGTCACCGTGCTCGACGCCACCGAACCCGCCGCCCGCGCTGTCGCCGCCCGGCACGCCGACATCGCCTTCGTGCGCGCGGCCCGGCCCGAGGGCGCCGGGCTGATCAGGGCCGACATCCACCGGCTCGCCGCGGAGGCGGGCCGCGACCCGGACCGGCTGCTGGTGCTCGCCGAACTGGCGGTGGACCTCGGCGGCGGCGAGGTCGGCCCCGAGCCCGGCGCCGAGATCGCGCTGACACCCGACGCGTCCGGCGGGGTGCTCTTCAGGGGCGGCCCGGTGGACCTGGCCGAGCTGATCGCGGACTGGCAGCGGCAGGGCGCGGTCGACGGCTTCCACGTCCGCCCGGTCGAACTGCCGCGCGACCTGGAGCGCTTCGTCAACGGCACCGCCGCCCTGCTCCAGCACCGCGGGCTCTTCCGCTCCTTCCACCCGGGGGCGACGCTGCGCGAACACCTCGGCCTGCACCGCCCGGCGCGCCCTTCCGCCGTGCGCGGCGGGGTGCTGTCGTGACCGTCCGCCGGGCGCCCGCCGCGGCCGTACGGCAGCTGCACCTCGCCGTGGAGCTGCCCGCGGCCGGCGAAGGGCCCGGACCGCGGCCGGACTTCGCCGGCTGGGCCGCGCTCGCCAGGGCCGCCGAGCGCGGCCTGTTCGACTTCCTGCTGCTCGCCCCCGCCGGGCCCGCCGCGTACGACGGTGTGGCCGCGGGGGAGGACCGGCCCGACGGCCGCGGGCCCGAACCGGTCACCGTGCTGCACGCGCTGGCCGCGGTCACCACCGCGATCGGCCTGGCCGTGGCCGTCCCGGCGCCGGTCACCGGCCGCGAACCGTACGACCTGGCCCGCAGGATCGCCGTGCTGGACCGGCTCAGCGGCGGGCGCGCGGGCGGGCCGCCGGGCCGGTTCGGCGAGCCCGCGGGTCCGCAGGGGCGGCCGGTGGCGGTGGACTTCGGCGGTACGGCGGAGGTGCTGCTCACCGGGTGCCCGTCCGGCGGGCGGCGCGGCGGCAGGCGGGCGCGGGTGCTGTCCCGCTTCGACCTGACCGCGGACGCCGCCGCCTCCGCCCCGGCCGCGCGCGAACTCGCCGACCACCTGCACGCGCGGGTGCAGAGCGCCGCGACGGACGGCTTCGTCCTGCGCCCCGACCCGGCCGCCGCGGGCCACGGCCTGGACGCCTTCGTCGACCGGGTGGTGCCGCTGCTCCAGCAGCACGGTTCGCTGCGGACCGCGTACACGGGGACGACGCTGCGGGAGCATCTGGGGCTGCCGCGACCGGTGGGCTAGCCGGCCTGTCGGGGGAGGCGGCCGGTCCGTCCGCGGAGGTGGTCGGCGGCGCGGATCGGACCCGGCGTCACCCGCTCCCGGGGCCGGCGTGGGTGGGGCCGCCGGTGCGGGTGTGTTTCCGGCAGGTTGCCGGTGCGACTGCCCTCTTGTGTGTTTCCTGTGGGGCCTGAATACTCCCATGAGTGCCCGTCAGGCTGACAGTGCGTTCGTTTATCGGTGCGCGCCTGACAGTACACCGACAAATTCCCCCTCCACCCCCACAGGAGGAACGAGTGAAGTCCACCCGACGCATACAACTCCTCGCCGTCACCACCGGCTTGCTCGCCGCGACCGCTTTCGCCCTTCCGTCCGCCATCGCAGCCCCTGGCGCCGGCACCGTGAAGGCGACCCCGGAAGCGGCGGCATCGCTCGCCGCCCACCTCGGTGCCGACCGCACCGCGGGCACGTACTACGACAGCGCGTCCAAGACCACCGTCGTCAACGTCACCAGCCAGGCCGCGGCCGACGCGGTCAAGGCCGCGGGCGCCACGCCCCGGCTGGTCACCCACAGCGCCGCCCAGCTCGCCAAGGCGGGTGACACCACCCAGGCCGCCGACATCGCGGGCACCGCCTGGGCGGTCGACCCGCGCAGCAACACCCTGGAGATCAACGTCGACAGCCGGGTGACCGCCGCCCAGCTGGCCGCGCTCACCAAGTCCACCGCGGCCTACGGCGACGCCGTCCGCATCTCCCGGGTCTCCGGCACGTTCAGCAAGCTGCTGTCCGGCGGCGACGCGGTCCTCACCGACAGCTGGCGCTGCTCGGTGGGCTTCAACGTCCGCAGCGGCAGCACCTACTACTTCCTGACGGCGGGCCACTGCACCCAGGGCCTTCCCGCCTACTACACCAGCGCCGGCGCGTACATCGGCCCGACCGTGGGCAGCAGCTTCCCCGGCAACGACTACGGCATCGTCCGCTACGACAGCACCGTCGCCCATGACGGCACCGTCGGCAGCCAGGACATCACCAGCGCCGCGAACGCCTTCGTCGGCGAGGCCGTCAAGCGCCGCGGCTCCACCACGGGCATCCACAGCGGCAGCGTCCAGGCCCTCAACGCGACCGTGAACTACGGCGCCGACGGGGTCGTCTCCGGTCTGATCAAGACCAACGTCTGCGCCGAGCCCGGCGACAGCGGCGGCTCCCTCTACGACGGTGCCAAGGCCATCGGCCTGACGTCGGGCGGCAGCGGCAACTGCACCTCCGGCGGTACGACCTACTTCCAGCCGGTCACCGAAGCACTCAGCGCGTACGGGGTCAGCGTCTACTGACGTATCCGCTTCTCCCGTCCGCCCGCGCCCCCGCCGTGCCCCGCACGGCGGGGGCGTCGCGTTCACCGGGTCCTTGCCGGCCCTTGCCACGGGGCGCCGCGGTCCGGCTCCTTGCGGCCGGCGGCCGTGGTCCGGCTCCTCGTCGCCGGCCGGTGCGGTCCGGGTCCTTGCCGCCGGGAACCGGCGGTTCCTTGCGGTCAGTGGCTGTCCGCGACCGCTGGCACACTGGCGGGATGCTGGAAACCTCCGCACGGCTGCTGCGCCTGCTGTCGCTGCTCCAGTCCCGCCGCGACTGGACGGGACCCGAACTGGCGGAACGGCTCAACGTCACCGCGCGCACGGTTCGCCGCGACGTCGAACGCCTGCGGGCGCTCGGCTACCCGGTGCACGCCGCCCCCGGCACGGCCGGCGGCTACCGGCTGGGCGCGGGCGCCGCGCTGCCGCCGCTGCTGCTCGACGACGAGGAGGCGGTGGCCGTCGCCCTGTGCCTGCGCACCGGCGCGGGCGGCACCGTCGAGGGCGTCGAGGAGACCTCGGTCCGCGCCCTGGCCAAGCTCGAGCAGGTGCTGCCGTCCCGGCTGCGGCACCGCGTCCAGTCGATGCAGGCGATCACCGTGCAGCCGCGCCGCGGGGGCGGCCCGACCGTCGGCCAGCAGGTGCTCACCGTGCTCGGCGCCGCCTGCCGGGACCGCGAACGCCTGCGCTTCGACTACCTCGACCACGGCGGCGCCGCCAGCCGCCGTACCGTCGAGCCGTACCGCCTCGTGCACCACGGCCGCCGCTGGTATCTGCTCGCCTACGACGTCGACCGGGCCGACTGGCGTACCTTCCGGGCCGACCGGATCGAGCCGAAGTCACCCACAGGGCCGCGCTTCACCCCGCGCGAACTGCCCGAGGACGCGGCGGCCTACGTCGCCAAGGGCGTCACCTCGCGGGCCTACCGCTACCAGGCGGTGATCGTCCTGCACACCTCCGCCGACTCCCTCGCCCAGTACAACTGGTCCGGCTTCGGCACCATCACGGCACGGGACGACCTCAGCTGCGAACTGCGCACCGGTTTCGAGTCGCTGGACGCGCTCGCGATGTACGTCGGCATGCTCGGCGTGCACTTCGAGATCAAGGAACCGCCCGAGTTCGCCGACCACCTGCGGGCGGTGGCCGCCCGGCTGTCCCGAGCGGCCGACGCCGCGGAGCCCCCGCGGGCCGGGGTCAGTCCAGCGGGCCGCTGACCGCGCCCTGCGCCCCCGCCCCGTACGCCCGGCCCGCGCGCAGGCTGATCACCAGCCGCCGGTCGGCGACCATCGCGGCGCGGTATTCGTCCCAGTCCGGGTGCTCGCCCGCGATCGCCCGGTAGACGTCGATCAGCTGCTCGACGGTCGCGTCCTGCGGCTGCGCGGCCACCGGGGTCAGCTCGGCGTCGCCCTCGGCGACCAGGTAGGTGCGCATGTCGGGCGTGCCGACGTAGAAGCTGGCCCGCGGGTCCCGGCGCAGGTTGCGGGTCTTGGCGCGGTCGTCGGTCGCCGAGATGCGGATGGTCCGGGTGGCGTCGTCGTAGGTGAAGGCCACATTGGACAGCTGCGGTCTGCCGTCCCTTTTCAGGGTGACGAGCACTCCGGTGCGCTGCTCGCGCAGCAGGTCGAGCAGCGCGTCGGTGGCGGGGTCCTGGCTCATGGTCGCTCCTCGGTGATGTCCGGTCCTGGAGTGTCCTGCGGTCCTGCGGTCTCCGGCTCGGCGGTCTGCGGTCCTGCGGTCTGCGGTCCTGCGGCGTCCGGGGCGGCGGTGTCCGGCTCGGTGGTCTCCGGGGCGGCGGTGTCCAGGCCGTCGGCGGTGTCCGGTTCCGCCAGGGGGAACACCATCACCGTCGCGCCGATTCCGACCGTGCCCGGGGCGTGCGGCGCCTGGGCGGCATCGTGCAACTCGCCGAAGAGCGCGGCCAGCCGGTGCCTGAAGTCCGTCCAGACCTCCGGCGCCACCCACAGCTCCGCGTCCGAGGTCACCCCCTCGGCGCCGGGTGCGCGGCGGCCCGCCCGCTCCCGCAGATTGTGGGCCATCGCCTCGGCGATCAGCCGGACCCCCTCGTGGCGCTGGTCCGACAGCGGGGAGCCGTGCACCGCCCGGTAGCGGCGCTCCCGGCCGCCGCGGTTGGCCCGCACCTCGGCCAGCTCCACCAGGCCGACCGCGTCGAGGCGGCGCAGATGCTGGCTGGCGAGCGCGTGCGAGATGTCCAGCTCCCGGGACAGTTCCGCGGCGGACAGCGGGACGTTCCAGACCAGGGACACGATGCGCAGCCGCACCGGGTGGGCGAGGGCGCGCAACAGGGGATCGGTGGCGGTCATAAGCCCATTACACCGCTCCCGGGCATCGGATGCGGGGATTGTCCAGCTGACCCCCAAGTAATAGGTTGGGAGTCATGACGGTGCGGAAGGTGCTGCGGGACCGCGGCGCGGCGACATATCTGGGCGGCATCCTGGTCTCCGGGTTCGGGGACTCGGCGATGCTGCTGGTCGCCGGTATCTGGGTGAAGACGCTGACCGGATCGAGCAGTCTGGCCGCCGCGGTGACCTTCTGCGTCTGGGCGCCCACCCTGGTGGGGCCGCTGCTGGGCACCGCGGCCGACCGGGTACGCCGCCGGCGGCTGCTGATCGGGGTCAACGCCGCCCTCGCGCTGCTGCTCCCGGCGCTGCTCGCGGTCCGTTCCGGGCGGGACGTCTGGCTGCTCCTGCTGGTCCTCACCGCGGTCGGCGCCGGCTCGGTGCTCTGCGACGCCGCCGAGGCGGGGCTGGTCGTCAGCGCCGTCCCCGCCGCCCTGCGCGGCGACTTCAACGGGTTGCGGATGACCGTCACCGAGGCCATGAAACTGCTCGCCCCGCTGGCCGGCGCGGGCCTCTTCCTGCGCTGGGGCGGCGGCGCCGTCGCCCTGCTCGACGCGGCCACCTTCGTGCTGGCCGCCCTCGCCTTCACCGCGCTGCGGATCCGTGAGGAGCCGCCGGGCCCGAGGACCGGCGGCTGGCGCGAGCAGACCGCGCAGGGCGTGCGCGCCCTGCGCGGCGATCCCCTGCTGGTGCGCCTGGTGGGCGCGGGCGCCGCCGCCATGCTGCTGTCCGGGATCAGCAGCGCCGCGATCTACGAGCTGGTCGACGCCGGCCTGCACCGCCCGCCCGCCTTCGTCGGCGTGCTCTACGCGGTGCAGGGCGCGGGTTCCGCCGTCGCGGGGACCATGGCGGGCGCCGTCATGCGCCGGCTGCCGGAACGTGCCTTCGCCGCCGTGGGCCTGCTGCTCTTCACCGCCGGCGCCGCCGTACGCGCGGTGCCGTCACTGCCGGTCGTGCTCGCCGGGACCCTGGCGATCGGCGTCGGGCTGCCCTGGGTGATCGTCGCGGCCTTCACCGCCGTGCAGCAGCACACCGAGCCCGCACTGGTCGGCCGGGTGGCCGCCGCCGCGGGCACGGTGGTCTTCGCGCCCACCGCGGTGGCCGCGGCGCTCGGCGCGGGCCTGGTCGCGCTGGTCGACTACCGGCTGCAACTCGCCGGGGTGGGGGTGGGCGGGGTGATGGCGGCCTGGCTCCTGCTGCTGCGGCGCCCGCGGGGTTTGGGGGTGGCGGGGGTCGGGGTGGGATCCGGGGCGGAGCCGGTGTCCGGGTCCGGGCCGGGGGCCGAGCTGGGGGCGGTGTCCGGGTCGGGGCCGGGGGCCGGGTCGGGGCCGGGGCCGGGGGCCGCTCCCGGGGCTCGTACGGCGGGCGACCGGACTCCTCGTACGGGCGGCGACCGGGACCGTACGGCCGAGGACCGGGGCCGTACCGGCTGACGTCCGCCGGTGGCCGAATCAACTGCGGCCGGGGGTAAGGGGGTTGGAAAACCCCTGGTCACAGAGTTGCGAGAATCGTTCGAATGTTCGATTCTTGGCCTGATGTCGATCCTCCCCGTGGCCGGTGCACCGGCGCAGCCAGACACCGCGAGAGCCCTCCCGGTGCTGCCCGTGCTGCGGTCGCTGCTGCCCGGGGGCACCCTGCGGGCCGGTTCCTCGGTGGCGGTGGAGGACGCGGATCTGCCGCTGCTGCTGGCCCTGGGCGCGGGCGCGGCCCGGAACGGCACCTGGGCCGCGCTCGGCCTGCCCCAGCTCGGGGCGCTGGCCGCCGCGGACGCCGGCCTCGACCTGGAGTACGGCCTGTGGGTGGACCGCCCGGGCGGCGACTGGCCGCAGGTGCTGGCGGTGCTGATGGAGGCCGTTCCCGTCGTCCTGGTCGGTCCGCTGGGCCGCCCGGGGGAGCGCACCGCCCGCAGGATCGCCGGGCTCCAGCGCCGGATGGGGGCGGTGCTGCTGGTCGCGGGTCCCTGGAGCGGCGCTCAGGTGCGGCTGCGGGTCACCGAGGCGGCCTGGGAGGGCGTGGGCGCCGGGCACGGTCTGCTGCGCGGTCGCCGGGTCCGGGTCCGCTCGGCCGGCCGCGGTGCCGCGGCGGCCGGGCGTTCCGCCGTTCTCTGGCTGCCGGGCCCCGACGGTACGGCGACCGCCGTGGACGTACGGCGGGACGATGCGCCGGGCCGCCCCGCGCTGCTGGGTGCCGTCGGTGCGTGACGGTACGCCCCGCGCGGCCCGGCGGTCCGGCGGTCCTGACCGGGTCATGGTGGTGTGGAGCCCGGACTGGCCGGTGACCGTCACCGGGCTGGCAGGTCCGGTCGCGGTGCTGGCCGGGGGCCGGGTACTGGCCTGTTCCGCCGCGGCCAGGGCGGCCGGAGTACGGCGGCGGATGCCGGTCCGCCAGGCGCAGGCCCGCTGCCCCGGGCTGGTGCTGATGGACAGGGACCAGGCGGCGGAGACCCGGGCGTTCGAGAGGGTGGCCCGGCTGCTGGAGGCGGTGACCCCCCGGCTGGAGGTGGTCAGGCCGGGCCTGGCCGCACTGCCCGCGGCCGGCCCCGCCCGTTACGCGGGCGGCGAGCAGCCGCTGGCCGACCGGATCCGTACGCTCGCCGCACAGTCCGGCCTCCTGGTACGGGTCGGGGCCGCCGACTCCCTCTTCGCCGCCGCGCTGGCCGCCCGCGCCGGACGGCTGGTGCCCGTCGGCCGTACCGCCGACTTCCTGGCCCCGTACCCGGTCGGGACGCTGGGGCTGCCGGTGCTGGCCGAACTGCTGCCCCGGCTGGGCATCGAGACCCTGGGCGGCTTCGCCGCGCTGCCGGTACGCCAGGTGCTGGCCCGTTTCGGCGCCGCGGGCGCGGCGGCGCAGCGTACCGCGCGAGGCCTTGAGCTGCGCGGGCTCGACACCCGGGTGCCCTCGCGCTCCTACGCGGTCGAGGCGTTGCTCGACCCGCCCGCCGACCTGCTGGAACCGCTGATCTTCACGGCGCGCAAACTCGCCGACGACCTGCACAGGACGCTGGCCGCGGCGGGGGCGGTGTGCGGCCAGGTGGAGGTCACCGCCACCCTGGCCGACGGCCGCGAACTGACCCGCCTGTGGTCCCACGGCGGACGCCTCTCCGCCCTGGCCCTGGCCGAACGAGTCCGCTGGCAACTCGACGCCTGGCACCACGTCGGCGCCCTGTCCCCGGAAGCGCCGCCGCCCCACCGCAAAGCCACGGAGGCCCCCGCCCCCGAACCGGAGAACCGGCCCGCCCCCCGGCCCGCCGACCAGATCGCCGACCAACGAATCACCGGCGACGGGGAGCCCAGGTACGGGGACCCCGGACACGGTACGCACGGACGCGACGACCCCCGGGGCAGCAGACCCGGGCGTGGCGAACCCGGGAACGGGAACCCCGGCGGCCGGGGACCTGGAGGCGGGGAGCCCGGAGGCATCGACCCCGGACGCGGAAATCCCGGGGTCGGGGGGCCTGGACGCGACGACCCCCGGGGCAGCGGACCCGGGCGTGGCGAACCCGGGAACGGGAAGTCCGGGCGTAGGGGACCCGGAGACAGCGAACTCGGGCGTCGGGAGCCCTGGCGCGGCGAACGCGAGCGTGAGAAGCCCGGAGGCATCGGCCCCGGACGTGGGGAGGCCGGGCTCGGTGCGCGCAGGCGCGGTGAGCCCGGGGCCGCGGAAACCCGGGGACGGGAGCCCGGGCGTGGCGAACCCGGACGCGGGGGACCCCAAGCCAGCGAACCCCAAGCCAGCGGACCCGGGGACGGCGGACCCGGGGACGGCGAACCCGGGATTGCGGGGAACGGCGTCAGCCGGTTGGCACTGACGCCCCATCACCTCAGCGTGGCCACCGGGGAGCAGGGCGGGCTGTGGGACGAGCGGCACCGCGACGAGCTCGAACATGCCGCGGCCCGGCTACAGGTCCGCCTCGGTCATGCCGCGGTCACCCGTGCCCGGGTCGTCGGGGGGCGGGGGCCCGCCGAACGGGTCCAGCGGGTGCCGTTCGGCGATGTCACCGTGCCGTCCCGTACGGTCGCAGGCCCCTGGCCGGGACAGCTGCCCGCACCGCATCCGGCGCTCGTCTACCCGCAGATGCCGCCCGCCCGGCTGCTCGACGCCACCGGGCAGGACGTGGCGGTCGACGCCCGTTCGCGGCTCTCCGCCCCGCCCGCGCACCTGCGGATACGTGGCGAGCGCTCGGCCGCGGTGGCCGGCTGGTCGGGGCCGTGGACCCTGGACGAGTCCTGGTGGAACCCGGCCGAGGCGATGCGGGCCGCCCGGCTGCTGGCCACCGCCGCCGACGGCCGCGCCTGGCTGCTGCGGCTGGAGCAGGGCCACTGGTGGGCGGAGGCCAGCTATTGAACCGGTCCGGCGGACAGGTGGTGCAGCTACGGCCCCCCGCACCCGGCGAGGCCCCGGAGCAGGAGCGGCGGCAGGAGCCGTGGGCGGAACTGCACTGCCACACCTCGCTGAGTTTCCTCCAGGGCGCCGCCGACCCCGCGGCCCTGGTCGCCGAGGCGGGCCGGCTCGGCGTCGGGACGCTGGCCGCGACCGACAGGGACGGCCTCTATGCCGCCCGCCGTCACAGCGCCGCTGCCAAGGAAGCCGGCATCGCTACCGTCTTCGGCGCCGAACTCACCCTCCCGCAGCCGCTCGGCCCGGTGCTGGTGCTGGCCCGCGACCTGGCGGGTTTCAGCCGCCTCGGCACGGTGATCAGCGCCGCCCAGCTCGCCGGGTCCAAAGGCCGCCCCCGCTATGACCTGGACCAGGTCACCGCGGCGCACGAAGGCCACTGGGCGGTGCTGACCGGCTGCCCCGCTCCCGGCCAGGACCCGGCCACCGCCGCCCGGCGGCTGGAACTGCTCGCCGACCGCTTCGGCGCCGGCCATGTCTATGCGGAGCTGACCGACCACCGGCTGCCCGCCGACGGCCCGCGCAACGACGCCCTGGCCGCCGCCGCCCGGCGGCTCGGCACCGGGGTGGTGGCCACCGGCGCGGTGCACTACGCCCGTCCCGCCCAGGCCAGGCTGGCCCAGGCGCTGGCCGCACTGCGGCGGAGCGAGGACCTGGAGCGCGCCGCCGCCCACCTGCCCGCCGCCCCGGCCGCCCATCTGCGCTCGGGGGCGGAGATGCGCCGGCTGTTCGCCCGCTGGCCCGGCGCCGTGGAGACCGCCGTGGCGCTCGGCCGCGACCTGGCCGTCGACCTGGCCGAACTGCGCCCGGAACTGCCCAACGCCACCGTCCCCGCCGGACACACCGACGACTCCTGGCTGCGGCACCTGGCCGTGCAGTCCGCAGCCGTCCGCTACGGTCCCCAACACTCCGGGGACCCCCAGGTCCGCCGCGCCTGGCGGCAGCTCGACCACGAACTCGGCGTCATCGCCGGCCTCGGCATGGCCGGCTACTTCCTGATCGTCCAGGACATCACCGCCTTCGCCGCGCGCGCCGACATCTGGTGCCAGGGCCGCGGCTCGGCCGCGAACAGCGTGGTCTGCTACGTCCTGGGCATCACCAATGTCGACCCGGTACGCCACAACCTGCTCTTCGAACGCTTCCTCAGCCCCGACCGCGACGGACCGCCCGACATCGATCTCGACTTCGAGCACCGCAGGCGCGAAGAGGTCATTCAGTACTGCTACACCACCTACGGCCGCACCCACTGCGCCCAGGTCGCCAACCTGATCACCTACCGCCCCCGGCTCGCGGTCCGGGACGCGGCCCGCGCGCTGGGCCACTCCGCCGCCGAGATCGACGCCCTCACCCGCCACATCGACCCCCGCGAGCCGTCGAAGGGCGAGGCCGGACTGCCCGCCGATGTGCGCGAGCTGGCCGCCGGCCTCGACCGGCTGCCCCGCCATCTCGGTGTGCACTCCGGCGGCATGGTGATCACCCGCCGGCCCATCGGGGAGATCATGCCGGTGGAATGGGCCACCGCCGAGGGCCGAACCGTCGTCCAGGGCGACAAGGAGGACGTGGCCGCGGCCGGCCTCACCAAGATCGACCTGCTCGCCCTGGGCTTCCTGTCCGCCGCCCACGACGCCTGCACGATGATCGCCGACTTCCACGGTGTCCACCTGGACCTGGCCACCATCCCGCAGGACGACCCCGCGGTCTACGACATGGTCTGCGCCGGTGACACCATCGGCACCTACCAGCTGGAGTCGCGGGCCATGATCGGCACCCTGCCCCGGCTGCGGCCCCGCTGCCTGGCCGACATCGTCGTCGCCGTCTCCCTGATCAGGCCGGGCCCCATCCAGGGCAACGCCGTGCACCCCTATCTGCGGCGCCGGGCCGGCCGGGAGCCGGTCAGCTATCCGCACCCGCTGGCCGAACCCGCGCTGAAACGCTCGCTCGGAGTCGCCCTGTGGCAGGAGCAGATGATGCACCTGGCCGTCGACTGCGCCGGCCTCTCCGCCGCCGAGGCCGACCGGCTGCGCTCGGCGATGAGCGCCAAGCACTCGGTGGAGGAGGTCGCCAAGATGCGCACCCAACTGCTCGACGGCATGGCGGCCCGCGGCATCCCCGCTGCCGCCGCCGAGCAGATCGCCGACATGATCCAGGCCTTCTCCGACTACGGCTTCCCCGAGAGCCACGCCCAGAGCATGGCCCACATCAGCTGTGTCTCCGCCTGGCTCAAGCACCACCACCCCAGCGCGCTGCTCGCCGGGCTGCTGGCCAACCAGCCCATGGGCTTCTACCGGCCGTTGAGCCTGATCCACGATGCCAAGCGCCATGGCGTGACCGTCCACGGCGTCGACGTCCGGCACTCCGGGGCGCAGGCCGTCCTGGAACCCGACCCGGTCTCCGCCGGCGGCGCCGCGGTCCGGCTCGGTCTCGCCATGGTGCGCACCCTGGGCACCGACGCCGCCCAACTGATCGTCGACGCCCGTGCCGTGGCGCCCTTCTCGGACCTTGAGGACTTCGTCCGGCGCACCCGCCTGCCGGTCAGATCCCTTGAGGCCCTTGCCATCGGCGGGGCGTTCGGCTGCTTCGGGGTGAGCCGCCGCAGCGCCCTGTGGACGGTCGGCACGCCGGGCCGCACCGACCCGGGCATGCTGCCCGGTACCGTCCCCGACCCCGCCCCGCCCCGGCTGCCGGCGATGACCCCGGCCGAGGAGACCCGCGCCGACCTGTGGGCCACCGGCGCCACCCCGGGTGCCCATCCGGTCCACTACGAGCGCGACCGCCTCTCCCGGAACGGCGTCCGCAGTGCAGCTGCCGTCCGCGAACTGGCCGACCAGGACCAGGCCGTGATCGGCGGCCTGATCACCCATGTGCAGCGCCCGCCCACCGCCCACGGGGTGTCCTTCGTCAACCTGGAGGACGAGACCGGGATGACCAATGTCATCGTGCCGCTCTGGCTGTGGGAACGCAGCGCGAGAACGGTGACCGACCATGCCGGGCTGCTGGTGCACGGCACCGTCGAGCGCCGCGACGGCGCCCTCAATGTGCTCGCTCATCGGATCACCCCCCTGCGTATCGGAGCCCTGCCCAAGGGCCGTTTCACCCGGTTCGGATAGCGACGCCAGGACACCGACGGGGCAGCCCCGGACCCCGTCGGACGTCAGCTGGCCCAGGGCGGGGATATGAGCGAACCGTCGGGCAGCGTGGCTGTCAGGCCGACGCTCGTGGTGACCCACATTCCGGCCGGCTCCTCCGTCGGATTGGCGACACCGAGGGTGGCGCCGGCCGGTGCGATCGCCACGTCCCCCGCGCCGAGCAGCCGCGTGCTGCCGTCGATCGTGAGTTCCAGCGAGCCGGACAGGACAAGGAAGACCTCCTCGCGGCTGATCGTGTGCGGCGGCCCGCTGCTCCCGGCCGGCACCTCCCCGCGCCAGGCGCACAACTCCCTGCTGCCGAGCGCCGATGCCGCGTAGGAGACGAAGCGCACCCCGTGCATGTCGTGGACAACGGCCTCGTTCGCGGTGATGAAAGGCATGACAACCCCCAAAGAAACAGAGCGGTTCGGACAGGACGGCCGTCCACCCGATGGGCAAGGAACTTACTCAAGCAACTTGCTCAAGCTGCTTTCCTATATATTCAAGCAGCTTGCCCACTGTGTCAAGCTGCTCCGGTGAAGAATTCCGATGCGATGAGCCTGACCGCCGCACTCCTCAGCGCGACGGGGTCCCTCGTCCAGGACATACACACCGGTGTGGTGGCCCACGGCTACGACGATCTGCGCCCCACGCACGGCTTCGTCTTCTCCCGGATCGCCCCGGCCGGCGCGACCGTCACCGAGATCGCCGCGCACCTCGGAGTCACCCGGCAGGCGGCCAGCCAGCTCGTCGACGAGCTGGAGACCAAGGGGTACGTCGAGCGCCGTCCGCACCCCGACGACGCGCGGGCCCGCCTCGTCCTGCTCACCGATCGCGGGCGGCGCTGCACGCGCGCGGCGGAGGCGTCCGCCGCGGAGGCGGTCAGGCCATGGGTGGAGATGGTGGGCGAGCGCCGGCTGCTCGCGCTGCGCGACGAGCTGGTGAAACTGGCCCCGGGCAGCCCGGTCCGCCCCAGCTGGTAGCCGCCCCGACCTGCGATGACAGGCCGGCTCACCACCGTTGTCAGTGCCGGCTGGCACGCTGATCCCATGACCACCGACACCACCGGACGGCAGTTCTGGGACGCCGCGGCCGACCGATTCGACGACGAGCCCGACCACGGCCTGCGCGACCCGCGGGTCAGCGACGCCTGGGCGATACAGCTGCGGTCCTGGCTGCCCGCCGCGCCGTCCGACGTCCTCGACCTCGGCTGCGGCACCGGCAGCCTCGCGCTGCTCGCGGCGCGGGACGGCCACCGGGTCACCGCCGTCGACCTGTCGGAACAGATGATCGCGCGGGCGCGCGCGAAGCTGGCGGGCACCGGCGCGCAGGCGGTCGTCGGCGACGCGGCCCGGCCGCCGGTCGGCCCCCGCCGCTTCGACGTCGTGCTGGTCCGGCACGTGCTGTGGATGCTGCCCGACCCGGCCGCCGTGCTCCGGCACTGGGCAGGGCTGCTGCGGCCCGGCGGGCGGCTCGTGCTGATCGAGGGCCGCTGGGGCGCCGTCAGCCCGGTCGGCATCACCGCCGACACCCTCGCCGGCCTGGCCGCGGGCCTCGGCGGGTCCACCGTGATCGACCAGCTCGGATCCGACCCGGCGCTGTGGGGCCGCGAGGTCGACGACGAGCGGTACGCGGCCGTGGTCAGGCCCGCCCCACCGCGGCGGCACACCGAGATCGTCGATGTCCATCTGATCCTGCTGCGCGGCCGGGACGTCCTGCTCGCCCGCCGGGCCGGCACCGGATACGCGGACGGGCTGCTGCACGCGCCGTCGGGACACCTGGAGGACGGCGAGGACGTCAGAGCCGGGATGATCCGGGAGGCGGGCGAGGAGATCGGCATCGACCTGGCACCGCACGAGGTCGAAGCGGCGGTGGTGCTCCAGCACCGGAGCCCCGGCGGCGCGCCCAGGATCGGCTGGTTCTTCACCGCCCGGCTCGCCCCCGGCGCCGAGCCGGTCAACCGCGAGCCGGACAAATGCTCGCACCTGGGCTGGTATCCGCTGGACGACCTGCCCGACGACATGGTCGCCTACTGCCGCGCGGGCCTGGAGTCCTACCGGGCCGGAGTGCCGTTCCTGACGCACCTGCACGAGAGCGGCGACCCCATCGCGTACGACCCGGCCGGACCGCACCGAGCCGTCCCCCTGGCGGCGCCCGTTGTGCCAGGATCCCCGATATGACGCTGGAGATCACCATCGACGCGGGGTCGGCCGTCGCGCCCTACGAACAGTTGCGCGGTCAGATCGCGGAGGAGGCCCGTGCCGGGCGGCTCCCGGTCGGCTACAAGCTGCCCACCGTCCGCGGCCTCGCCGAACAGTCGGGGCTCGCGGCCAACACCGTTGCCAAGGCCTACCGGGCACTTGAGGGGGACGGCGTGATCGAGACGCGCGGCCGGCACGGCACCTACGTGGCCGCCGCCGACGCCCGCGCCCGCGAGGTGGCCGCGGCCGCCACGGCATACGTCGAGCGCAGCCGCCGCCTCGGCCTGGACCGCGAGGCGGCCCGCGCCGCAGTGGAGGAGGCGCTGCGCGCCGCGTACGGAAACTGAGGCACGCCTCTGACCGGGCCGGCAAGGAAGCGCGAAAATCCTCGGCCCGTTGGACGCCGATGATGCGGCCGTCCTCACCGCGGGTACCGGCGAACTGGATCGACGGTGACGAGCCGGCCGCCCGGGACAGGGCGTCCGCGGCGGTGGCCGTCGGTGGTGGTCGTCCGCCCGGTCGGGCGCCTTCACCAGCGGGGCGGGTCCGTGGCCGGGCGGCTCGGGGTACGGGACCAGGTGGCCGGCGCGCCGTCGTAGTCCACCGGCGGAAGGACGTAACGGAGCCTGCCCATAGGTGAGTCGGCCGCGGCGAGCCGGCGGCCGACGTCCGGGATGCGGCCGGGAGGCGGGGTAGTGCCGGGCGGGAGACCGTCGAGCAGCAGGCAGGCC
The DNA here is from genome assembly GCF_036227245.1 of Streptomyces sp. NBC_01477. GTDB lineage: Bacteria > Actinomycetota > Actinomycetes > Streptomycetales > Streptomycetaceae > Actinacidiphila. The sequence goes on from NZ_CP109445.1 coordinate 7,068,898, forward strand.
GTGCTGGCCAGGGCGGCCCGCAGCTGCCGCCCGCCGCCGGAGAGATGACGCTCGGTCAGCGCCCGCAGGACGGCCGCGGCGAGCAGATAGCCGGTGGCGTGGTCGAGGTACTGCCCGGGCAGCGCGCCCGGCCGGCCGTCGGCGTCCGCCTGGAGCAGGGCGATCCCGCTCGCGGCCTGCACCAGGCTGTCGAAACCCCGGCGGTCCGCCCACGGCCCGTCGAAGCCCCAGGCGGACAACTGCGCCACGATCAGACCGGGGTGACGGTCGAGCAGTGCCCGCGCGGACAGCCCGTACCGGTCGAGGGAGCCGGGCCGGTAGCCGGTCACGACCACATCGGCGCCGGACAGCAACTCCTCGAAGGTCCGCCGGCCGGCCCGGTCCGCCAGGTCCAGCGCGGCGGAGCGCTTGCCGAAACCGGTGTCGGCCTGCGCGTCCCACAGCTCCGGCAGCCGGGGGGAGTCGATCCGCAGCACCTGCGCGCCGAGCAGGCCGAGCGTACGGGTCGCGACCGGCCCGGCGATCACCCGTGTCAGGTCGAGCACCCGCACCCCCTCGGCCGGCAGCCCGGCCGGCGGCAGCGCGCGTACCGGACCGTCCGCCACCGTCCGGTGTTCGATCAGCGGCCGGGCGGCGGCCGACCTGCCGGGGGCGCTCGCCGCCCACTCGGCCGCGGTGCGGACCGCGACGGCCAGCCCGCCGGCCGCCCGTACCGCCTCCTGCGTGTCCTCGCCCGGGCGCGCCGCCAGCTCCGCCGCCACCTCGGACACCAGCGCGTCGCTGTCGCTGTCGCCGTGGCCGGTGACGCCGAGCGCGGCCAGCAGCCGGGCGCGGTGGTGCGGGTAGTTGGCGTGGGTGCGCAGCCAGCCGTCCGCGGCCGGCCAGAACCGCGACAGCGGGGCGAAGGTCGTGCCGGGCCGGCCGTCGACCAGCAGATGGCGTTCGCTGGTGAAGGCCGCGGCGACCGCGTCGTCGTCCACCCGTACGGCGGGCACGGTCCGCAGGCGGCCACGCGTGGCGAGCAGCTCCGCCGCGGCGAGCGAGCACACCGCGGTGGCCGTACGGGCCAGCGCCGTCACCGGCACGGCGGCCGGCAGCCCGCCCGGCGGACCGTAGCGCACCCGGTCGGGCAGCGCGGGCGGCCCGCCGAGCACCGCCCACACCCGGCGTGTCGCCCGGTCGCATTCCGCCGCGTGCGTTCCCTCGGCCGTCATGCCGGAATCACAGCAGGCCCGCCGCCCGGCCGGTGGGACCGGGCGCATTCCGCCGCGTCACAGATACAGCCCGTCCGCGGCCTGCGCCGGGACCGGCAGTGCGGAGGTCGTACCGCGGCGCAGGGCGTACAGCTCGGCCAGCGTCGCTCCGTCGCGGCCGATGCCCTCCGAGGTGCCCAGCCAGTTCACCGCCTCGTCGCGGTTGAGCGGGCCGACCTCGATCCTGGCCAGGCAGCGGCCCGGGCGGACCACCGCGGGGTGCAGGCGTTCCAGGTCCTCGTTGGTGGTGATGCCGACCAGCACGTTGCGGCCCTGGCCGAGCAGGCCGTCGGTGAGATTCAGCAGCCGGGACAGGGCCTGGCCGGTCTGGTGCTTGGCCTGGCCGCGGATCAGCTCGTCGCAGTCCTCCAGCAGCAGCAGCCGCCAGCGCCCGCCGGCCGTGCCGTCGTCCTCGCCGATCGCTATGTCCATCAGATAACCGACGTCGTTGAACAGCCGCTCGGGGTCCAGGACGCAGTCGACCTGGCACCAGTCGCGCCACGAACGTGCCAGCGTACGCAGCGCCGACGTCTTGCCGGTGCCGGGCGGGCCGTGGAGCAGCAGCAGCCGCCCGGTGACGTCGTCCACGCTGAGCTTCATCAGGCCGTCCATCGCCTCGGCGACCTGCGCGGTGTAATTGCCGCGCAGTTCCTCCCAGGTGGCGGCGGAGATCTGCCGGGTGGTGCGGTGCGGCCCGCGGCGCGGCGAGACGTACCAGAAGCCCATGGTGACGCTTTCCGGCTCCGGCTCCGGCTCGTCCTCCGCGTCGTCCACGGCCGACTTGAGCACCTGCTCGGCGAGCTCGTCGGTGACGGCCGCCACCGTGACGTCGGCGCCGCGATTCCAGCGCGAGATCAGGATCGTCCAGCCGTCGCCCTCGGCGAGGGTGGCGCTGCGGTCCTTGTCGCGGGCCTGCCGCAGGACGGCGGCCTCCGGCGGCAGCAGAGTGAGCCCGGACTTGACGGTGTCCAGCGAGGCGCCCCTGGCGAACGGGTGCTCGCCCGAGGTGAATCGGCCGAGGAAGAGCGCGTCGACCACATCGGACGGCGAGTCGCTGTCGTCCAGCCGCAGATGGATGGGAAGGGCGCGGTGCGGGGCGGCCGGCTCGGCGGCGCGGCCCGTTCCTGTTCCTGGTCCGGTGGTGGGCGGCACTTGCCTCCTCGGTTCACGGGGTGTCGCGGACATGTGCCCATGATCCGGCACCCGCGCCCATTTGGCCCAGTCTTTTTCCACCCGGCTGCGGCGCACCCTTCCGGCCGGCACGTGCTGTCACCGGCGACCGCAGAACAGGAGTACGGTTCCTGCCACTGTTCGACTGCGAAGGCCCTTACGTGTCAACACCCTTGAAACGAAGGTGAATCGGGCATCCGTACCGAACAGGGGATGCGCACGTGACGCGGCGGGACGATAGGGTTAACCTGCCCAGGCAGGGTGCCCTCGTCAGGGTGGGGAGAGTCATGGAACAGATAGCGATGCACGGCAGGCCAAGAGTGCCTGCCATCAGTGCGGGAACGGGTGCGTCCAGTGCGCGTCTCGACCGGCACCTGGCGATACTCGCCGGGCCGGCCCTGCCGCAGCGCGACGCCGAGGAGGCAACCGTGCTGATGCGGGAGCTGACCTCGCGCAACACCGCTCACACCACGGCGAATCGTGGTGCCAGGGTCTCGCTCTTCGCCCCGCTCCGACGGCTGCGCAGGTCGCTCTTCGGCAATCGCCACTGAGCTTCCCGGTCTCCGCCGTTCGCGCCGCTCTCCCGTGGTAATTCGGTGCGCCTCCGTCCCCGCCGCTTCCTGCCGTCGTGCCCGCCTCTCCCCGCCGGCCGACCCCCGCGGTTGTGGACTCCCGCGCCCCCTTGACCTCACACCAGTGCGAACTGCCCGTCAGGTCCCTCTTCACGGTGGCCGAGTACGGACGCCGGCCTGCGCCTGGCCGCAGGCACCGGCAGGACGCCGGCGTCACGCATCTGCGTCGCCGTGAGCGTACGGCCGGGCCGCGCCGACAACGCGCGGGCCAGCGTGTCCCGTTCGGCGTCCAGCTCGGCGAGCAGGGTCAGGACGCTGACCACTTCCAGCAGGTCGGAGGTGCAGGACCGGGTCCAGACAGGCGGGCGCAGCGCTTCGAGCGAACCCGGTGTGCCCTGCGCCGTACGCCGCTCCCACCACGCGTCGAGCACCCGCACCCCGCCGGCCGTACGGTCCCAGGCGGCGGGGGACACCGGGGAGATCCGGCCCGCCCCGATCTGCAGCTCCCGCCCGTCCGGGTCGTACTCCAGCTCCTCCTGACGCGGCGCCGCGGGCAGCGGCGCCCGGACGTACGGGCGGCTGCCGCCGGGCAGCCGCGGCCCGGCCGGATCGCGCCCGGCGGCCGGGTCCGACAGCCGGGCGCCGCGGGTGTGCAGCCACAGCAGCCGGCCGCCCAGCGCCAGACCGGCCCGCCAGTCGCCGGGGTCGGTGGGGAAGGGCACTTCGCAGCCGCCGGACGCGGGCCTTGCCGCGGCGGCGATCCAGGCCAGTACGTCCTCCGCCGTGACGTCGGCCGCCAGTTGCTCCGACAGCAGGCCGACCAGACCCGGGGCGAGGTTGGGGTCAAGCCCGCCCGGCTGCCGGAACAGCGGGCGAATCCGGCCCGGGCGGCCCGCGGGGGAGCGGCCGTCGGGCAGCAGGGCGGAGAAGGCCACGGCCGGCTCGCGTACTTCCGGCAGATACGCCCGCTCGACCGCGAAGATCTGCCGGTCGTCCAGGACCCGCCACAACTCCGGCCGGGCCGCGTCGATCAGCCGGTGATCGGGTATCAGCCACTGCCGGTCGTGGGCGCCGTGCTGGATCATGACCGGCTCGGGGCAGCGTCCGTCCTCCCCGGCCAGCGCAGTCGTCGGGGTGCGGTGGCCGGGCAGTTGGGCGACCCGGCTGTGCAGGCCGCGCGCCCGGGTGGGGTACAGCAGCGCGGCACGCTCCGCCTCGCCCCGCGCCGCCGTGAACAGCGCCCAGCGGTCCCGCAACGTGGCCGGGTCCGGCGCCATGGGCCAGCCGCGGCCGATCCGCAGCGGGCGCACGGACCACGGCATCACGTCGTGCAGCAGGGGCGCGTCGTCGTCGCTCACTGCACGCATGCTACCGACGGGACTCAGCGTGCCTCCATCGTCACGGTGAAGGAGAAGCGGTCGCCCCGGTAGTGGATCCGCACCACGTCCACCGCCTGCCCCGCCTCGTCGTAGGTGACCCCGGTGTAGTGCAGGATCGGGCTCAGCAGCGGCACCTGGAGCAGCCGGGCGGTCTCCGGGTCGGCCAGCCGTGCCTCCACGGTGTCGGTGATCCTGCTGATCCGCACCTCCAGCACATCCCGCAGCACCTTGGTCATCGGCCAGCGCTCCAGGTCGGCCAGGCCGATCCTGGCGGCTAGTTCCGGCCGGACGAAATTCTCCGCCCAGTTGGTGGGTTCGCCCGTCTCGTCGCAGCGCAGCCGCCGGTAGGCGACCGCCTCGTCCAGGTCGGGGAAGTGCTCGACCACCTCCGGCGGCAGCGGCGCGGGGCCGTGCTGGAACACCGCGGTGCGCCCGCCGGACTGCTGGGCCACGATCGCGTCGACCGAGCCGAGCAGCTTGACCGGTGCGCCGCGCAGCGCCGCCGGCTCTATGAAGGTGCCGCGCCTGCGGTGCCGGGAGATCAGACCCTCTTCCTCCAGTTCCTTGAGCGCCTGACGCATGGTGAGCACGCTCACGCCGTAGTGCCCGGCGAGGTCGTCCTCGGTCGGCAGCCGCAGCGGGTCGTCCGGGCGGCGACCGAGTATCGAGGCGCGCAGCGACTGGGAGACCTGATACCACAGCGGCAGCTTGCGGTTCAGCACCAGGGAGTCGGGGGCGAAGGAGGTCACGGCCGGAAGTTTCTCGCGAGCCCCTCCCACACCGTGTCGTAGCCCTGCTGACGGTGGCCCCCGGCCAGCGCGAATTCGGTGGGCACGACCGGCCAGCGGGTCTCGAACATGAACGCCAGCCCGTCGTCGACCCGTTGCGGTATCAGCTCCGCGGTGCTGGCCCGGTCGAAGGTGGCCCGGTCGGGGCCGTGGGCCGACATCATGTTGTGCAGCGAGGCGCCGCCCGGTACGAAGCCCTCGGCCTTGGCGTCGTAGGCGCCTTCGACCAGGCCCATGAACTCCGACATCACATTGCGGTGGAAGTACGGCGGCCGGAAGGTGTCCTCGCCGACCAGCCAGCGGGGTGCGAACACCACGAAGTCCGCGCCGGCGAGCCCCGGGGTGTCGGACGGCGAGGTCAGCACGGTGAAGATCGACGGGTCGGGGTGGTCGTAGCTGATCGAGCCCAGCACATTGAAGCGGCGCAGGTCGTACAGATACGGCACATGGCTGCCGTGCCAGGCGACCACGTCGAGCGGCGAATGGTCGTAGCGGGCCGACCACAGGTTGCCGCCGAATTTGTTGACGACGTCGGTCTCCTCGTCCCCGTCCTCGTAGGCGGCGACCGGGGCCAGGAAATCCCGGGCGTTCGCCAGCCCGTTTGCACCGATCGGACCCAGCTCCGGCAGCTGGAAGGGCCTGCCGTAGTTCTCGCAGACATAGCCGCGGGCGGTGCCGTCCGGCAGGTCGACCCGGAAGCGGACACCGCGCGGGATCAGCGCGACATGGCCCGGCTCGGCACGCAGCAGCCCCAGCTCGGTGCGCAGCAGCAGCGCGCCCCGCTGCGGCACGATCAGGAACTCCCCGTCGGAGGAGGAGAACACCCGCTTGTGCATCGAGCGGTTGGCGGCGTACCAGTGGATGCCGATGCCCTCACGGCGCAGCACATCGCCATTGCCGCCGGCGGTGACGAGGCCCTGCACGAAGTCGGTCGGCTCATCGGGCAGTGGCAGGGGCCCCCAGCGCAGCCGGTTGGGATCGGGCTCCACGTCCTGGAAGGGGCCGCTGCGCAGCGATCCGTTCGGCATCCGGTGGAAAGGGGGGTGTGCGGCGGACGGGCGGATCCGGTAGAGCCAGCTGCGCCGGTTGTGCGCGCGCGGTTCTGTGAAGGCGGTGCCGCTCAGCTGCTCGGCGTACAGCCCGAAGGGCGCGCGCTGCGGCGCGTTGCGTCCGACCGGGAGCGCGCCGGGCACGGCCTCGCTGCTGTGCTCGTTTCCGAACCCGGATGAATAGTCGAGATCCCTGCCGTCCTGGCTGGTGTCCATGGTGCGCTCCCCGCGTTGTCGTCCTGATTCCTATGCTGAACCATAGGAATCAGGACGGCAACCCCCACCTCAAGCCTGTGGACAACTCTCGGACACGACCGCGATCTCCCTGCTCAGCGCCCGTATCGTCGTCGCGGCGATCACCGCGTGCCCGCGGGCCGTGGCGTGCACGAGGTCGGCGCTGTAGAGGTCGCGGTCACCGACCGCGGGGTGGTCGTACATCTCGACCAGCACCGCCCCGTGGCGCTCCGCGGCCTTCCGGACGATGCCGTTGAGCAGCGCGACGCCCTCCTCCAGCGGCCCGCCGCGCAGTTCGGGCACCGCGGCGGCCGCATTCGCCAGCGCGAAGGCGACAAGGGTGGTGCCGGGGGCGGCGAGCCGGCCGAAGAGCAGATCCATCTCGCGGGCGACGACACCGGGGGAGAAGCCGGGCAGCAGCAGGTCGTTGCCCCCGCAGACCACCGCGACCAGGTCGGGGGCGAAGGCGGCGGCGCGCTCCGCCTGCCCCGCGCGCACCTGGGCGGTGGTCAGGCCGCGCAGGCCGAGATTCGTGCAGACCGCGCCGGGAGCGACGGCCCGCAGCGCCTCCGCGGTCCTGTCCGCCCAGGACGCGGTGCGGTAGCCGCGCTGCGGATCGCCCAGCCCCTCGGCCAGGCTGTCGCCCACCACCGCGAAGCGCCGCCACGGTGCGCCGCGCATGAGTTCCCCGCCCTCGCCGTAGCCCAGACAGTGCGGGTCGGCGGCCTCCGCGGGATAGGCGGCCGCCCAGTCGGCGGCAGCGGCGTGCGGGCTTGCGCCCGGTTCCCGGACCATCTCAGGACTCCTTCGCCGCGGTACGGGACATGGCGAGGCCCACCAGGGCGGCGACGGCGGCCAGCGCGCCGCAGATCAGGAACACGTCGCGATACGCCTGCGGTCCGCCGACCCCGTGCACTGCTATCACCGACGCGGTGGCCGCGACTCCCAGGGAGCCGCCCAACTGCCGGGCCGTGGTCGTCATGCCGACCCCGGAGGCGAACTGCTGCGGCGACAGCGACCTGGCGGCCGCGGTGGACAGCGCTGTCAGGGCGGCGCCGAAGGCCGCGCCGCCGATCAGGCCCATCGGCAGCCACAGCGTCAGAAAACGGGTGTCCGTACCCAGGCCGAGATAGGCCCACACGCTCACCGCGGCGAAGGCGGCCATGGACGCCCCGACCGCGGCGGGCAGTTGGTGCGGTTTGGCCCGCTTGCCCACCGCGACCGCGGCGACGGCCGAGGTCAGCGCGCCGGGGGTGACGGCGAAACCGGCTTTGAGCACCGAGTAGTGCCAGACGGCGGTCAGGAACAGCGGGCTGCTGAGCAGCCACCCGAAGAGCGACGCCCCGGTGAAGGCGGCGGCGGCCGAGGCGACCGCGAAGGTGCGGTTGCGGAAGAGGGCGGTCTCGACGGCGGGCGCCCCATGGCGTGCGGAGCGCATCAGTGCTACGGCGATCAGGGCTGCACCGACCGTCACGCATGCCACCGTGGCCGCCTCGGTCCAGCCCCAGTCGCTGCCCTTGGTGAGCCCCAGCACCAGCAGGGCGATGCCCGCCGTGACCGCGACCGTGCCCAAGGGGTCGGGCAGTCGCCGCCGGGCCCCGGTGCGCTCGGGCAGGCCGCGTATCCCGGCGAGCACCAGGGCGGCGCCGACCGGCACATTGATCAGGAAGACGGCCCGCCAGCCGAAGGCGTCGACCAGCACGCCGCCGAGCGCGGGCCCGGCGGCGGTGGCCATCGAGCCTGCCGCTCCCCAGGCGCCTATTGCCGCGGGGAGGCGCTGCGGCGGGGTCGTGGCGAGCAGCAGGCCGAGCGCGGCCGGGATCATCCCCGCCGCGGTCGCGCCCTGCAGCGCGCGGGCGGTGATCAGCCACGGCAGATTCGGCGCGCACGCGCACAGTGCGGAGGTGACGGTGAAGCCGGCGAGCGAGGTCAGGAAGAGCTTCTTGCGGCCGAAGGCGTCGGCGATCCGGCCGGCGGGGGTCAGCAGCGCGGCGAAGAGCACCGCGTAGCTGCTGACCACCCACGACAGGTCGGAGACGCGGTCGGCGGGGAAGCTCTCGGCCAGATCGGGAAAGGCGACGTTGACGACGGTGGTGTCGAGGAAGGCGATGAAGGTCGCCCCCGCGCTGAGCAGCAGGACGACACCTGGGCGGGCGGCGGTTCCGCGCGGGGACGGCGGCTCCGCCGCGGGTGGCGCGGCGGAGGTGGAAGCGGGTGAGGACATGGCAGTCCTTGCCTTGGCGAAGATACATACTGGCGGTATAAAACATACATACCGAAGGTATGTGAGTGTCAAGTGTCGGCTTTGGCTAGGGTGGGGAGCGGCGGGGAGCGCATGGGTGAGAACAGGGGCAGCGCGGCGCCGGTCTGGGCGCCGCCGGCCGGCCGGACAGGAGGGTGGCCGTGGCGACAGCGCATACGGCGACGGACAGCGGCGGGCGGCAAGCGCGCGTACGCCCGACGCAGCGGGAGCGCTCCGACGCGACCGTCGAGGACCTGCTCGCCGCCGCGCGGGCGCTCTTCGCGACGGTCGGATACGCCGCCACCTCGCTCGACGCCGTCTGCGAGCGGGCCGGCGTCACCAAGGGCGCGCTCTACCACCACTTCGCCGGCAAGAAGCAGCTCTTCAGTGCCGTCTACACCCGGGAGCAGGAACGCCTCGCCGCCCGGATCTCGACGGCGTACCGTGCGGTCGCCGACGATCCGTGGGAAGCGGTCTTCGAGGGCAGCCGGGCCTACCTGGAGGCCTCGCTCGACCCCGAAGTGCAGCGGATCACGCTCTTCGACGCGCCCGGTGCGCTCGGCTGGGAGGCGATGCGGGACCTCGGCGTCAACTGCCGCGAGCTGACCGAGAAGGGCATCGCCCGGGCAATCAGGAAAGGCGCCATCCCCGAGCGCCCCGCCGCCCCGCTGACCTCGATGCTCTACGGCGGCCTCAGCGAGAGCGCCATGGCGATCGTCCGGGCCGCCGACCCGCAGGCGGCGCTCCTGGAGGCGCTCACCGACCTGCGCAAGCTCTTCGACGCGCTCGCCGCCGGGAGCTGACGGCGAATGACGGGCGCCGGGAGCGTGCCGGGCACCGACGGCGGACTGCTGCGCCGTGCGCCCGTGCAGCGGCGCAGCACCGAACGGCTCGAGCGGATCCTCGACGCCTGCGCACAGCTGCTGGACGAGGCCGGCTACGAACGCCTCAGCACCAGGGCGGTCGCCGCCCGGGCCGGAGTGCCGATCGGCTCGGTCTACCGCTTCTTCGCCGACAAGCGCGCGATGGCCGACGCGCTCGCGCACCGCAATCTGGACGACTTCCTCGACAGGACCGCGGCGCGGCTGGCGGAGCCGGACACCGGCGGCGGCTGGCGTACCGCCGTCGAGGTGCTGGTCGACGAATACACCGCGATGAAGCGCACCGCCCCCGGCTTCGCCCTGCTGGACTTCGGAGTGCCGGGCGAGACCAACCACGACCTCGCCGAGCGGCTGCCCGCGCTGCTCGGCGACCGGCTCACCACCGACCCGGCGGACCCCCGGCTGCGGCTGGCGCTGGTGGTCGCCGTCGAAGCCGCCGACGCCGCGCTCCAACTGGCCTTCCGCGCCGACCCGGAGGGCGACCCGCGGGTCGTCGCCGAGACCAAGCAACTGGTGCTGGCCTATCTGGCGACGGTGCTCGGCTGACCGGCGGCGGGCGCCGCGTCCCAGGCGTCGCCCGGTGACGTCCCGCCGGTCCCGCCGGAGCCGCCCGGCGCGCCGGTCCCGCCGCGGAAGAACGCCGCCGGTACGTCGGCCCGCATCGCCGGGATCGTTGTCCGTACCGGCGGGTAGTGTCGTTGTCAGTACCGATCGGTAGTGTCGAAGACGAACGCGCGCCAGTGCCGTCGCCGTCCAGGGGAGTCACCGATGACCCGTACCGCTCTGCGCATCTGCCCACTGTGCGAGGCCACCTGCGGCCTTGTCCTGACCATCGATCAGGGGCGCGTCACGCACGCCCGCGGCGACCACGACGACGTCTTCAGCGCCGGCTTCGTCTGCCCGAAAGGCGCCTCCCTCGGCGCTCTCGACGCCGACCCCGACCGGCTCACCCGGCCGCTGGTGCGCAAGGACGGCCGACTCGCCGAGGCCACCTGGGCCGAGGCGTTCGAGGCCGTCGCGGCGGGCATCGGCGCGGTCAGCGGTACGTACGGCGGCGGGGCGGTCGGCGTCGTCCTCGGCAATCCCAACGTCCATACGGTGGCCGGCGGGCTCTACCCGGCGCAGCTGGCCGGGGCGCTGGGCACCCGCAGCGTCTTCACCGCCAGCACCGTGGACCAGATGCCCAAGCACGTCAGCTGCGGCTATCTCTTCGGCGACCCCAACGCGATCCCGGTACCCGACCTGGACCGCACCGACCACCTGGTGCTGATCGGCGCCAACCCGCTGGTCTCCAACGGCAGTCTGGCCACGGCGGCCGACTTCCCCGGCAAGCTCAGGGCACTGCGGCGGCGCGGCGGACGGCTGATCGTGATCGACCCCAACCGCACCAGGACGGCCAAGGCCGCCGACCGCCATCTGGCGCCCCGGCCCGGCACGGACGCGGCGCTGCTCTTCGCCATGGTGCAGGTGCTGTTCGCCGAAGGGCTCACCGACCCGGGCGACCTGGCCCCGCACCTCAGCGGCCTGGACGAGGTCCGCGCCCTTGCGGCGGACTTCACCCCCGAGTCCGTCGCCGCGTATTGCGACGTCCCCGCCGAGGACATCCGCACCCTCGCCCGGGAGCTGGCCGCCGCCGAGCGGGCGGCGGTGTACGGGCGGCTCGGCACTTCGGCCGTCGAATTCGGCACCCTGGCGAGCTGGCTGGTGGATGTGCTCAACGCGCTGACCGGGAATCTGGACCGGCCGGGCGGCGCGATGTTCCCGCTCGCGGCCACTGCCAGGGCGCCCCGGCCGCCCCGCCCCGGGAAGGGCTTCACCACCGGGCGCTGGCACAGCCGGGTGTCCGGCCACCCCGAGGTCAAGGGCGAACTGCCCATCGCGGCCATCGCCGAGGAGATCGACACACCGGGGGAGGGCCGGCTGCGCGCGCTGGTCGTGGTGGCCGCGAATCCGGTGCTCTCCGCGCCTGACGGCCTGCGCCTGGACCGCGCCCTGGACGGGCTCGACTTCATGGTCAGCGTCGATCCGTATCTCAACGAGACGTCACGGCACGCCCATGTCGTCCTGCCGCCGCCCCCGCCGGCGCAGAGCGCGCACTACGACTTCGCGTTCAACACCCTCGCGGTGCGCAACAACGTCCGCTACAGCCCGCCCGCCGTGCCGCTCGCCGACGGCGCCCTGGACGAGCCGCAGATCCTGGCACGGCTGATCCTCGCCGTCCTCGGCCAGGGCGGGCCCGACGCCGACCCCGCGCTGGTGGACGGCCAGGACATCACGCGCAGGCTCACCTCGGCGACCGCCGACTCGCACTCCCCGGTGCACGGCAGGGACACCGCGGAAGTGGCCGCGCTGCTCGGCGGGCGCACCGGCTATGAGCGGCGGCTCGACCTGATGCTGCGGCTCGGCCCCTACGGCGACGGCTTCGGCGCGGAGCCGGAAGGCCTCACCCTGGCCAGGCTCCTCGACCACCCGCACGGCATCGACCTGGGGCCGCTCGGCTCCCGGCTGCCGCAGGTGCTGCGTACCGCCTCCGGCACCGTCGAGCTGGCCGCGGCGCCCGTCGCCGCCGATGTGCCGCGGCTGCGGGCGGCGGTGGCCCGCGGCGCCGACGGGCGGTCGCTGGTCCTGATCGGGCGCCGCCACCTGCGGTCCAACAACAGCTGGCTGCACAATGTGCCGGCTCTGACCGGCGGCAGCAACCGGTGCACCGCCCAGCTGCATCCGGAGGACGCCGCCCGGCTCGGGCTGGAGGACGGCGCGCTCGCCCGGATCAAGGGCGACGGCGGCGAGATCACCGCACCGGTGGAGATCACCGACACGCTGCGCCGCGGTGTGGTGTGCCTGCCGCACGGCTGGGGCCACGACCGCGGGGGCACCCGGCTGACCGCCGCCTCCCGCGAGCCCGGGGCCAATGTCAACCAGCTGCTGGACGGCAGCCGTCTCGACCCGCTCTCCGGTACCGCGGTGCTCAACGGCTTCCCGATACAGGTGGAGGCGGCCGGCTGACGCCGCCGCCCGCACAAGGATCCGCCGGAGGTCGTCGGCTGACCGCCGCCCGCACAAGGGCCCGCGGGTGACCGATGGCACGGAACAGGCCCTGGCACCGTAAAACTATCGGCGCTAGTTTGGGGGTCGGACGCAGCGGCGACTCGGAAGGCGGCAGGTGGACGGCATGGCTGACGGCGGCGGCACGGACAGGGCGGACGGGACGGGCTCGGCGGGCGGTGCGGCACGGGTCCACCGCGGGCAGGACGCGGTGTTCATCGGCGGCGCATGGCGCGCCGCGGCCGGCGGCGGCACGATCGACGTGGTCGATCCGGCCACCGAGCAGGTCATCGGCCGCGTGGCGGCCGGCACCGCCCCGGACGTGGACGCCGCCGTGCGGGCGGCCCGCGAGGCGCTGCCCGGCTGGGCGGCGACCCCGCCCGCCGAGCGGGCCGCGGTCCTCGGGGCGGCCCGCGACCTGCTCGCCGCCCGCAGGGAGGAGATCGCCGCCACCGTGTCGGCGGAATTGGGCGCACCGATGGCCTTCGCCGCCGCCGTGCACGCCGACCTGCCCACCGCCGTGATGGCCTCCTACGCGGACATGGCCGCCGCTCACCCCTTCGAGGAACAGGTCGGCAATTCACGGGTGTTCCAGGAGCCGGTCGGTGTGGTGGGCGCGATCACGCCGTGGAATTACCCGCTGCACCAGATCGTCGCCAAGGTCGCTCCCGCGCTCGCCGCCGGCTGCACGGTGGTGCTCAAGCCCGCCGAGGACACTCCGCTGGTGGCCCAGCTCTTCGCCGGCATCCTGGCCGGGGCGGGGCTGCCCGCGGGAGTCTTCAACCTGGTCACCGGGCTCGGCCCGGTCGCGGGCCAGGCGCTGGTCGAACACCCGGGCGTGGACCTGGTGTCGTTCACCGGCTCCACCGCGGTCGGCCGGCAGATCGGAGCGACGGCCGGCGCCGCGGTCAAGCGCGTCGCCCTCGAACTGGGCGGCAAGTCGGCCAATGTGATCCTGCCGGGCGCCGACCTGGCCCGCGCGGTCAACGTCGGCCTCGCCAACGTCTTCGCCAATTCCGGCCAGACATGCAGTGCCTGGACCCGGATGCTGGTCGACTCCGCCCGCTACGACGAAGCCGTCGCCATTGCCGCGGCCTCCACCGCGAAATACGTGCCGGGCGACCGGCTCGGCCCGGTCGTCAACGCCAAGCAGCGCGACCGGGTGCGCGGCTACATCAAGCGCGGACTGGACGAGGGCGCCAGGATCGTGGCCGGCGGCCCCGACGCCCCCGAAGGCCTGGACACCGGCTACTACGTCCGGCCCACCGTCTTCGCCGACGTCGAGCCCGGTATGGCGATCGCCCAGGAGGAGATCTTCGGCCCGGTCGTCGTCCTGATCCGCTACGAGGACGAGGAGGACGCGCTGCGCATCGCCAACGGCACGGTCTACGGCCTCGCGGGCGCGGTCTGGGGCGCGGACGAGGAGACCGCCGTCGCCTTCGCCCGCCGGATGGACACCGGCCAGGTGGACATCAACGGCGGCCGGTTCAACCCGGTGGCGCCCTTCGGCGGTTACAAGCAGTCCGGGGTCGGCCGCGAACTGGGCGCGCACGGCCTCGCCGAATACCTCCAGACGAAGTCGCTGCAGTTCTGACACCACCTGGCCGCGCCTGCCGCCGTCCGCTACCGCCGGACGGGTGACAAGCCGACAAAGCGTCACGCCGACACATTGCCGAACCGATCAGGAGACCCCGTGGTCCGCGCAGCCGTCCTGCCAGCCGTCAACGCACCGCTGGTCGTCACCGAGATCGATCTGCCGGACCCGGGCCCCGGCCAGGTGCGGGTACGGCTCGCCGCCGCCGGCGTCTGCCACTCCGACCTCTCGCTGTCCAACGGCACCCTGCGCCAGCCGGTCCCCGCCGTGCTCGGCCACGAGGGCGCGGGGACGGTCGTCGCGGTCGGCGACGGCGTCGAGCATGTGGCACCCGGCGACAAGGTGGTGCTCAACTGGGCGCCCGCCTGCGGAAACTGCCACTTCTGCGGGCTCGGCGAGGTCTGGCTGTGCGCCCATTCCGCCACCGCTGCCGCAACGCCGTACGCCACCCTCGCCGCCGACGGCAGCGCTCTCTATCCGGGCCTGGGCACCGCCGTCTTCGCCGAGGAGACCGTCGTCGCCGCCCGCGCCGTCCTCCCGCTGCCCGACGGAGTGCCGCTGACCGACGCGGCCCTGCTCGGCTGCGCGGTCCTCACCGGCTACGGAGCCGTGCACCATGCCGCGGCCATACGCGCCGGGGAATCCGTCGCCGTGTACGGCGTCGGCGGCGTAGGGCTCGCGGTGCTGCAGTCGGCGCGGATCGCAGGCGCGGACCGGATCGTCGCCGTCGATGTCGCCCCGGGCAAGGAGGAGTTGGCCATGGCCGCGGGCGCCACCGACTTCGTCGTCGCGGGCGAGGACACGGCCAAGCAGATCCGCGGCCTGACCGGCGGATACGGCGCCGATGTCGCCATCGAGTGCGTGGGCCGCGCCGACACCATCCGCACCGCCTGGTCGTCCACCCGGCGCGGCGGGCGTACGACGGTGGTCGGCATCGGCGGCCAGGACCAGAAAGTCACTTTCACCGCGCTGGAACTCTTCTACTTCGCCCGGACGTTGTCAGGGTGCGTGTACGGCAACTGCGACCCGGCGAAGGATCTCCCCGTCCTCGCCGGGCACGCACGCGAGGGCCGTCTCGACCTGTCCGGCATGGTCACCGAGCACATCGGCCTCGACGGCATCCCGGCCGCGTTCGAGGCGATGACCGCGGGCCGCGGCGGAAGAGCGCTGGTCGTCTTCTGACCGCTCACCCGCCTGCCCGGGCTCGTACGGATCGGGCGCTCAGCCGCTTCCGAGCGCCCATCCGCCGCCAGGCCAACGCGTGCCCGCCCGGATCGCGAGCGCTCAGCCCCGCCACACGCCCCGCGGCGTCCCGCCGGACGCTACGCCGCCGCCCCGGCCACCATCGCCAGCCACGTCCCGTGCGCCCCGCCGAACGGCCCGCGGGCGGACGCCACCGCGTCCATCAGCCAGTCGGCCGACTCCTGGGCCGCGGCGACGACATCGGCCGGGTAGCCGTAACGCACCTGGTGCTCGGCGAATTCGTCCTCGTCCACCAGGATCGGCCCCGGCGCGTCGCGCTTGCGCAGCACATCGAGGTCGAGGTCGATCATGGTGACCTCGTCGGGCGACGGCCAGCGCGGCGGGGTGGTGATGTCGCAATAGACCTCGGTGCTGCGCGGCGCCGCGTTGAAGGTCGCCGTCCACCACGCCTCGTGCGGGAAGAGCAGCACATGGGCCTCGGGGATGGGCACCTCGGGATTGTGGCCCTTGCGCATCACGCTGTTGGCGGGAAGTCCCAGCCATATCCCGTGCTCGTCCTCGCCGAGCCGGTGCATCCGCAGATTCCAGTGCAGAGTTCCGTCGTATTTGCGGTAGTTGACCTGGACGAGCCGCTGCGTGCCCGCCGGTGCTGAATCCGGTGTCGACATGACGCCATCCTGTCAGCCGCCGCCGTCCGTCCGGCCGCTCCCGCCCGCACCCGCACCACGCGGCCCGTCCGAGCGTGCGCGGCCCGATCCGCCCGCTCCCGTGCCGACCGGCCCCGCGCCCGTGTCGTGCGCCCCTTCCGTGCCCGTCCCCCCGCCGCCGGCGGACCCGTCCGCGTACTGGAGCGCCAGCCCGTCGAGCAGTGCCCGCAGGCCGGTCTCGAAGGCGCCCTCGTCGACCCGTTCCCGGTGCCTGGCCAGCAGATGGGCCTGCCCCAGATGGGGGTAGTCGGCGGGGTCGTAGGCGTCCGCGTCGCCCACGAAGCCGCCCGCGAAGGAGCCGAGCGCCGACCCGGTGACGAAATACCGCATCAGGGCGCCGATCCGGGTGGCCTGGGCCGGCGGCCAGCCCGCCTCCACCATGCCGCCGAAAACGGCGTCGGCCATCCGCAGCCCCGCCGGGCGCAGGCCGGGTCCTGTGGCGAGGAAGGGGACGATGTTCGGGTGCGCGGTGAGGGCGGCGCGATAGGAGCGGCCCCAGTCGAGCAGCGCCTGGCGCCAGTCCCGGCCGCCGCGGAACATCGACAGGTCGACCTGGTCGATCACCGTGTCGGCGACCGCGTCGAGTATCGCCTCCTTGGTGGCGAAGTGGTTGTAGAGCGAGGGCCCGCTGACCCCCAGTTCCGCCGCCAGCCGCCGGGTGGACAGCGCCGCCAGACCCTCGGTGTCGATGAGCGCGAGCGCCGCCGTCACGATGCGGTCGCGGCTGAGCAGGGGCTTGCGGGGGCGGGCCATGCGGCACATAGTAGAGGCTGCGACGCAAAAACTAGCGCTGGTAGTTTCGGCAATTGCGGCGGCTCCCGGTGCGACCGGGTGGCGCCGCGGACCGGTGCGACCGAGGCGGAGGGAACGGAGGGGAGCGCGGATATGGCAGTGAGTTTCGGGCTGTCCGCGGAGCAGTCCGACATCAAGGCCCTGGCCAGGGACTTCGCCGACCGCGAGGTCGCCCCGCACGCGGCCGCGTGGGACCGTGCCGAGGCCGTGGACCGCGGGATCGTGAAGAAGCTCGGCGCGGTCGGCTTCCTCGGCCTGACCGTCGACGAGGAATACGGCGGCTCCGGCGGCGACCACCTGGCGTACTGCCTGGTCACCGAGGAGCTGGGACGCGCGGACTCGTCCGTGCGCGGCATCGTGTCCGTCTCGCTCGGCCTGGTCGCCAAGTCGGTCGCGCGCTGGGGCACCGAGCCGCAGAAGCGGGCCTGGCTGCCCCGGCTGACCTCCGGCGAGGCGATCGGCTGCTTCGGCCTCACCGAGCCGGGCACCGGCTCCGACGCGGCGAATCTGACCACCCGCGCGGTGCGCGAGGGGGACACGTACGTCATCACCGGCGGCAAGACCTTCATCACCAACGGGACCTGGGCCGACGTCGTCCTGCTCTTCGCCCGTACCGGCAGCGCGGCGGACGGGCACCGGGGCGTCAGCGCCTTCCTGGTGCCGACCGACACGCCGGGGCTCACCCGCCGCGCCATCCACGGCAAGCTGGGCCTGCGCGGCCAGGCGACGGCCGAGATCGTGCTCGACGGCGTACGCGTGCCCGCGGACACCCTGCTCGGGCCCGAGGGCAAGGGCTTCTCGGTGGCGATGTCGGCGCTGGCCAAGGGCCGGATGTCGGTCGCGGCGGGCTGCGTCGGCATCGCGCAGGCGTGCCTGGAGGCGGCGGTCGGCTACGCCGGGCAGCGCGAGCAGTTCGGGACGCCGATCGCCGGGCACCAACTGGTGCAGGAACTGCTCGCCGACATCGCCGTGGACGTGGCCACGGCCCGGCTGCTGACCTGGCAGGTCGCCGATCTGATCGACCGCGGGCTGCCCTTCGCGACCGAGTCGTCGGTCGCCAAGCTGCACGCGAGCGAGGCGGCGGTGCGCTGCGCGAACAACGCGCTCCAGGTCTTCGGCGGCTACGGCTACATCGATGAGTACCCGGTCGGCAAGCTGCTGCGGGACGCCCGCGTCATGACCCTCTACGAAGGCACGAGCCAGATACACAAACTGCTGATCGGCCGCTCTCTCACCGGCGTGTCGGCCTTCTGAACCCCGTGCGCCCCTGACCGGCCGCCGGCCGCTAAGCGCTTGCTCACCCGCCCAGGTAGGGTGTGACCCTGTCAACCGACCGGGTCAGACGGGTCAGAGGAGCGTGCGATGAGTGCGGAGGCTGCAACCGGCCAGGCGTGGGAGGACATCACTCCCGACGCCGCCAGGCGGCTGGTGATCGCCGCGGTGCAGGCGTTCGCCGAACGCGGCTACCACGCCACCACCACGCGGGACATCGCGGGACGGGCCGGGATGAGCCCGGCGGCGCTGTACATCCACTACAAGACCAAGGAAGAGCTGCTCTACCAGATCAGCAAGGTCGGCCACCAGCGCTCGCTCACCATGCTGCGCGAGGCGCGGGACGGCGGCGGCAGCGCGACCGACCGCCTTGCCGCGGCGGTGCGGGCCTTCGTCCGCTGGCACGCGGAGCACCACACCACCGGGCGGGTGGTGCAGTACGAGCTCGGCGCGCTCGCCCCTGACCATTACGCCGAGATCGTCACCCTGCGACGGCAGAGCGAGGACGCGATCCGCACGATCGTCGCCGACGGGGTGGCCGCGGGCGAATTCGACGTGCCCGAGATGTCCGGCACCACGCTCGCCGTGCTGTCGCTGTGCATCGACGTGGCCCGCTGGTTCAACCCGGCAGGACGGCGTACGCCCGACGAGGTCGGCGCGCTCTACGCCGACCTCGTGCTGCGGATGGTCCGCCCGGAGGGCCGGCCCGCCGCGGAGCAATAGGCGCGGGAGGACTGTCGGAGCCGGGCGCGGGGACAGCGCTCGGGTCGGCCGCTCGGAGGCGGGGACAGAGTCGGGCGGGGCGCTCGGAGGCGGGGACAGAGTCGGGCGGGGCGCTCGGAGGCGGGGACAGAGTCGGGCGGGGCGCTCGGAGGCGGGGACAGAGTCGGGCGGGGCGCTCGGAGGCGGGACGGGGCCGCCGGGCGGGGCGGTCGGAGCACCGGGCAGCGGGCGCGGTCAGAAGAAGAACCGGACCACCGTCTCCGCCACGCACACCGGCTTGTCGCCGCCCTCGCGCTCGACAGTCACCCGGGTGACCATCTGCACCCCGCCCCCGACCTCGGTCAGCTCGGTCACCGTCGCGGTCGCGCGCAGCCGGGAGCCGACCGGGACGGCCGAGGGGAAGCGCACCTTGTTGACGCCGTAGTTGATGCCCATCCGCACGCCCTCGACCCGGAAGAGCGTCGGAGTCAGCGACGGGATCAGCGACAGTGTCAGATAGCCGTGCGCGATCGTCGTCCCGTACGGGCCGTCTGCCGCGCGCTCCGGGTCGACGTGGATCCACTGGTGGTCACCGGTCGCCTCGGCGAAGCTGTCGATCCGCTGCTGGTCGACCTCCAGCCAGTCCGTCCAGCCGAGCTGCTCGCCGACGGCGGCCCGCAGTTCGTCGGGCGAAGCGAAGACGCGGGGCTGCTGGGACATGGTCGGGGCCTCCGGGGTCATAGGTTACCAAGCGCTTGCTCAGCATGATTCCGCTGGTCCCGGCTGTCAACGCCACGCCTGTCCGCCACGCCGGGTACGCCCGCACGTCGCCGCGCCGGGTCCCGCTCCACCCGGACGCTACCGGGCTCGGCCGCTCACGTACGCCCCGCGAGCAGGGCGTTCAGCGCCGGGCGCAGCGCCACCAGCCGGTCCAGCTGGCCGAGCTGGGCCGGGATGTCGGGCGCCGCGATCCGGATCACCAGATGCCGCGCGCCCTGGCCGACATAGCGGCCCAGCTGCTCCACCACCGCCTCGGGTGTGCCCGCCGCGTTCGCCTGGATCTTCTCCATCTCCTCCACCGGCCGCCCGTAATTGGCCCAGGCGTACGCGTCCAGCGCCGCGCGCCCGCCGTCCGCCGCGTCGGTGATCAGGGTGTTCACGAAGAGCGCGGGAGTGAACGGGGCGTCCCCGCGGCCCGCCTCCCCCGCGGCGGCCCGGATCGCGGCGAGCCCCGCACCGTAGTCGGCCGGGTCCGGGGGATACGGCAGCCAGCCGTCGTAGCCGCGCCCGGCGCGGGCCAGCGCGGCTGGGGTCGCGCCGCCGAGCCAGACCGGCGGGCCGCCGGGGCGGAAGGCCCTGGTGGCGGGCACGATGTCGTCGAAGTGCAGCACCTCGCCGTGGAAGGACACCGGACCCTCGCCGGTCCACAGCCGGCGCCACAAGGCGACGGTCTCGTCGAGCCGCTGGAAGCGGTTCGGCCAGGGGGTGCCCGCCATCGCGTAGACCGGCCGCCCGAAGCGGCCGGGGAAGCCCGCGCCGACGCCCAGCACGAGCCGCCCGCGGGAGAGCAGGTCGACCGAGGCGATGGTCTGTGCGGCCTGGACGGGCGTACGCAGCGCGGGCAGCAGCGCGCCGGTGCCCAGCGTGACGCGTTCGGTCACGGCGGCGAGCGCGGCCAGCACGGTGAGCGCTTCGAGCCGCGGGGTGAGCAGGGAATCGGTGACCCACAGCGAGTCGAAGCCGGTGCGCTCGGCGCGCACCCCGAAGGAGACGGCCTCCCCCGGGCCGGTGTGCTCACTCCACTGGGCCTTCGTGGTGGGCACGAAGACACCCATCCGTACGGTGCCGGTCCCGCCCGCGGCGTTGTCCGCGGTATCGGTGCTGTCGGTGAACGTGCTTGTCATACCGCCGATCGTGGGCCGCCGCGGACACGCCCTCAATTCCCGGCAGGGAATGGCCGCGGCCCGGCGCGCGGGCTAGAACTGAGCCGTGGACGCCCCTCGTACCCTCGCCCCGGCCGCCGCGCAGGCCTTCCCGCGGGCGCTGCGCGCCAGCCGCAGCCGCCGTCATCTCAGCCAGCTGGAACTGGCGCTGCGCGCGGGCACCACCCAGCGGCACATCAGTTTCATCGAGAACGGCAGATCGGCCCCGGGGCGCGCGCTGGTCGCCCGGATCGCCGACTCACTGGCGCTGCCGCTGCGGGAGCGCAACGGGCTGCTCCTGGCCGCGGGTTTCGCGCCGGTGCACCCGCAGCGCGACCTCGCCGACCCCGCGCTCGCCCCGGCCCTCGAAGCGCTCGACCACATCCTGACCGGCCATCTGCCCTACCCGGCGATCGTCGTGGACCGCTACGGGGACCTGGTCGGCGCCAACTCCGCCTTCGGGCTGATGACCGAGGGCGCGGACCCGACCCTGGCCGGGCCGCGGGCGAACATCCTGCGGCTGGCGCTGCACCCGGCAGGAATGGCGCCGCGGATCCGCAATTTCCCGCAGTGGGCCCGCCATGTCATCGAGGCGCTGCGCGAGGAGCTGCGGCGCAATCCGGACGACCGGCTCGCCGCGCTGCACGAGGAACTCGCCGGTTACGTGCCCGAGGCGGCAGTGCCGGGCGCCGACACGGTGCTCGGGTTCACCGTGCCCATGGAGCTGGAATCGGCCGGCCGCGGACTGCTGCGGCTGATGACCACCGTCGCGGTCTTCGCCACCGCCGCCGACGTCACCATTGCCGAGCTGAAGCTGGAGGCCTTCCTGCCGGCCGACCGCGCCACGGCGGACGCGCTGCGAAAGGATGCCTGACGGACCGGCGAGAGCGCCGGGCACCGTGACCGAGGAGCCGTATGAGCCTGCGCCACCACGAGATCGCCGAGTCCCGGCACCGCATCCTCAACCCCATCACCGAGGAGAAGCTGATGCTGCTCGGTGAGATCTGCCGGTTGGAGCCCGGGCAGCGGCAGCTCGATCTGGCCTGCGGCAAGGGCGAGATGCTCACCCGGTGGGCGCAGCGGCACGGCACCGGCGGGGTCGGCGTCGACCTCAGCGAGGTCTTCCTGACCGCCGCAAGGGAGCGGGCGGCCGAACTCGGCGTCTCCGAACGGGTGAGTTTCGAGCGCGGCGACGCAGGAGCGTACGTGGCGGACGCCGCCGCCTATGACGTGGTGTCCTGCGTCGGCGCCAGCTGGATCGGCGGCGGCCTGGCCGGGACGATCGAGCTGCTGCGCCCCGCCCTGCGGCCCGGCGGCCTGATGCTCATCGGCGAGCCGTACTGGACCGAGCCGGCCCCCGAGGGCGCGCTGGAGGCGATCGGGGCGGCCCCTGACGACTACACCTCGCTGGTCGGCACCCTCGACCGGTTCGGCGCGGCGGGGATGGAGCTGGTCGAGATGGTGCTGGCCGACGGCGACAGCTGGGACCGCTACGCCGCCGGGCAGTGGTTCGCCATCGCGGACTGGCTGCGCGACGCCCCGGCCGGGCACCCCGACGCGGCCGACATGCGGGACTTCCTCGACCACGGCCGCCGCACCCACCTGGAATGGAACCGCCGCTATCTGGGCTGGGGCGTGTTCGTCCTGCGGGCGGCGCGCTGAGCGCGTCGCACATGGAGTGCGGGCCGGGCCGCAGCCCTGAGCCCTGCGCCGGGTGCTGACCCCGGGGGCCGGCGCCCCGGGTTGCGACGCGCCGGGAGCCGACGGGCCGAGGTTTGATGCGCCGGGCGCTCGCCCGGGGGGCCGACGGGCCGGAAATCGACCGTGTTCGTCCGCCGAGCTGTGAGGAATCCGAAAACCTGACGCATGTTCATCTTCCGGGGCCGGTGTACCGGCGGTAACCTCCGCGCACCGGCTTCCGGAAGGAGCAGACATGCCGCTACGGACCCCACGACGGATCGGCAGGATCGGCACGCTGAAAACGGCCACCGCAGGAGCGCTGCTGGCGCTCGCGGCGACCCTGGTGGCCCCGGTGCCACTGGCAGCGCACGCCGCAGACCCGGGCGACTACTGCGCGGCGCAGTGCGCCGACATCTTGCCGCCGGGCGAGAACGGCAACGCCACCCTTGCCGACATCCTGGCGAACAAGGCGCTCGGCACCCAGCCCGCGCACACCTCGGACCAGCTCGGCCCGTACGCCTCCCTCGCGGACGGGTACCCGACCCTGACCGACGCCACCATCACCAACTTCTTCAACGACTCGTCCTTCGGCGTACCGCCGAGCCAGATCGCCTCCATCATCAGCCCGCGCTCCGATGTGACGATCACCCGGGACAAGAAGACCGGGGTGCCGCACATCAAGGGCACCACCAGGCAGGGCACCGAATACGGCGCGGGATACGCGGCGGCGCAGGACCGGCTCTGGCTCATGGACCTCTTCCGGCACGTCGGACGCGGCGAACTGTCGTCGTTCGCCGGCGGCGCCGCCGCGAACCGCGGCCTTGAGCAGGAATTCTGGAAGCAGGCACCCTATACCGAGGCCGACCTCCAGGCGCAGATCGACCACCTGGCCAGCACCGGCGGCGCCCGCGGCCAGCAGGCGCTCGCCGACGCCCAGGCGTACGTGGACGGCATCAACGCGTACATCACCGCGGCGAAGAACGGGCGCTACTTCCCCGGCGAATACGTGCTGACCGGGCATGTGGACGCCATCACCAACGCCGGCACCATCGACCCGTTCCAGCTCACCGACCTGATCGCGCTGGCCTCCGTGATCGGCGCGCTCTTCGGCACCGGCGGCGGCGGCGAGGTGCAGTCGGCGCTGTCCCTGCTGGCGGCGCAGCAGCAGTACGGCGTGACCGAGGGCACCAAGGTCTGGGAGTCGTTCCGCGAGCGCGACGACCCGGAAGCCACCGCCACCGTCCACGACGGCACCAGCTTCCCCTACGCGGGCAAGCCGGCCGTCGCCCAGGGCGAAGCGCTCCCCGACGCCGGCTCGGTCGTCGCGGAACCCCTCGTCTACGACGCGACCGGCGGCGCCACGCAGGCCACCACCAAGAGCCCCGGTGTGCTGCCCGGCAACCTCTTCTCCACCAAGAAGGGCATGTCCAACGCCCTGGTCGTCAGCGGCGCCCACACCGCGAGCGGCCACCCGGTCGCCGTCTTCGGCCCGCAGACCGGCTACTTCGCGCCACAGCTGCTGATGCTCCAGGAACTCCAGGGCCCCGGCATCAGCGCGCGCGGCGCGTCCTTCGCCGGCGTCGGCATGTACGTCGAGATGGGCCGCGGCCAGGACTACGCCTGGAGCGCGACCTCCGCGGCCCAGGACGTCACCGACACCTACGCCGTCGAACTGTGCCAGGACTCCACGCACTACATTTTCCACGGCAATTGCGTCGCCATGGAGAAGCTGGAGCGCACCAACTCCTGGAAGCCGACCCTGGCCGACTCCACCGCCGCGGGCTCCTACCGCATGCAGGTCTGGCGGACCGCCTACGGCCCGGTCGAATACCGCGCCACCGTCGGCGGCAAAGCCGTCGCCTATACGCAGCTGCGCAGCTCCTACCGGCACGAGGCCGACTCGATCCTGGGCTTCCAGGAACTCAACGACCCAGGCTTCGTCCATGACGCCGCGTCCTTCCAGAAGGCCGCGCAGGACATCAACTACACCTTCAACTGGTTCTACGCCGACTCACGGCAGACCGCGTACTACAACAGCGGCACCAACCCGGTGCGGGCCGACGGTGTCGACGCGTCCTTCCCGATCTGGGCGCAGGCCGCGTACGACTGGCGCGGCTGGGACCCGACGACCAACACCGCGTCCTACACGCCGCCCGCGCAGCACCCGCAGTCCGTCAACCAGGACTACTACGTCTCCTGGAACAACAAGCAGGCCCCCGGCTATACGTCGGCGGGCTTCGGAAACGGGGCCGTGCACCGCGCCGACCTCCTCGACGACCGCGTCAAGGCACTGGTCAAGGCCGGCGGCGTCACCAGGTCGGCCCTTGCCAAGGCGATGGACGACGCCGCACTGACCGACCTGCGGGGCGAGGACGTACTGCCCGAGCTGCTCCAGGTCATCAACAGCGCGCCCGTCACCGACCCGCAGGAGGCCACCGCCGTCCAGCAGCTGACCGCCTGGCGTACGGCCGGCACCAAGCGCCATGAGACGTCGCCGGGCTCCCACACCTACGCGAACGCCGACGCCGTCCGCGTCATGGACGCGTGGTGGCCACTGCTCGTCCAGGGCGAATTCCAGCCGGGTCTGGGCGGCAGCCTCTATACGGCGCTCACCGCCGACCTCACCGTCGACGAGTCGCCGTCCGCCGGTCACGGGCCGACCGGTTCGCACGCCGGAAGCGCCTTCCAGTACGGCTGGTGGAGCTACGTCGACAAGGACCTGCGGCAAGTGCTGGGCGGGCAGGTGGCGGGGCCACTGGCCCGCACGTACTGCGGCGGCGGGCAGCTGGCCGCCTGCCGTGACGTGCTGCTGAACACGCTCAAGCAGGCCGCGGCCGTTCCGGCCACCACGGTCTATCCCGGTGACGACGGGTGCGCCGCGGGCGATCAGTGGTGCGCCGACTCCATCGTCCAGCGGCCGCTGGGCGGGGTCACGGACGCTCGGATCAGCTGGCAGAACCGGCCTACGTTCCAGCAGGTCGTGGAATTCCCCTCACACCGCTGAGGCTTTCCCGTGGGGGTGGGCGCGGTCTTTCCGCGTCCCCCCTGCGGGGCTCGCCATGGTCTCCGGCCGCGGGTCCGTCCCGGCTTCACCACCGCCGTGGCCGGCGCCCCTGGGGTGGTGGCGGTCCGTCTCCACACGACGGTCCGCCGTGGCTTGTCGCGCAGTTCGCCGCGCCCCTGGGTGAGTGCCGCATGCGGTGGCCTTCGCACCTTGCGGCGCTTCGTGGTTGCCCGCGCAGTTCGCCGCGCCCCTGGAAGCCTGCCCTCCTCCGCGAAGGGAGCAAGGGCGCATCCCGCAGAAGGCGGTGCTCAGAGCAGGGCCGCCGCATGGAGGGTGAGGCGGGCCAGGTCGGGGTGGTAGATGTCGCTGTGGGCGCCGGCGGGAGGGCCGCCCGCGCGGATGACGGCGGAGGCGTCGACGCTGACGCACCGGCCCCCCGGCAGGACACCGCGCAGCGCCGCGGCCAGCGGCATCGCGGGAGTGCCGGGGATGCCGTGGAAGCCGTCGTGGCCGAGCGCACCCCAGCGGCCGTCGCCCAGCAGGGACCTGTCGTCGCCCGAGAGGCGGGACACCAGCGGATAGAAGATGCCGAGTGCCTGGTCGTGGGTGGAGTGGCAGGCCACCACAGGGCCGTGGACGCGGGCCTGGAGGCCTTGGAGAGCGCCGCCGGGGGCATAGGCGGAGTGCGAGAAGGCACCCTGCAGGAGGGTGACCGAGGCGACGTTGCGGGCCTCGGGCGGCAGCCCGGCCAGGGCGAAGGAGACCAGCCGGGCACCGAAGCTGTGACCTGCCAGATGCACCCGGGTGCCGGGAGCGCGTACGGCAAGCAGACCCAGCAGCGGCCCGAGCCCCGCTCGGCCGACCCTGCCCGCGCGGCCCTTCATGGCGTAATACGCGGCCTGCCGCAGCAACTCCCGGGCTCCGGACCAGATCGTCCCGCCGAGCCCGCCCAGCAGGTCCGCGCGGCCCTGTGCGGCGGCGAGCGCGTCGGCCAGCGCCGCGCACATGGCGCCGGGGTCCTCGGTGAACAGCGCGGGCGGCGCGTCCGTACCGCCGACGTCCTGCGCGAGCGCGGTGGCCCGCGGCTCGGCGCAGCCGGTCAGCGTGCGGACCAGGGCGGCGAATCCGGCCAGGGCCCCGGGCTCGTCCGGCTGGCGCGCGAGCAGGTGCGCGATCCGGTCGGCGGCGGGGTCGTGCCCGGGCAGCACCCGTTTGAGCGCGGCAATGTCCGCGTCGATCCCGGCCTCCGCAAGGGCGGCGGTGTGCGGGAAGTCCGGGATGGGTTCGTCGGAGAACCGCATCGAGGGCCAGTGCACCCCCGCGTAGCCGAGGCGTATGCGCCTCGCGTCGGCCAGCAGGCCGGGGAAGGGCGCGTAGAAGCGGGCGAAGAGGGCCGACGCCTTGGACACGTCGTCGTTCCAGCCGTGCGCGAAGAGCACCAGGTCGGTGCGGTCCCCGACGTGTGCCAGCAGGGCGTCGCGCTGCCCGGGGTCGGGGTCGCCGTCCGCGTCGAAGGTGAGGTCCCAGTAGGGCTGCACATGTGCCACGGCCATGGCTCCCCTCGCGCCCGCGGCTGCCGAAAGGCCCGCGATTGTCCGCTCTGTGTGCATCATCCCGGCGGCCCAGGGCAGCGTCCATCCCCCCGGCGGGTGAACGCGCACCGGTTGCGGCGGCGGGCGCCCGGGCCCTTCCGGATTGAGTGACCGACTGCTTAGTATGCCAGCACGGGTCAGCCCGGAGTCGAGTCGAAGGAGACACGGTTGTGGTGGCGGAAACACTGCGCGACGCCCGAGTGGTCGTTACCGGAGCCGGCGGCGGCATCGGCGCCGCCCTCGCCCGCGCCTTCGCGGCCGAAGGCGCCCGGGTGGTGGTCAACGACCTCGACGCCGAGGCCGCGCACAAGGTGGCCGACCAGATCGGCGCCGCAGTGGTCGCGGGCGACGCCTCGGGAATCGTGCCCGCCGCCCGTACCGCGCTCGGCGGGCGTATCGACGTCTTCTGCGCCAATGCGGGAGTCGGCACCGGCGGCGGCCCCGAGGCGGACGACGCGGCCTGGGAGCTGGCCTGGGACGTCAATGTGATGAGCCATGTCCGCGCCGCCCGCGCCCTGCTGCCCGAGTGGCTGGAGCGCGGTCAGGGCCGCTTCGTGTCCACCGTCTCCGCCGCCGGGCTGCTGACGATGATCGGCGCGGCCCCGTACTCCGTCACCAAGCACGGCGCCCTCGCCTTCGCCGAGTGGCTGTCGCTGACCTACCGGCACCGCGGCATCGCGGTGCACGCGGTCTGCCCGCAGGGCGTGCGCACCGCGATGCTCGACTCCACGGGGCCCGCGGGCGACCTGGTGCTCGGCCCGACCGCCATCGAGCCGGAGGACGTCGCAAGGGCGGTGCTCGACGGCATCGCCGAGGAGCGCTTCCTGATCCTGCCGCACCCCGAGGTCGCCGGCTATTACGCGACCCGCGCCGCGGAGCCCGAACGCTGGCTCGGCGGCATGAACAGACTCCAGCGCACCTACGAGGACCTCCGGGCGAAGGCGGGCGAGGAGGGATGACCGGATACGCCGACCAGCCGTGGCTCCGGTTCTTCACCGAGGAGCAGCGCGAGGACACCGACTACCCGCCGTCCGTCCTGCACGGATTCCTCGCCTCGGCCGCGAGCCGCCCCGACCACCGGGCACTGGCATATTTCGACGGCGCTCTGACGTACCGCGAACTCGACACCCTTTCCGACGGCCTGGCCCGCCACCTCGCCGCCCGCGGCTTCGCGCCCGGCGACCGGCTCGCCGTCATGCTGCAGAACGTGCCGCAGTTCGTTGTGGCGCTGCTCGCGGCCTGGAAGGCGGGCGGCGCGGTCATCCCGGTCAACCCGATGTACAAGCAGCACGAACTCGCCCACATCCTCACCGACGCCCAGGCGACGGCTTTGGTCTGCTCCGAGCACGCCTGGCAGGGCCACGTACGGGCCACGGCCGCGTCCTCGCCGGTGCGTATCGCGCTCACCGCCAGCGAACTCGACCTCCAGACCCGCGACGACCCCCGCGTACTGACCGCGGGCCGGCTGCCCGCCGACGACGCCGAGGACCTGCTCGCCGCCGCCCGTGCCGCGGCCGGGCCGCGCCCCGACGTACCGCTGCCGGCCGCCGGCGACACCGCCCTGGTCAGCTACACCTCGGGCACCAGCGGACGCCCCAAGGGCGCGCTGAACACCCACGGCAACATCGCCTTCAACGCCCACCGCCAGATACGCATCCAGCAACTGCCCGCCGACGCAGTGGTCTTCGCGCTGGCCCCGCTCTTCCACATCACCGGCATGGTCTGCCAGCTCTCCGCGGGCCTGGCCGCCGGCCACACGGTGGCCCTGGCCTACCGCTTCGAACCCGGTGTGGTCCTCGACGCCTTCCGCGAGCACCGGCCCGCCTTCACCGTCGGCCCCGCCACCGCCTTCATGGCGCTGCTGGCCAGGCCCGACGCCACTGCCGAGGATTTCGCGTCCTTCACGCTGATCTCCTCGGGCGGCGCCCCGCTGCCGCCCGCCGTCGTGGAGGCCTTCCGCGCCCGCTCCGGCGGCCACTACCTCGCCAACGGCTACGGCCTCACCGAATGCACCGCTCCCTGCGCCAGCGTCCCGCCCGGCCACGAGGCGCCGGTCGACCCGGCCTCCGGCACCCTCGCGGTCGGCGTGCCGGGTCCCGGCACCATGGTGCGGATCATCGACGACACCGGCGCGGAGCTGCCCTTCGGCCAGTCCGGCGAGATCGCGGTCAGCGGACCGATGGTCGTCCCCGGTTACTGGAACCTGCCGGACGAGTCGCGCGCCGCCATTCCCGGCGGCGAACTGCTCACCGGCGACATCGGCTTCATGGACGCCGACGGCTGGCTCTACGTGGTCGACCGCAAGAAGGACATGATCAGCGCGTCCGGCTTCAAGGTCTGGCCGCGCGAGGTCGAGGACGTGCTCTACACCCACCCGGCCGTCCGCGAGGCCGCGGTCGTCGGCGTCCCCGACCCTTACCGCGGCGAGAGCGTCAAGGCGTACGTCAGCCTGCGCCCGGGCGCGGCGGCCGACCCCGCCGAACTCGTCGCCTATTGCGAGGAGCGGCTGGCCGCGTACAAATACCCGCGCCAGGTGGAGGTGCTGGCAGAACTGCCCAAGACCGCCACCGGCAAGATCCTCCGCCGCGAGCTCAAAGCGACGGCCGGATAGGGTCCATAGCGGCCGGGACGCCGGTGGGCGGTACAGGAGAGGGGCAGGTCATGGCACGCAGCACGACGAGCGACGACGACGGCGGCACGGGGACGGCCGCGCGCACCGCCTCCGGTGCGGCGGTGCCCGAGCGGCTGCTCGCCGAGGCCACCCGGCTGTTCGCCGAACGCGGCTACGACCGCACCTCCGTCCAGGAGATCGTCGAGGCCGCGGGCGTGACCAAGGGCGCGCTCTACCACTACTTCGGCTCCAAGGACGATCTGCTGCACGAGATCTACGCCCGGGTGCTGCGGCTGCAGACCGAACGCCTGGACGCCATCGCGTCCCGGGACACCCCCGTGCAGGAACGGCTCGCGGAGGCCGCGGCGGACGTCGTGGTCACCAGCATCCAGAACCTGGACGACACCAAGATCTTCTTCCGCTCGATGCACCAGCTCAGCCCGGAGAAGCAGAAGGCCGTACGGGCCGAGCGCCGCCGCTACCACGAGCGGTTCCGGTCGCTGGTCGAGGAGGGCCAGCGGGACGGCCGCTTCCGGCCGGGTCTGCGGGCCGATCTGGTGGTTGACTTCTTCTTCGGCTCCGTGCACCACCTCGGCACCTGGTACCACGCGGACGGCCCGCTGTCCGCGGAGCAGGTCGCCGGCGAATTCTCCGACCTGCTGCTGCACTCGGTGCGGCAGCCCTGACCCCTCGGGAGTCCCAGCGTGAAGGCATGGCGCGTCCACGAGAACGGTGAGCCGCGCGAGGCGATGCGCCTCGACGAGATCCCCACCCCGGAGCCCGGCCCCGGTGAGGTGCTGCTGCGGGTACGGGCGGCGGGCGTCAACTTCGCCGACGCACTGCTGTGCCGCGGCCAGTACCAGGTCCGGCCGCCGCTGCCCTTCACGCCGGGCGTGGAGCTGTGCGGCGAGGTCGCCGCGCTCGGCCCCGGGGTGACCGGCCTCGGCACCGGTGCCCGCGTCATCAGCACCGCCGCGCTGCCCGGCGGGGCCTTCGCCGAATACGCCGTCGTGCCGGCCGCGGGCGTGCTGCCCGCGCCCGACGCCCTCGACGACGCGGAAGCGGCGGTGCTGCACATCGGCTACCAGACCGGGTGGTTCGGGTTGCACCGCAGGGCCGCGCTGCAACCCGGCGAGACGCTGCTCGTGCACGCCGCCGCCGGCGGGGTCGGCAGCGCGGCCGTCCAGCTCGGCAAGGCCGCGGGCGCCACAGTTGTCGGCGTCGTCGGCGGCGCCGACAAGGCGAAGGTCGCCCGCGACCTGGGGGCCGACGTCGTGGTCGACCGGCGCACGGAGGACTTCGTGGCCGTCGTCAAGGAGGTCACCGGCGGGCGCGGCGCCGACGTCGTCTACGACTCGGTCGGCGGTGACGCGTACGCCAAGTCCACGAAGTGCATCGCCTTCGAGGGGCGGATCGTCGTGGTCGGCTTCGCCGGCGGGAAGGTGCCGGCCCCCGGGCTCAACCACGCGCTGGTCAAGAACTACGGGATTCTCGGGCTGCACTGGGGCCTGTACGCCGCGCGCGAGCCGGACGCCGTGCGGCGGGCCCACGACGAGCTCAGCCGGCTCGCCGACACCGGGGCGGTGCGGCCACTGGTGGCCGACCGCCATCCTCTTGCCGACGCGGCTTCCGCGGTCGAGCGGGTCGCAGCCGGCCTCACGACGGGCCGCCCCGCGATCCTCCCCTGACCCCCGGCCACGCCGCCGGGCGCGAGCCTTCCCCCGGCGGCGGGCACCCAGGTGGCTGCCATCGGCGGTGACCTGTCGCCTCGACCACCGCCGTGGCCCGCGCCCCCGGGGTGGCGGCCAGTTTCCCCACGACGGTTGCGCCGTGGCTGGTCGCGCAGTTCCCCGCGCCCCGGGACAGCGTGCCCTCTTCCGCAGAGGGAGGAGGACGCGCCCCGCCAGGGGCGCGAGGAACCGCGCGCTCGGCCACGACGCTGGGAAAGCGGCACCGCCACCATAAGTGGCAACCCCTCAGGGGCGCGAGGAACCGCGCGCTCAGCCCCCCACCGGGGGAGGGTCCCGGAACAAGGCGCGCCCGGCGGGGCGGAGGGCGTGCCCAGTACGGCGGGCGGTGCGCCCGGCAGAGCGGAGCTCACCCCGGAGGGCGGACGGCGCCCCCGGCTGCGCTAGACGTACCGTGCAAGCTCGCGGCGGGCGAGTGAGCGGCGGTGCACCTCGTCCGGCCCGTCGGCGAGCCGCAGGCTCCTCGCTCCGGCCCACAGCCGCGCCAGCGGAAAGTCCTGGGAGACACCGCCGGCCCCGTGCGCCTGGATCGCGCGGTCGATGATCCGCAGCACCCCGGAAGGCGTCGCGATCTTGATCGCCTGGATCTCCGTGTGCGCCCCCTGATTGCCCACCGTGTCCATCAGCCACGCCGTCTTGAGCACCAGCAGCCGCAGCTGCTCGATCTCGACCCGCGACTCGGCGATCCACTCCTGCACCACGCCCTGCGCGGCCAGCGGCTTGCCGAAGGCGACGCGGGCGGTGGCGCGGCGGCACATGAGTTCCAGGGCGCGCTCGGCCATGCCGATGAGCCGCATGCAGTGGTGGATGCGGCCGGGGCCGAGCCGGGCCTGGGCGATGGCGAAGCCGCCGCCCTCCTCGCCGATGAGGTTCTCGGCGGGCACCCGGACGTCGCGGAAGACGACTTCCGCGTGCCCGCCGTGGTCCGCGTCGTCGTAGCCGAACAGCCGCATGCCGCGGCGTACTTCCACGCCGGGGGTGTCCCGCGGCACCAGGATCTGGCTCTGCTGGCGGTGCCGGTCGGCGGCCGGGTCGGTCTTGCCCATGACGATGAAGACCGCGCAGTCGGGGTTCATCGCCCCTGAGATGTACCACTTGCGGCCGTTGACGACGTAGGAGTCGCCGTCGCGCGTGATCCGGGTCTCGATGTTGGTCGCGTCCGACGAGGCGACGTCGGGCTCGGTCATGGCGAAGGCCGAGCGGATCTCGCCGGCCAGCAGCGGCTCCAGCCACTCCTTGCGCTGGGCGGCGGTGCCGAACTCGGCCAGCACCTCCATGTTCCCGGTGTCGGGGGCGGCGCAGTTGAGGGCGGTGGGGGCCAGGAAGGGGCTGCGCCCGGTGAGTTCGGCCAGCGGGGCGTACTGGAGGTTGGTGAGGCCGGCACCGTGTGCGCCGGGCAGGAACAGATTCCACAGGCCCTGCCGCCTGGCCTCGGCCTTGAGGTCGGCGACGACCGGCGGTACGGACCAGTGGGCGTCGGGCCCCGCCTGCTCGTGCTGCTCGGCGAAGACGGCCTCGGCCGGGTGGATGTGCTCGTCGAGGAAGGCGGCCAGTCGGGACCGCAGCTCCTCCGTACGGGTGTCGAAGGCGAAGTCCATCCTGCTCAGTCCTCCTGGTGCGATGCTGCCCCGCCCCGGGCACTGCCCCGGGCGTGGTCCTGGAGTTTGCGAAGTCCGCGGTCGATGAAGAGCGGGACGACCGTGCCGATCCGGTCGAATCCGGCGCCGAGCGTCTGGCCGAGGGTCCAGCGGTAGTGGATGCCTTCGAGGATCACGGCGAGTTTGAAGTACGCGAACGCGGTGTACCAGTCCACGTCGGACAGATCGCGGCCGGAATTGCGCGCGTACCGTTCGATGATCTCGTCCGCGCCGGGGTGGCCGGCGGCGCCGCCCGCGGTGGGGACGGGGAAGTCGGGGATGTCGTGCTGCTCGCCGTACATCGCCAGCAGCCCGATATCGGTCAGCGGGTCGCCGAGGGTGGACATCTCCCAGTCCAGGACGGCGGTGAGCCGGTCGGCGTCGTCGAAGAGCACATTGTCGAGCCGGTAGTCGCCGTGCACGACGGCGGGCGCGGGGGAGTGCGGCAGCGCCCGGCCGAGCGCCGCGTGCAGCTCGTCGATGCCGGCCAGGTCGCGGCTGCGTGAGGCGTCCAGCTGCTTGCCCCAGCGCCGCAGCTGCCGGTCGAGGAAGCCCTCGGGCCGCCCGAAGCCGGCGAGCCCGACCTCGGCGGGGTCCACCGCGTGCAGGTCCACCAGGGTGTCGACCAGGGTCAGTGCGACCGCCCTGGTCCGCGCGGGACCGAGCGCGGTGAGCTGGTCCTCGACGCGGTAGGGCGTGCCTTCGACGAAGTCCATCACGTAGAAAGGGGCGCCGATGACCTCGGGGTCCTCGCAGAGCAGCACCGTGCCCGGCACCGGGACCGGGGTCGGGGCGAGCGCGCTGATCACCCGGTGCTCGCGGCCCATGTCGTGCGCGGTGGCCAGCACATGGCCGAGCGGCGGGCGGCGCACCACCCAGGTGGAGCCGCCGTCGGTGACCCGGTAGGTGAGGTTGGAGCGCCCGCCCTGGATCAGCACGGCCTGCAGCTCGCCGGCCGCGAGACCGGGACGCCGCTGGTCCAGGTGGCGGCGCAGCCGGTCGAGGTCCAGGCCCCGGGGGCTGTCGGATTCACTCATGCGGGCATCATACCGACCAGTCGGTATGTCGTCCAGTTTCCCGGCTCCGCCTGTCGTCGGCGTTGACGGCCGAGGGGTGCCGGACCTACGCTCCAGTCTTATGGGTGAACGTGATTCATATATGCAGACAGCGGGCCCGGCGGGTCCATCCGACGCGTTCACAGTCGCCGAGGTGCGGCTGACCCCCATCCTCATCGCCGACCCGCCGCTGCTCAACACCCAGGGCGTCCACCAGCCCTACACCCCCCGGCTCATTGTCGAGATCATCACGGCCGACGGTACGTCCGGGGTGGGTGAGACGTACGGGGACACCCGCTATCTGGACCTCGCGGCCCCGCTCGCCGAGGCGCTGCCCGGGCACCGGATCACCGATCTGAACGGACTGTTCACGCTGGCCGAGCGGGTGTGCGGCGACCCCGCCGAGGTGTCGGAATCCGTCGCCGCGGGCGGGCTGCGCGGTGTGCAGACCGCGGACAAGCTGCGGCTGTCGGTGATCTCCGGCTTCGAGGTCGCCTGCCTCGACGCGCTCGGCAAGAAGCTGGGCCTGCCGGTGCACGCGCTGCTGGGCGGCAAGGTCCGCGACGCCGTCGACTACAGCGCCTACCTCTTCTACCGCCTCGCCGAGCACCCCCAGGGCCAGGGCGAGCCCGACGACTGGGGCGCGGCGCTCGACCCGGCCGGCGTGGTCGCCCAGGCCCGCCGCTTCGCCGACGACCACGGCTTCGGCTCCTTCAAGCTCAAGGGCGGCGTCTTCCCGCCCGAGCAGGAGATCGCCGCCGTCCGCGCCCTGGCCGAGGCCTTCCCCGGCAAGCCGCTGCGGCTCGACCCGAACGGCGCCTGGTCGGTGCAGACCTCGCTGCACGTGGCCCGCGAACTGGGCGAGGTCCTGGAGTACCTGGAGGACCCGGCGAGCGGCACCGACCGGATGGCCCAGGTCTCGGACGGCACCGCGGTCCCGCTGGCCACCAACATGTGCGTCACGACCTTCCAGGAGATCAAGGAGGCCTTCGCCCGCGACGCCGTCCAGGTGGTGCTGTCCGACCACCACTACTGGGGCGGCCTGCGCCATACGCAGCAGCTCGCCGCGGTCTGCCGGACCTTCGGCGTCGGCCTGTCGATGCACTCCAACACCCACCTGGGCATCAGCCTGGCCGCGATGACGCATGTCGCGGCCACCGTGCCCAACCTGGACTTCGCCTGCGACTCGCACTACCCGTGGCAGACCGAGGACGTCATCACCGAGCGCCATGTCTTCACCGGCGGCGCCCTGACCGTCTCCGACCTGCCCGGCCTCGGGGTAGAGCTGGACCGGGACGCCCTGAAGGCGCTGCACCAGCGCTGGCTGGACGACGACGGCACCATGCGGGACCGCGACGACGCCGCCGCGATGCGCAAGGCCGACCCCGACTGGCAAACGCCGGCCGTGCCGCGCTGGTGACGCCGTACGGGTGAGGACGGCCTGGTGACGCTCGTACGCGCGTGCGGCGGCCCGGTAGCGCCGTCCGCGTACTGGCGACGCCGTACGCATGAGGGGCGGCGGGCCGCAACAGGCCCGCCGCCCCCACCCGCACGCCTCAGCGTCACAGCACCAGCGACAGCAGCATGACGAAGCCCAGCGCCACCACCGAGATCACCGTCTCCATCACCGACCACGTCTTGAGGGTCTGCGGGACGTCCATCCCGAAATACTCCTTCACCAGCCAGAAGCCGGCGTCGTTGACGTGCGAGAAGAACAGCGAACCGGCGCCGACCGACAGCACCAGCAGAGCGGTGTGGGTGGACGACATACCGTCGGCGAGCGGCGCGACCAGGCCCGCCGCCGAGATGATCGCCACCGTCGCGGAACCCGTCGCGACCCTGATCAGCACCGCGATCAGCCAGGCGAGCAGCAGTGCGGAGATGTGCCAGTCCTTGGACCAGTCGAGGATCATCTGCCCGACCCCGCAGTCGATCAGCGTCTGCTTGAAGCCGCCGCCCGCGCCGACGATCAGCAGGATGCCGGCGATCGGCCCGAGCGAGGAGTCCACGGTCGAGGAGATGCGGTCCTTGCTGAAGCCCGCGGCCCTGCCGAGGGTGAACATCGCCACGATCACCGCCGCCAGCAGGGCGATCAGCGGGGTGCCGATGACGTCGAAGATCCGGTAGGCCAGGCTGCCCTGGTCGTCGATGATCACATCGGCGAGCGCCTTGGCCAGCATCAGCACCACCGGCAGCAGCATCGTGCAGGCGGTGGCCGCGAAGCTCGGCCGCCGCTCCAGGTCGTCGGAGGCGCGGGCCGGCGTCATCCGCTCCGGCGGCGACACGTCCACCCAGCCGGCCGCGACCCGCCCGAAGAGCGGCCCCGCGATGGCCAGCGTGGGCAGCGCCACCAGCACGCCGAGTGCGAGGGTGATGCCCATGTCGGCGTGGATCGCGCCGATCGCCGCCAGCGGCCCGGGGTGCGGCGGCACCAGTCCGTGCATCACCGACAGGCCGGCCAGCGCGGGGATGCCCAGCCGGATCAGCGACTGCCCGCTGCGCCGGGCGACCAGCAGCACCACCGGGATCAGGATGACGATGCCGATCTCGAAGAACAGCGGCAGCCCCACCAGGCCCGCGATCAGCGCCATGGCCCACGGCAGCCGCTTCTCGCTGGTCCTGGCCAGGATCGTGTCGACGATCTGGTCGGCGCCGCCGGAGTCGGCGAGCAGCTTGCCGAGTATCGCGCCCAGCGCGATCAGCGTGCCGACACTGGCCACCGTCGAGCCCAGCCCGGTGGAGTAGCTGGTGACGGTCTTGGCCAGCGGGGCGCCCGCGACCGAGCCGAGCACGCCGGAGCCGATGGTCAGGGCGAGGAAGGCGTGCACCTTCCAGCGGGTGATGAGCAGGACGATGACGGCGATGCCGGCGAGCGCGGCCAGGGCGAGCCGGGTGTTGCCGGCGTCGGCTATCGGCGGGGGCGTGGCGGCGGCCAGCAGCTCGACGCTGAGTGCGGACACGGGTACTCCAAAGGGGGCAAGGGCGGACAGCGGGGTACGGGGCGGGGTCAGCGGGGGAGTGCGGCGAGCGCGCGCTCGGTGATCTGCTGCGTGCCGCCGTCGATCGGGACGACGGCGCCGGCTTCGTCGGGCGCCAGCGGTTCGAGCGCGTCGAGCTGCGATTCGAGCAGCCCCGACGGCATGAAGTGCTGCATCCTGGCGGCCAGTCGGGCGGCGATCAGCTCGGCGGGGCCGTCGAGGTGGACGAAGAAGACCGCGGGCGCGTCGGCCCGCAGCCGGTCGCGGTATCGGCGGCGCAGCGCGGAGCAGCTGACCACCCCGCCCCGGTCGCCGCGCCCGGCGATCCAGCCGGCGATGGCGTCCAGCCAGGGCGCGCGGTCGGCGTCGTCCAGCGGATGGCCGGCCGACATCTTGGCGATGTTGGCCGCCGGGTGGAAGTCGTCGGCCTCGGCGTAGGGCACCCCGAGCCGTTCGGCCAGCAGCCCGCCGACCGTCGACTTGCCGGAGCCCGACACTCCCATGACCACGATCACCGGTCGCGGTGCGGGTCCAGCCGTCATGTCGCGTGCCTCCCAGCCATCCGTACGTGCCACGTGCCGCGGGACGTGGCGCCCACTGAACACCTTAGGTACTACTTATTCAAGAGTCTGTGATGCAAATGTCATACGACTGTGCTGACGCTTAGGCTGTCGTCATGCCACAGCAGGGATCCACGCGGGACGGGCAGAACGAGGGCGGCGGCCTGCACTCCCGGGTCCTGGCCGAACTCGGCCCGGCCATCGCCTCCGGCGCGCACCCGCCGGGCACGGTGCTGCGCATCGACGAACTGGAGAACCGCTACGGCGTCTCCCGCACGGTGGTCCGCGAGGCGGTCCGGGTGCTGGAGGCGATGCACCTGGTGGAGACCCGGCGCCGGGTCGGCATCACCGTGCGCCGCACCGAGGAGTGGAACGTCTTCGACCCGGCCGTCATCCGCTGGCGGCTCGCCGGCGCCGACCGCTCCCGGCAGCTGCGGTCGCTGACCATGCTGCGGACCGCGGTGGAACCGGTCGCCGCGGGGCTCGCCGCGGGCGCCGCGACACCCGGGCAGTGCCGCGAACTGACCGTTCTGGCCGCGGAGATGGCCGCCGCCGGCCGGGCCGCCGACCTCGGTGCGTATCTCGTCCACGACGTCGCCTTTCACCGGGTGATGCTGGAGGCGTCGGGCAACGAGATGTTCGCCCGGCTCGGTGACGTGGTCGCCGAGGTGCTGACCGGGCGTACCGAGCACCATGTGATGTTCACTGCCCCCGATCCGGCCGCGGTCACCTTGCACGTCAGGGTCGCCGAGGCGGTACGCGCCAGGGACGCGCGCGCCGCCGAGGACCTGATGCGGGAGATCTGCGTGGGCGCGCTGCGCGAGCTGGACATCCTGGCGCCCTGAAATCCCTTGTACCGGCGGCGGTTCCGCGTGCTGCACTGGTGCGCGTGACAGGACGACCGCCCGCACCGCCCCAGCCCTTCCGCTGGTCGCTCTCCCGCTACGGGGGCGCCGCCGAGGCGCGGCTCGGCGCGCTCACCGACGGCACGGGACCCGCCGGCCTGTGGCACCTGCCGGAACTGACCGAGTGCACCGGCAAGGTCCTCGCCCGGTCCCGCGCCGCCGACCTCTGCTTCGTCGGCCGCTCCCTGGACAGCATGTACGACCTGCTCACCGGCGCCCTCGAAGACGCCGCCTGGCCGGGCCGGCCGGTCCGGCTGCCGCTGTCCACCGCCCGTAGCGGTCCCTGCCCCGGCCGCTACGGGGAGCCGCAGCGCAGCCGCTTCCGCGAGCACCTGGCCGCCGCGGGCCTCGCACCGTACGCGCTGGCCCGCCGCAAGAGGCCGCTGGCCCTCGTGGACGTGGTCAGCGGCGGGACGACCTTCGACACCGTGCACACGGAATTGGCCGCCTGGATCGCCGAGAGCCGCGAGCCGTGGGCGGTGATCCGCCGCAAGCTGCGCTACGTCGGTGTGACGGAGCGCGGCACCACCAGCCCGCACCACTGGCGCTGGCAGCAGTCGCGGGAGTCCGCCGACTGGGTGCGTACGCTGCCCGCCGGGCACGTGGTCAATGTGTCGCTGCCGCGCCGGGTGTGGTCCTGGTACGGCGACCAGCAGCCCAAGCTGCACGGCTCCTTCCCCGCCCGCCGCTGGTTCGACGAGGACGCTGCCGAGCCGTGGCACCACGCCCAGCTGCCGGAAGCGCTGGCCGAGTCCCGGGCGCTGGTCGCCGCCGGCCGGACCCGTACCGTACGCGACGGGCTGGTCCGCACCCTCGGCGCGGAGCCCGGCTTCGCCGACCGCGAGGTGCGCGCGCTGGCGGGCGCCCTGCGCGGGCGGTCACGCTGAGGACGGGCGGCGCCGGCTCACCGCGTCACCGCGGCCCGGCGGCGGCCTGTCGGCTCACCGCATCACCGCGGCCGGGCGGCGGCGGCCTGTCGGCTCACCGCATCACCGCGGCCCCGAAGACCGCGAGCGCGACCGTGCACGCCGCCACCGCGAAGGCGGACCCGGCCCGCATCAGCGCCGGCTGCGGTGCGCCCAGTTGCGTTATCCGGCGGTGCGCCAGCCGCAGGAAGACCAGGAAGACCAGCGCGGCCAGACCCAGGGCGAGCGCCGCCGACGCGTCCCCTCCGGCCAGCACCTGCCGCCCGGCGAGCACCGCGGTCACCGCGCACGACAGCGTCGTACGCCGCCAGGCCAGCCGGGTGCGCTCCGGTTGCAGCCCCGGGTCCCGGTCGGTCTCGACCGGCAGCCGCCGGGCCGTCACCCGGCCCAGCCGAAGAGGACCACCGCGACCATCGCCAGCGCGATCACCGCCACCAGCATCGCGAGCAGCGCGGGAAAACGTGACACCGGCAGATTCACACCTCGCCGCATCGCCCGCTCGCACCGCACCCAGTGGTTGACCGCCCGCAATGTGCAGGCCACGCCCCCGGCCAGCAGCGCCAGCGCCAGCGCCACCCGCGACCAGTGCGTCAGACGGTCGGTGAGGAACTGGTCCACGGCGAAACCGCCGCCGATCAGGGCGAGCGCGGTACGGATCCAGGCCAGGAAGGTCCGCTCGTTGGCGAGCGAGAACCGGTAGTCCGGAGTCTCGCCCTCGTCCTGGACCCGGGTCGGCGCGAACCACAGCCTGACCGCGTCCCGGCCGGCGCCCAGCTGGTCGAATACGCTCACCTGTCCACACTATGCGGTGCCGTCCACGCCCACCCGCGGCGCCCTGGCGGCCTCACTTGCGGCGCTGGAACGCCGCGTAGACCAGCACCACCACGGCGACCGCCAGCACCACGGACACCACGACCAGCGCGGTGTGGCCGCCACCGCCCCCCTCGTGCCGGGGTGCGATGTCGGCGAGCAGGACGGTGGTGCGGATCGCGTTCACGCGGAGCCTCCGGCGGTGGCCCGGGGACCCATCCCCAGGACGAGCATCAGCAGGACGGGGAATTCCAGATAGGCGTGGTATGTGGCCAGCGCGGCATAGAGCGACGTGCCCTGGTCGTAGTCGCTGACGAAGAGCGCCGCGAGCGCCGCGCCCGCGCCGAGGCCCAGCGCCCAGGCGCGGCGGCCGTCCAGCACGGGCACCCGCCGCTCGAAGGCCGCGGTGGCGTCCGGCGCGTAGCGCGGCATGAACCACACCCACACCAGGTAGTGCATCAGCGCCATGAAGGCGAAGACGGTGACGAAGCGCAGCCCCGCGTCCGTGTGCTGCCAGGCCGGCGGGGTGTACGACACCGACAGCCGGTCGGTCCAGCCGGACCCTGACCCCGTCAGCCCGTCGAAGGCGCCGGACAGGATCAGGACCGGGATCACCAGCACCCAGCCGACCTGCACCGCGCGGAAGGCCCGGCGGCCCCGCCGCATTCCCCGCGACCATTCCCACAAGAACAGCAGCGGCACCACGTTGTGCAGGTGGGTGAGCACCACGAAGTGGTAGTCGGGGAAGCTCAGGGAGGCGGTCGCCGCTGTCGCGATCACCGCGCCCGCCGCGGCCATTACCGCGGGCCTGTGCCGCAGCGCGTGGACGCAGGCCGCGGCCAGCAGGCCGTACGCGAGCAGGATCTCGCCGTCCCGGGTGCCTGCCGACGCCGGCAGGACGCGGCACAGCACGATGCCGGTGATCAGCGCGGCCAGCAGTCGCAGGAAGGGGCCGTGCAGCACCCGCTCGAAACGCCCCGCCATGTACCGCAGTTCCAGCACATTGTGCAGGATTCCGAGGCTCGCCAGGCCCACCACCGCTGTGCCCGCGGGCATCCGCAGTGACAGCGCGAGCACGATCGCCGTCGCAAGGACGAAGCCGGCGACCGGGCCGGTGCCCGCCGCGCCCATCCCGCCGAGCCGCCGCTCGTCGAACGCACCGCCCGCCGTCGTACGTGTGCCTGTGCCTGTGCCTGTGCCGACAGCACTGGCCATCGCTTCCCTCCCCGTGACACGATCCGGCCGTGCCCTACCCCGCGGCCCTCGCCCTCACCGTGGTGACCGAGGTGCCTGTCTACGTGGCGGCGCTCACCGTAGCGTCCGCCGCGGGGCCGGTCCGCACCGCCTCCGCCGCCGTCATGGTCAACTGTGTGACGCACCCCCCGCTGTGGTGGTTCCTGCGCCATGTGCCGGGCGGCGGCTACTGGGCCGCCTTCGCCGCCGCCGAGTCCGCGGTGCTGCTGATCGAGGGCCGGCTGATGTCCCGCGCCCTGCGCCTGCGCGGCCCTGTCCCCTACGCGGCCTCCGCCGCCGCCAACGCGGTGTCCGTGCTGGCGGGCTTCCTGCTGCTGGGCTGAACGGGCCGCGGGCGCGGCAGTGTGTGCCGGGCCGGCGGTGCCACGGGTACGGCGGCGCGTTGTACCGCGGCCGTGGCGGCGTTACGGCCGCGGCAGGGTCAGCGCTCCTCCGGTCCGGGCTCCGGAGCCGCCGACCGGGCGAGCAGCCGGCGGTAGGCCTCCAGGCCGTCCGGCACCCACTGCCACTCGCCGAGCCGCCGCGCCAGCTCCTCCTCGGTGAGGAAACCGTGCCAGGCGACCTCCTCCGGCTGCGGGGACACCGGCAGGTCGCACCGCACCTGGTAGACGGCCGACCACCAGCTGTGCGGACCGTCCTCGTAGAGGAAGCGGAAGAGCGGCTCGGGCCGCGGCAGCCCGCTGACCCCCAGCTCCTCCTCCGCCTCCCGCAGCGCGGCCTCGTCGTAGGACTCGCCTGCGCCGAGCACACCGCCGACGAAGCAGTCGTGGAGCGAGGGGAAGATGAGCTTGTGGGCCGTGCGCCGGTGGACGAAGATCCGGCCCGCGCCGTCCCGTACCAGCACGAAGGCGGCCCGGTGCCGCAGCCCGCGCTCGTACGCCTCGGCGCGCCGCTCCTGCCCGACCACCCGGTCCTGCTCGTCGACGATGTCGATGATCTCGTCCGCGGACCGCCCGGCCGCCGTGTCGCCCTCGCTCATGGGCCGATTCAACCACCACCGCCACCGGGGGCGCCCGCGGCCGTGTGCACCTGCGGTCGTACGTGCCCGCGGCCGTGTGCGCCCGCGGTCTTGCGCGCCGCGAACCGCGGCAAGGATGATCGTCCGCATCGGTGGCCCCGGACGGAGCGACGGGAGAGACGGTTGACCGTACGACGGGAACCTCTGCGGATCGCGAACTGCTCCGGCTACTACGGCGACCGGCTCTCGGCGGCGCGGGAGATGGTCGAGGGCGGCCCGATCGACGTCCTGACCGGCGACTACCTCGCCGAACTGACCATGCTGCTGCTGTGGAAGGCCCGGGCGCGCGACCCCGAGGCCGGTTACGCCGTGTCCTTCCTGGCCCAGATGCGCGAGGTGCTCGGCACCTGCCTGGAGCGCGGCATCAAGGTCGTGGTGAACGCCGGCGGCCTCAACCCGGCGGGTCTGGCAGCCAAGCTCCGCGAACTGGCCGCACTCGGCGGCCTGCACCCCAGCGTCGCCCACGTCGAGGGCGACGACCTGCTCGGCCGGCTGCCCGAACTCCAGTCCCGCGGCCACGACTTCGCCCACCTGGCCACCGGGCGCCCGCTGGCCGGGTCCGGTGTGCAGGCGGTCACCGCCAACGCCTACCTCGGCGGCTGGGGCATCACCCAGGCCCTCAACGCCGGCGCCGACGTGGTCGTCTGCGGCCGGGTGACCGACGCCTCGCTCGTCGTCGGACCCGCCGCCTGGGCCCACGGCTGGGCGCCCGACGACTGGGACGCGCTGGCCGGCGCGGTCACCGCGGGCCACATCATCGAGTGCGGCACCCAGGCCACCGGCGGCAACTACTCCTTCTTCACCGAGATCCCCGACCCCGTCCACCCCGGTTTCCCGATCGCCGAGGTCGCCGCCGACGGCTCCAGCGTCATCACCAAGCACCCCGGCACCGGCGGCGCGGTCACCGTCGGCACCGTCACCGCCCAACTCCTGTACGAGATCGGCCGGCCGAGCTACCTCAACGCCGACGTCGTCGCCCGCTTCGACAGCGTACGGCTGGACCAGCAGGGACCCGACCGGGTCGCGGTCGGCCGGGTCACCGGCGAACCCGCGCCCGCCACCCTCAAGGTCTGCCTCAACCACCGCGGCGGCTACCGCAATGCGGCCACCTTCGTGCTGACCGGCCTCGACCTCGATGCCAAGGCCGACTTCGCCGAGGCCACCCTGCACGACGCCACCGGCGGCCCCGCCGGCTTCGCGGCCTACGACCTGCGGCGCGAACACGGCGGCGGCTGCGACCGGCTGACCCTCACCGTCAAGGACCCCGACCCCGAGGTGGCGGGCCGCGGCTTCTTCAGCGCCGTCGCCGGATCCGCGCTGGCCGGCTACCCCGGCCTCTACCTGGAGCACGCCACCGCGCGGGCCACCGAATACGGCGTCTACTGGCCGGCGCTGATCCCCGCGGCCGAGGTCACCGCGGTCACCGTGCTCGCCGACGGCACCCGGCTGCCCGTACCGAACCCGCCCACCGCCAAGCCCGGCGCCCTCCTCACGGACGACGCGGTGCCGCCCGAGCCGCAGCCGCCGCTCGGCGCCGTCCCCGGCAGTGCCCCGCAGCGCCCCGGCCGCCCCGAGCCGTACGAGCCCCGGCTCGGCAGGACCGTACGGCTGCCGCTCGGCACGCTGCTCGGCGCCCGCTCCGGCGACAAGGGCGGCGACGCCAACGTCGGCCTGTGGGCCCGCGACGAGCGCGCCTACCGGTGGCTGCGCGACTACCTCGACGTACCGCGGCTGCGGGCACTGCTCCCGGAGAGCGCCAAACTGCCCGTCAGCCGGTACGAGTTGCCGAACCTGCTGGCCGTCAACTTCGTGGTGCACGGCCTGCTCGGCGACGGGGTCGCCGCGTCCACCAGCGCCGACCCGCAGGCCAAGGCACTCGGCGAACGGCTGCGCGGCTGCCTCGCCGACATCCCGGAACACCTCGTGGACCTGCCCCGCGGCCCGTACGACTCGCCGCCCGACGAGTGACGCCCGGGCCGAACCGCCGGTCCGGCGGCCCGGCCGCGGGCATGATCGGGGTATGAGCAACCTCGATGTGAAGCCGCCGGCCACGCTCTGCGGGGGCCGCCAGGACGTGTCCGCCGCCCCGGTCCGTGAACTGCTCACCGCCCGCCCCGTCCGGCTCGGTGAGAGCACCCGAGTCCGGCGGCTGCTCCCCA
Source organism: Streptomyces sp. NBC_01477 (assembly GCF_036227245.1). Taxonomy (GTDB): domain Bacteria; phylum Actinomycetota; class Actinomycetes; order Streptomycetales; family Streptomycetaceae; genus Actinacidiphila. Next base: position 7,113,640 of record NZ_CP109445.1, read on the forward strand.
ACCTCGGCCGCCGGATGGTCGGCGCCTGGTGCTTCATCGACCACTACGGCCCCGACGACATCGCCGACGAGCCCGGCATGCAGGTCCCGCCGCACCCGCACACCGGCCTCCAGACGGTGAGCTGGCTGCACGACGGCGAGGTGCTGCACCGCGACAGCCTGGGCAACAAGCAGACCGTACGCCCCCGCGAACTCGGCCTGATGACCTCGGGCCAGGGCATCTCCCACTCCGAGGAGTCGCCCCGCGATCACGCCCGCTACCTGCACGGCGCCCAGTTGTGGGTCGCACTCCCCGACGCCGCCCGGCACATGCCGCCCGCCTTCGAGCACCACGCGGAGCTGCCCGCGCTCACCGGCGGCGGCGGACTCCACGCCACGGTGATCCTCGGCGAGCTGGACGGCGCCGTTTCCCCCGGCGCCACGCACACGCCCATCGTCGGCGCCGACCTCACCCTCGCCGGGGGCACCCGCACCCGGCTGCCGCTGCAACCCGACTTCGAATACGCCGTCCTGGCCATGTCCGGCGAAGCCGAGGCGGACGGCGTCCGCCTGTCCCCGGGCTCCATGCTCTACCTCGGCTGCGGCCGCACCGACCTCCCGCTGCGCGCCGACACCGACAGCTCCCTGATGCTCCTGGGCGGCGAGCCCTTCGAGGAGCGCATCGTGATGTGGTGGAATTTTGTCGGGCGGTCAGGCGAGGACATCGTAGAAGCCCGGGACGCGTGGATCGAGGGCACCCGCTTCGGCGACGTCCACGGCTACGGTTCCCCCCGCCTCCCGGCCCCCGACCTCCCCCCGACCCCGCTGAAGCCCCGGAGCCGTATCCGCTGACCTGGCACTTTCCGGCTCGCGCCGAAGTGCCGGCCACGCTCACGGCCGGGGGCGCCGTTGTCGGTCCGAGCGGGAACGGGGGTACTCCGGGCGGGTACCGGCGGGCTCGCCCTCCTCCGGGCGGCCCGCTGCTCAGCCGGGTGTTCCCGCGCGCAGCCCGTCGATGACGATGGCGAGCATGTGGCCGGTCCGTACCTGCCAGTGGGGGCCGCCGTCGGTTTTCCACAGGAACGACACGAGCAGCAGGACCTCGTCCGGGTCGGCGTCGGGCCGCAGCTGCTTCGCGGCCTTGCCGGCGCTGAGCAGCCGGCCCAGCGCGGTGATGACCGGCGGGTAGTACTCATTGCCGAGGTCTGCGCGCGTGGCGGCTTCGACGGCCAGCGATGCCCCGAGCTTGATCCGGCCGTACGCGGCGAGCCGGTCGAACCAGAGGCGGAGCGCGTCCAGGGGCTCGTGCTGTTCGAGCAGCCGGGGCGCGGCGTCGATGAGCGCCTCGACGTCCTGCCGGTAGACGGCGAGGAGCAGGCTCTCACGGCTCGGGAAGTGCCGGTACATGGTTCCCTGGCCGACCCCGGACAGCTTCCTGATCGACTGCAGCGACGCCTCGGGGCTGTCGGTGAAGGCGGTGCGAGCGATCTCGATGATGCGCGCACGGTTGTCCTCGGCGTCCGAACGCGTCGCGCGTTGACGGGGCTGCGTCATTGGTTCCTCCGAACGGGCCAAGGAAAGTGGTCCGCTTTGTCTATCCGGACGCATGTCCGTTACTGTGGATCCGTTGCGGACATGCGTCCGCTTATCTGATTCTAGAGCGGAGACACAAGATGTCCGGCATCGAGGGCAAAGTCGTGGCGATCACCGGGGCCAGCAGCGGGATCGGCGCCGCGACCGCCCGTCTGCTGGCACAGGGCGGCGCCAAGCTCGTACTCGGAGCGCGCCGCGAGGATCGGCTCGCCGATCTGGCCGGTGAACTCGGCGACGAGCGTGACGCCGTGGCATTCACCGCGGTCGACGTCCGCCGCCGGGAGGATCTGGTCGCGCTGGTGGCACTCGCCCGGGAGAGGTTCGGCCGACTGGACGTCCTGGTGGGCAACGCCGGCGTCGGGCCCCTGTCGCCGCTGGACGAGCTGCGGCTGGACGACTGGGACGCGATGATCGACATCAACGTGAAGGGAATCCTGCACGGGATCGCCGCGGCTCTTCCCGTCTTCCGCGCCCAAGGGCGCGGCCAGTTCGTCCACACCCTGTCAACCGCCGCCTACAAGACGGTCCCCGGACAGGCGGTCTACTCAGCCTCCAAGGCCGCCGCCCGCACGCTCACCGAAGGCCTGCGGCAGGAGGCCGGCTCCTCGATCCGCGTCTCCATGGTCTCGCCGGGCTTCGTGGCCACCGACTTCATCGAATCCGTCCCCGACCCGGATCTGCGCGCCCGGATGAACGAGTCGAAGAACGCGATGGCCATCGCCCCCGAGGCGGTTGCCCGCGCGATCCGGTTCGCGATCGAACAGCCCGCCGACGTCGACGTCAACGAGATCGTCATCCGGCCCACCGCCCAGGCCTGACCAGGCGGAACCGGTCGCTGCGGAAGGTTCCGCCAGCGTCGGGCGGCGCCGAGTTCCGTATGCCCGGGTCGGCGAAACCGCGGCTCGGGACCGACGCTCGTGCGATCAGCGCCGCTGGCCGCCGCCCCGAGCGTGTCCTCGACGTGCTCGGCGGCGAGCAGGACAAGCTGCTTGCCACCGCGCTGGACATCCCAGGGTTCCAGCGCCGGCACGCATTCACGCACCACAGCAAGGAGAGAAGCGTCCCCATGGAACTCATCAAGAAGCAGCCCACCACCAAGGCCCCGTCTGACTGGTTCGCGGGCGACGTGTGGTTCGACGTGATCCACGCCGGTCAGGAGCCGTCGCGGATGCGCGCCAACCTGGTCCGCTTCTCCCCGGCCGCGCGCACCAACTGGCACTCCCACGCCGTGGGCCAGACCCTGCACGTCACCTCGGGCCTCGCGCTGATCGGCATCCGCGACGGCACGATCCTCCAGGCACACCCCGGCCAGACGGTCACCTGCCCGCCCGGCGAGGAGCACTGGCACGGCGCCACGCCCGAACTCTTCATGGAGCACATCGCCCTGTGGGAGGGCACCGGCGACGGCGCTCCCGAGACCACCTGGCTGGAGCCGGTCATCGAAGAGCAGTACAACGGTCCGCGCACCAGCGCCCCCTGACCGCGGCGGACCGCCGAGGTGGCCACCCTGGAGGAGCCGTACACCAGCGCCGGACCGCCCTGGTTCTGACCCCGCCACCGGCCGTGCGGGGCCGATCGGATCGTCCGGGAAATTCCCGGGTGTCCGGTGACGCACAGCGCTGATTGCGAAAGCCCCCATTATCAACTCCTGTCGCGCCGGCAGTCATCCGCCGTCCATCACCGACACTTCAAGACAAATTCTTGGACTATTCAACTAGTTAGCGACATTCTCGCCGCGACGGATACGTGGGGGAAATCATCATCCTAAGATGAGTGATGCCGGTCGGAGATTTTCTCCGGCTGCACAATCGAAAGGCATCCCTCATGCGCTCCCCGCGCACCACCGCCATTCGTCGAACCGTCCTCGTCGCCGCGCTCGCCGCCGCCGGCCTTGTCGCTACCCCAGTCGTGGCGTCCGCGTCGGCGCAGACCCCCGTGAGCAGCGCCCGAACCCACATCAGCCTCGTTTTCCTCGGGCTGCCCGGTGTCAACGGAGTCAACGGGATCGGGACCAACGGCGGGCTCGGTGGCCTGGGCGGCACCGGCGGCGCGGCCGGCGCCAACGGCAACGGCGGCAGCGGAGGCGTCGGCGGCAACGGTGACGGCAGCGGGAGTGTCGGCGGCGCCGCCGGCGCGGGCGGAGCAGGCGGGGCCAACGGCAACGGCGGGGCTGGAGGGGCCGGTGGCGCCGCCACGCTCGGCGGCACCGGCGGCAAGGGCGGTGTCGGAGGCGTCGGTGACGCCGGGATCGGTATCGCCGGCGGCACGGGCGGCACGGGCGGCGCCTCCACAGCGGGAGGCGGCCACACTGGCGGCAGCGGCGGCGTCGGCGGTGCCGCCAGCCCGGTCTGCCCGGGCAAGCCCGGCGGTAACGGGACCGCGGCCACGGTGAGTGCCGACGGCACCACCGGTGCCACCGGCGCCGCCGGCCGCACCACCCTGCCCTGCTGAGCGGACCGCACAGCGGACAGCGGCCCCATTCCACCCCGTCTCCGGGGTGGAATGGACCCGCCGCATCAGATGAACCCGGCAGAGGGGCAGCCGCACGGACGGCCCGCCGGGGTCAACGCCTCATGGGCGACGACCGGATGGACACCCCCACCACCGCGCTGTACGCGCGGCTGACGAGCTGTCGACGGCTTTTCCTCAGGCATGACGTGGCGTTCGCATTCGACCCGCAGGAGTCCCGAAAAATGCGCGCCTAGAGAAAGTTCCCGGATTTCGCCGGCGCTCTGCCGGCATGCGGCACGGAAAATTCGTCGGGGAATCCCCTTTTCCTTGCGGTTCCGCTCGTTCCGCGCCCGCCTCGTTCAGCTCCGCAGGACCCCGGCTTCACCCCAGTCAGAGGAAACCCGTCATGATCAGGAAACGGACCACCGCTCTCCTCGCACTGCCCACTCTTCTCGCCGGCGCAGCACTCCTCCTCGGCACTCCGGCCGGCGCCTCGGCCCTCGCCTGTACCGCCGGCACCGCCGGTGTAGCGGGTGCCAACGGCACCTCCGCCCACCCCAACGGCTTTCCCGGCACCGCGGGCGGCCCCGCGACCGGAACCGGAGACTGCGCCGGCGGCGCGGGTGGCCCCGGCGGTAACGGGGTCCTGGGCGGGACCGGCGGTGCGGGCGGCGACGGCGGTACGGGCCTCGGCGGCGGTTCCGGCGGAGCGGGAGCTCTCGGCGGCAACGCCGGTCCCAACGGCGCCGCGGGCGGCGACGGCGGCACCGGAGCGAGCGGCGGCCTGACCGGTGCCGGTGGTGCGGGCGGTGCGGGCGGCATGGGCACCCACGCGGGCGCGGGCGGCAACGGCGGCTTCGGCGGCAGTTCCGGCGCCAACGCCGGCGCCGGGGGAGCCGGCGGCCTCGGCGGCGCCGGGGGATCCAATGGCGGGGCCGGCGGCAACGCGGGCAGCGGCGGCACCGGCCATGGCGGGGGTGCGGGCGGCAACGGCGGTGCCGGCGGCATCAACGGCTCCGGCAACGGCGGCAGGGGCGGCAGCGCGGGCGACGGCGGCAACGGCAGTTCCGGCGGCGCCTATCCGGGCGGCGCCGCAGGCATCGGCGGCGCCGGTGGAATCAGTGCAGGCGGCATCCTCAACGCCGGCGGCGGGGGCGGCGCCGGCGGCAGAGGCGGCGCCAAATCCGGTGCAAGCGCCGACGGCGCCTGCGGGATCGGCGGCGCCGGCGGCAACGCCACCGGGGGCCTCCTCTTCCGCGGCGGCCCCGGTGGGCTCGGCGGGTCCTTCGGCGGCGGCAGCCCCTGCGCGAGCGGAGCCGACGGAACACCGTGACCCGCCCTTCCCGTTCCGGGACGGAACGGAGGCTCTCCTGGCGGGTAGCGGCAGCCTGTGACGCCTCGCCGCGGCCTTGGCGGACCGTCGACGGCGGCTTCCAGGTCGTGGGCGCGGCGTCCGCGCCGGACTCGCCGACAGCGGCGGCCGGACACGAGCGGGGGAGGGCGGCGCCTACGACACGCCTCCGTTCGGCGGAATGTGCGGATTTTCATTCCCAAGATCGTATTTTGATCTCCCTTGCGTTGTTTGACGGTGATGGGAGAGATATGCGTATCAGTAGTGCTCTGACGGCTTGTGCGCTGGCCGTGACAGTGGTGGCCGGCGGTGCCGGTGGCGCCTCGGCGTTCGGCAACGACAGGGGCACCACCACGGGGAACGGCAACGGCTCCGTCCAGGCCTACGGCAACACCGTGACCGGCGGCAAGCAGAGCCCGCAGATCGGCCTGATCCAGGGAAGCCTGAACAAGCCCTGCGTCGCCCTGCCGGTCAAGGCGAACGTCGGCTCGCTGATCGGCCTGATCCCGATCACCGTCCAGGACGTCAACGTGCTGTCGTCGCCGCAGAACCAGCAGTGCACCGAGAACTCGTCCCAGACCAAGGGCGACGAGCCGCTCTCGCACGTCCTGTCCGACATCCCGATCCTGTCCGGCAACGGCGTGGGCAATCGCCGCTGACGCTCCACATACGACGACGCGGTGACGCCCTACGCGGGCGTCACCGTCACGAGCACGCCGGCCGGCCGCACCGGAGCCGGCCGGTGAATCGAAACGGGCAAGCCGACGCGGGGCCGGACGTACGCGCCCAGCACGCGCGGGCACGGCGAGACGAATGACATCAGGGTGTTGACTCCTGAGTCTTCGGCGTCGTGAGCTCGGCTCGGGTGATACCGACCGCGCGGAGCTCCTCGATGACGATCTCGAGGACGGTGCGGGCCATGAGCGGGAAGACTCCGTCCTTGCAGTCCAGCCAGATCAGAGGGGTGCCCTCAGCGACGGCGACGTAGTTCGGCGTGTACCAGGGCCCAGGAGGGCCGGTGAGTCCGGCTGCGCCGTCCGGCTGGACGCTGCCGTCGTCGGCGACGAGGAGGAGGCGCGGCCTTGCCGCGTTCAGAGCGACGATCGCGCGGGCCGGATCATCGCAATGCACAGCGATACGCCAGTCCTGGCGTTCAGTGGTCCAGCGGTCGTCGTCGTATTCCATGATGAAGATCGGCAACGTCAGGTGGTCCACGACGATGCCGTCCGGGTCGCTGAGGGACGCCGCCCCTTCTGCCATCCAGCGCGCGGCCCCGCCGTCAGCCTCCTGCGCGTAAGCCTCGGCCGCGTGCCACACCGTCGCGCGGTCGCCGTCTCGTGCGATCTCGAACGGGATTTCCGCGTGCCGGCGTTCATCGACGCCGACCGTCGCGACGATTCGGCGTCCGAGTTCGAGTGCGGCCTGCGGGTCGTTGCCGAGTGCCGCTGCCAACTGCTCTCTGTCCACCAGTCATGTCTACCAGCGCCCCCTCTGAAGGGCACGATGAATGGGGCAGGCCGCACCCCAGGACCGCGGCCTGCCGGCGGCTTCCATCGGCAGGGCCGCGACGCTCTCGCGGGCGGCGCGTGGCCGGACCGGGGAGGGCCTGAGCCCGCAGGGGTGTTCAGGGCCGGCGGGGACGGAAGGTGCGGCGCAGGTCGGTCACCCAGGCGGTGGGGTTCTCCCAGGGGATGAAGTGGCCGCCGTGGTCGTGGGCGTTGACGTTGACGTGGTTGAACCAAGCGGCCTGCGGGCCGGACTTGAAGGCCCGGACGCGCTCGTCGGCGGTGCGGATGCCGGGCGGGTTCTCGTACGTGACGAAGGTGAGGCCGACCGGGGCCTGCACGACCGGGGTGCGGTCGTGGGCCGGCGACCAGGGGTAGCGGTTGGCGTTGGCGTAGTAACGCATCGACGTGGCGATGGAGTTGTTCACCCAGTAGATCGTGGCGTGGGTGAGCAGGTCGTCCTTGGAGAAGACGGACTCGACGTCGCCGCCGTTGTCGCTCCACGCGTTCCAGCGCTCCAGCAGCCACGCGAGCAGTCCGGCGGGTGAGTCGCTCAGCCCGTGGGCCAGGGTGGCGCCGTCGAGCATGTGCACCGCGAGGTGGGACGCGGAGCGGTGGTCCTGCTCGATGATGCGGGCGCGGACGTCGGCGGGCTGGTCGTCGGTGAGGGGCCGCTTCCCGGCGAAGTCCCACGCGCGGGGGCCGGTGAAGAAGTCGAGCGGCAGTCCGGAGCCGATGTGGATGCCGTACAACTGGTCGGCGTACTTGTGGCCGAGCTGGCTGGAGATGATCCCGCCGATGTCGCAGCCCCCGGCGGCGTATCTCCCGTAGCCCAGGGTCTCGGTCATCAGGGTGTGCCACAGGTCGGAGACCTTCCAGAAGTTGACGTCGGGAAAGCCGGTGAGCGGGCCGGGGAAGCCGAAGCCGGGCAGGGACGGCACGATGACGTCGAACGCGTCGGCGGGGTCGCCGCCGTACGCGGCCGGGTCGGCGAGCGGGTCGATCACCTTCGACCAGTGCCAGAACGTCCACGGCCAGCCGTGGGTGAGGATCAGCGGGACCGGGCGGGGGCCGCGGCCGGGCTTGCGCATGAAGTGCACCGGGACACCGGCGACGCTCACCCGGTAGTGCTCGTAGGCGTTGATGGCGGCCTCGGCCTTGCGCCAGTCGTAGCCGTCCCGCCAGTGGGCGACCAGCTCACGCAGATAGCTGTCCGGGACGCCGTAGGACCAGTCCTCATTCCCCTCGTCCAGCGGCGGACGGGTCAGGGCGAGGCGGGCGCGCAGGTCGTCGAGGACCTCGTCGGGCACATGGAGGGGGCTGGGCTCCAGGGGGAACGCGTGCGGGGTGGCCATGGCGTGGTTCCTTACGGGGGGAGCGGTGCCGCGGGACGGCCGGGCGGTGGGCCGGGCCGCTGCAACGGTTCTGACGGGAGAACGTTTCCACATGCGCCCGGGGCGGCAGGGCCGTTGGCGCATGGCCCGGAACGGGCGCTGGGCGTCGCGGCGGTCCGTGGCCGGCGGTCGCGGCGACGCGGACCGGATGATGGGCCGCCTCGACCTCGGCAGCCGGAAGGGCGCCGCCCCGCACCCCGCCCCGGAGCCGGCCCGGGCCGCCGGCAGCCACCGGACACGGGCGCCGCCCGACAGCCCCCGGTCACGTACGCCGTCCGGCGATTCAGCCCTTGACGGACCCGGAGTCGGCGCCGCGGACGAAGTGGCGCTGGAAGACGAAGAAGAGGACGGCGACCGGGATGGTGGCGACCAGGGCCGCGGTCAACGAGCCGGGCATGTTCGACAGCTACGCCGGCATGATCATCCCGCTGCTCGTGGACGCGGCCGGGGTGTTCATCATGCGGCAGTTCTTACAACCGGCACGAGGGCGGCGGCCACCACCACACCGTGCACCACCTCGACCTCGTCCGGTCCGTGCTGGCCGCCGGCGCCACGATCTGACGGTGCCGGGCGCCTGACAATCGCGCCCGCTTTTTCCTTTCGACGGTATTCTCATATGATCGCGAGACCTCGGGAATTCCTGCGCTGTTCCGCCGGTCGAAAGCGTACCGGGTATTCGGTGAACGGGACAGCCCGTTTTGCGGTCGGATCATCGGATGATGGCCCGGTGCGGCAGTAGGAAAAGGAGTAAATCGGGGGATCTCCCTATCCGTAGCGTGCATTTTATTTCACTTGCAACGACCTGTTGACAGCGGGTCGGGCGGCGGCTGAGACTGGCGAAGAGGGCGATCGTGGTCCCGCAATCCATTCGGGAATCGCGACAGGCGTACGGAAATCGCCGATCGCCGCCGCCACCGGCCGTGAGCTGGGAACGGCGGCGAAATCCGGCGACGCCGTCCACTGGACCCGCCCGATGTCCGGTCGATTTCCAGCGCAACGAGAATCCATTCCGTCCGGTCGGTGGATGATATATCCGGCCGTTCGTATGCCCCGCGGTTCCCGGGCGGCGGCAACGGCACACCACCGCCCCCTACTGGCCGATCGGCCTTTCCGGGAAAGGGGCCCGCCGGCTGTGACACCTACGACCAGCATTGCGTGCCGGCGTACCCGTGTCCCCGCCCGCTCGTGACAGCCGATATGGGATGCCCCTGCCGAAAGCCCGGGCCACGCCGAGGAGCGCCAGTAGTGAGTACCGAGATCCCCACCGTCGACCTCAAGGAATGGCAGAGCGCCGACGCCGCCCGGCGCGACGCGATCGCCGCGGGAGTGGACCCGGCCCTGCGCGAGACCGGGATGTTCCTGCTGACCGGCCACGACGTGCCGCACGCCGGCGGCGAGGACTTCCGCGACGCGGGGCTGTCGTTCTTCCGGCTGCCCCGCGAGACCAAGCTCCGCTACGAGATCCGGGGGCAGTACGACAACGGCTGGCGCGAGGTGCACCGCAACGTCGGCATCCCCGACGCCGCGCTGGACGGCGGCGACAGCTCCCCCGACCTGCACGAGTCCTTCTACGTGGGGCCGACCCACCGCACCGGGGACGCCCGCCTCGACGGCCTGTACTACCCGGCCAACCGGTGGCCCGGCGAACTGCCGCGGCTGCGGGAGGCGGCCGACACCTACACCGCCCACATGGTGCGGGTGGCCGGGGAGGTCAACGCGCTGCTGGCCGATCTGCTGGGGCTGCCCCGGGACTTCTTCAACTCCCGCGCCCGGAAGGCCACCTGGACGCAGAACGTCAGCTGGTATCCGGCGCCGGCCGAGCTGGGACAGGTCGCCGCCGGCCGGATGCGCAATGCCCCGCACACCGACCTGGGCACCTTCACCCTCCTCAACCGCCAGCCCGGCAAGGGCGGCCTGGAGGTGTGGAACGAGTCGGAGGGCTGGTTCCCCGCCGGCCATCCGCAGGACTCCGGCACCCTGATCGTGATCCTCGGCGACCTGATGGAGCTGTGGACGGACGGCCGCTGGCGGGCCCTGCGGCACCGGGTGCCGGCGCCCGGCCAGGAAGCCGCCGACGACGAGCAGGTCTCCCTGGTGTTCTTCTTCGAGGCCGATCCGCAGGCCCTGATCGAGCCGCTCGCCGCACCGGTCGGCGGCGGTCGCGGGCTGGAGCCCGCCGTGGCGGGCGAAGCGATCCTGGGCAAGCTCGGCGTCCCGCTGACCCCGGCCTGACCCGCCCCGGCCCCGCCCCCGCGGTTCATCCCCCTGCCGACATCCGGGCCAGGCCCGAGAGAGGCGACGACGCCGTGACCAACCCCGCGTTCTACTCAGAGGTGGCCGGCCGGTTCGGCGGCTACCCGGACTGGCCGCCGCGCGCCACGCACTACCCGGAAGGAGATCCGGAGGAGTTCTTCGACACCGTGCTGACCGGCCTGGCCACCGCCGACGCGGACCTGCTGGACGTCGGGTGCGCCGACGGACGCAACCTGCTGGCCCTGGCCGACCGCTTCGCACGGGTCCGCGGCATCGACCTGTCGCCCGAGATGCTGGAGGCGGCCCGCCGCAATCAGCGTGAGGCCGGGCTCGACCACGTGGTCTTCGAGCTGGCCGACGCGTCGGCCACCGGCCTGCCCGACGCCTCGGTGGACGTGGTCTCCTCGCGGCGCGGACCGCTGTACGCGGCCGAATTCCACCGGGTGCTCACCGACCAGGGCGTCGTGGTGCACCTGGGCATCGGGGAACAGGACGTACGGGCGCTGAAGGAGGTCTTCGGCCGCGGGCAGAACTACGGCGGCTGGAACGCGGTCCCGCTGGCCGAGGAAGCACAGGCGCGGCTGGAGCTGGCCGGCTTCCGCGTGCAGCATCGCGGGTTCCGCTTCGACGAGCACTTCCACTCGGCGGACGACCTGCGCGGATTCCTGCGCAAGGTACCGATCTTCGAGGACTTCGACCCCGTCGCGGACCAGGAGCGCTTCGACGCCTACGCCGAGCAGGCCGCCTCGCCGCGCGGCATCCACCTGGCCCGCCACTGGTTCGTACTGGTCGCGAGCAAGGAGCCCGCCGTATGACCGGCCGCGGACCCTACGACGTCCTGGTGGTCAGCTCGTACAAGCCGCTGCCGGCCCGGCTGCTGGCCAGCTCGCTGCTCGGCCAGGTGTCGGTCATCACCGAGCCGGAATTCGCCCACTTCTACGGGCCCGGGGCGCGGGTGACGACGGTGGCCGACATCGACGATCCGACCGCGGTGCGCGATGCCGCGTTCGACGTCTTCGCCGAGGGCCGGGTGGATGCCGTACTGACCCCCGCGGAGGCCGGAATCGCCGCCTCGGGGCTGCTGCGCTCCCACTACGGGGTGCAGGGCACCGGATACGAGGCGGCCAACGCCTGCTCCAACAAATACGTGATGAAAAGGACGCTGGCGGCGGCCGGAGTGCCCGTCACCCCCTTCCGCCCGGTCTACCGGCTGGCGGACGTGCCGGCCGCCGCGGCCGAACTGGGCTGGCCGGTGGTGGTCAAACCCGCCTTCGGCGGCGGGGCGTTCCACGTGGCCGAGCTGCACTCGCCCGCCGACTTCGAGGAGTTCGCCGCCGACCGGCGCTCGGCCCGGCTGCGCCTCCGGCGGATCCCGCTGCTGGTCGAGTCCCTGGTGGAGATGGCCGCCGAATACCACTGCGACGCCGTGGTGCACGAGGGCGAGCCGCTGTTCACGGCCGTCTCGCGCTACCACGGGCCGGTCCTGCGCAGCCTCGGCGGATTCATCGGCTCCTGTCCGCTGGCGGACGGCCACCCCGACCGCGCCACCGCCCTCGCCCTGGTCCGCGACGTGCTGACCGCGGTGGGCCTGCGCGCGGGAGTCGCACACGTGGAGCTGTTCAGGACCGCGACCGGAACGCTGGTCGGCGAGCTGGCCTGCCGGCCGCCCGGCGGCGCGCTGGTCGAGGGGCTCGCCCTGCAGTACGGGGTCGATCTGTGGCAGGCCTTCCTGGAGACCTCGCTCGGCCTGCCGCCGACCCTGCACCCGCGGCCCGCCGCGCACCTCGTGGCCAATTCCATGCTTCCGGCCAGGCCGGGGCGGATCACGGCGATCACCCCGGCGCAGAAGCTGGCGGCGCTGCCCGGCGTGCTCCAGGTCACCATGTCCCGCCGCGTCGGCGATGTCATCGACGCCGACCTGTACTCCACCTCGCACACCGGCACCGTGCTCTTCGCGGTCGACACCGAGGACCAGGTCCCGGGACGGCTGCGGGAGTTGGCCCAGCTCTACCAACTGGACGTGGCGCCCGTCCCGTCCAGCGCTGACGACCACGGCAGCCATGTGGGGAGCGCCCGGTGACCAGGACCGTCGCCATCGTCTCCGGCGGGATCGACTCCGTGACCATGGCCCACCGGCTGAGCGCGGAAGGACACCGGCTGCACCTGCTCGCCGTCGACTACGGGCAGCGCCACCGCAAGGAACTCGACTTCGCCCGCGCCACCGCGCAGCGGCTCGGCACCGCGTACGACGAGGTCGATCTGACGTCCGTGGGCCGCCTGTTGCGCGGCTCCTCCCTCACCGACCGCACCGTCGCCGTCCCGGACGCCCGCCACGCCCCGGCCGGGCGCAACCCCAACATCGTGCCGAACCGCAACGCGCTGCTGCTGGCGGTGGCGTACGCGATCGCGGTGGTGGACCAGGCCCAGGCGGTGGCGTTCGGGGTGATGGCGGACGACGTGGGGCCCTCGGACACCTCGCCGGCCTTCCTGCGCGCCTTCCAGGACATGGGGCGGATCGCCATCCGCGGCCAGGCCCCCGACGGGCTGGAACTGCTGGCGCCGCTGATCACCCTGCACAAGCCCGAAGTGATCACCCTCGGTGAGGAGCTGGGCGTCCCGTGGCGGCAGACCTGGACCTGCTTCCGCGGGGAGGAGGTCCACTGCGGTGTGTGCGCGGCGTGCGTCGAGCGGCGTACCGCCTTCGTCACCGCCGAGGTCGAGGACCCCACCGGCTACCGGCAGTAGCGAGAAGGACGTCTGGGAGCAGACATGGTGCGAGGAAAGGGACGACGTACATGACGTTGCGTATCACCAAACAGTTCGCGTTCTCCGCCAGCCACCGGCTGGAGGGCCTCGACGAAGGACACCAGTGCGCTCGCCTGCACGGCCACAACTACGTGGTCGAAGTGGAACTGGCGGCCGAGACCGAGCAGTTGACGCCGACCGGATTCGTCCGGGACTACGGGGACCTGGCGCCGTTCAAGCAGTGGATCGACTCCACCGTCGACCACCAGCACCTCAACGACGTCGTCAAGGCCAATCCGACCGCGGAGAACCTGGCCCGGTGGATGTACGGCCTGTGGTCCGAGCAGTTCCCCGAACTGTCCGCCGTGCGGATCTCCGAGACACCGAAGACCTGGGCCGAATTCCGCCCCTGACCGGCGCCCGGCTCACCGGCCCGGCTGCCGCCGGGCCCGGCCACACCCCACCGCTCGCGCGGTGACCCGATCGAGGAGGTGGTGCCAGTGGAACCGCAGATCGTCGTCAACGAAGTCTTCGGCCCCACTTAGGGCCGTCCAGGGAGAAGGCCGCTCACTCGGCCGGCGGTGCGGGTTCGTACGCCTGGGCGGCTGCAACCTGACCTGCCGCTGGTGCGACACCCCGTACACCTGGGACTGGCAGGGTGCGAGCGACACCGGGATCGCCTACGACCCCCGCAAGGAGCTGCACCCGCGGTCCGTCGCCTCGGTCGCCGACCAGGTGTCGGCGCTCGGTGTGGACCTGGTGGTGATCTCCGGCGGTGAGCCGCTCGGCCAGCAGGCACGGCTGGTCCCGCTGGTCGAGCGGCTCACCGGCCGGGGCATGGAGGTCGAGATCGAGACCAACGGCACGCACGCGCCCCACCGGGCCCTGGTGGCGGCTGGGGTCCGCTTCAACGTCTCGCCGAAGCTTGCGCATTCGGGCGTCACCGCCGGCCGGCGGATCAGGCCGGGCGCACTGCGCAGCCTGGCCGGGACCCCCGGCGCCGCCTTCAAATTCGTCTGCCGCGACCCCGCCGACCTCGACGAGGTCGGGGATCTGGTGCGGCGCTTCGGCCTCGGCCCGGTGTGGATCATGCCGGAGGGCCAGAGCGCGGAGGACGTCGACGAGCACATGAAGAACCTGGTGGCGGCGGTGATCGAACGCGGCTGGAACCTCACCACCCGACTGCACATAGTGATCTGGGGACAGGAAAGGGGCGTCTGAGTGAGCACCGACGTGGAGACCGAGTCCGTCGCCGCCGCACTGGACATCGAACCGGAGAGCGAACCCGATCCGCTGATCGCTCTCGCCGTCGCACTGCTGACCGAGATCGGCGAGGATCCGAGCCGCGACGGACTGCGCGGGACACCCGAGCGATTCGCCCGCTGGTGGCGGGAGTTCACCGAATACGACCCCGGCACCGTCTCCACCCTGTTCGAGACGACGACGGCCGCCCAACTGGTGCTCGTCTCGGGCATCGAGGTCTGGTCGCTGTGCGAACACCACCTGCTGCCGTTCACCTGCTCGATCAGCATCGCCTACCGCTCCACGGAACAGCTCCTCGGGCTCTCGAAGTTCGCCCGCATCGCCCACCAGCACGCCCACCGGCTGCAGGTGCAGGAGCGCCTGGTCGCCGGCATCGCCGCCGACATCATCCGGATCACCGGCAGCGAGGACGTCGCCGTGGTCGGCCACGGCGAACACCTGTGCATGACCATGCGCGGCATCAAGACCAGCGCCCGGATGACCTCCACCTCCATCCACGGGGACTTCGGCCGGCCGGGCCCGGCCCGCGACGAACTGCTGACGTTCCTCCACAGCTGACCAGGCCCCCGGGGGGCGCACCCGCGCACGCTCCCCGGGCGGCACCCCCGCAGCCACCGTTCCCATGAAACGGACCCCGATGACCCTCTTCGAAGCGCTGGAATCAGAGGTACGCAGCTACAGCCGGTGCTGGCCGGTGGTCTTCGACCGCGCCGCCGGCAGCCGCCTCCACGCCCAGGACGGCACCCCGTACCTGGACTTCTTCGCCGGCGCCGGAGCACTCAACTATGGTCACAACAACCCGGTGCTGAAAGCGGCCCTGCTCGACTACCTCGCCCGGGACGGCGTGACCCACGCACTGGACATGTTCACGGTGGCCAGGGCCGACTTCCTCGAAGCGCTCGCCGACGTCCTCCTGGGGCCGCGGCAGCTCGACTACAAGGTCGTCTTCCCCGGCCCCGGCGGTGCCAACGCCGTGGAGGCGGCACTGAAGCTGGCCCGCAAGGTGACCGGACGGCACACGGTGGTCGGCTTCACCAACTCCTTCCACGGCATGACGCTCGGCGCACTCGCGGTGAGCGGCAACGCGTCCAAGCGGGCCGCCGCCGGCCTGCCGCTGACCCACGCCACCGTGCTGCCCTACGACGGCTATCCGGGCGGCGGCGACGCGCCCGCGCTGCTGGAGCGGCTGCTCACCGACCCGGGCAGCGGCCACGACCTGCCGGCCGCCGCCATCGTCGAGACCGTGCAGGGCGAAGGCGGTCTGCACGCCGCGAGCGGCACATGGCTGCGCGCCCTGGCCGAGGTGTGCCGCCGGCTGGACATCCTGCTGGTGGTGGACGACGTGCAGATGGGCTGCGGACGCACCGGGGCCTTCTTCAGCTTCGAGGACGCGGGCATCACGCCCGACATCGTCTGCCTGTCGAAGTCGATCGGCGGCTACGGCCTGCCGATGGCACTGACCCTGATCCGCCCGGACCTGGACGTGTGGCTGCCCGGCCAGCACAACGGCACCTTCCGCGGCGTCAGCCCGTCCTTCGTCACCGGCGCCCAGGCCCTGCGCACCTACTGGACGGACGGCGTACTGGAGAAGTCGGTACGCGCGCTGAGCGAGCGGCTGCGCACCGCGCTCACCGGCCTGGCGGCCGAGTTCCCCGAGGCGGGCGCCGAGGTACGCGGGCGCGGCATGGCCGCCGGCCTGCGCTTCGGCGCCGCGGCCGGCGGCGGCGCGGGCGGTCCCAGCACGGCGCAGCTGGTCTGCGCCGCCGCCTTCGAGCGCGGGCTGCTGGTGGAGACCTCCGGCGCGGCCGACGACGTCGTCAAGCTGCTGCCGCCGCTCACGCTCCACGAGGCCGATCTTGACGAGGGCCTGGCGATCCTGACCGCCGCGGTCACGACCGTGCTCACCGCGACGGGCGAGCGGAAGCGGGCACGGCCCTGACCGGGCCGGCCGTACCCCGGGCGACCCGGCGCGAACGGCTGGGCCTGCCCCAGGCGCGCGGCGCGGGACCGCTGCTGACGGCGGCCCTGGTCGACAGCCTGGGCACCGGGCTCTTCCTGCCGTACGCGCTGCTGTACTTCCTCGACACCACCCGGGTGCCGCTGTCCACGATCGGCCTCGCGCTCTCCGCCGCGGCGGCTCTCGCGCTGCCGTGCTCCGCCGTGTTCGGCCAACTGGTCGACCGGGTCGGCGCCCGGCGGTCGGTGGTGCTGGCGAATCTCGCCCAGGCGGCGGGCTTCCTCGGTTACCTCCAAGCGGGCTCCGCGACGCGGATCGTGGCCTTCGGATTCCTCGTCACCGCCGGCCAGAACCTGTTCTGGACCGCGAACGGAGTGCTGATCACCCAGGTCTCGGACGCGGCCGACCGGGTGCGCTGGTTCAGCCTGCTGCGGGTGGTGCGCAACCTCGGCACCGGAGTCGGCGCCCTGCTGGCCTCCGCCGCCGCCATGGGCTCCGCTCACGCCTGCGGCCGGGCGGTGGTGGCGGCCAACGCCGCCAGCTTCCTGGTGGCCGCCGCGGTGCTCGCCCGCTGGCGCCCGCGGGAGCCGCCGGCCGCCGCCGCACCCGCCCCGGCCCGCGGACCGGGGCGGGGCGGCTACCGCGAGGTTCTGGCGGACCGCCGGTTCACGGCACTCAACGCCGCCACCGTGCTCTTCGCCCACTGCCTGCTGGCGCTCCCGCTGCTGCTGGCGGTCTACGTCACCAGGTCCCTCGGCCGGCCCGCCTGGGTGGCGGGAGCCCTGCTCGCCGGGAACACCGCCCTGATCGTCGCCCTGCAGACCCCGCTCACCGAGGCCATGCGCCCGTACCGCGACACCCGCCTGCTGCGGCTGGCGGCCCTGTTCCTCGCCGCCTCCTCCGCCCTGCTCTGGGCGGCGCCCGCCGGCAGCACCGGGTGGACCACGCTGTCCCTGGTGGCCGCCCTGGCCTGCTACACCGCGGGCGAGATCATCTGCTGCCCCGTCCTCACCGACCTGGTGGCGACCCTGGCGCCGCCGGAACTGCGGGGCCGCTACTTCGCGCTCAACCAGGTCTGCTGGAGCCTGGCCGCCGTGCTGGCCCCCAGCGTCCTCACCCGCCTGCTGACCGCGGGAACGGCCGGCCTGTGGATCACCCTGCTGATCACGGCGGGAGCCGCGTCCGTCCTCGCCGCCGGAATCGACGCCGGATCCGGTGAACTCGCCGAGCCGCCTCCGGCCGGCGCGGCCCCCGATCCCTCCCGGCGCTGACCCGCCGGCGTCCAGGGGCGTGCCGCGGGCCTACCGCCCGGCGCGGGCGAGCAGGAGGATCTGGCTGGGTTCGTGCTGCTCCGGGCCGGGCCATCGGGTCGCGAGGCTCCTCCACGCCAGGCCCAGCAGCCGGGTCGCCTCCCTGTGACCGTACCCGGCCAGGGCTTCGCCGACGGCGAGGACGGCCGTGCGGACGCTTGCCAGCGTGCGGAAGTTCGACGGCGCTTCGCTCTCACGTAGCGCCGTCATGAGGTGCACCGCCCCGTCCAGGAGCGCGAGCACATCGCGAGGTACGACCGGCTCACCTGTCCCCAGCCGGTGGCGTGCGTCACGCAGGTCGCGGGCCGGGTCATCGGAAGGCGTGTGCCGCGGGAAGGCGTGCACGTCTCTCGTCGGAACGTCGCGCCATACGCGCGCCGCGTCGAAGCCGCCGGCCGCCGGCCGCTGCAGGGCGGTGAGGGCCAGCACCGCGGATTCCAGGGCGCTGTCGCGGTCGGTGGCGAGGTCAAGGGCGAGCGCGAGGCTGCGAACGAGGGTGCGGGCCGGGTCGAGGCCGAGCGCGGGGTCGAGGCCGAGAGCACGGACGGGGTCGGCGTCGGGGTCGAGGGCCAGGCTGAGCGCGCGGTCGGGTTCGAGGACGACGCTCAGGGAGCGGTCGAGAGCGGGGCCGAGGCCGGGGTCGGCGGCGGGACCGCGGTCGGGGCCGAGGCCGAGCACCAGGCCGAGCGCGTGGTCGGGGTCGAGAGCGGAGTCGAGCGCGGGTTCGAGGGCGTTGCCGTTCGGGGGGCGGAGGGCTTGGGCGATCGCGAGGAAGAGCGCGAGCGCACGGGCCGGGCGGGAGGCCGCACGTGGGCCGTCGGCGCCGGCGGGAGTGGTGGCGAGGGCGTGCGCCCAGCTCTTGACCCCGTGGCGTCCCCCGGGCGTCAGCAACTGGAGGTACAGGGCGGCGTCCCGGCGGTCGCGGGTTGCGGCACGCTCGATCTGCTGTGGGGTGGGTGTGTAGGGCCAGGCCACGCCGTCGGGCCGGTGGAGGAGGGTGCGGATCCCGTCGTGGGCCCAGACGGTGTGGCGGGTGAGGTCGGCGGCCATGGCGGTGACGGGGTCGGCGAGTCGCCCGGTGCGCTACGAGCCCGAGGCCGCCTCCTTGGCCGCCTGCTCCAGCCGGCTGCGGTACTCCTCCCACCACGCCGGGTCGCCGGGGGCCGTGTTGGCGCCACCGGGGCGCTGTCCCGCCGTGCCGTCGACCAGTTCACGGACGATGTCGGCATGTCCGGTATGCCGATGGGTCTCGCCGACCATGTGGACAAGGACGCGGCGCAGCGGCAGTTCGGACCGCCGGCCCCACGGCACCCGGCCGACAGCGTCGAGGGGGAGCGACTCGATCGTCACGTCCGAGTGGGCGCACACCCGGCGGTAGTCGCCGACGATCTGCTCGCGCGTCTCGTCGGCGGTCGCCCACAGGTCGGCGTTCGGCTCCGCGGCCCCCGCGATCCAGAGCGGCGGCCCTTCGACCGGCCGGCCGAAGGTCTCGCCGAAGTACGCGGCTTCGGCGCCGGTCAGGTGCTTGACCAGCCCCAGCAGATTGGTGCCCGTGGGCGTCATCGGCCGGCGGACGTCGTATTCCGACAGGCCTTCCAGCTTCCACAGCAGCGCGTCACGGGCATCCTGCAAGGAGAGGCGGAGATCGGCCTTCACATCTGCGTCGGTCATCGCACCAGTGTCCTGTCCGGCTGGTCACCGTCCACCGGTTTTTCCGCGGCTCCGTCGTCCGGCCAGGGAAGGGGAGCGCTGTTGCCGGCCGCAACGGGTTGCCGGCGTGCGGCCGGGAGTTCCCGGCCCCGCTGGGATCTCGGGGCCGGGAGCGCCGGTGCGTCGCCGGGGCTACCCCCGCAGGGCGGAGGCGAAGATTCCCGGCAGGGCGGCCCAGCGGGGGCGGGCGGCGAAGGCGGTCAGGCGGCGGCCGGTGACGTCGGCCGTGCGGTTGTGGACGAACCAGGGCGGGACCGGGGTCAGGGCGGCCTCGCCGTGCACCAGGGACCGGGGGGCCGGCCGGAACGGGCCGGACAGGACGGTCCGTTCGATGTGCGGGAGCAGCAGCGCGTTGTGGACGGTGCCGTTGCCGGACTGGATGTCCTGGCGAGGGTGCCCGGGGAAGGCGCCCCAGCCCGCGCGGGGGGTCAGGAATCCCAGCCCCGTCCAGGCGTTGACGCCGATCGTGCCGTAGCGCAGGTCGGCGACGGCGGCCTCCAGGGCGCCGCCCAGGGTGCGGCGGGTGGCGGGGTCGATGACGATGTTCGCGCCGAGCGTGCCGGTCAGGTTCTCGTTGGCGGCGGCTACGGCGGCGGGCAGGAAGTCGGCCGCGCCGCCGGGCAGTTCGGCGACGGCGAGCACAGGGGCGAAGTATTCCGTGCTGAAGGCGCTCTCCGCCGCGTCGTGCGGGTCGAGGCCGGTCAGCAGGGTGCGGCCCCCCGTCAGGTCCTGGGCTCCCGTGTGGGCGCCGCGCGCGCCGCTGATCGCCGCGTCCGCGCCCGGGTAGTAGACCGGGCGGGCCGGCGCGGTCTGCAGCGCGGTGCGCAGGGCGGCCAGGAACGCGTCCTTCTGCGGCCAGTCGGAGCTGAGGTAGACGACCTGGGTGGCCACGCAGTTGTGGCCGGAATTGTGCAGGCGCTGGGTGGCCAGGTGCCGGGCCTGGTAGGTCAGGTCGGCGGCCGACCAGCGGCCGGGCACGACGATGACGGGGCTGACGCCGCCCAGTTCGGCGGTCACCGGCTTGTCCAGGACGGGCCGGTCGGCGGCGCGTGCCTGCTCGCCGTCCGGGCCCGTGCCGTAGACGATGGCGTCGTGGGTGGCGGTGCTGCCGGTCAGGTGGATCGCGCTCACCTGCGGGTGGTGGGCCAGGGCCGATCCGGTGGCCGCGTCGCCGGTGACGATCCGGACCAGCCCGGCCTGGAGGTAGGGGGCGAAGACGTCGCGCCAGACCGGGGCCAGGGCGTCGGTGATCGGGTTGAGCTTGAGGACGACGACCCGGTTCTCGGCGTGCAGCTGGTGCAGGACGTCCAGCGGCGCGATCGCGGTGATGTTCCCGGCCCCGAGGACGAGCGCGGTGCCCCGGGTGGCGGCCGGGGTCCGCTGGGCGAGACCCACCTCGCGGTGCAGGTCGTCGGCGGTGACGCCCGGCGCGGTCCACACCTGCGCCGAGAAGCCGGACAGCAGCAGCTTGTCCCAGGTGTCGTACGGCAGCACCCGTACGGCGGTCCGCCCGCCGGGCGCGCCGCTCACCCGGCAGCCGTCCAGCGGGTCCTTGCCGGCCGCCAGCGCGTCCAGGGTCGCCGCCAGCGCCTGGGCGTAGGAGATGAACGCCCACGGGCCGCTGATCCACTCCTCGCCGCTCAGCGGTGACGACTCGGGCAGCCGCTTGTACGCGCAGGCCGCCCGTACCCAGTCCTGCGCGGCGGCCTGCGTGCGGCCCACCAGTTCGCGCAGCAGGTCCGCGCGGGCGCGCAGCCCGGTGTCGGCCCATCGGCGCTCGCCGGCCCGCAGGGCGTCGAGCGCCGGTTCGAGTGCGGTGGTCGGATCAGGTGCGGGCATGGTCGACTCCGTCCGGTACGGGCCCGGCGGCCGGCGCCGGCTCGCCGCCGTCGTCCTCGGCCAGGCGTTGGTAGGTGGCGGGGCGGGCGGCACGCAGCCAGCAGGCCCATCCGGCGCCGGCCGCAGCGGCGACCAGCACCAGCCACGGCAGCGCGTGCACCAGCGAGGACGTGGTGCCGGTCAGCGCGTCGAAGTTGCGCAGCACCAGGACCAGCGCGGCCAGCAGGCCGATGGCCCCCAGCCCCGGCGCGGCCAGCACCCGCCACCAGCCCGCGGTCGCCGCGGCGGCCGGGCGGCGCCGGAAGTAGGCGATGATCGCCACCGCTGCCGCGGCCTGGAGGGCGATGATGCCGACGGTGCCCAGCCCCAGCATGCTGGTGGCCATGTCCAGGTACGGGTCGAGGCCCGCGAGGGCGAAGGCGCCCGCGACGACCGCGGCGATCACGATCTGCACACCGCTGGCGACCGCGGGGGCGCCGGAGCGGTGGCTGGTGCCCAGGGGAGTGGGCAGCAGCCGGTCGCGGCCGAGCGCGTACATGTAGCGGCTGCAGGCGTTGTGCATGCTCAGGAGCGAGGCGAGCAGGCTCGTGCACAGCACGACCTCCATGGCCTTGCTCATCGGGCTGTCGACGTACTGCACGGTCAGCGAGATGAAGAGATTGCCCAGTTCGCTGCCGGAGCGCTCCTGCACGTGCCCCGCGCCGATCCCGCCGACCGCGATCCAGCTCGTCACCGCGTAGAAGACCGATATCAGCCCCACCGAGGCGTAGATCGCCCGCGGGACCGACCGCCGGGGATCCCTGGCCTCCTCCCCGTACAGGGCGGCGGACTCGAAGCCCAGGAAGGAGATGAAGGCGAACATCACCGTGACGCCGAGCGCGCCGTGCGTGGCGGTGTGCGGGGCGAAGGAGGTGGCGGGGAAGGCGGACGCGCCCTTGGAGAGGGTGATCGCCGCGTCCAGCACCAGCAGGATCACGACCTCGGCCGTCAGCAGCAGCGCCAGCGTCCGCGCCGACAGGTCGATCTGACGCCGGCCCAGCAGCGCCACGATCGCCAGCGCCGCCGCGGCCAGCCACGGCCAGGGGATCGTCACATGCGCCAGGTCGATCAGCGCCAGCCGGGTGAAGTAGGCGAAGGCGCCGGTCAGCCCGACCGCGAAGACGTTGTAGGCCAGCACCGCGACATAGGCGCCGGCCACCGCGGGCACCCGGCCCAGGCCGTGCCGGATGTAGGTGTAGAAGGCGCCGGTGCTCACCACGTGCCGGCTCATCTCGGCGTAGCCCACGCCGAACAGCAGCAGCACCACTCCGGCCATCACGAAGGCGGCCGGAGTGCCCGGGCCGGTGCCCAGCACGAACGCCAGCGGGAGGGTGCCGACCACGGCCGCCATGGGTGCCACCGCGGCCACCACCAGGAAGACGATCTTCGCCGTGGTCAGTGACCCGCCGGGCCGGGGCAGCGGCGACGGGGCTGGGGGACTGGTCATGACGCTCACTTTCTGGTGTTCACCGGTAAAGTCAGTCGGTCGTATGACAGTGCTGCGTGGGACACTGACACTGACGGAAACGGGACGCAAGAGACGGGGAGAAAAAGTGATGGCCCTGCCGCTGATCGCGCCGCTGACGTCGCAGGGAGGGCCGCGGTGACCTACATCAGCGCCGACGAGCGCAGGCCGGAAATCGTCGCCGCCGCCCGACGGGTGTGCGTACGCGACGGTTTGGCCAAGCTGAGCCTGCGCCGGGTCGCCGAGGAGGCGGGCATCGCGCTCGGCACGATGCAGCACGTCTTCCGCACCCGGGAGATGCTGCTGCGCGCGGTCGTCGAGGACGTCGACGCCGACATCGCCGCCGCGCTGCGCGCCGGGCTGTCCCGCAGCGCGGGCCTGGCCGGGACACTGCGGGCCGGCATCACGAATTTCTGGGACCAGATGGTCGCCGACCAGGTCGGGCTGCAACTCCTCCAGTACGAACTCACGTTGACCACTTTGCGCACCGAGGGTCTGCACGAGTTGGCATCCTGGCAATACCGCCGCTATATCGAGCTGACCGCGAAGTGGTGCCAGGAGGCCGCGGAGGCGGCCGGCGAGACGATCGCGATCGACTACGACGCGCTGGCCAGGGTGATCCTGGCCAGCATCGACGGGCTGATACTGCAGTACGTCGTCGACCCCGACCCGGTGCGCGCCAAGTCCGACCTGGACATGGTGATCGGCACCCTGACCGCGCTGGCCGCCCCGAGTCCGGCCGACTAGCCGGCGCGTGGCGCGCCGCGCGGTACGGAGGCCGGTGCGGCATCAGGCAGGCCGTCCGGCGCGGCGTCCGGTGTGTCGTCCGGTCTGTCGTCCGGCGCGGCCTTGTGCGCGGCCAGCACCTCCGCCGCGGCCCGCTTGCCCGAGCGCACCGCGCCGTCCATGTAGCCCATCCAGATCTCCGCGGTCTCCGAGCCGGCGAAGTGCACCCGCCCCACCGGCTCGCGCAGCCGCGCCCCGAACTGCGTCCAGGCGCCCGCGCCCAGCCGGCCGCCGTAGCAGCCCCGGGTGAACTCCTCGGCCGACCAGTTCAGTTCGGCCAGCGCCAGCGGGGACGACGCGTCGCGGCCGAAGAATTTCGTGAAGCAGGCCAGGACTTCGCCGCGGCGCTCCTCGGGACTCATCCGGGCCGCGCGCCGGGCCCGCTCGCCCTCCAGGAAGCCCAGCAGCACCCCGCGCCCGCCGCCGTCGGGGGAGTTGTCGAAGGTCACGCTCACCAGGTCGTCGGTCGACAGCGCGAAGCCCGACAGGCCCCGCTCGCGCCAGAAGGGCGTCGGGTACACCGCCTGCACCTTGACCACGGAGCCGGCCGGCACCTGCTGGGTGAGCTGGTCGCGGTCGGCCGGCATGGCGGGGCTGTACCGCAGCCGTCCGGCCAGCACCGGCGGCAGCGCCAGCACCGCCCGGCCGCCGCGTACCGCGAAGCCGTCGCCGCGGACGGTGACGCCCCGCTCGTCCTGCTCCACCGTGTGCACCGGGTGCGCGCGGCGGACCGCCTCGCCCAGGCCGGCCGCCAGCCGCTCGCTGATCTGCTGCGTCCCGCCGATCACCCGGGACTCCTGCGCGCCGCCCCCGGTGGACACCAGCATGTCCAGCATCCCGCCGGACTTGATGTAGACCAGGAAGTGCAGCAGTGTCAGTTCGCCGGTCTCGCAGGCGAAGACGGCCGGCACGATCAGCCGCCAGAAGCGCAGCGCCGCGGGATGGGCGCAGTTCTCCTCGAGCCAGTCCTCCAGGGTCCTGTTGTCCCACCGGCCCGACTCCGGCGCCGTCCACGGGGCGTCGAGCGGCACCCGCTGCGCCATCGACTCCAGCACCTGCTGGACCCTGGCCACCTCCAGCGCGGCCGGCTCCGGCAGCCCGAAGCCCGCCCCCGTGTAGCGCACCACCTCGCCGTCCATGCCCAGCAGATGCGCGCCGACCTCGTAGGAAGGGGACAGCGCCAGCCCCAACCCGTCGATCAGGTCCAGCACTTCGTCCTGGGTCGGGCCCACCCACTGCCCGCCCATGTCGAGCGTCACGCCGGCCACGTCCTGGCTCGCGGTGCGCCCGCCCACCCGGTCGCGTGCCTCCAGCACGCACACCGAGCGGCCGGCCGCCGCGATCTCCCGGGCCGTCACCAGGCCGGCGATCCCCGCGCCGACCACCACCACGTCCACGTCACTCACACCGCACCTCCGGAAAGCCAAGTCAGTCAGTCGTATGACTTGCTTTTCTTCGATAGCAGCACGAAACCATGAAACCCGCAAGAGAAGGAACAATCGGACAGGGAACCGCGTGTCGGGCCCGCGGGTTCGTCCTGCCCCGCGGGCCCGTTCGCGTCAGCGGTAGAGGCGCAGGTCGGCCAGGCTCCACCAGTTGCCGGCGGCGCCGGTCTGGGTGACGCGCAGGAAGCGGGCCGTGACCGGCTGCCGGAGCGCCGCGGTGGTGAGCTGGCCTGTGCCCGGGCCGGCGGCGGCGGTACGCCAGCGGGCGCCGTCGTCGCTGACGGAGAGCTGCCAGCCGCGCGCGTAGTCGCCGAGGTTGTCGCCGCTGTCGATCGCGACGCTGCGGAAGGAGGTGCGGCGGCCGAGGTCGAGCTGGACGAACTGGCCGGGCTCCTGGGCGGCGCCGCTGCTCCAGCGGGTGCTGCCGTCGTCGTCGGTCAGCGCCCCGGCCGGGTCCTGCCCCGCGGGCGAGGCGGTGGCGGTGGCACCGGTCAGGTCCAGCCGGCGCAGGGTCGTGCGCAGCTGCCCCGAGGCGGGCCAGGTGAAGGTGGCCAGGGCGCCGCCGGGCAGGGTGTAGTCGAAGGACCGGTCGCCGACCGCGACGGTGAAGGAGTGCGGGGCGTCGTTCTCGTTGTGGACGACCAGCGCGGTGGAGCCGTCGGGATTGGTGAAGGCCACATCGGTGAGCTGGCCGTTCCAGCCGGTGGTGCCGTAGCTGGTGCTGGCGATGCGGACGGCGCCGGGCTGCACGAACTTCGACAGGTGGCCGATGGTGGAGTATTCGGCGTTGGCGGTCACGGTGCCGTCCGGCCGCACGGTGAGCAGCGCGGTGCAGGTGTCGCAACCGCCGTTGTGCGGGCCGCCGTCGGCGTCCAGCGCGAGATTCCAGTCGGCGACGGACTTGGCCCAGTTGCGGGTGGTGCCGACGGTGATGGTGCGGGCGTGCCAGGTCAGGGTGCCGCGGAAGATCTCGGCGGGCGTGTCGGTGGCGCCGTGCAACCCCGAGCACTCGGTGAACCAGATGCCCTTGCCGGGGTGGGCGTCGTGCAGCGCGGTCTGGGCGCTCGGGTCGCCCGAGTAGCAGTGGTAGGCGGTGCCGGCGACCCACTTGGCGGCCGGGCCGTCCAGGATCTCGTAGGGGTAGTCGGTCTGCGGGTCCTCGCCGAGCTGCTGGGCGGTGGCGATGTCGTCGGGGTGGGTGGTCCAGTTGTGGTCGTAGGCCAGGATCCTGGTGTGCAGCCCCGCGGCGCGCAGCAGCGGGCCGAGCGCCTCGATGACCTCGGCCTCCTGCTGGACCGGCAGGTCGGTGCCGGGGTACGCGTTCGGCTTGCGGTTCTGCGGCTCGTTCTGCACGGTCAGGTAGTCGACCGGGACGCCCTCGGCCGCGTACGCCTGGACGAACTTCACCAGGTAGCGGGCATAGGCCCGGTAGACCGCCGGGTCGTCCTTGAGGTGGCCGCCGGCCAGGGATCCCGAGTCCTTCATCCAGGCCGGCGGGCTCCACGGGGTGGCCAGCACGGTCAGCTGCGGGTTGAGCTGCTCGGCCTGCCGCAGCAGCGGCAGGATCTGCGCCCGGTCGTGGGCGATGCTGAAGTGCTTCAGCCCGAAGTCGGTCTGCCCGGCCGGCACGTCGTCGTACGTGTAGTGGGCCGCCGCGGCGGTGAAGTCCGAGGAGCCGACCGGCTGGCGCAGGAAGCTCACCCCGATGCCGGCCTTCGGGTCGAACAGCCGCCGCATGGCCGCGTCCCTGGCCGTCCGCGGGAGCGCGCCGAGCACGGCCGCGGACGAGTCGGTCAGCGCGCCGCCGAAGCCGTCCATCCGCTGGAAGCGCTGATCCGGGTCCACGGTGATCGTCGTCAGGTCCGACGCCCCCGGATGGAAGGCGACCGGTGCCTGCCGCTGCAACTGCGCCGAGTCGTCGGCGGTCGTCAGCCACACCTGCGCCTGGGGCGCCGCCTGATGGGGGCGGCCGGAGTGGGAGGCGTACGCGGGGGCGGGCAGGCAGGCCAGGCACAGTGCGGCGGTGAAGGCCGCCGCACCCAGGGCGCGTCTCATGGTGGTTCTCCTCGGTAGCGGCGGTGCGCTGGACGGAAGGGAACGGCAGCGGTGCCGGAGGCGGTGAAGGCGGGCCGCGCTCCGGCGGGGTGGTCCGTGGGCGAAATCAGCTGTGAAACGTAATGAAACACATTCGAAACCAACGCGGCGATCCACAGCAAAGCGGGGGTTCATTCCCGATGTCAAGGCTTGTGCAGGCCGGGTGCATAGACTGATTTCGTGGAACGAATCGATGTAACAGATGAGTAGGTCGGTGAGCAGCGGGATTACCCGGCGCAGGATCGCGGCCGAGGCCGGGGTATCGATCGCGACCGTCTCGCGGGTGATGACGGGCAACGGGCGCGTCGCGCCCGGCACCCGGGAGCACGTACGGGCCGTCGCCGACCGGCTGGCGGGTGCCGCGTCGGACCGGGCCGCCGCCCCGGACGGGGCCGTGCTGGTGCGCTGCCCGTACGCGCTCACCGGCTACTTCGGGGCCGTCGTCTCCGCGGTCGCCGAGACCTTGAGCCTGCACGGCCGGCAGGTGGTGCTCAGTGCGGGGGACGCGGCGCGCGGCAGCGGGCTGCTGCACCGGCTGTCCTGCGACCGGCGGACCGCGGGTGCGGTGCTGGTCCTTCCGCCGGAAAGCGCGGCGGAGCTGGTCGCGCTGCGGGCGCGCGGCTTCCCCTTCGTCGTCGTCGACCCCCGCACCGCGCTGCCCCCGGACATCGCGTCGGTGGCGGTGGCGCACCTGCCGGCGGCCCGCGGGCTGACGGCGCACCTGCTGGGCCTCGGCCACCGGCGGATCGGTGTGATCGGCGGCCCGGCGGAGTGGCTGACCAGCCGCTCGCGTATCGCCGGACATGCCGCGGCGCTCGCCGAGGCCGGCCTCGCGCACTCCCCGGAACTGCTGCGCAGCATCGAGCCCACCGCCGACCGGGGGTACGAGGCGGCCCGCGAGCTGCTCGGCCTGCCGCGGCGGCCCACCGCCCTGGCGGCGTTCAACGACACGGCGGCCGTCGGCGCGCTGCGGGCGGCCCACGAACGCGGGCTGCGCGTGCCGGAGGACCTGTCGATCACCGGGTTCGACGACACCGACTCCGGCCGGTCCACCGTGCCGCGGCTCACGACGGCGCGGCAGCCGCTGGAGGAGGTGGGCCGGCTCGCCGTCCTGCTGCTGGTGCGGCTGCTGGACCGGCGCACCGCGGAGACACCGCACCGGGAGCTCGCCGCCGACGTGCTGCTGCGCGACTCCACGGGGCCGGTGGCCTGACCTTTGTGAACAGCCCACCACGGGTGGGCCTTTCCTTGATGAAGTGAAGGATCGCCGTGGCGCGGGGGAGCGTTGTGGCGAAACTTTTTTCGTCACGCCCTCTTGACCGCCGCCTTGGACTGGACCACAGTCTGGGGACTGAAGGCAACACGGCATCAGCTCAACCGCTGACAACAACCCTTGAACGCAGGGCGGTTGTCACACCGTCCTGGTGACTGCGCCGCACAGGGCGCGCGACCGCTCCGGCGGACGGCGCTCGGCGGCGTCCTGGCGGCGTCCTCGCGGGAGCCTGCCCTTTTCGAGGCTGTCCCGCCGCGGCTGCCGGCCTTCCCCCGCCTTCCCCTTCGCTCGTCACGCCGCCCCGGCCCGTTCCGTTCCGTTCTGTTGTGGACCCGGCCGGGTCCGCGGAGACGGCCGCTCCGCCGCGCCTTCCCGCCATCCACCGGCCGGCCCGACACCCACGGTCCGGGCCGGCGCTTCCCGCCGTCCTCAGGAGAGGTCCATGCGTCTGCGCCATCCACGCCCCCGGCGTTCCCCCGCCCCTACGCCCCTCGGAGGCAGCCGCCGGATGATCCTCGCCGCCACCGCGGTGGCGACCGGTGCGCTGCTCGCCCCGGCGGCCCTGTCCGCCGTCAACGCGACTCCCGCCGCCGCGGCCACCACCCCGGTGCAGGTGTATCTCAGCTCGGAGTCGACCGCGCCGGGGTTCGGCCCCAGCAGCGGGAGCTGGTTCACCGACCCGGCGACGGGCCTGGCCGCCACCCCGTACAAGCTGTCCAAGCAGGCGGACCTGACCACCGCCGCCGCGTCCGGCTCCGCCACCATCACCGCCGACACCGGCACCCACTACCAGTCCGTGCTGGGCGTCGGCTCCTCACTGGAGGAGTCGACGATCTACAACCTGTCCCGGATGAGCGCCACCGCGCGCACCGCCGCGCTGCACAAGCTGGTCGACCCGGTCAACGGCGCCGGCTTCAGCGTCGCCCGCATCCCGCTGGGCACCAGCGACTTCACCTCCCGCGCCTTCTACACCTACGACGACGGCTCCGCCGACCCGAGCCTGTCGCGCTTCTCGATCCAGAAGGACATCGACTACAAGATCATCGATGTGCTGCGCGAGGCGAAGACGATCAACCCGAACCTGCTGCTGTTCGGGAGCGTGTGGAGCCCCCCGGCGTGGATGAAGAACAACAACAGCCTGCTCGGCGGCTCGCTGCCCGACTCCAACATCCCCGTGCTGGCGGCCTACTTGCGCAAGGCGGTCACCGCCTACGCGGGCCAGGGCCTGCCGCTGTACGCCGTCACGATGCAGAACGAGCCGCTGTTCTCGCCGCCGGACTACCCGGGCATGACCCTGTCCGCCGACCAGGAACGGCGGGTCGCCACCGCCCTGCGCGGCGAACTGAACAACAACGGGGCGGCCAGTACCAAGATCTGGGCCTTCGACCACAACTTCTCCGACGGCCCCGGCTACACCGCCGGCGTCCTCGGCAACCCCGGCTCGCCCAGTGACGCCTTCAACGCCGTGGACGGTGTCGCCTTCCACGACTACGGCGGCGACCCCACGTCCATGGGGCAGGTCAAGGCCAGCTACCCCACCAAGGACGTGGCGATGACCGAACGCGCCGTGTGGGGCACCTCCGGCGCCGACCGCATCGTCCAGTACTTCCGCAACCAGTCGATCATGTACGAGGACTGGGTCACCATGCTCGACCAGAACCGCGCCCCCGAGCAGTGGTCCGGCTCGCCCGACCCCAGCATGCTCATCCAGTCGCCGAGCAGCCCCGACACGTACTGGGCGCT
This sequence comes from Streptomyces sp. NBC_01477, assembly GCF_036227245.1. GTDB lineage: Bacteria > Actinomycetota > Actinomycetes > Streptomycetales > Streptomycetaceae > Actinacidiphila. The sequence continues at coordinate 7,143,834 of NZ_CP109445.1, forward strand.
GCCCGACTACTACATCATCGCGCAGTTCTCGAAGTTCGTGGCCCGCGGCGCCACCCGCGTGCAGACCAACAACGGCGGCAGCGGCAGCACCACCAATGTGGCCTTCCTCAATCCCGACGGCACGCTGGTGACCGTCGTCGTCAACCAGACGGGCTCGCCGCAGCCGTTCACCCTGCGGGTCGGCGACCAGCAGGTCGCCGCCACGCTGCCCGCCAAGACCGTCGGCACCTACCTGTGGCCCGGCGCGAACAGCGGTACCGGAACCGGAACCGGCGGGAACGGGCCGATCGATTCGTCGAAGTGGTACACGGTGAAGAACACCAACAGCGGCAAGTGCGTGGATGACGCCAACGGTTCGACCGCCAATGGCGCCGCCGTTCAGCAGTGGGCGTGCCAGACGGGGAGTGCGAATCAGCAGTGGCAGTTCCAGGCCACCGACAGCGGTTATTTCAAGGTGGTCAGCCGTAATGCGGGTTCGGCCGTCTGGGATGTGACGGGTGGTTCGGGCGCCGGCAATGGCGCGAAGATCCAGCTGTGGGCGTACGGGTCGGGTACGAACCAGCAGTGGAAGCCGGTCGCCGGCGCCAACGGGACGTACACCCTGACTCCGCGCAGCAATACCGGTGCGTGCCTGGACGTCACGGATGTCTCCACCGCGGACGGTGCCCGGCTCCAGCAGTGGACCTGCACCGGCGGAGCCGCCCAGAGCTTCACCCTCACCGCGCAGTAGACCGAAAGGGAATTCCGGGTGGGCCGTCCGCCAGCGGGCGGCCCACTCTTATCTGTGCCCGTCATCCGGATGGCGAACGGAATACCTTTCCGCCGCCGGTCGCGAGGGGCGGCGATGCCGCTCGGCGCGCCGAGGGGACGGCTCGTGGGTATCGTGAAGCGGGGATGTCCCTTTTGGGCGTCCCCGGCTGTTCGCGGTCCTCCATTTCCTCGCGCGGCAGGAGCCGGCTCATGCCCTTCATCAAAGCGAAAGACGGAACAGACATCTTCTACAAGGACTGGGGATCGGGTCAGCCGATCGTGTTCAGCCACGGCTGGCCGCTGACCGCGGACGCCTGGGACCCCCAGTTGAAGGTGGTGGCGGACAACGGCTTCCGCGCCATCGCCCACGACCGGCGCGGCGGCGGACGCTCGGGGCAGACCTGGGACGGGAACAACCTCGACACCTACGCCGACGACCTCGACGCGCTGATCGAGGCGCTCGACCTGCGGGACGTCATCCTCGTCGGCCACTCGACCGGCGGCGGCGAGGTGGCCCGTTACATCGGCCGGCACGGCACCGAGCGTGTCGCGAAGGCGGTCCTGCTCAGCGCGATCCCGCCGCTGATGCTCAAGACCGACGCGAATCCCGAAGGCCTGCCCATCGACGTCTTCGACCAGATCAGGGCCGGTGTCGAGACGGACCGCTCGCAGTTCTACCAGGACCTCAGCGCGAACTTCTACGGCGCGAACCGCGATGGCTCGACCGTCAGCCAGGGCACGCGCGACGAGTTCTGGCTGTGGTCGATGCAGGTCGGCATCAAGGGCGCGTACGACTGCGTCAAGGCCTTCTCGGAGACCGACCTGACCGAGGACCTCAAGCGGATCGACGTCCCGACGCTGATCGTGCACGGCGACGACGACCAGATCGTGCCGATCGTCGCGGCGGGCGAGAAGTCGTCGAAGATCGTCAAGGACGCCACCTTCAAGGTCTACCCCGGGGCGCCGCACGGCCTGTCGATGGTGCCCAAGTTCGCCGGGCGCTTCAACGCGGACCTGCTGGAATTCGCCCGCTCGTAGAAGCTGTCCGGCGGATCTCCCGCCGGACCTCCGGCGTGCCGTGTCCCGTGCTGTGCCGAAAAATATAGATTTCCCGGGAATTGACGCACAGCAAAGGGCCCTACATGACTGCATCCGATGTGAACCGGGGACCGGCAGGCCCGGACGACGGTGCGGTCGGCCGTACCCCGACAGGGGGGGACGGCCCCGCGGACAGGAAGCGGCCCTCCCAGCGCCTGTACAATCACCCCGCCGCCGGCTGGGGCGCCGCCAAGAGCGTCGGCCGGGTCCTGGTGAAGGAGCACGCGTTCGTCGACGGGCCGCGGGCCGTCTTCAGGATGAACCACGAGAACGGCGGGTTCGACTGCCCCGGCTGTGCGTGGCCCGACGACATCAAGGGCCTCAAGCTCGACATCTGCGAGAACGGCATCAAGCACGTCACCTGGGAGATGACCCCCAAGCGGGTCGGGGCCGACTTCTTCGCCCGGCACACCGTCGCCGAACTGTCGACGTGGTCCGACTTCGCGCTGGAGGACCAGGGGCGGCTGACCGAGCCGGTGGTCTACGACGCCGTCCGCGACCGCTACGCGCCGATCTCCTGGCCGGACGCCTTCGCGCTCATCGGCCGCGAGCTGCGCGGCCTCGACAGCCCGAACGAGGCGGCCTTCTACACCTCGGGGCGGCTCGGCAACGAGGCGACGTTCCTCTACCAGCTGATGGCCCGCGAGTTCGGCACCAACAACCTGCCCGACTGCTCCAACATGTGCCACGACGCCTCCGGCCGCGCCCTCCAGGCGGCCCTGGGAACCGGCAAGGGCACCGCGGACCTCGCCGACTGGGAGGCCGCCGACGCCCTGTTCATCATGGGGGTCAACGCGGCGTCCAACGCGCCCCGGATGCTGACCGCCCTCGCCGACGCCTACCGGCGCGGCGCCCAGATCGTCCACGTCAACCCGCTGATCGAGGCCGCGGCGACCCGGACCATCGTGCCGCACGACATGACCGACATGGCGCTGTTCAAGTCGACGCCCACCAGCACCCTCACCATCCAGGTGCGGGTCGGCGGCGACATGGCCTTCCTGCGGGGCGTCGCCAAGGCTGTCCTGGAGGAGAGCGCGCACGATCCCAAGGCCCTGGACCACGAGTTCATCGGCCGCTACACCTTCGGCTTCGAGGACTACCGGGCCCTGTGCGAGGCCACGTCCTGGGAGCAGCTGGAGGAACAGTCCGGGGTCCCCCGGGCCGACATCCTCAAGGCCGCGCGGATCTACTCCGCCTCCGACCGCACCCTGGTCAGCTGGTGCCTGGGGATCACCCAGCACGAGCACGGCGTGGACACCGTCCGCGAGATCGTCAACGTGCTGCTGCTGCGCGGCAATCTCGGCCGGGAGGGCGCCGGGCCGTCCCCGGTGCGCGGGCACAGCAATGTGCAGGGCAACCGCACCTGCGGCATCGACCACCGCCCCACCCCCGACTTCCTCGACCGGCTCGCCGACGCCTGCGGCATCGACCCGCCGCGCGAGCACGGCCTGGACACCGTCCGCACCATCGAGGCCATGAACGAGGGCCGCGTGAAGGTCTTCCTCGGCATGGGCGGCAACTTCGCCCTGGCCGCGCCCGACACGGCGTACACCGCCCAGGGCCTGCGGCGCTGCGCGCTCACCGTCCACGTCAGCACCAAGCTCAACCGCAGCCACCTCGTGCACGGCGGGAAGGCGCTGATCCTGCCGTGCCTGGGCCGTACGGAGAAGGACCACCAGCGGCGCGGCGTCCAGGGCACCACCGTCGAGGACTCCATGAGCATGGTGCACCTGTCGGTCGGCATGAAGAAGCCGGCCTCCCCGCATCTGCTGTCCGAGCCGGCCATCATCGCCGGCATCGCCAGGGCCACCCTGCCCGGCAGCCGGACCCCGTGGGAGTCCTACATCGAGGACTACGACCGTATCCGCGACACCATGGCGCAGGTCCTGCTCGGATTCGAGGACTTCAACCGCCGGGTACGGCTGCCGCTGGGCTTCCGGATCCGCCAGCCCGCCCGTGAACTGGCCTTCCTCACACCGTCGGGCCGCGCCGAATTCTCCGCCGCCGGCCTGCCGGACGCTCCGCCGCCCGGCGACGTGATCGTCCTGCAGACCATGCGCAGCCACGACCAGTGGAACACCACGATCTACTCCGACAACGACCGCTACCGCGGGGTGAGCAACATCCGCACGCTGATCCTGATGAACGGCGAGGACATGCGCGCCCGCGACATCGCCACGGGCGACCTGGTCGACATCACCGCCACCGCGCGGGACGGCAGCCGCCGCCGCCTGAAGCGCTACCGGGCGATCGAGTACAGCATGCCGCGCGGCTGCGCGGCCGGGTACATGCCGGAGATGAACGTGCTGGTCGCCGCGAGCGACTACAGCCGGCAGAGCGACCAGCCGCTGATGAAGAACATCATGGTGCGCGTCACGCCGAGCCCGCAGCAGTAGACCGCCGCAGTCAGGCACCGTCGCCCGTCCGCGCCGGAGACACGCCGGCTTCCCGACGCACGACGAGGACACAGTGACCAGACCACCCGAGGCCGTCCTCCACTTCACGGCCGTGGCCCCCGGGCCGGCCCAGCTGCTGCCCGCCAGGGAGCAGATGGCCTTCACCCTGGGCTTCCACATCATCCTGGTGCCCTTCGGCGTCGCCCTGACCACACTGATGCTCGTCGCGAATCACCGCGGCCTGCGCGAGAGCGCCGCGGCGGCCGTCGCGCTCGTCGTCGCCGGCTGGGGCGTCTCGCACTACCCCTGTCTGCTGGGCACGCGTCCCTCGCTGGACGAGGCCGCGTCCCCCGACGCCACCCTCGACGTCGTCGGGGTCGTCTGCGCGGCCGTGGTGCTGATCCTGCCGTCCCTGGTGCTGCTGTTCCGCCTCGCGGGGCGCGGCAGCATCGGCGCCGGGCCGCCGCCGTCCGCCTGACCGCCCGGGCCCCGGAGGCATCGGGCCTCACGGCGGTTCGTCCAGCGGTTCCTCGACCCAGACGGTCTTGCCTTCCGGCGAGTAGCGCGTTCCCCAGCGGCGGGCCAGGGACGCGATGATCAGCAGGCCGCGGCCGGTCTCGTCCTGGGCTCGCGCATGGCGCAGGTGCGGCGCCGTACTGGACTCGTCGGACACCTCGATCGTCAGGGAGCGGTCGTGGATGAGGCGCACCCGCGGATTTCCGCTGGCGTGCCGCAGCACATTGGTGACGAGTTCGCTGACGACCATCTCCGTGGTGAAGGACCAGGCGCCGAGGCCCCAGTCCGCGAGCTGCACGCCGGTCCTCTCCCGGCAGTCGGCGACCGTCTCGGCGTCCCGCGTCCCGGTCCAGGTGGCGACCTGGCCGTTGACCAGGCGGTGCGTGCGGGCCGCGAGGACGGCGGCGCCGTCACCCGCCCGGCTCGGCAGCAGGCCGTCGACGATGCTGTCGCAGGCCGCCCGCGGATCCTGGCCGGAACGGGCGGCGGCCCGCTCCAGCTGGTCCATGCGCTCCGCGGCGTCCGAGGCGGGTTCGATGAGCGACTCCGAGTAGAGGGTCAGCAGGCTCTCCGGAGCCAGAACCGTACGGCGGACCTCGTAGGCCGCCCCCTGCCCCAGCGGCGGCCCCACCGGCATGTCCAGGCGGCTCACGGCCCCGTCCGGCGTGGACACCAGCGGCGCGGGCCAGCCGGCGGCGGCGATGGCGAGTTCGCCGGACACCGGGTCGTAGACGGCGTACTGGCAGCGCGGCGCGTCCGCCGACCCTGCGGCCCGCTCCTGCCGCGCCGCGTGGTCGGGCACGATGCGGTGGGTGGCGTCGTCGAGGTGGGCCAGCAGCTCCTCCGGCGGGAGGTCCAGGTTGGCGAGCGTGGTCGTGGCGGTGCGGAACCGCCCCATGGTGACCGTCGCGTGCAGCCCCTGCTCGGGGACCTGGCCGATGGCCAGGCCGACGCGCGCGCCGGACAGCGCGATGACGTCGAACCAGACCGTCTGCCGGCTTCCCGGCGCGTGGAAGTGCGCGGTGGTGACCGCGGAGACCTCGGGGAAGGTCCGCGGCAGCAGGCTGCGCTGGAGCGTGACGGCGGTGGTGCGCTCCCGGGTGTAGCGGCGCGCGTTCTCGATGTGGATGCACGCCTTGGCGCTGACCTGCTCGGCCAGCTTCACATCGGTCGCGTCGAAGTCGAGCGGATGCCGCGGCCCGCGGTAGAAGCCGGCCAGGCCCAGCACGCGCCCCTGCGCCGACAGCGGCACGATGATCATCGAGTGGATCCCGGCCGCCCGCAGCGCGCCCGCCCGCGCGGCGTCGTGCGTCAGCCAGTCGGCGGGCGCGGAGCGCGGGTCCAGGAGCCGCGGGGCGACGTCGCCCAGCACGTCGGTGTACGGGGTGGGGAAGACGAAGTGGCTCGTCTCGCCGACCGGGTAGATGCCGCGCAGCTCGCCCCGGGTCTCGAACGCGGCCCGGCGCAGCGGCACGTCCGCGCCGACGGGCGGTTCGGGCGGGGTCTCGCCCTGGAGGACGGAATCGACGAGGTCGACGGAGACGGCGTCGGCGAAGTCCTCGACCGCGATGTCCGCCAGCTCACGGGCCGTGCGCATCGCGTCGAGGGTGGTGCCGATGCCCTCGTGGGCCCGGGCGAGCAGTTCCGCGGCGACCCGGGCGCGGGTCTCGTCGGTGACGTCGTGGATCACCGAGCCCACCCCGATGGTGCGCCGCGCGTCCTCCAGCGGGAAGGCGGTGACGGCGAAGGTCCGCCGGTGTCCCCGCCCGTCGTGCCCGTCGACCCGCTGCTGGACGGCCGCTTCGCCGTCGGCCAGGACCCGCTGGAGCAGCGGGGCCAGCGGAAGCCGTGATCCCAGCGCCTTCACCGGCCGGTTCAGGACCTGGTCGGCCCGCCGCCCGCGCATGGCCAGGGCGGCGGAGTTGGTCCGCAGCACCCGGAGGCCGGCGTCGTATATCTCCAGGCCCGCGGCGGACTGCTCGAACGCGGTGCGCTCGTACGCGGCCTCGATCGCGCTGAATGAGCTGTCGTGTGCCACTACAGGCACCTCCTCGCGCCGCCTTCCCCGCGTGTCCGGGCGGCGTGCCGACAAAGCGGCCTTTCTCCCAGGTTACGGGCAGGCTCCCGGTTGGCAAACGGCCGCCACCGGCCGGGCGGGCGCGTGCTCCGCCGGCCATTGCAGGACCGGCGCCCGCCGCCCCCGGCTACGCTGAACGGCGGTTTCCCGCTTCCGGACGACGCGTCACGGTGTGTTGCGGGCCGCCGCGTCCACCCGGTGCTGCCTAGTGTCGGCCTGTGGACTCCTGGAGCGGCCCCGGCGAGAGCGGCGAGATCGACAGCAGGCCGCTGCCGGAGCTGCTGGTCTCCTGGCGGCGGCGCGTCGACCGGTCCGACCTGCCCGAGGCGGCCGACGCGTTCGCGCGGGAGCGGCCGGGAGCCGGCCTGTCCCGGAGCGCGGTCGCCCGGCTGACCGGGGTCACCGAGGACTGGTACGGCTCGCTGGAGCGCGGCGAGGACACCGACTGCTCGGAGGACTTCCTCGACCGGCTCTCCACGGCCCTGCGGCTGAACCACACCGAACGCACCACCTTGTATCTGCGGACCACGGGGCAGCCGCCCACCTCCGCCGCCATCCCGCAGGCGGAAGCCGCGGTCGAGATGGACGAGTTGCTTCAGCGCTTCATCGACAACCAGTCCCACCCCGCCTGCGTGGCGGACGTCGCATGGAACGTGATCGGCCACAACCAGCAGATGCGCGACTGGTTCCCCTGGGCCGCCCACCAGGGCAACATCATGCGCTGGGCACTGCTGAGCCCGGACGCCCGCGAGCAGCTGGTGAACTGGCGGGAGGACTGGGCCCGCGCCTACGTCGGCCAGATCCGCCACGCGCGGTCGCACTACCGGAAGAACGAGGCCCTGCGCCGCCTCAAACGCGACCTCCTGTCGCGCTCGTCCGACGTCCGGGACATGTGGCACCGCCGGGAGGTACGCGAACACGGCGACGGCAGCATTCGCAAGCTCCGGCTGCCGTACCACCAGGGCCGCGAGATCGTTGTCCACATTGTCGCCCTGCGGCCGATGCGCAGCGACCGGCTCCGCGTCTTCGTCCTCATGGAAGACCCCCCGAGCGTCATCGGCGGCTGACCGAAGGCGCTCGGACTTGCGACGCTGTCGCGGTCCGGTCACTGTCGGCGACGAAAGCCGGATCCTCGTGCAATCCGCCTGCACATGCATAAGGTGATCTCAGCAGAGCGCGGCGCCGGCTCAGCTCCGGTCCCGGCGCCGGTTCCGGTCCGGAGCGCGATCGATGGGGGCAATGGTGTGAGCGACGAATTACCACAGGCCACGGCGGACGACGAGGCCGACGAGGCGGACCGCCTGCGGCAGGACATGCCGCACAGTGCGCGAATGTACGACTACTTCCTCGGCGGCAACACCAACTACGCCGTCGACCGGGACGCGGCCGAGGAAGTCATCCGTTTCTTCCCCGCGGTACGGACGGTCGCCCGGGTGAACCGCGCCTTCGTGCACCGCTCGGCGCGATTCCTGGCCCGCGAGCACGGCGTCCGGCAGTTCCTCGACATCGGCACCGGCATCCCCACCGCGCCCAATCTGCACGAGGTGGTCCAGGACGAGATAGCCGCGGCCAGGATCACCTATGTGGACAACGATCCGATCGTGCTGGTCTACGCGGACAGCCTGTTGCGCAGCTCGCCCGAGGGCGCCACCGGTTACGTCGAGGCGGATGTCCGCGATCCCGCGCACCTGCTGGACGTCGTACGGGAGCACGGCTGTCTGGACCTGACCCAGCCGGTCGGGCTGAGCCTGAACGCGCTGCTGCACTTCGTACCGGACGAACTGGACGCCTACGGCGTGGTGAACAGCCTCGTCGAACCGCTCGCACCGGGGTCGTACCTGACGATCTCGCACTGCACCCCGGACTTCGCGCCGGACGAGTGGGCGAGGATAGCCGCGGTGTACGGCAAGAACGGCACAGCGCTCCAGGTGCGCACCCGCGCCGAGGTGCTGGCCTTCTTCGAGGGTCTCGAACTGCTCGCCCCGGGCGTGGAAGTGGCCCACCGATGGCACCCGGAGCCGGCCAGCGGACCGTCGCTGATCTCCGACGCGGAGTCGTCGCTGTACGCGGGAGTGGCGCGCAAGTCCTGAACGGGCGGCGCGAGGGCGGGCCGACGGCGCACAAAGCGCCGTCGGCGGGGAGCCGGCCCGGCGGCTGACGGCCCTGCTGGGGCCGGCTCAGCAGTATTTCTTGTAGTAGTCCTTGAGCTTCTGCAGGCAGGCCGCCGGTCCCAGCGAGCTGACCATCAGCCGGTCGAAGCCGCGTTCGTAGCTGTCGACCTCCTGCCGGTCCTGGAGGTACAGCCCGCCGTTGCAGCGCTCGACGTAGACGATCGCGGGCAGTTGGTTCGCGGTGAAGTCGAAGACCGTGGTCGTGCCGATCTGCACCGGGAGATTGAGCTTGCTGGACGGGGCCAGCCGGAAGCTGATCCGCTCATGTGCGGCGAGTTCGATCAGCCGCTCGATCTGCCGGCGCATGATCGTGTTCGTCCCGTAGCCGCGGGACAGCGTGACCTCGTCCACAATGCTGATCAGCAGCGCGGAGGACTCCCGGAGGAAGCGCTCGGTCCGCATGGCCCGCAGCTCCATGATCCGCTCGGTCGTGCGCGCGTTGGGCTCGGGGGAGTTCGCCTTGACCAGGGCCCGGGTGTAGTCCGGGGTCTGGAGCAGCCCCAGCAGCTGGCCGCTCTCGTAGGACCGTATCCGCGCGGCTATGTCCTCCAGGCTGACGTACGTCTGCAACTCCTTGGTGGCGACGTCCCGCCAGGCCTCCCACCACCCCTTCTCGTTGGCCTGCTGGGACAGTTCCAGCAGCCGGGTGCGCTCGGCGGGGTCCACGACCTGGTAGATGTCGAGCAGGCACAGGACATCCTTCTGCTTGAAGTCGTGTTCCCCGCTCTCCAGGCGGCTGATCTTGGAGGCCGAGCAGCCGCCGATCTCCTGCGCCACCTGTTTCTCCGTCAGGCCGAGCGCGTCGCGGTGTTTTCGCAGCGTCTCACCGAAGATCATGCGCTGCGCGGTCGGCGCCCGGCCGGACAGCGGTCGGACATTGCGGACTCCCCGCGGGGCGCGGGACGGCTGGGCAGACACGGGCAGGCTCTCCCTCGCGCTGAGCGGGCACATTCATGGCCCCCTCATCCTGCCTCAGTCATATGAGATCGGAAGTTGCCAAGCCGGGCGGCCGGTTACCGCCGTCCAGTGAACTCGCCGGCCGCCACCGCGGCAACGAATGCCCGTACTTCGCTGCGGTCGAAGGTAAGAACTGCGCCCTCCGGGTCCTTCGAGTCGCGGAAACCGACCGTTTCCTGACCGAAGTTGCCCACCTCCACGCAGGCGCTCTGATGGTTGCTGTAGGTGCTTTTCTGCCACGCCACGGCTAAGCCACCCGCGCCGTGTGCTCCCAGCAGGTGTTTTCCTTGATCCTTGGGGTGCCTCTGACCGGCCATGAGTCCTCTTCTCGTCCCTGGTTGGATGATCAAGCCCGCTGTCTGCAAATGCAGATGAGAGGCCCACTTGAAGGATGACCAACTCCCACCCGCTTCATGCGTCACTTCTGGATACAAGGGTGCCCCGCTTGATGCGTCCGGTCTGCAATTGCGCGCCCGGGGCAACTTCTTTCCCGGGCCCGCGCCGGAGCGTTCGGCCGCGCCGGCGCAGGCCCGGCCGCAGAACCGCGCGCCGGTGCGCCCTGACCGGCGCGGACCCGCTGCCGTACCGCTCACCAGTGCTTACCCGGGGGACGGCGGCGGGCCGCGGCCGATGGCGTACGTGGCGGTGAACGACGGCGGGCCGGAAAAGTTGCCGGCTCCGCCCGCCGGGCGGCGGCGCTGCCGGGCCGGGGGTGGTGAACAGCGGCCGGCCCGGTGGGGCAACCTGGGACCTGAAACGGAACGGGCCCGACCTTTTCGCATCACGGGCCAGGCGCGCCGGGGATCGCGTAATTCCACGACCTGCGCTCCGAGGAGGGACGACCGTTGCCCGCTCACTCCCACCGCCGCGGGCGGTGTGTACGATGACCGCCCCCCGTCCGGCCGACCGGCACCGGTCCCACCTCGCGCCCGTGCTCTCCCAGTTGCACCGGGCCTCGGGGATGCCGCTGCGGATACTCGCGTCGCGGCTGGGCATACCGAGCGCGCACGCCGCCGCCCTGCTGTCCGGAGAGTGCTTCCCGGGCTGGTCCCTCGCCGAGCGGTTCGCACGGGCCTGCGGCGCCGACCCGCTGGTGCTGCGCAAGGTGTGGGAGGACGCGCGGCTCCGGGCGGAACGGCAGCACCGCCTTCCCGCCGACTTCCTTGACGGCGACCCGGCGTGGGACATGGACTGAGGGATCGAAACCGTTCAATCGGCCTTCTCCTGTCACCGCCGCCGACGGGGGTGTGCCCCCCCGTGGCCCCCGCCTGCCGGTCCCCGTCCAGGACGTCCCCCCACCCGCCCGCCACTCCCGCTGACGCGCCGCCCCGCCCGGCACCGGTCCCGCGGTGCCGTGCAGGCTCTACCCGCGGGCCGGTTCGATCCGGCCCGCGACCTCGCCGAGGCCGACCCGTACGCCGCCGGGGCCCGGCGCGGTCGCGGTGATGACGACCTCGTCGCCGTCCTCCAGATAGGTCCGCCGCGTGCCGTCCGGCAGCTCGACCGGCTGCTCGCCGCCGCGGGTCAGCTCGATCAGCGCGCCCACACTGTCCGGGTCCGGGCCGCTGACCGTGCCGGACGCGAAGAGGTCACCGGGGCGCAGGCTCGCCCCGTTCACCGTCAGGTGCGCCAGCATCTGCGCGTACGTCCAGTACATCGCGGCGAAGGGCGGCCGGGAGAGCGTGTGCCCGTTGAGTCGCAGCTCCATGGCGATGTCCAGGCCGCACGGCGGCAGCACCGCGCTGTCGTCCAGATACGGCAGCAGCGGGGTGTCCCGCGGCGGCGGCGCCGTACGGGCGTGGGCCAGCGCGTCCAGCGGGACCACCCACGGCGACACCGAGGTCGCGAAGGACTTGCCGAGGAACGGCCCGAGCGGCACGTACTCCCAGGACTGCACATCGCGCGCCGACCAGTCGTTGACCAGGCACACCCCGAAGACATGGTCGTCCGCCCCGGCCATCGTCACCCGCTCGCCCCGCTCCGAGGCGCCGCCCACCACGAAGCCCAGCTCCGCCTCCACGTCGAGCCGCAGCGAAGGACCGTACGACGGCGCCGCCTCACCCGCCGGCCTGCGCTGCCCGCACGGCCGCACCACGGGGGAGCCGGAGACCACGACGGTGCCGGCCCTGCCGTGGTAGCCGATCGGCAGGTGCTTCCAGTTCGGGGTCAGCGGGTCCCCGCCCGCCCGGAAGATCCGGCCGACGGTCGCCGCGTGGTGCTCCGAGGCGTAGAAGTCGACATAGTCGGCGACCTCGAACGGCAGCCGCAGCGTGACCTCCGGCAGCGGCGCCAGCAGCGGCCCCACCGCGTCCCGGTACTCCGCGCCGGTCAGCCACTCGGTGAGCGCCGCCCGCACCCGGGTCCACGCCGGGCGCCCCGCGGCCAGCAGCGGATTGAGCACCGGAGCCGACAGCAGCTCCGCGATGTCCGCCGGCGCCCCCACCGCCCGCGCCGCGGCCCCCGCGTCCAGCACCCGGTCGCCGAGCCGCACCCCGATCCGCTGCCGCGGCTCCGCGGCGGTCCCGAAGACCCCGTAGGGCAGGTTGTGCGGCCCGAAAGGGTCGTCGGACGGCACGGCGAAGGGGTTCTCGGCGCTCAACGGACCTCCAGGGCGGTGCGGCGTAAACGCCCCGAGACTACCGCCGGGTCCACCGCCTGGTTTGGAGCTGCCCGCAGGTCAAACGTAAAGTTCGGCCCGAGACCCGGTGGCGTACCCGGGCGGCACCGGGACCCCGGCGGACCCGGGCGGACAGGGAGAGCAGCGGCGCGATGACGGCGACAGCGCAGGACTTTCACGACCTCGGACCCGAGGAGGACGCGCCCGGCATCGACCCGGCACGCCTCGAGGTCTGCCTGGCCGTGCTCGCCGAACTCGACGGGCTGCCCGTCGACCACCCCGACGCCATCGCGGTGCGCCGCGCCACCGCCGGGGTCTACCGCATGGTCAAGCAGCGCCGCCGCCAGGAGCGCAGGGCCGCCAAGACCGCCAACGACAAGGCCGTGACCGAGGCCACCGCCACCGGCGCCGCCGACCGTATCGACGACGAGACGCTGGGCATCCAGCTCGCCGCCTCGGTCAGCACCGAGATCGCCGGCATCCTGGAACGCCCCAGGTCCTGCTACGTCTGCAAGACCCGCTACGTCGAGGTCGACGCCTTCTACCACCAGCTGTGCCAGGACTGCGCCCGCGAGAACCGGGCACGCAGGGACGCCCGCACCGACCTGGCAGGGCGGCGCGCGCTGCTCACCGGCGGACGCGCCAAGATCGGCATGTACATCGCGCTGCGGCTGCTGCGGGACGGCGCCCACACCACCGTGACCACCCGCTTCCCCAACGACGCGGTCCGCCGCTTCAAGGCCATGCCGGACAGCGACCAGTGGATACACCGGCTCAAGATCGTCGGTATAGACCTGCGCGACCCGGCCCAGGTGGTGGCGCTGGCCGACTCCGTCGCCGCGGACGGCCCGCTGGACATCCTGATCAACAACGCCGCCCAGACCGTACGCCGCTCCCCGGCCGCCTACCGCGAGCTGGTCGCCGCCGAGGCCGCGCCGCTGCCGGCCGGCGAACTCCCGCCCACCGAGGTCTTCGGCGCCTTCGGCAGCGGCGCGCAGACCGCCGCCGCCCTGCCCGCGCCCCGCCGCGAGGCGCTCACTGCCCAGGACGTGACCGACCTCGCCCTGGTCAGCGGGTCCGCCTCGCTCGCCAGGATCGCGGCCGGCACCGCCATCGACGCGGGCGGCCTGGTGCCCGACCTGGACCCGTCCAACACCTGGGTGCAGACCGTCGGCGAGGTCGACCCGGTGGAGCTGCTCGAAGTGCAGCTGTGCAATGTCACCGCGCCCTTCGTACTGGTCAGCAGGCTGCGCCCGGCGATGGCCGCGGCGGCGGCCCGGCGCAAATACGTGGTCAACGTCTCCGCCATGGAGGGCCAGTTCTCCCGCGGCTACAAGGGCGCCGGACACCCGCACACCAACATGGCCAAGGCCGCGCTCAACATGCTCACCCGCACCAGCGCGCAGGAGATGCTGGACACCGACGGCATCCTGATGACCGCGGTCGACACCGGCTGGATCACCGACGAGCGCCCGCACCCCGACAAGATCCGGCTCGCCGCCGAGGGCTTCCACGCCCCCCTCGACCTCGTCGACGGCGCCGCCCGCGTCTACGACCCGATCGTGCGCGGCGAGCAGGGCGAGGACCTCTACGGCTGCTTCCTCAAGGACTACGCGCCCGCCGCCTGGTGACGTTTCCCCGCCGCGGTGAGGTGCCGGGGCGGGTGCCTGCCGCGGTGAGCGTGTGCGGCCGGCCGTGCGCCGCCGTGAGGTGCGTGCCCGGCTACGGGAGTGTCCGCGTCGGAAAGCCCGGGCGGCGCCGGTACGCTCGCCGGGTGCCCAGGTTCGTGATCGAACGCCGTACGGAGCTGCCGCCGGCCGAGGTCTGGCGGCGGCTGACCGCGTGGGAGGACCACAGCGCGACCGTGCCGCTGACCCGGATCACCGTCCTCACCCCGCCACCGTCGGGCGTCGGCACGGTCTTCGTCGCGCGCACCGGACTCGGCCGCGCCTCCTTCGACGACCCGATGCGCGTCGCCGCGTGGCAGCCGCCCACCGCGGACGGCGACCCGGGCCGGTGCTGGCTGGTGAAGACCGGGCGGGTGATCACCGGCTGGGCCGAGATCGAGGTACGCGCGGACGGCGAGGGCTCGTCCGTCCGGTGGGAGGAGGAGCTGCGGGTGCGGCTGCTGCCGAGCGCCTTCGGCGGGGTCACCCAGTACGCGGGCCGGCTGGTGTTCGGCCGCGTCGTGGACACGCTGCTCGGCGCGTCACGCTCGGCCGCCGGAAACCGATGATTTCCGCGCCGCCCGCCGGTCCACCCGGGTGAGTACCGAGCACCACGACCCCGAGCAGAGGCGGAACGCATGTCCGGCAAGATCTTCGTGAACCTCCCTGTGCAGGACCTGCAGAGGTCCATGGGCTTCTTCCAGAGCCTCGGCTTCCGCTTCGACCCGCAGTACACCGACGAGCGGGCCGCCTGCATGGTCGTCTCCGACAGCAGCTTCGTGATGCTGCTGACGCAGCCCTTCTTCGCGTCGTTCACCGCCAAGGACGTCGCGGACGCGACGGCGTCGACCGCGGTGATCGTCGCCGTGTCGCAGGACGCCGCGGAGGACGTCGACCGGATCGGGGACGCCGCGATCGCGGCGGGCGCGCAGCGCGCGAAGGCCGCGGAGGACGCGAGCCCGATGCACACCCGCAGCTTCTACGACCTCGACGGCCACCAGTGGGAGATCTTCCACATCCCCCCGACGCCGGCCTGACGCACCGCGCCGGTGGCCTGACGCACCGTGCCCGTGGTCTGACGCACCGCGGCGCCGGCGGGACTCACCGGGTCGGCGGCGGCCCGCTGCTGTCGCGTACGACCAGTTCGCTGGCGACCTCCACCCTGGTGCCGGCCGGCTGCCCGCCGCCGAGCAGCCGCAGCACCATCCCGGCGGCGAGCGCGGCCATCTCGGCGAGCGGGGTGCGCACCGTCGTCAGCCGCGGGGTGACCCAGTCCGCGAAGGGCAGGTCGTCGAAGCCGACGACGCTCACGTCCGCCGGGACCCGCAGGCCCAGCGTCGCGGCGGCGCGGTAGGTGCTCAGCGCCTGCTGGTCGCTGCCCGCGAAGACGGCGGTCGGCGGGTCCGGCAGTCGCAGCAGGTCCAGCGCGTGGCGGTAGGCGGGTTCGTTGGTGAAGTCGCCGTGGCGGACCAGGCCGGGGTCGAACGGCAGCCCCGCCTCCTCCAGCGCCGAGCGGTAGCCGTCCACCCGGGCGCGGGAGGCCAGCCGGTGCGGCGGGCCGCCGATCACCGCGATCCTGCGGTGGCCGAGCCGTACCAGGTGCCGGGTGGCGGCAAGGCCGCCGGGCCAGTTCGTCGCGCCCACCCACGGCACCCCGGCGGGCGGCTCCTCGACCGGGGCGATCAGCGCGAAGGGGATACCGAGGGCGCGCAGCTCCCGGTGCTGGTCCTGGTCCAGCTCCGGCACCACCAGGATCGCGCCGAGCGTGCGGCGCGCGGCGAGCGAGTCCAGCCAGCGCCTGGCCGAGCTGCCGCGGCCGTGCGCCGCCGAGACGACCAGGCCCATCCCGACCGCGTCCAGCGCCTCCTCGGCGCCCCGGATCAGCTCGACCGCCCACGGGCCGTCCAGCTCGTTGATCACGAAGTCGATGAGGCCGCCGGGGGCCAGCGCGGTGGCGGCGGGGCCGTTCCTGCCCGGATAGCCGTGCTGCGCCAGCAGCCGCTGCACCTTCGCCCGGGTGCGGGCGGCCACGTCGGAGCGGTTGTGCAGCACTTTCGACACGGTGGACACGGAGACGCCCGCCTCCTGGGCGATCACCGCCAGGGTCTTCCCGCCCGGCGCGGGGCCGCCCTCGTCAGTGCCGGCCACGTCACTCCCCTCTCCGCCGCCGCGCGGCGCCCCCGCGAACGTACCTCGCGGTGCGGTCGAACGCGCTCCGGGGTTGCCTGATGGGCGCCCACCCGCGCGGAGGGCAAGCGTTTTTCGGGGGGCGCGGGGAATCGCGCGCGCGACCACGACGGCGGGACAGCGCAGGGACAGCCCCTGGAGGGGCGCGGGGAATCGCGCGCGCGACCACGACGGCGCGGCAGCGCAGGGACAGCCCTTGGGGGGGTGCGGGGAACTGCGCGACCGGCCCATACACGCAGCACGAGGCGTCCGCCACCGCACGTGGCACCCCCCATGGCCGTTCCGGAGCCGTCGCCGAGACCCGCCGTGCCCGACACGTCCCACATCGTTGACGTTGGGTCATATGGATGCTTATCGTCATTCCGCGTCCACCCAGAGGAGCCCGCATGCCGCACGGTCCGTCCCGCCGCTCCCTGCTCGCAGCCGGCGGTCTCGGCGGTCTGGGCGCCCTCACCGGCCTGGACGCCTTCCCCGCCGCCGGTGCGGAGGCCCCGCTGACCTTCGCCTCCCCGAGCCTGACGCCGTACGTCGACGAACTGCCCGTGCCCCCCGTGCTGACCGGGGACCGTACGATCGCCATGGCCCCGGCCACCCACCGCTTCCACCGTGACCTCGCAGTGGCGCGGACCTGGTCGTACGGCGGGCAGCCGTATCTCGGGCCGACCATCGAGGCGCGGCGCGACGAGCCGCTGTCGCTGACGTTCAGCAACGGCTTCGGCGCCGGGCACCTGTTCGCCGCCGACATCGACCCGACGCTGGAGGGCGCCTCGGAGCTGGACAGGACGCTGCCGCGTACGGCGGTGCACCTGCACGGCGCGATCACCCCGCCGGAGGCGGACGGCCACCCCGAGCACACCTTCCGGCCCGGCGCCGAGCTGACGTACCGCCATCCGAACGGACAGGACGCGGCTCATCTGTGGTACCACGACCACGCGATGGGCATCACGCGGCTCAACGCGGTCGCGGGCCTGGCCGGCATGTATCTGCTGCGCGACCGGTACGACACCGGCGCCGCGGACAACCCGCTCGGCCTGCCCGGCGGCGAGTTCGAGGTGCCGCTGACGCTCGCCGACCGCCGCTTCGGGGCCGACGGGTCGCTGGTCTTCCGTACCACCCGCACAATGCCGCAGGGGCACTGGGACGGCGGGACGTACGGCGACGTGATGACGGTCAACGGTGTGGTGTCCCCGTATCTGCGGGTGGCGCGCGGCTGCTACCGCTTCCGGGTGCTCAACGCCTCCAACGCCCGCGCCTACCGGCTGTTCTTCACCAACCGGATGCCGTTCTGGGTGGTCGGCAACGACGCGGGGCTGCTGGACGCCCCGGCCCGCACCACCGCCGTACGCCTCGCGCCCGGCGAACGCCTCGACCTCGTCGTGGACTTCGGCACGCTGGCCGCGGGCGACCACGTGGACCTGACCGACGACCAGCAGGAGTCACCCGAGACGGTCGCCGCCACCGGTGTGGTGCCGCTGGCCGACATCATGCGCTTCGTGGGTACCGGTGTCCGCGGCTTCGCCTCGGCGCCGCCGGCCAGGCTGCGCGGCGGCGCGGGCCGCCCGGCGCCGCTGCCGGCGCTCCCCGCCGCCGGCAGTGTGCCGCGCCGGGTCGTCACCCTCACCCCGGCGCTGGCCGACGGCTGGCCGCCCGCCGGGATGATGATGAACAACCTGCGGTACGACGACGGGCCGATCCTGACCCCGCGGCAGGGCACCGCCGAGGTGTGGGAGTTCGTCAACGCCTCCGCCGAGGCGCACCCCATGCACCTGCACCTGGTGCATATGCGCATCGTCGAGCGGCAGCGCTTCGACGTGGCGGCCTACCGCGCGGCCAACCCGCGCCCGAACCCCGGCACCGCGTGGTCGCCGTCCGCCGACCCGTACCTGCTGGGGGCCGCGCAGCCGCCACTGGCGTGGGAGGCGGGCGCCAAGGACACGGTGGGCTGCCCGCCGGGCATGGTGACCCGGGTCCTGGTCCGCTTCCCCGCGGCGGCGGAACTGGGCTTCGACCCGGACGCGTCCTTCGCCGCCATGAACGGCATGCGCCTGCGGGGCTACGTCTGGCACTGCCACATCCTCGACCACGAGGACGACTGCATGATGGCCCGCTACCGCGTGACCCGCTGAGTCTCCGGCTTCACGAGCACGTCGCCGCTCGGGTACGCGGCCGGCCGCGCACGCCGGGGGCGGGCCGATTGCCGGGGTCCTGCGCCGGTCGCATGCTGGAGGTATGACTCCTGACCTCGCGCAGGACATCAGCGGCTGGGCGGTCGGTACGCCCGGGCCGATCGCGGGCGGGCCGCTGGTACGCGTCCGCCGGGAGGTGGGCGCCCCGGGACCCGGTGAGCTGCTGGTCGAGGTGGAGGCCTGCGGAGTGTGCCGCACCGACCTGCACCTGGCCGAGGGCGACCTCGCCCCGCACCGCCCGGCCACCGTGCCCGGGCACGAGATCGTCGGGCGGGTGCTCGCCGCGGGGGAGGGGGTGACCCGCTTCACGGCCGGCGACCTGGTCGGCGGCGCGTGGCTGCGCGGCACCTGCGGGGTGTGCCGGTACTGCCGGCTCGGCCGGGAGAATCTGTGCCCCGCCTCCGTCTACACGGGCTGGGACGCCGACGGCGGTTTCGCCGAGCGCACTTTGCTGCCGGCCGACTACGTGTACCCGCTGCCCGGCGCGGCCGACCCGGCGCAGCTCGCGCCACTGCTGTGCGCGGGCATCATCGGCTACCGGGCCCTGCGCCGCAGCGACCTCCAGCCGGGCGGCCGGCTCGGTGTCTACGGCTTCGGCGCGTCCGCCCACCTGGCCGCCCAGGTCGCACTGGCGGAGGGCGCCACCGTGCACGTACTGACCCGGTCGCCGGCCGCCCGCGACCTGGCCCTGGCACTGGGCGCGTCCTCGGCCCGCGACGCCTACGACGAGCCGCCGGAGCCCCTGGACGCGGCCGTACTCTTCGCCCCGGTCGGCGACCTGGTCCCGGTCGCGCTCGCCGCCCTCGACCGCGGCGGGACCCTGGCGGTGGCGGGCATCCACCTCACCGACATCCCGGCGCTGAACTACCAGCGCCACCTCTTCCAGGAGCGCAACCTCCGGAGCGTGACCTCGAACACCCGCAAGGACGGCGCCGACTTCCTCGCCACCGCCACCCGCATCGGCCTGCACGCCACCGTCACCCGCTACCCCCTCGCCCAGGCCGACCGCGCCCTCACCGCCCTGTCCGCCGACCACGTCAACGGCGCCGCCGTCCTGCTGCCGTGAGGCCCGGACCGTCCGAGCCTCACGGCAACGCGGTACGTCGGCGCCGCGCGACGGCTACGTCAGCTGGCTGTTGAACGTGTCCGTGAGGGCATGCACTGGTCCGGGCGGTACGCCACGGTTATGGAATACGAGAATTCCGCCAGTGGCCCGGGGTCGGCAATTACCGGTGCCGCGGTCTTTTCAGGTGTGGAACGGTATGCGGCGGCCGTGAAAACCTCGGCGGGCGATGGTGCAGGCGGTACTGAAACGAGCACGGACGTTCCTTTGCCGGGAGCTGCGATCGTTGAGGGTGTGGTGTGCCGGCACCATGATCCGCATTGGATCACGCGCCTCAGGAGTACCGCAACTCCGTATGCGAATCAGTCACTGCCAACTATTGAAGCCCACTAGTACGCGCGTAGTACATCTCTTCAAAGGCTTCATGTGTCCCGCAGTTTTTCCAGCCTGTCCCGTGTGCGCCTGGATTCCCACGTGTTTGACTTTGAGTGGATCGAATATGCCAGACGCAAATGTGAAGCAGCTTCTTCGCGGCGGCCGTCGGCGAGGTGGAGGTCGGCGAGCGCGCTGTGCGTACGTGCTTCTTCCTCCTCTGCGTTGATCCGGCGCGCAATGCGCAACGCGGCGGACAGTTGCTCCTTGGATGTCGCCATTCGTCCCGAATGCAGCTCCGTGAGGCCGAGGCCGCGTAATGCCTGAATCTCTTCCTGGGCTGCCCCGATCTTCCGTGCCAATGCCAGGGCGGCCGAGTAGTGGGCTGCGGACTCGACATGCTGCGCCGCGCGGTGCAGTGCTGTGCCGATTGCGTTGAGGGTGACGACCTCATTCCTTTTGTCGCCGATATGGCGAAATATCGCCAGCGCCTCACGGTGCATTGCGAGCGCCGCCGGCAGATCCTCGGGGATGCGCAGTGTGTTCGCCAGATTGAGTTGGGCGATTGCCGTCTCGGAGCGGCTGCCGACCCGAGAAGTCAGGTCCAGAGTCCGCTGGAATGCGGTGTGTGCCAACTCGATCTCACCTAAGTGCAGGTGGAGGTCGCCCAGATTATTGAGCGCCTGAGCCTCACCTCGCGGGTCCTTTGTCCGGACAAATCCAGCCAGAGCTTCACGGAAGCACTCTCCCGCCCGGGTGTGGTCGCCAAGGTGCAGCAGGCTGATGCCGAGATTGTTCCGGCATCTGGTGATATTCCACATATCTCCAAGTAATTCCCGCAGTCGCAGTGCCTCGCTCAGGAGTGCGCGCGACTCCTTGAGTCGCCCGAGGTCCCAGCTGAGCAGCCCGAGTGCCCGCAGCGACTCCGCCTCCGTGGCTGTGTCGCCGACTTCGACAGCGACCGCCATCGCGCGCCGGGCGGTCGTGTCGGCCGCTTCGTAGTGGCCGATCTGGGACTGGACTGCGGCCAGGGCGAGCAAGGAGTGAGCCTCGGCCGACTGTTCGCCCGCCGCCTGCCACCAGTCGACCGCCTGCGTGTGCATGTGTTCGGCCTCCGCCCACAGCCCCTCGGAGTCTAGGAAGCCGGCCGCCGCGTGCGCCAAGCACGCTGCCTGACGCGGGCTGCCGTGTCCACGCAGGTGCAGTTCGGCGGCCACTACGGCGTCGGTCTCCAACCGCAGCCAGGTCCTCGCGTCGGGCTGGCCGGTCCAGGCCGGCAGTGCGAAGGGGGAGTCCGCCACGCCGAGGTCGAGGCGTGGGCGCCGCTCGAAGAGCGCGTGGTCGGCGGCGGTCACCGTATGCAGGTAGAAGGCGGCCAGCCGGTCGAGTGCTGTGTCCCGCTCAGTAGCCGGTTCCTGGTCCACCAGGGAGCGTGCGTAGGTCGCCAGAAGATCGTGGAGGTCGTACCGGTCGGGAGCGGGCTCGCGGACCAGATGGGCATCGAGCAGCGATTCGAGTATGCGTTCGGTCTCCGGCAGCGGCAGATCGATGAGCGCCGCAGTGGCCTGCGCGCAGAACGTGGGCCCGAAGTGCAGGCTGAGCAGCCGGAAGACCCGCTGGTGCGCCGGCGGAAGTGCGTCGTAGGACAGTGCGAACGCCGCTCCGATCTCACGCTGCCCGTCGCGGATCTCCGCGAGCCGGCCGGGGCCGTGCGACAGCCGTCCGACCAGGTGGGCGACGGTCCAGGTGGGGCGCGACCTGAGGCGGGCCGCGGTGAGTTCCAGCGCGAGCGGGAGGTAGCCGCAGAGCCGGGCCAGCGCGGCCACGTCAGCCGGATCATGGTTCCTGCCGTCGTCCGCGAGCGTGGTGAACAGCTTCTCCGCTTCTGCGGGGGAGAGAACATCGAGCATCACATGACGGATGCCGGGCAGTCCCGTCAGACGGCGGCGGCTGGTGATGATGATCAGCGACGGCGAGTCGCCGGGCAGCAGTGGCCGAAGCTGCTCGGGTCCCGCCGCGTCGTCCAGCACGACGATGGCCCGGCGAGCGCTGAGCACGGTCCGCCACAAGGTGGTGAGGTCGTCCTGATGGCGCGCCACCGTCTGGGCGGGGACGCCGAAATGCCGTAGCAGCGTGGCCAGGGCGGTCTGCGGCGACATCGGTGTGCGGCCGGAATGCGCCTGCAGATTCAGATAGATCTGCCCCGATGGATAGTGCCTGGCCAGTCGGCGCGCGCTGTGCAGGGCCAGTTGGGTCTTGCCCACCCCCACCATTCCGGTGACGGTCTGGAAGGCGACGACTCCCGGCACCGGCGTGCGGAGCGCCTGTAACTCCGCCGCCCGCCCGATCAGTACACCGCTGTGCGCCGGAATGTTGTACGGCGCGGGCGGGGCGGGGCCGGGCGAGCGGCGGGCCAGCAACTCCCCGGCGGGCGCGTGGTCCAGGATGCCCCGGTGGACACGGACCAGGGCCTCGCCCGGCTCTGTGCCCTCGTCGCGCAGCCGCCGGCGTATGGATTCGTAGGCGCGCAGCGCGGCCGTCTGGCGCTCGGAGGCGTAAGCCGCGGTCATGAACAGCGCGGCGATGGTCTCGTCCATCGGGTACTGCTCGGCCAGCGCGGTCAGATCCTCAAGCGCCCGGTTGTATTGCCCGCCCCGGACCTCGATCTCGGCGCGCAGCACCGTCGCCGCCAGCCGCCGCTCGATGAGCCTCAGCCTGACCTGCTCGGTCCACAGCCCCGTGAAGCCGGTGAGCGGTGGACCGCGCCACAGCGACTCGGCCTTGCGCAGCAGGACGAGGGCCTGGGCGTCGTCGCCGCTGGCGGCCAGGGAACTCGCCTGGGTGGTGAACCGCTCGAAACGGTGCTGGTCGACCGCGTCCGGCTCGATATCGAGCCGGTAGGCGTGGGCGAGCTGGGACAGCCGCTCGCGGCCGAGCTTGTCGCGGATGCCCGTGACGTAGGAGTACAGCGACGCCCGTGGCTTGGCGGGCGGTGAGTCGTCCCAGAGCCGGTCGGCCAGGGTGTCGAGCGGGACCGACCGACCCGCGTCCAGCGCGAGAGCGGCCAGCAGGTGGGTCGCCTTGGCGGCCCCGTGCATCTTGAGGCGCCCCCCGACCCATAATTCCACCGGGCCAAGCACCAGGATGTCGATCTCCACCAGCACGCTCCTCACGCCGGCCACCCCGCGGCTCCAGAGTGACATGCCGTCAGTGACGGGCAATAGCGTCCCTCGAAAGTGGGAAGCTATTGGCTGAAAGCTTTCTTACTTTGTCAATGCCGATCTTTCATGGTCGGGAAAGGGTTGCCGGGTCTGTCGAGGACAGAGAACTCTGCCACCTTTGACGGGCGGGCTGACATGCCGTCGGGCACACCGGGAGGACATGCGTGGACCAGCAGCCGGTCCAGGACCGCGGCGAGGACGCGGAAGACGCCGGCCCGGCAGACTCAGGCGCGGGCGACCGTACGGCCGAGCCCGTCGCGGGCGACCGAACAGCCAACACGGTGGCGGGCGACGCCCGGATCACCGGACCCGTCGTGCAGGCCCGCCACGTCAGCGGCGGCATTCATCTGTACGAGCACCGGTACGAAGCCGCGGAGCCCGCCCGGCGGACCGGCGTACCGCGGCAGCTGATCCCGGCCCCGGCCCACTTCACCGACCGCGTCGCGGACCTGGCCGCCCTCGACGTGCTGCTGGACACCGCTCACGGGATGGCCCCGCCCCTCGTCGTGGTCACCGGTGCGGCCGGCGTCGGCAAGACGGCGCTCATCGCGACGTGGCTGCACCGGCTGGCCGCCGGGTATCCCGACGGGCAGCTCTACGCCGATCTGCGAGGCCACACCGACGACGAACCCGTGCCGCCCAGCGCGGTGCTCGGACGGTTCCTGCGCGGCTTGGGTGTGGAGCAGCCGCCGGCGGAACCGGCGGAACAGGCCACCCTGTGGCGTACGGTCACGGCGGACTTACGGGTCGTCCTTTTCCTCGACAACGCTTTCAGCGTCGCCCAGATCCGTCCGCTGCTGCCGGCGGCACCCGGCGCTCTGGTGGCGGTGACCAGCAGGCGCCGGCTGCCCGGGCTCGGACTGGACGGTGCCGGCTTCCACCACCTCGACATACTCGATCCCGCCGCCGCTCTGGAACTGCTCGACCGCCGCCTCGGCGGTGAGCGGGTCGCCAGGGAGCGGGCGGCCGCAGCCGATCTCGCCCGGCTCTGCGCCGGGCTACCGCTCGCGGTGTGCGTGGCGGCCGCCCGGATGGCAGCGCGGCCGCGCCAGCCGCTGGCCGCTCTCGTCGGAGCGATGAGGCAGGAGGACGGCCGGCTCACGCATCTCGGTTTCGGGGGTGAACGTGCGGTGCAGGCCGCGCTCGACGCGTCGTACGGCGCACTGCCGCCCGAGATCGCGCGCGGCTACCGGCAGTTGGGACTGCTTCCGGTCACCGACTTCGGTGCGGGCGCCGCCGCGGCGGCCTGCGCGCTCTCCCCGGAGCGGGCGGAGGACCTGCTCGACGAACTGGTCGATGTCAGCCTGCTCGAAGAGATCGGCCCCGACCGTTTCCGTTTCCACGACCTGATCCAGTTGCACGCTGCCCAGCGTGCCGCGGCCGAGGACACCCCCGACGCCCAGGACGCCGCCGTACGCGGGGCGCTCGACTGGTATCTGTGGACCGCGTCCGAGGCCAAGGCACTGCTGTCGCCGACCCATCGCCGGATGCCCCGCGACTACCTGCATTGCCCAGAGGGCCCGCCGCCTTTCGACGGCCCGATCTCCGCGTTGGCCTGGCTGGACACCGAGCGCCTGCCGCTGATGGCGGCGGTACGGACCGCTGTGGGGCGCGGCTGGGACGACCAGGTGTGGCAGCTTGTCGACAGCATGCAGCCGTTGTGGGTCCGCTTGCGCCCCGCCGACCTGTGGATCGAGGCGCACCGGCTCGGCCTGGCCGCCGCGACCCGCGCCGGGCGCGACACCGCGGTGATGCAGATGCTGACCACCGGCGGCGCGGGTCTGTGCAACGCCGGACAGTGCGAAGAGGCCGCCGACTGGTTCACCCGCGCACTGCGGCAGGCCCGGGACACCGGCGACCGGCGGGCCGAGGCCCAGGCACTGCACGGCCTCGGTCAGGCACACCAGCTCGCCGGCCGGCCGGACCGCGCCACCACCTTCTTCCGCCAGGCTCTCGACCTGCGCGAGACCATCGGCCACGCCCGGGGCGCGGCCCTGAGCCGGCTGTGCCTCGGAGACCTCGCCCTCACCGCGGGCGCACCGCATGAGGCGGTTGACCTGCTCAGCCGGGCCCGCGCCGACTTGCTGGCCGTCCCCGACCCGTACGACGCCGCGCGGGCGCTGGCCTTCCTCGGCATGGCCCATGCCGCTGGCGGGGCCGCCCACACCGCCTTGGCCGCCCGGGAACTGCACCAGGCACTCGCGGAGTTCGCCGCCTGCGGCTCGGTTCACTGGCAGGCGCGCGTCCTGGAGTTCCTGGGGACGGTTGCCGCGGGCCGGGGCCAGCAGCAGCGGGCCAGGGACTGGTACGAACAGTCCCTGGCCCGCTACACCCCGGTCAGCCCGCGGGACGCCCGCCGCCTGACCGGCCGACTGCACGATCCGGAGCCGCCTTGAGCACCGCCGCCCACCGCCCGGCAGAACTGCAGCTGCCCGCGACCAGCCGACCGTAGAATCTCGACGCCAGCAGGGCATGGTCGCGGCGGCTCAACACACCCGTGCGGACCTGGAGGCCGCAGATCAACGCGCCTTCGCTGTCCGCCCTTACGATGCGGGCGAGCGTCACGCACCGGCCGCGGCCGTCCCGTAGCGACACCAGCAGACAGCCGGGATAGCGCCGCAGAAGCGGGACGGCCGACCGCGGACTCCCGGTGCCGTACAGCACATCGGCGCACGCGCGCCACGCCTCGCAGGAGACAGCGTCCAGGTCGACCCGTACGTGGTCAGGCAGAAGCTGCCCGCTCACAGGGCAACCTCACTTGCGGACAGGGTGACCGGCTCGGTCGTGGGCGGGTAGGCCGGCTGGCCGAGGCCGAGCTGTTCGTAGATCAGCGCGCGCATGTTCCGGGCGAAGCGGCCTGGCTCGGACGATATCCGGCCGGCGATCCGCCGGAAGTCCCGCTGCGAGTATTCCGCCGCGGCATAGGCCAGTTGGTCGGCCAGCGGCCGGGTCGGGCTGAGCGCGGGTGCGGTCCGTGCCATCGCGACCCCGGGCGAGGCCGGGTTCGCGTCCTGGTACGGATAGCGGGCGAGCACAATGGGCGCACCGGTCATCGTCGCGTACAGCGTTACCGAGCCAAAGTCGCCCAGCACGAAGTGCGCGGCGACCAGCATGGCCCGCCAGTCGGCGTCCGGCGAGACGACCGTCACCCCGGCCCTGCGACAGTCGGCAAGCCAAGCCCGGACCTGGTAACGCCCGTGCCGGGAGAACGTGTTGGGGTGCACCAGAAGCGCGGTGAGAAAGCGGTCCCTCGGCAGTTCCGCCAACAGCCGCGGCAGCAGGGCGTCCAGGCGGTTGAACGATGAGCGGCGCCCCCACGTCGAGGGCACGAGCACCAGTTGCTGCCCGGGCGCCAAGCCGATCGCCGCACGATACTCGTCCCGGAAGGGCAGACTGGCCGCGATCCGGTCGTACGTCGGATCGCCGACGACCTTGGCGACTGGAAGCGCCTCGGGGCACCAGCGCCGCAGCGCCCGCAGATCGTCGCGATGCGGCAGCGCGACCGCCCGCGGTACGACGGCACCGTCCCAGGTGAGGTAGCCGCGCCCGGTGATGCCCCCCGGCTCCCGTGCGCCCGCGGTCAGGTCACCGCGCTGTTCGCCGGACGGCACTCGGGCCAGTGACATGTGCCCCCCGCCGTGCGGGATCCGTACCAGCGGGGCGCGTAGCTTTTCCATGCCCTGCGATCCCGCGGCGATCGCGAGGTCGAAGTCGGTGCGTACTGCCTCGGCCCACGGCATGACGTTCGCCCCGAGTCCCGTCAGGAAGCGGGCGACCCCGTTGTTGAAGGCGTGCGGCGCGACGGTGAAGGTGACCTCGACCCGAAGGTCGGAGTGAAGCAGCGGCAGAAGATCCTTCAGCCGGTGCCCGTAGACCTCGGTGTGCACCGGCACCAGTACGGTCTTGTGCCCGGCCAGCGTGCTCCACTGGTCGGCGTCCCCTCCCCGCGTCGTTCGATGGTTCGTGATTTCCATGATGGACACGACATCCCCCCGATAACCTGTGAGGCCCCTCGCGGGGCCGGTGGAAACCTCCAGACGGACGGATGTCCCGGCGGGGTGTTGGAACCCTTGGCGAAGCCTTGGAGAAAGCTTGCGCAGCCCGGAATGTCCCGGTCCTGCGGACGGCGGAGCGCGGATGGCACAGCTGACCGCGGTGGTCTCCGATGCGGCCGATGTACGCGCGCCGGCGCTGTTCTGTGCGTAGGCGCTGCGCTGGACGGCGGCCGGCCCGGCCCCCGCAGACGGAGGTCGCACGCCTGCTGGCCCTCGGCGCGTCCCGCGCGGACATCGGGCAGGGCGATGGTCCCTGGCGGGTGCTCACCGACCCCAACACGTCTGACTACCGGTTCTGCGCACGCGCGCATGTCAGCGCGACGCAGGGTCGAGCGTGGCTACTGGCCGTGCACAGGGGGTACCGTTTTGGTGTCGAAGCAGAACGGAGCAGAGCATGCCCGATGACGTGGATGAGCACATCGGCGCGCGAATTGCGAGATTCCGCAAGCAGCGAGGTCTACTGCAACAAGGACTCGCCATGCGTGCCAATATTTCCAAGTCGCTGATTTCGAAGGTGGAGTGCGGGCAGAAGCCTGCCTCGGCTGCTCTCGTCGCCGCTTGCGCCCGCGCCCTCAACGTCACTACATCAGACCTGCTGGGACAGCCTTTCATCGAGGAACTCCGCCGCGATCGTCTGGACGACTTGATCCAGCCTATCCGCGTGGGCATGGAGAATTGGGACGTGCCGCACGACCAGGAGATTCCACCGCGCCCGATCAGCCTGATCCGCGTGGACGTTCAGCGCCTGCTCGTTCAACGCCGTGAAGCGGATTACATGCCAATGGCGCGCGATCTTCCCGCAGTCATCGATGAGTTGGTTCATGCCATTCACACAACAGCGGGGGAGGAGCAGCGCCAGGGTTACGAATGCCTGGCAAACGCATTTCGATGCATCTTCACTCTTTCCTGGAATTTTGGATATATCGACCTTGCTACGGTTGCGTTGGACCGTATTGCGTTGGCGGCGCCTCGCGCTGATGAGCCTGGGCTTGCCGCAATGCACGCCTACCTGAGAGCCCAAACCATCCTGTCGTCCGGGCGCTACGAAGTCGGAATGCTGGTGATCGATCAGGCCTTGCGAGATCTGGGCGGGGCGCAAATGCGTCGCTCCGAAGATCTATCGGCACTGCGTGGGAGTCTCCACTTGCGGGCTGCCGTTATCGCCGGTCGGGCGAAGGACGCCGACAGTGCTGACGCCCGGTTGGCGGATGCCCGTGGTATTGCGCAGGCATCTGGGGAGCTTCCCAGCTATGGCCTTACCTGGGGACTGCCCAACGTCGGAGTACACGCGGTAGCCATTGCGTGTGAACTGGGGCAATGGGATCAGGCAATCGAGATATCCAAGAGCGTTCGGATCCCACGCGACTGGTCACGGTCAAGGGCCGGTCACCATTGGATGGACCTCGGCCGAGCGTACTTCTGGGCGAACCGCCCCGAGAAGGCGCTGGATTGTCTTGTCCGGGCGCGCAGGATCGCACCTCAGCAGACGCGCTACCACCCCACCGTCCGAGAGACGGTTCTCGCCATGAAGCGGCGCGAGCGGGTCCGTAGCAGCGCGCTGGCCCAGTACGCGGAGTGGATCGGGATCTAGCAGGTCATTACGGCGGGGAGTTGCACCGATCGGTGCAACTCCCCGCGGGCGCGTGTCGGGATGCTGACTGTCAGTAAGGACCCCGGCGACCGTGCTCGCGGCCCCGGGGCGAGGTCAACGTTGCAAGGAGCGCCGACGCATGGACCGTATCGTTCGGCTGGTTGCCGAGGTGACGACCGCGTTAAACGGACGCCGGATCCCCGGCTGGCATGCCGCCTATGCGGTGGCCCCGTGGAATCGGGGGGAGTCGCGGTGATGCTGCCTGTGCCGAACGCCCCTGCGGGCCCGTGCGTCATCGCTCACCGGTGGGCGTACGACCCGGAGAACGTTCAGCGGGCGCGGGATGAACTCCGGCTCCACCTTGCCAAGTGGGGCACGCCGGTTGAGGTGATGGAGTCCGCTGTGCTGGTGCTCTCGGAGTTGTTCACCAATGCGCTGCGGCACGCGCGGCAGCCGGAGGGGCGTCATGTTGAGACGCGGTTCGAGCGCCGGGCAAGCGGTGTGCGGATCGAGGTGCATGACGCCGGCGAGACCAGGCCGGAGCGGCGGGAGGTGCACCCGGATGAGGAGTGCGGGCGCGGTCTGGTTCTGGTGGACGCGCTGACGGGTGGCCGCTGGGGAGTCGGTGAGCGCGCAGGCGTCGGAAAGATGGTCTGGGCGGTGTGCGGCCCGGCCCACGCGGGCGTGGAGGTGTCGGCGTGAACGTCCCGTGAGGGTTCGGTTCCCCCGCCGGACGTGCACGATCGCCACCGACAGCGGCGAGGTGGTCAGCGGGCATCTGCCGTTCTGGGCGGGTGAGGACCCCACCCGGACCGGCGTGCGCAGGCAGGGCCTGCGTGCCGCTCTGGTCGACGTGGTCTTCGGGGCAACTGCGGGCAGCCTGGTTCTGCCGGTGGCCTGCGGCCAGGAGGTGGCCGAGGAGGCGCCCGTCCTCGTCGTCACCATCGGCTACAAGCCGTCGTGCACTGGCGGACCAGTCGGTCACCGAGGCCCGCCCCGCATGGGACTACACAAAACTTCGCACCTGGGAGCAGTGGTGACGATCAGACGTGTACGGACGCGCCCGCGCGTGCTGGACCATGAGCCGGAGGCCGTCACATGGGCTCGCAAAAAGGCCGGTCTCACGAAGCGGGCACTCGCTGAGCGGCTGGGGATCTCCGAGCAGTTGATGGGTGAGATCGAATCGGGGTGGCGCAATGCCACACCGGCGAACCTGGCGAAGATCGCAAAGGAGCTGAACTGCCCCAGAGTCTTCCTGGAACGCAAGCACACGGAGGGCTGACCCTCCGAATGTCAACCTTTCGGCTTGACGGTCGATTCGTCGCGGGCCTCAAAGTGGCATGGGGCGCACTTCCCGACGGTGGGGGGAGGCGTGAGCGTCAGCAGTGTGCACGGCGGAGTACCCGAACCTCGATGCGCTTACTCGTCGGTCATCACTGCTGAGCAGGTCAAGCACGATTCGCCAGGACACGCCAGGGCGCGCCCTATGGTCTACCCACCTCCTCATCGAATGAGATGTTCAGCAGGTCAAACCCAGAAGGCGCACCGTGCCGGTAGGGGTCTCACGCGTGATTGACGCTGCTGGGATGGAGATATGGCAGACGAGCGAACTGACGAACAAGCCCCCGCGTTCGAACTGCGTTGCGGCGGGTTGCGATTGACGATCCAGCGCGTTCCGGGGTGGCTCATAGCGTTAGCCACAACAGCCGCGGGCTCCGGTCTCGCGTGGTTGACCGTTCCTCGGCGCTGACCCGTCACGGCCGGCAGGGCGGGACGAGCGTGCCAGGTTCATCGAGCCAGTTGAGGCCGCCGTTGTAGCCGGTGCCCGTGGCGACCTCCCCGGCCCCGAGCTGCCGGGTGAGCGCGGCACGCAGGGCTTTGGCGACCGGGGTGTCCGGGTGGCTCGACAAATTGCTCCCGCCAGCGCCGAAGATGCCTCTCGGCAGGTCGCCACAGGTATGCCAGCACCGAAGCATGCAGCACGAGAACGAGACGGTTGGACGAAGGGTGCGACGCCAGCGCCTTCGTCTGGGCATGGCGCAAGCGGATCTTGCCGCCGCCGTGAGGCGTACCCAAGGGCGGGTTTCCAAGGTCGCGAATGATCGCGTGGAGCTGGACCGGGCCAGCACGATCAACGAGTTGGCCACCGCCCTGCCCTGCCTCCCGTGCGACTGCGAGCGCTGCCAGAAGGGCGAGCGCTCCGGTTCGTCCCGCGACAAGTGAGGACGGTGCGGACTCCGTGCGGACTGAGCTTCGGCCGTGGGTGGGGCCGCTGTCGGGTTCCCGTATCGCCTGCCTCCGCTCCCGGAGGACCGTGACGATAACCGCTGGACCATTGGCCGGTGCGCCGGGGAAGGGCTCAACGGTTCCCCCCGCGTGGCCGGAGCGGTTCCAGGCCTCCTGGTACCAGGACAGTCCAGAGGGCGCACACCGAAAGTGCCGATCGAAGGAGATGCCGAATGAAGACACTCGGAACGATCCGCGCCCAGGGCGGGGACGACGATGACGACAACCTTCCCGGCACCCCCTGGACGCCGCCGGAGCCCAGCCCCGACGGTGGCAGCCCGGACGGCGACGGGAAGCACCGCAAGTGACGAACAGCTCTACTGAGCAGGACGGGCGGCCCGGTCGTACGGAGCTGGGCCGCTCCCTCCTGGAAAACGGATTCATGACCTCGGGCTGGGCGCCGGCGTTCGCGGCCGTGCCGCGTACGGCGTTCCTCCCTGATCTGATGTGGCCGCACGATGCGGCGACGGGTCGAGCGGTCACCGTGCACAAGACGGTGGACGCAGCGGCGTGGTACGAGTACGCCAACTCCAATGTTCCGATCGTCACGCAGTGGGACGACGGGAAGCACACCGGAACCGAACCGGGTAAGGCGTTCACCTCCTCGTCGTCCATGCCGAGCGTGGTCTTCTCGATGCTCGCTGACCTCGATGTGCAGGCGGGCCACAAGGTGTTGGAGATCGGCACTGGTACCGGGTGGAATGCGGGCCTGCTGGCCCACCGGGTGGGCGCGGGCAACGTCGTCTCGGTGGAAGTGGACCCCGCTGTGTCGGAAGCGGCGAGCACGGCACTGCGGCGCGTCGGCTACGGCGACGTGAACGTGATCACAGGTGACGGTCTACTCGGCTACCCGCCAGACGCTCCCTACGACCGCGTGATCGCCACATGCGGCCTGCGGTCCGGACTGTTCGCATGGGTGCAGCAGACCACCCCGGGCGGGGTGATCATCGCCCCCTGGGGCACGCACTACGCCTACACCGAGGCAACGGCACGTCTGGTCGTGGCCGAAGACGGCAACAGCGCCTCCGGGCACTTCACCCAGCCGGTCAACTTCATGCGCGTGCGCTCGCAACGCCTGGTCCGTGCTGAGCACAGCGGCTACGTCCCGGCGCGGGGCACCGGGGATGCGGACAAGTCCACGACAACGATCACCGAGCCGGAGTTCCTGACCGGCAGCCTGGATGTGGAAGCGTTCGCAGTCGGCTTGCAGGTGCCGAACTGCGCCCATGTCCCGGACCGCAAGCAGGCGGGAAAGCGACCGGTGTGGTTCTACAGCCTTACCGACAAGTCGTGGGCGGTGGTGGTCTTCCGCGACGGTCACGAGACCGCCACCGTGTACCAGTCGGGAGACCGGCGGCTGTGGGACGAGGTGGAAGCCGCCTTCCGGTGGTGGCAGGAGCAGGGACGTCCCGGCTTCCACCGCTTCGGGCTGACCGTCACGGCAGACCGCCAGGTCCCCTGGCTGGACCAGCCATCCCACGCCCTCAGCGGATGAGACGCACCATGAAACAAAGCAACGCTCCCGCTTTCGGCGGGGGCATTGCTGATTCTCTTGCCGTGGTTGGTCACGCCACAGCCTGGAAAAGCAGAAACCCCGCATGAAGCGGGGTCTTAGCCGGTGTCCGAGGGGGGACTTGAACCCCCACGCCCGATAAAGGGCACTAGCACCTCAAGCTAGCGCGTCTGCCATTCCGCCACCCGGACGGGTGTGACGTCACGGCCTCGTGGCCGTGGCGACGGGGTAAACCATAGCAAAGATCGGGACGGGCCGATCACCGCGGACGAGGGGCGCGGAGGAGGTGAGCCTTGGGGGTCGCAGGGGGTGCGGGGCAGGATGGGGGTGGCATCCGGCGCGTGCAGCGGGCGGGTGGGCGACGAGGAGGAGAGACAGCGTGAGCGAGTCCAGGCGTGGCAGTGCGACCAGCGGGGGAGTCACGGGCGAGGACGAGGTCGTCGACCTGTGCAGCGAGCTGATCAGGATCGACACCAGCAACTACGGGGACCACTCCGGGCCGGGCGAGCGGGCCGCGGCCGAATACGTGGCGGAGAAGCTGGCCGAGGTGGGTCTTGAGCCGCAGATCTTCGAGTCGCACCGGGGCCGGGCCTCCACCGTGGCCAGGATCGAGGGTGTCGACCGGTCGCGGCCCGCGCTGCTGATCCACGGGCACACCGACGTCGTCCCGGCCAACGCCGACGACTGGACCGTGCACCCCTTCTCCGGCGAGGTCGCCGACGGGTGCGTGTGGGGCCGGGGCGCGATCGACATGAAGGACATGGACGCGATGACCCTCGCGGTCGTCCGCGACCGGATGCGCAGCGGGCGCAAGCCGCCGCGGGACATCGTGCTGGCCTTCCTCGCCGACGAGGAGGCAGGCGGCACCTTCGGCGCCAAGCACCTGGTCGCCAAGCACCCCGACCTCTTCGAGGGCGTGACCGAGGCGATCGGCGAGGTCGGCGGCTTCTCCTTCACCGTCAACGAGAATCTGCGGCTCTACCTGATCGAGACCGCAGAGAAGGGCATGCACTGGATGCGGCTCACCGTGGACGGCACCGCCGGCCACGGCTCGATGACCAACAGGGACAACGCGATCACCGAGCTGTGCGAGGCGGTCGGCCGGCTCGGCCGGCATGAATTCCCGGTCCGGGTCACCAAGTCGGTTCGCGGCTTCCTCGACGAGCTGTCCGACGCGTTCGGCACCGAACTCGACCCTGAGGACATGGACTCGACGCTGGCCAAGCTCGGCGGCATCGCCAAGATGATCGGCCCGACCCTGCGCAATTCGGCCGCCCCGACGATGCTCGGCGCCGGCTACAAGGTCAACGTCATCCCCGGGCAGGCCACCGCCCACGTCGACGGGCGCTACCTGCCGGGCCACGAGGAGGAGTTCCTGGCCGACCTCGACCGCATCCTCGGCCCGCGCGTCAAGCGCGAGTCCCTGCACACCGACAAGGCCCTGGAGACCGATTTCGACGGCACCCTGGTCGACGCCATGCAGGCGGCGCTGCGTGCCGAGGACCCGGCGGCGCGCGCGGTGCCGTACATGCTCTCCGGCGGCACCGACGCCAAGTCCTTCAACGACCTGGGCATTCGCTGCTTCGGCTTCGCCCCGCTCAAGCTGCCGCCCGAGATGGACTTCGCCGGGATGTTCCACGGCGTGGACGAGCGCGTGCCGGTGGAGGGCCTGAAGTTCGGCGTCCGCGTCCTGGACCGTTTCATCGAACAGAGCTGACCGATCGGTCAGCTGTACCCGTACCGGTGGTTTCGTTCGCCGGTACGGGTGAAAGGCCCGATGCCTTCGTAGCCCTCTTTCTCCGGGGTCGTTACGACGGTGTGGTCCGCAGGCCGGGCCGCGCTTGTCCCACCAGGAGGAATACGAATGATCAAGAAGGTCGTCGCCGTCACCGTCGCCACCGGCGGTCTCATGCTCGCGGGCGCGGGTATGGCCGCCGCCGACGCCGGTGCCCAGGGCGCCGCAGTGGCGTCCCCCGGTGTGCTGTCGGGCAATGTCATCCAGATCCCCGTGCACATCCCGCTGAACGTATGCGGAAACACGATCAACGTCGTCGGGCTGCTCAACCCCGCCTTCGGCAACACCTGCGTCAACAGCTGATCACGCCGCGGCCGTGCAGGCTGCGCGGCCGACGCCGGATCGGCCCCGGACGCACCCACCTGCGTTCCGGGGCCGCTCGCCATTCCAGGATCCCTGAACGCAGGGGAAGGTTAGGGGAAGTAATGCGACAGGTCGCAAAAAAGGGCCTGCTCACCGTGGTCGCCACCGGCGGGGTGATCGCCGCGACCGGTGGTCTGGCGTACGCCGACGCGGGCGCGTTCGGTGCGGCCGCCGATTCGCCCGGCGTCGTGTCGGGCAACACGGTCCAGGTCCCGGTGCACGTGCCGGTCAACGCGTGCGGCAACACCATCGACGTGGTGGGCCTGCTGAACCCCGCGTTCGGCAACCACTGCGCCAACGTCTCCGCCCACCCGGGCGGCGGCGGGGGCGGTTCCGTCGCCCGCGGCGGCGCCCACCACTCGCCGGGCGTCGGCTCGGGCAACGCCGCCCAGGTGCCGGTGGACGTGCCGGTCAACGCGTGCGGGAACACCATCGACGTGGTGGGCCTGCTCAACCCGGTCTTCGGGAACGACTGCGCGAACGTCGAGACACCGCCCGTCACCCCGGTCACTCCGGGGAACCCCGTGACACCGCCCGGCGGCCACCCGGGCCACCCCGGTCACCCGGGCCACCCCGGTCACCCCGGTCACCCCGGACATCCGGGTACGCCCGGCACTCCGGGGAACCCGGGTACGCCCGGCACTCCGGGTACGCCGAGCACCCCGGGCAACCCGGGCACCCCCGTGACGCCCAGCGCCCCGGGCAAGCCCGGCGCCCCTGTGTCGCACCTCACCCCGGCGACGCCCGGCAACAGCACCGGCACGCTCGCGCACACCGGTTCCGACGGCATGGCCCTCAGCGCCTTCGCCGCCGGCGCCCTGCTGCTCGGCGGCGCCCTGCTCTACCGCCGCGGCCGCCGCACCCAGGGCTGAGCGCACCGCAGCCCGAAGCCCGGCCCGACGTCCGGCCCGCGGTCAGGGCCGGTCGAGGCCGCTCAGGTGCGGGCCATCTCACCAGGTGGCCCGCACCTGACGGATGATCCGGCGCCGCAGCCGCACGCGTCTGCTCCCGTCGGGATAGAGGCGGAGCCGGTCCACTTCCCAGTGCCCGTACTCCGCCTCGTCGGTCAGCAACCGTGTCGCGTCCTTGCGGGAGACCCCACGCGGCACGTACATCTCTCTGAATTCGTATTCCGGCATCGCATCTATTGTGCAAGCAACGCCCTGGTGCGGATAGCGTCTGCCTCATGTCTGATGACGTGCAGCCCACGGCGGCCGAGGTCCGTGCCGCAGTCGAGGCGGTCAAGGCCGCGCTCGACCGGCATCTCGACGCGATCGAGAAGCGCAGCGGCGAGGACGACCCCGCCGTTCACGAGGCGTTCGAGGCGCTGGCCTCGGCCGCCGAGTCGTACGACGAGTTGCTGTACGACGCCTACGACGAGGTGACCCCGCTCGAAGTGCCCACCGGCGGTTCGATGCCGGAGTACGAGGGTCCGGAAGAGCCCGAGGCGATCAGCGTGCTGATCCGCCGCGACTACACGGTCGTCGCACCCGACCGGCTCTTCTCGCAGGCCAGACATGCGAGTGAGGACACCGACGGGTCGGCGACCGCGACCGTCAACGCGGCGCTCGGGGTGATCTTCGGGGAGTACGAACCCGACGAGATCGCCCAGCGGCACAAGGACTTCGGCTTCGAGGAGGGCGACTCCACGCTCTGGGTCTCGGCGGTGGAGCCCGCCGAGCCGGGGGAGTGGCTGGAGGCGCCCTTCGACCAGGCCGACCCGCACACGGTGGTGTGCCGCTTCGACGTCAGCGCGGTCTTCGACGACGAGCTGGGGGTCCTGGACCCGGACTGAGCCGTGTCGGATCCCTGACCCGGACCGATCCGGGCCGGCCCGTACGCGGCGAGCAGGACCGAGCACGACGGAGCAGGACCGGCGGCCCCGGGGGCATACCCCCGGGGCCGCCGGGCTCAGCCCTGCGCGGTCAGCTCGCGCAGCACCGCTGCCAGCCGGGTCGTGCGCTCCGTCGCGGGCGGCCCCGCGACCGCCTGGGCCAGCTGCTGTTCCGCGCCCTGCACCACCGACAGGTGGCGTTCACCGCGGCCGAACGCCGTGTAGACCCAGGACCTGGTCAGCAGCGGCCCCGCGTCGCCCGGGACGACCACCACCGCGGCGGGCCAGCGCATACCGGCCGCCTGATGCCCGGTCACCGCCCAGCCGTGCCGTACGGTCGCCGCCACGTCCCCGCGCGGGACCAGCACCGGGCCCCCCTCGCAGTCCAGCCGCAGCCCCTCGGGCTCGGCGCCGGTCACCGTGCCGGGCAGCGTACGGCCGGGCACCGGTACGTGGACGACCCGGTCGCCCGGGTCGAAGCCGCCAAAACGGCCGGGACCGGGGTTGAGGCGCTCCTTGAGCGCGGCATTGAGCGCCCGGGTGCCGACCGGGCCGCCGTGGCCCGTGGTGACCACCTGGACCTGCGCCCCCTCGACGCCGAAGGCCCGCGGCACCGAGTCGGCGACCAGCTGGACCGTACGGTGCACGGCCTCGCGCGGGTCGCGCACCGGCACCACCACGACTTCCTTGTCCGGCGCGTCCACGGACGCCAGCTCGCCCTCGCCGACGCAGGACACCAGCTCGCCGATCGGCCCCGGGTCAGGCGTACGGGACACCACCCGCGGGCAGACCCGGGCCGCCAGCAGGTCGGCGAAGACCCGGCCGGCCCCCGCCGACCACAGCGCGTGCGGGTCGCCGCTGAGCACCAGCCGGGCGCCGTCAGGGACCGCCTCCACGAGCGTCGTGGCCTCCTCGACGGACAGCTGTGGCGCGTCGAGCACGGCCAGCAGGTCCAGGCCGAGGCTGCCGTCCCCGGCGAGCCCGGGACCCTCGGCGCCGGACAGCAGCCCGGCCACCGTCACGGCCGCGTCCTCGCCCACGACGGCGGCGAGCCTGCGGCGGCCGTTCTCGGTGTACGCCGCCGCGTACGCGCGCAGGCCCGCGGCCCGTGCGGCGGCCACCAGCGCGGCGGGCTCGGCACGCGCCGCCTCGCCGCCGGAGTGCACGACCAGGCCGCTGCCCGCCGCGGCCCTGATCAGCTCGGCCGCGGAAGGCGTCGGGGCGGCCGTACGCGCCCACTGCGGCTCCTCGCCCCCGCTCTCGCCCTCGAAGGACCGCAGCAGCCGGAAGAAGCCGTCCGCGAGGCTCTCCTCGGCCATCGCGTAACGGTCCAGGCCGAGCAGCAGCGATACGTCCTCCTCGCCGTCCTCGTCCTGGTCGTCGCCCTCCCGGAAGACCAGCACCTGGCCGTCCGTGACGGCCGCCGTGACCGCGGCCTCCGGGTCGGGCAGGGAATACCCGCGCAGGGCGGTGTGCAGGTCGGCCGGCGGCAGCGCGGTGTGCCCGCGCAGGGCGGCGTCCTCCAGCACCCGGGCGACCAGCGCGCGGGCCCGCCGCTCGTCGCCGGGGCCGCACGCGCTCCCGAGCAGCCCGCGCGCGAACGCGTCCCCCTGCTCCACCCGTACCCCGGCGACCCCGAGCACCAGCCACGGGTCGGCCCGCAGCTCCGCCGCGGCCCGCTCCCCGAGCAGCCGCACGGCACCTTCCGCCAGCTCCGCCGGCGCGCCGCCCTCGCCCAGCACGGCAGCCGCCGCTGCGACGGCCCCGGCGTCCAAGGCCACGCGCTGCGCGCCGCCCTGGGGCCGACCGGTGCCTGCTGGGCCACCCTGCGGCCCCTGCGGCCGGGAGTCGCCCGCGCTCGGAGTCCCGGCAGGCCCGCCCGGGTCGCCGGTGCGGCCGTCCGGCCCGCCGCCATCCGCGCCCGCCGTACGCCCGGCGCCGAGCCGGTCGCCGGAGGGTCCGTCTGGAGCCCCGGCCGGTCCGTCCGGTCCGCCGCCGTCCGCGACTGCCCCACGCCCGGCGCCGAGCCGGTCGCCGGACGGCTCGCCGCCACCGGCGGCACCGGCACCGGACCCGCCGGTGCCTGCGTCCCGCGTGCCTGCGGCCGTTGTCCCGTCGTCGTCGGTGTCCGGCCCGCTGCCGCCCGCGCTGCGGGCGCCCGTGGCCGACTCGGCGGCGTCGCCGGCTCCGGAGCCTGGCCCGCTTCCGCCAGCGGCGTCGCCGGCGTCGGGCGCACCGCCCGCGGTTCCGGAGCCGGACCCGCTACCGCCCGCACCCTCGGCGTCGGGCGCACTGCCCGCGCCCTCGGCACCTGCGGGCGCACTGCCCGAGCCCTCGGCGCCCGGGGCCGTCGCGGCGCCGTCCGCCTCCGCGGCCTCCGCGTCGTCGGCACCGGCACCGGCACCCGCTCCGGACCCGCCGTCGTCCGCGGCCTCCGTCCCCGGGGGCGGGGCGGACGTGTCCGCCGCCTCGGCCTCGGCCGCCTGGAGGGCGGCGGCCTCCGCCGCCATCGCCTCCCGGCGCTTGCGGCGGGCCTCGGCCGCATTGCCGCGCGGGGCCGGAGCGGCAGCGCTTTCGCCGCGTTCGATGGAGCGGACGGCCGCCGCGAGGCTCGCCAGGTCCGCCGGTGGGCGGCGGGGACCGGGCGTCGCCGCCGGGTCCTGGGGGTCGGGCGCGGGCGGCGGGTCGGCGGGGGGCATTGCGGCCTCCGTGGAGGGAGCGTGACGCGCGTTCAGAGCGTGCTCCAGTCGTGGTCCGGGTAGCGGTGCAGCGGCGCCGACACATCGTCCAGCGCCAGGCAGATCTCTTCCGGAAGCGTAAGCGCCTCCACCGACAGCGCCGCCGCGAGCTGTTGGGCGTTGCGCGCGCCGAGCAGCGGTGCGGTGACGCCGGGCCGGTCGCGTACCCAGGCGAGAGCCACATGCAGGGGGGACACGGCGAGCCCGTCCGCCGCTATGGACAGCGCGTCCACGATCGAGCCGGCCGTGTCGTCCAGGTAGGGCGCGACGAAGGGCGCCATGTCGTCGGAGCCGCCGCGGGACTCCTGCGGTGTGCCGTTGCGGTACTTCCCGGTCAGGACACCGCGGCCGAGCGGCGAGGAGGGCAGCAGCCCGACGCCGAGGTCGATCGCGGCGGGCAGCACCTCGCGCTCCACACCGCGCTGGAGCAGCGAATACTCCATCTGCGTGCTGGCCAGCGGGGTGCGGCCGGGGCTCGCGAGCTGCCAGGTCGCCGCCTTGGCGAGCTGCCAGCCGCAGAAGTTGGACACCCCGACGTAGCGGGCCCGGCCCGAGCTGACGGCGATGTCCAGCGCCTGCAGCGTCTCCTCCAGCGGTGTGCCCGGGTCGAAGGCGTGCACCTGCCACAGGTCGACGTAGTCCGTGCCGAGCCGCTGAAGCGACGCGTCGAGGGCCGACAGCAGATGCCCGCGCGAGGTGTCGAACCGCCGGTCGGGGTCGGGCACGCTGCCCGCCTTCGTGGCGATCACCAGGTCGGAGCGCGGCACCAGGTCCTCGATCAGCCGCCCGAGCAGGTACTCGGCGCCGCCGTCGGCGTACACGTCCGCCGTGTCGACCAGCGAACCCCCGGCGTTCCAGAAGGTCTTGAGCTGGTCGGCGGCGTCGCGTTCGCCGGTGTTGCGCCCCCAGGTGAGCGTGCCGAGCCCGAGCCGGGATACACGCAACCCGGTACGGCCGAGGTGCCTATGCTCCATGGGCGCTGAGATTACTGCCCGCACCGGCCGAATGGGCGGCAGTGACGTACCCGACAGCCCCCCGTGGCGTCGCCGCGCGCTACAGTCCGGGGGACAACGACGTTACCGACCAGTACAAGGGGAGTGCTATGAGGCTCGGGATCAACCTCGGCTACTGGGGTGCCGGTATGGACGCGGACAACCTCGCCGTCGCCCAGGAGGCCGACCGGCTCGGCTATTCCGTCTGCTGGGCCGCCGAGGCCTACGGCTCCGACGCGGCCACCGTGCTGTCCTGGGTGGCCGCCCAGACCGAGCGGATCGACGTCGGCTCCGCCATCTTCCAGATCCCGGCCCGTACCCCGGCGATGACCGCGATGACCGCCGCGACCCTGGACTCGCTGTCCGGCGGGCGCTTCCGGCTGGGCCTCGGCGTGTCCGGGCCGCAGGTCTCCGAGGGCTGGTACGGCGTGAAGTTCGACAAGCCGCTGTCGCGTACCCGCGAATACGTCGAGATCGTCCGCAAGGCGATGTCCCGCGAGCGGCTGACCCACGAGGGCGAGCACTGGACGCTGCCGCTCCCCGGCGGCCCCGGCAAGCCGATCAAGCTCACCGTGCACCCGGAGCGCGAGAAGATCCCGCTGTACATCGCCGCGATCGGCCCGAAGAACCTGGAGCAGACCGGCGAGATCGCCGACGGCGCCCTGCTGATCTTCCCCTCGGCCGCGCACCTGGAGGACACCGCGCTGCGGCACCTGCGCGCGGGCCGGCAGAAGGCCGGCCTGGCGCTGGAGGGCTTCGACGTCTGCCCGACCCTGCCGCTCGCCGTCGGCGACGACATCGGCGCGCTCGCCGACCACTTCCGCCCGTACACCGCGCTCTACGTCGGCGGCATGGGCAGCCGCAAGCAGAACTTCTACAACCAGCTGGCCCAGCGCATGGGCTACGAGAAGCAGGCCGCCGAGATCCAGGACAAGTACCTGGCGGGCGACAAGGGCGGCGCGGCGGCGGCGGTGCCGCAGGAGCTGATCGACTCCACCTGCCTGCTGGGGCCGGTCGCCCGGATCGCCGACCGGATGCGGGCCTACGCGGAGGCCGGCGTCACCACGCTCACCCTCGCCCCGGCCGGCTTCACGCTGGAGGAGCGGGTGGGCGGCCTGCGGGCCGGCGTCGAGGCGCTGGAACTGGCCGGCCTGGCGTAGCGCGAGGCCGGCGGAAGGGGCCCCGCGGCGGAAGGGTCCAGCGGGGAGGGTTCCGCGGCCCGAGGGGACCGGTACGAAGAGGGAGCGGGGCAGGGGAGCGGCGGGCTCAGCCGGGAACGAGCCGGCCCAGCAGCCGGCCGAAGGCGATCAGCCGGGCTATCTGCCCCGGTCCTCCGTCGTCCAGCGACTTGCTGAACCGGAAGGCCTCGGGCCGGAATTTGGCCGAGGCCACCGGCAGCGGCGAGTCGGGGTCGGCCGGCACCGCGCTCAGCTCGTGCGGCATCGCGGTGGCCAGTACCAGGTAGACCCCGCGGTCGATCCGCTGCCCCAGCTCGTCGCGCCCGACCAGGGTGCGCATCCCGACGTGCCCGATCGAGTCCAGCGGCAGCACCTGCACCGAGGAGTCGAGCACCGTACCGCCCGGCGCCTTGGCGTCCGCCAGCTCCTCGCTGTGCCACAGGATCAGCCGCCGCCCGTCGCACACCGCGGCCTCCTGCCAGACCGACGCGCCCGCCTCGGTGAGGTCCACCACCCGTTCCAGGGTGAAGCCGCGCACCCGGCGCCTGCCCAGCACTCCCTCGATGGCGTCCAGCGCGACGTCCGCGTGCAGGAAGTACACCTCCGCGGCGTCCTCCAGCCGACCGTACGGAGACCAGTCGGTGCCGGCGGGGCGCGCCCCGCTCGCAGCCGGGCGGCTCCTCGTCGCCTTGCTGAACATCTCCACCCGCTTCGCGATACCGACGTCCGAGGTCCTCCCGACCTCTGCTGAACCTTACCCAGGGGGCGGGAGCGCGGGACCTGTGCCGGGGACAGCGGATCGGAGCAATATCGCGTGGGCGTACGGGAATCAGCGGCCGTGGTGGGGGCTCGGGGGGATCATCCCCGCCACGGCCGTCACCCAGCACAACGGACCCGGCGCGGAAGGGTTACGGTGGCGGACATGCCCACCGCGATCCTTGTCCGGCACGGCCGGTCCACCGCCAATACCGAGGGCGTACTGGCCGGCTGGAGTCCGGGCGTCGCCCTGGACGACACCGGCCGGGCGCAGGCGACCGCGCTCGCCGCCCGGCTGGCGGTCCTGCCGCTCGCCGCCGTCGTCAGCAGCCCGCTCCAGCGCTGCCAGGAGACCGTACGCCCGCTGCTCGACACCCGTTCGGGACTGCCGCTGCACACCGAGGACCGGATCGGCGAGTGCCACTACGGCGACTGGACCGGCCGCAAGCTGGCCGAACTGGCCGACGAGCCGCTGTGGACCACCGTCCAGCGGCACCCCTCGGCCGCGGTCTTCCCCGGCGAGGGCGGCGAGTCGCTGCGCGCCATGCAGGCCCGCGCGGTCGAGGCGGTCCGCGACTGGAACGCGCGGATCGAGGCCGAGCACGGCCCCGACGCGCTGTACGTGCTGTGCTCGCACGGCGACATCATCAAGTCGCTGGCCGCCGACGCGCTCGGCATGCACCTGGACCTCTTCCAGCGGATCAGCACCGACCCGTGCTCGGTCACCGTCATCCGCTACACCCCGCACCGGCCGTTCCTGCTGCGCCTCGGCGACACCGGGGACCTCGGCGGCCTCGCCCCGGCGCCCGCTCCGCCCGGGGGCGCGCCGGACGACGCGGTGGTCGGCGGCTCCACCGGCGCCCTGTGATCAGCTTCCGCAGTAGGGTGGTGGCCACACCGTAGGGACGGTGACGGCGACCCCGCACCGCCTACGCGCCACAGCCGCCCGCAGTACGGATAGGCGCACCACAGACACGCAGCCGAGCAAACGGAGCAGGACGTGCCCCGCCAGGTCTTCTTCTACGAGCACCCCGACCGTTTCGTGGCCGGGACGGTCGGCCAGCCGGGCCAGCGTACGTTCTTCCTGCAGGCCCGAGCGTCCGGCATGACCACCAGCGTCGCCCTGGAGAAGACCCAGGTGGCCGCGCTGGCCGAGCGGATCGACGAGCTGCTCGACGAGGTCGTGCGGCGCAGCGGCGGCAATGCCCCGGTGCCCGCCGTGGCCCCCACCGAGTTGCAGGACACCGCGCCCCTCGATGTGCCCGTCGAGGAGGAGTTCCGGGTCGGCACCATGGCCCTGGCCTGGGACGGTGCCCACGACCGCATGGTCATCGAGGCACAGGCGCTGGTCGAGCTGGCGGGTGAGGACGACGACGACCTGGAGGCGGCCGAGGAGGAGATGCTCCAGGACGACGAGAACGGGCCGCCGCTGCT
Source organism: Streptomyces sp. NBC_01477 (assembly GCF_036227245.1). GTDB lineage: Bacteria > Actinomycetota > Actinomycetes > Streptomycetales > Streptomycetaceae > Actinacidiphila. Next base: position 7,187,647 of record NZ_CP109445.1, read on the forward strand.
GAGGGTGCTGCTGACCGGCGCCCAGGCCCGCTCCTTCGCCAAGCGCGCGCTCGACGTGGTCTCGGCCGGCCGCCCGCCGTGCCCGCTGTGCAGCCTCCCCCTGGATCCGGAAGGACACGTATGCCCGCGTCAGAACGGGTACCGGAGGTCGGCCTGAGTGCCGGCACGGCGGCGCTGACCGACGGCGAGCTGACCGTACGCGGCCAGGTGCGCGACGCGTCGAACGCGGTGCTGTACTGCGAGACCGTCCACGAAGGCCGGACTCTGAACTGCGTCTACAAGCCCGTCGCGGGTGAGCGCCCGCTGTGGGACTTCCCCGACGGCACCCTGGCCCAGCGCGAGGTCGCCGCCTATCTGGTCTCCGAGGCCACCGGCTGGGGCCTGGTGCCGCCCACCGTGCTGCGCGACGGGCCGTACGGCGAGGGGATGGTGCAGCTGTGGATAGAGGCCGAGCCGGACGACGGCGCGCTGCTCGCCCTCACCGAGGACACCGAGCCCGCGGCCGGCTGGAAGGCGGTGGTCGAGGCGGAGGTGGCCGACGGGCGCACCGCGCTGCTGGTGCACGCCGACGACCAGCGGCTGCGCCGGCTCGCGGTGCTCGACGCGGTCATCAACAACGCCGACCGCAAGGGCGGCCATCTGCTGCCGGCGGCCGGCGGCCGGCTCTACGGCATCGACCACGGGGTGACCTTCCACACCGAGGACAAGCTGCGCACCCTGCTGTGGGGCTGGGCCGGCGAACCGCTGCCCGCCGAGGCCGTCACCGTACTGGCCGGGCTCGGCGCGGCGCTGGACGGCGACCTGGGCGAGCGGCTGAAGGCGCTGATCACCACGGCCGAGACCGACGCGGTCAAAGCCAGGGTCGGCCGGCTGCTGGAGACCGGATTGCATCCGGCGCCGGGCGGGCAGTGGCCTTCTATACCATGGCCGCCGGTGTGACAGGGGCGGTTGCGCCCGGTGTGACCGGCGGGCGACCTCCCGGGGCGAACGTGCTGCTCCCGGTCGTTTGACATGCGTCCGCACGGTTAATCTCATGACATGCATGCCTGGCCCGCTTCCGACGTCCCTGCCCTTCCCGGCACTGGACGCGCACTCCGTCTTCACGACTCCGCGACCGGTGGCCTTGCGGCCGTCGAGCCCGGACCGGTCGCCCGCCTCTACGTCTGCGGGATCACTCCCTACGACGCCACCCACCTGGGGCACGCGGCCACCTACAACGCGTTCGACCTCGTTCAGCGCGTGTGGCTCGACACGAAGCGCCAGGTCCACTACGTGCAGAACGTCACGGACGTCGACGATCCGCTGCTGGAGCGGGCCGAGGCCACCGGCGAGGACTGGGCCGCGCTCGCCGAGCGCGAGACCGCGCTCTTCCGCGAGGACATGACCGCCCTGCGGATGCTGCCGCCCACCCACTACATCGGCGCCGTCGAGGCCATCCCCGGCATCGTGCCGCTGATCGAACGGCTCAGGGACGCGGGCGCGGCCTACGAGCTCGGCGGCGACACCTACTTCTCCATCGAGTCCGACCCGCACTTCGGCGGGGTCTCCCGCCTCGACGCCGCCGCGATGCGGCTGCTGTCCGCCGAGCGCGGCGGCGACCCGGACCGCCCGGGCAAGAAGAACCCGCTCGACCCGATGCTGTGGCTGGCGGCCCGGCCGGGCGAGCCGAGCTGGGACGGCGGCTCGCTGGGCGCCGGACGGCCCGGCTGGCACATCGAGTGCGTCGCCATCGCGCTGGACCACCTCGGCATGGGCTTCGACGTCCAGGGCGGGGGCTCCGACCTGGCCTTCCCGCACCACGAGATGGGCGCCTCGCACGCCCAGGTGCTCACCGGCGAATTCCCGTACGCCAAGGCGTACGTGCACGCCGGGATGGTGGCGCTGCACGGCGAGAAGATGTCGAAGTCCAAGGGCAACCTGGTCTTCGTCTCCGCGCTGCGCCACGAGGGCGTGGCCCCGGCGGCGATCCGGCTGGCGCTGCTCGCCCACCACTACCGGTCCGACTGGGAGTGGACCGACGCGGTACTGGACGAGGCGCTGGCCCGGCTGGAGCGCTGGCGGGCCGCGGTGTCCCGGCCGGACGGACCGCCGGCCGAGGCGCTGTTCGAGGAGATCCGCGCCGCCCTGGCCGACGACCTGGACGCGCCGAGCGCCCTGGCCGCGGTGGACCGCTGGGCGGCGGCGCAGCAGGCCGACGGCGGCGCCGACACCGGGGCGCCCGGCCTGGTCTCGCGCGCGGTGGACGCGCTGCTCGGCGTGGCGCTGTGAGGGCCGCCCGCGCCTGACGCCGGTCCGCGTCCCGGCGCGGGCCCCGCGCGACGGCACGCGGGAGGGCACGCGGGAGGGCGGTCACCGCGGCGCAGCCGCCGCGGTGACCGCCCTCCCGTCCCCGCCCGCCCGGGAACCCCCGGCCCCGGGGTCCTGGCTCGTCACCGGCTCAGCGCTGGAGGCCGGTCAGGTCACCGGCGTACCCGGGGCCGTCCTGGGCGGCCAGCAGATTGAGTTCCGCCACTTTCAGACCGAGTGCGAAGCGGCCGGATACGCCGAGGCTGTCCATCATGTGGCAGATACGCCGCTGAATCGTCCGGTGTCCTCGGGACAGTCTTCTTCCGATCGTCGCATCGGAAAGACCGTCCCGCATTAAGACCAGAATTCTGACATCCACGTCATCCATATGTTCGAGTATTTCCATGGTCCCCCCAGGGAACGGGATGAAAAGGGCGAACGTGTGGTCGGTCCGGGGTTTTCCGCGTTCACCCGACGATTATGGCAGGCCCCGCAGTAGCGGTGTTGTCACGGAGTGTTCGGGGACTTGACGATCCGTGCACACTCGGCAGGGCGCCCCGCCCCGGCCCGCCCCGGTGCCGGGGCGGGAGTCCGCGCCCGGTGCCGGCGGGCCGCGCCGCCCGGTCAGTCGCTGTCGCCGTCGTCCTGCCCGTCCGGCTCGGCGCGCTCGTCGCCGCTTTCCCCGCCGTCCGCGGAATCCTTTTCCTCCGGCCGCGGCTGCTGCCTGCCGAGGTCACGGAATTGCGGTACGCCGTCGCCGCCCTCGCTCGCGTAATCGCCCGGCTGCGGATCACGGCGCCGCAGATAGCGCTCGAATTCCTTGGCGATGGCCTCGCCCGACGCCTCCGGCAATTCCGCGGTGTCCCGCGCCTCCTCCAGCGTCTGCACGTATTCGGCGACTTCGCTGTCCTCGGCGGCCAGCTGGTCGACGCCGACCTGCCACGCCCTGGCGTCCTCGGGCAGCTCGCCCTGCGGGATGCGCAGGTCGAGCAGGTCCTCAAGGCGGTTGAGCAGCGCCAGGGTGGCCTTGGGGTTGGGCGGCTGGGAGACGTAGTGCGGCACCGCGGCCCACAGGCTGACCGCGGGGATGCCGGCGTGGGTGCAGGCCTCCTGGAGGATGCCGACGATGCCGGTGGGTCCCTCGTACCGGGACTCCTCCAGATTGAGCGCGGTGGCCAGGTCCGGGTCGGAGGTGACGCCGGTGACCGGGACCGGGCGGGTGTGCGGGGTGTCGCCGAGCAGCGCGCCGAGCACCACCACCATCTCGACGCCCAGTTCGTGCGCGAAGCCCAGGATCTCGTTGCAGAACGACCGCCAGCGCATGCTGGGCTCGATACCGCGGACCAGCACCACGTCGCGGGGCTTGGGCGTCTGGATCCTGACCACCGACAGCCGGGTGGTCGGCCAGGTGACCTTCCGTACGCCGTCCTCCATCCAGACCGTGGGCCGGTTGACCTGGAAGTCGTAGTAGTCCTCGGCGTCCAGCGCGGCGAAGACCTCGCCCTTGAACTCCCGGTCCATGTGCCCGACCGCGGTGGAGGCTGCGTCCCCGGCGTCGTTCCAGCCCTCGAACGCGGCGACCATGACCGGATCGATCAGCTCGGGCACCCCCTCCAGCTCGATCACCCGGCGCCTCCTTCCGGCCGGCGGGGGCGGTTCCGTCCCCTTTCCGGCTGCTGCTGTGCTCTTCTTTCGTGCGCCACCAGCCTACGTGCCCCGACCGTCACGGACGGCGGCGCGGTCGCTCTCGGTGGCGACGAAGTCCACACAGAGCGGCAAAGCGGGCGCCAAGACATCCGATCTGTTATCAACAACTTCCGGCTTCCCCCTGGACGGGCACCAGTGCGCGCCGCTATACATCGGATCATCAAGAAAAGATCCGATGTCTCGCGACGGGAGTGTGCATGAGTCCGACCATTACCGAGGTCGACGTGTACGACATCCGCTTTCCGACCTCGGAGCAGCTCGACGGCTCGGACGCCATGAACCCCGACCCCGACTACTCCGCCGCCTATGTCGTGCTCCGTACCGATTCCCCCGGCGGTCTCGCGGGGTACGGTCTGTGCTTCACGATCGGCCGCGGAAACGACGTCGTCGCCGCGGCGATCAGCACCCTGCGACCCTATGTGGTCGGCCGCTCGGTGGACAGTGTCACCGGCGACCTCGGCGCCTTCTACCGGCTGCTCACCCATGACTCCCAACTCCGCTGGCTCGGCCCGGAGAAGGGCGTGATGCACATGGCGGCCGGGGCGGTGATCAACGCCGCCTGGGACCTGGCCGCCCGGGAGGCCGGCCGGCCGGTCTGGGACCTGCTGGCGTCCATGAGCCCGGACCAGATCGTCGACCTGGTCGACTTCCGCTACCTCAGCGACGCCCTGACCCGCGACGAGGCGCTGGACATCCTGCGCCGCGCCGAGCCGGGCCGAGCCGACCGGGCCGCGGCGCTGCGCAGGGACGGCTACCCCGCCTACACCACGGAACCCGGCTGGCTCGGCTACTCCGACGAGAAGCTGACCCGGCTGGCCAAGGAGGCGGTCGCCGCCGGCTTCACCCAGATCAAGCTCAAGGTCGGCGCCGACCTCCAGGACGACCTGCGCCGGATGCGGCTGGCCCGCGCCGCGGTCGGCCCCGACATCCGGATCGCGGTGGACGCCAACCAGCGCTGGGACGTCGCCGAGGCCGTCAGCTGGATGCGGGCGCTCGCACCGCACGACCCGTACTGGATCGAGGAGCCCACCAGCCCCGACGACGTGCTCGCGCACGCGGCGGTCCGCGCCGGGCAGCCGGTCAGGGTCGCCACCGGCGAGCACGTCGCCAACCGGGTGGTCTTCAAGCAGCTGCTCCAGGCCGGCGCGGTGGACTTCGTCCAGATCGACGCCGCCCGGGTCGCCGGGGTCAACGAGAACATCGCGATCCTGCTGCTGGCCGCCAAGTTCGGCGTCCCGGTCTGCCCGCACGCCGGCGGCGTGGGCCTGTGCGAACTGGTCCAGCACCTGGCGATGTTCGACTACGTCGCGGTCTCCGGCCGTCTCGACGACCGGGTGATCGAGTATGTTCCCCACCTCCACGAGCACTTCACCGACCCCGCCGTGGTGGAGAACGGGCGTTACCGGGCCCCCTCGGCGCCCGGCTTCTCCGCCCGTATGGTGCCGGAAACGCTGGCCGACTACCGCTACCCCGACGGACCGGTGTGGCAGGCGCGACAGGAGCTGACCCGATGACCAGTACGACCCCCACCGCAGTCGCCCAGGACTTCGCCGGCCTCACCGCCCTGGTCACCGGCGGCGCCTCCGGGATCGGCGCCGCCACCGCGGCCCTGCTCACCGCCCGCGGCGCCCGGGTCGCCGTCCTGGACCGCGACCCGGCGGGCGCCCCCGACGGCACCTACCCGGTCGCCGCCGACGTCACCTCCGACCGGCAGGTGCGCGACGCGGTCGGCGAGGCCGTACGCGAACTCGGCGGGCTGCACATCCTGGTGGGCAACGCCGGGATCGGCGCCATCGGCACCGTGGAGGACAACGCCGACGAGGAGTGGTCCACCGTGCTGGACGTCAACGTCCTCGGCTTGGTCCGCGCCGCCCGCGCCGCCCTGCCCCACCTGCGCGCGTCGGCCGCCGACCGGCCCGGCAGCGCCTCCATCACCCACACCTGCTCCATCGCCGCCACGGCGGGGCTGCCACAGCGTGCCCTATACAGCGCGAGCAAGGGCGCGGTCCTCTCGCTGACCCTCGCGATGGCCGCCGACCACGTACGCGAGGGCGTACGGGTCAACTGCGTCAATCCCGGGACCGCCGACACCCCGTGGATCGGCCGGCTGCTCGACCAGGCCGAGGACCCGGCCGCCGAGCGCGCGGCACTCGACGCCCGCCAGCCGCTGGGCCGGCTGGTGTCCGCCGACGAGGTCGCCGCGGCCATCGTCTACCTGGCGAGCCCGGCGGCGGCGAGCGTCACCGGCACCGCCCTGGCCGTGGACGGCGGAATGCAGGGCCTGCGCCTGCGTCCCGCCAACTGAAACACCCCGCGGCACCCCTCGGCATCAGCACCGCACCACCCCGCACCACTCAGAGCCGACACACTCTCGAAGGGCAGAACTCGACGATGAGACTGCGTAAGACGACCGTTGCCGCCATCGCGGCCCTCCTCGCGGTCACCGCGCTCGCGGGCTGCAACAGAGGCAGCGACGACAAGGCCGGCACCTCCGGCAAGGTGGGCATCGACCTGCCGCGCTCCGACAGCGACTTCTGGAACTCCTACAACGGCTACATCGAGAAGGGCGTCAAGGCCGGCGAGGTCTCCGCGCTGCCCCGCACCAACTCGCAGAACGACATCGGCAAGCTGGTCGCCAATGTGCAGACCTTCACCGACCAGGGCGCCAAGGCGATCGTGATGGCCCCGCAGGACACCGGCGCCGTCGCCTCCACCCTGGACAAGCTGGCCGGCAAGAAGATCCCGGTGATCAGCGTCGACACCCGCCCCGACAAGGGCAAGGTCTACATGGTGGTGCGCGCCGACAACAAGGCGTACGGCACCAACGCCTGCGACTACCTGGGCAAGCAGCTCGGCGGCAAGGGCAAGGTCGTGGAATTCGAGGGCGCCCTCGACTCGATCAACGGCCGGGACCGCTCGGAGGCGTTCGCCTCCTGCATGAAGACCAAGTTCCCCGCCATCAAGGTGATCGCGCTGGCCACCGACTGGAAGGGTGACGTGGCGTCCGCGAAGCTGCAGACCACGCTCGCCTCCGACCCGGACGTCAACGGCATCTACATGCAGGCCGGCGGTGTCTTCCTGCAGCCGACGCTGGCCCTGCTGGAGCAGAAGCACCTGCTCAAGCCGCCGGGCACCCCCGGCCACATCACCATCATCTCCAACGACGGCATCCCGGACGAGTTCAAGGCGATCAAGGCGGGCCAGATCGACGCCACGATCTCCCAGCCGGCCGACCTCTACGCCAAGTACGCGCTGTACTACGCCAAGGCCGCGCTCGCCGGACAGACCTTCAAGCCCGGTCCCACCGACCACAACTCCACCATCGTCACCATCCCCAACGGCCTGGAGGACCAGCTGCCCGCGCCGCTGGTGACGAAGGACAACGTGGACGACCCCAGCCTGTGGGCCAACCAGCTCGGAAAGAGCTGAGCGCACATGAGCAACGGTCAGGCCTCAACCCCTCCTCCCGCGGTTCACGCCGAGGGCGTCGTCAAGCGCTTCGGACCCACCGTCGCGCTGGACCAGGTGGGCATCACCGTGGCGGTCGGCGACTCGCACGCGCTGGTCGGCCGCAACGGTGCGGGCAAGTCCACCCTGGTGTCGGTACTGACCGGGCTGCACGCACCCGACGCGGGCCGGGTCGCCTTCCTCGGCGAACCCGCGCCCGCTCCGGGTGACACCGCCGCCTGGCAGGCCAGGGTCGCCTGCGTCTACCAGAAGTCCATGGTCGTACCCGACCTGACGGTCGCCGAGAACCTGTACCTCAACAGGTTCCAGCGCGGCCGGATCCGCTGGTCCAAGCTGCGGGCCGACGCCAGCGAGCTGCTCGCCGAATACGGCGTCGACGTCGACCCCGCCACCCGGGCCGCCGATCTCACCGTGGAGCAGGGCCAGTTCGTGGAGATCGCGCGAGCGCTCTCCTTCGGCGCCCGGTTCATCATCCTGGACGAGCCCACCGCGCAGCTCGACGCGGCAGGCATCGAGCGGCTGTTCACCAAGCTGCGTGAACTCCAGCAGCAGGGCGTCGCGTTCCTGTTCATCTCGCACCACCTGCAAGAGGTCTACGACCTGTGCAGCACCGTCACGGTCTACCGCGACGCCCGCCACATCCTCACCGCGCCCGTCGCGGACCTGGACAAGGCGGACCTCGTGGCGGCCATGACGGGCGAGGCGGCGCAGAACGCGACGGCCTGGCACGCCAAGTCCGCCGCCGCGGGGCGGAAGTCCGCGCCGCAGAAGTCCGCCGTGCAGGAACCGGGCGGGCAGGAGTCCGCCGGGCAGGAGCCCGACGGCCGGCCGCGGTCCGGTGCGTCCGCGGACGACGCGGTGCTGCGGGCCGAGGCGCTGGCCCTGGACGGCGTCTTCCAGCCGATCGACTTCGCGGTACGCGCCGGCGAGGTGCTCGGCCTGGCCGGCGCCACCGCCAGCGGCAACACCGCGCTCGGCGAGACCCTGGTCGGCCTGCGCAAGGCCACCGCGGGCCGGGCGACGGTCGACGGCCGGGGCGTACGCCCGGGCAGCGTGCCGCACGCGCTGAACGCCGGGATCGGCTACGTCCCCGAGGACCGGCACCGGCAGGGCCTGGTGCTGGGCCGCAGCGTGGCGGAGAACGCCACCCTCACGGTGACCGACCAGCTCGGCCCGTACGGCACCGTCCTGCCGTCGCGGACCCGTACGTTCGCCCAGCGGATGATCGACTCGCTGGACATCAAGACCTCAGGACCCGCCCAGCCGGTCTCCGACCTGTCGGGCGGCAACCAGCAGAAGGTCGTCATCGCGCGGGCGCTGGCCCGCGACCCGCGGGTGCTGGTGGCCATCCGGCCGACCGCGGGCGTCGACGTGAAGTCCAAGGACGCGCTGCTCGGCGTGGTCCGCGGGGTCGCCGACCGGGGCGACGCGGCCGTCATCGTCTCCGACGAACTCGACGACCTGCGGGTCTGCGACCGGGTGATCGCGCTCTTCCACGGACGGGTGATCGCCGAGTTCGGCAGCGGATGGACCGACCGGGACCTGGTCTCGGCGATGGAAGGGCTGCCCGCGGGCGCGGGCGGCGACAAGGGAGCCGAGGATGAGTGAGACCACCCAGTTGACCGCCGACCTGGCCGTACCGGACAAACCCCGCTCGGCGCCGCCGCGCTTCCAGCTCAGCCGCTACCGCGACCTGTCGCTGATCCCGGTGATCCTGGTGCTGGGCGTCATCGGCTTCATCGTGTCGCCGGTGTTCCTGACCTCCGACAACCTGATCGGCGTACTCCAGCAGAGCAGCGAACTGAGCCTGCTGGTGCTCGCCGAGGCGCTGATCCTGATATGCGGCCGGATGGACCTCTCCCTGGAGTCCACCATCGGAGTCGCGCCGGTCATCGCGATGTGGCTGGTGCTGCCCAGCAGCGGCCCCGCGACCTTCCACGGCATCGGGCTCTTCCCCACCTGGTCCTCGATCCCGGTGTGCCTGGCCGTCGGCCTGGTCATCGGCGCGGTCAACGGCTTCCTGATCCTCAAACTGCGGGTCAACGGCTTCATCGCCACCCTGGGCATGCTGACCATGCTGCGCGGCCTCCAGGACGGCGTCGCGCAGGGCAAGTCCATCGTGGCGGTGCCGTCGTCCTTCTCCTACCTGGGCAAGGCGTCCTGGTTCGGGGCGCCCGCCGCGGTGTGGATCTGCCTGCTGCTGTTCGCCATCGGCGGCCTGGCCCTGGGCTACCTGCGGCACGGCCGCGCGCTGTACGCGATCGGCGGCAACACCGAGGCCGCCAGGGCGGCCGGCATCCGGGTGGACCGGATCACCTGGATCGTGCTGGCGCTCGGCGGACTGATCGCCGCCTTCGCCGGTGTGCTCTACGCCGGGCACTACGGCGCGATCTCCGCCACCCAGGGCGACGGCTGGATCTTCCAGGTCTTCGCCGCCACGGTCATCGGAGGTGTCAGCCTCAACGGCGGCCGCGGCACGCTCTTCGGCGCGCTCACCGGTGTGGTCAGCCTGCAGCTGGTCGTGAACGTCACGACCCTTGGCGGCGTGCCGCCGCTGTGGGACAAGTTCCTCTACGGTGCCATCATCATCGTCGCCCTGATCATCTCCCGCTTCGCGAGCGGCGAGAAGCAGGACTGACCAGAGCCGCCTTCCGTATCCGACCGATCCGACCCGACCCGGACGAACCGACCTGATCCGACCTGTTCTGAACCGCTCCGACTCGACCCGGTCCGACCGCAGCGCAGCGCAGCCGGCCCAGCCCAGCAGAAGGACATCCCGTATGCCCGTACCGGCACTGCCCCGGCTCGGCCTCGGCTGCGCGCCGCTGGCCAATCTCTACCGCGCCATCACCGACGAGGAGGCGGAGGCCACCGTGGCCGCCGCCTTCGACGCGGGGCGGCCCGTCACGTACCTCGACACCGCGCCGCACTACGGCCTGGGCCGCTCGGAGGAGCGGCTCGGCCGGGCGCTGGCCGGCCGGGACCGCGCGTCCTACGTGCTGTCCACCAAGGTCGGGCGCCGGCTGCGCGACCTCGGGCCGGGGGAACTGCCGGACGGGCAGGGCTTCACCGACGTCCCGGACCGGGCCAGGGTCTGGGACTTCACCGCCGACGGCATACGGGCCACCCTTGAGGGCTCGCTGCGGCGGCTCGGCGTGGACGCCGTCGACATCGTCTACCTGCACGACGTCGAGAACCACCTGCCCGACGTCTACGCCACCGGCTTCCCCGCGCTCGCCGAACTGCGCGACCAGGGCCTGGTCAAGGCCATCGGCTTCGGCATGAACCACAGCGACGTCCTGGCCCGGCTGGTCGCCGACCTCGACGTCGACGTGGTGCTGTGCGCGGGCCGCTGGACCCTGCTGGAACGCACCGCCTACGACGACCTGCTGCCGGTGTGCGAGCGCCGCGGCACCAAGGTCGTCGTCGGCGGGGTCTACAACTCCGGGCTGCTGGCCGACCCCAGGCCCGGGGCGCACTACAACTACGCGGCGGCGCCGCCGGAGTTGCTGGACCGGGCGCTGGAGATGGCGGCGGTGTGCGGCGAGTTCGGCGTCCCGCTGCGGGCCGCCGCCCTGCGCTACCCCTTCGCCCACTCCAGCGTGGTCTCCGCCGTCGTCGGCGCGGCCGGCCCCGAGGAGGTGCGGGACAACACCGCGATGTTCGAGCACGACATCCCGGACGCGATGTGGCACGCCCTGGTCGAACGCGGCCTGCTGGACACCGACGTACCGCTGCCGCTCGCGGGCACCGTCACGGCGGGGGAGTAGCCGATGCGGATCGACGCGCACCACCACCTGTGGGACCTCGCGCGGCGCCCGCAGCCGTGGCTGACCGGCGCGGAGCTGGACCCCATCGCCCGCACCTTCGAACTGGCCGAGCTGGAACCGCTGCTCGCCGAGCACGGCATCGACGCGACCGTCGTCGTGCAGTCCAGCTCGTCGCTGGAGGAGACCCGCGAACTGCTCGCCACCGCGGCGGCCTCCGGCGGCCGGATCGCCGGCGTCGTCGGCTGGGCCGACCTCACCGACCCCGCTCTCGGCGATGTCCTCGCCTCGCTGACCGGCCCGCTGGTCGCGATACGCCACCAGGTCCAGGACGAGTCCGACCCGTGGTGGCTGGCCCGCGCCGGCGTCCGCCGCGGCCTCGCCACGGTCGCCGCTGCGGGCCTGGCCTACGACCTGCTGGTCACCCCGCGCGAGTTGCCCGCGGCGCTGGAGACGGCGGCGGCGCTGCCCGAACTCCGGTTCGTCCTCGACCACGCGGCGAAGCCGCCGGTCGCCTCCGGCGGGTGGGAGCCGTGGGGCGCGCAGCTCCGGCGGCTCGCCGCGCTGCCGAATGTCAGCTGCAAGCTGTCGGGGCTCGTGACGGAGGCCGACTGGGGGCGGTGGAAGCCGGGCGACGTCCTGCCGTACGCGCGGCACGCCCTCGACGTCTTCGGCCCGTCCCGGGTCCTGTTCGGCTCCGACTGGCCGGTCTGCACGCTTGCCGCGACGTACGGGGCCGTGCTGGCCTTGGCGGAGGAGGCCGTGGGCGGCCTCTCCGCGGCCGAGCGGTCCGCCGTCTTCGGCGGAAACGCTTCCCGCGTCTATGCCTTGACCTGAGCCCGGCGCCTGGCCGGCGGCTGCCCGTGCCTTGCCCGCCCCGTGTGTCGCGGCCGGCCGCGCAGTTCCCCGCGCCCCTGAGGGGCGCCCTCTTGCGCAGAGGGCAGGCCACCAGGGGTGCGAGGAACGGCCCGCGCAACCACCGCGGCGGAAAAGAAGCAACGCCACCGCAAGCGGCAACCCCTCAGGGGCGCGGGGAACTGCGCGACAAGCCACGGCGGACCGTCGTGTGGAGACGGCGGGACGCCCCGGTCGCCCGGGGGATTCAGAGCGTCGAGCGGAGCCATTGTTCGACGCTGGCGACATGCACCGTCGCCCAGGACCGCGCAGCCTCCGCGTCGCGATCCCTGAGCGCGCTCAGGATCGCCCGGTGCTCATGCAGCGTCCGCGACACCGCGTCCTCCTGGGTGAGGCCGCGCCAGACACGCGCGCGGGTCGTGGGTCCCGACAGGCCGTCCAGGAGCGAGCACAGCACCGAATTGCCCGAGCCCTGCACGATGCCGCGGTGGAATTCCAGGTCGGAGGCGACCAGTTCCTCCACCGAGGGCTCCGGCCCGAGCGCGTCGAGCTTGCCCTCCAGCACGTCCAGCTCCTCCGCGGGGATGCGGATCGCCGCCATCGCGGTGGCGGCCGGCTCCAGGATGCGCCGCACCGCGAGGAATTCCAGCACCGTGTCGTCGCGGTGGAAGTCCACCACGAAGCTCAGCGCTTCGAGCAGCAGCTGCGGGTCGAGGCTGGTGACGTACGTGCCGTCGCCCTGCCGCACGTCGAGGATCCGGATCAGCGACAGCGCCCGCACGGCCTCGCGCAGCGAATTGCGCGACAGGCCCAGCTCGGCGGCCAGCTCGCTCTCCTTGGGGAGCCGGTCGCCGGGCCGGAGCGCCCCGGAGACGATCATCTCCTTGATCTTCTCGATGGCCTCGTCGGTGACCGCCATCCGCGCCCTCCCCTTGTTCAGGTCCCGCGGCGCCGCCAGACCTCCGATGTATACCCTCATTATGTGCCTGGGAGGCCCGAACACCTAACGAAACCGGAATTCAGCGGCCCGCGTATCTGCTGGGCGGCGAGCCGACCGCGGCGGTGAAGTCCCGGGTGAGGTGCGCCTGGTCGGCGTAGCCGAGGTCGGCGGCGAGCGCCGCCCAGTCCAGGCCGGCCCCCTCGTCGGCCCGGGCGGCGGCCTCGTGCAGCCGGGCTCTGCGCAGCACCCACTTCGGCGACGCTCCGACGTATTCCGCGAAGAGCCGCTGCAACCGCCGGACCGGCATGCCGAGGCCCCGGGCCAGCTCGTCCACCCGGAAGAGCCGCGGGCTCGCGGTGATCGTCTCGACCAGGGCGGCGACCTCAGCGACCTGCGGGTCGGCCGGCAGCGCGGGCAGCAGGCCGAGCAGGAAGCCGTCGGCGAGCGCGGCCATCGCCGCCAGGTCGTCCAGCGCCAGGATCCGCCGGCCCACCTCCGCCACCGCGGCTCCGAAGACGCCGGCGGCCGGGACCGTACGGTCGGCGAGGGCGGCCACCGGGCCGTGCGCGAACGGCCGGAAGGCCCCCGGCCGGAACTTCACCCCGAAGACCTGTCCCGCCCCGGCCAGTTGCCGGACGAACACCCCGCGCTGGACCCCGTAGACCAGCGCCCCCTCCGGTTCGAAGACCAGGTGCACATTGGGGTGCGCGAGCACCTTCTGCTCGTACGGGTCGCGCCCGCGCAGGTCCCAGCGGGGGTTCCAGTAGAAGTCCACGAGGCCGGCCAGGGCGGGCGCGGGCGGCTGCTTGCGTACGTCGAGGAAGCCGGCCGCCGCGTCCGGCCGCAGCACCCCGCGGCTCAAGCCGTGCCCGGTCATGGCCCCAGCCTATGCGGTGTCGCGTTTGTTCAAGACGGGCCGCGGGGCGCTGCGTAGCGTCGCGGGCATGAACTTCCACGCACAGATCGCCGACAGCGCGCGGGAGGCGGCCCGTATCACCGCCGGGATCGGCCGGGACCGGCTCGCAGGACCGACCCCCTGCCCGGACTACGACACCCGCGCCCTGGTCAACCACCTGGTCGCCTTCACCGGTATCGGCATGGAGCTGCGGGCCAGGCGCGAGCCGCACCCCGACGACCTCGCCACCCGGGACTTCACCGCGGACCCGCAGTGGGCGCGGCAGTATGCCGAGCAGTTGGACCGGTCCGTCGCCGCCTGGGCCGACCCGGCCGTCTGGGAGGGCGAGATCAGCGCCATGCCGGCCTCCGGCATGGCCGCCATGCTCTTCCTCGAACTGTGCCTGCACGGCTGGGATCTGGCCAAGGCGACGGGGCAGGACTACCGCGTCGCCGACGGCACCGCCGAGCAGCTGCTGGCCGCGGTGCGCGAGAACGCGCAGATGTACCGCGACTACAAGGGCTTCGGTGAACCGGTGGAGATCCCCGCGGGCGCGGGCGACCTGGAAACCGCTGTCGCCCTTTCCGGCCGCGACCCATACTGGGCCGGATGATCCAGCATGACCTCATCTCCCGGGTACGGGAGCTCTGCCGCGCGGACCAGGGCGTCCGCGCGGCCCTGATGTACGGCTCCTTCGCGGCCGGGAGCGGCGACGAGCACAGCGACATCGAATTCTGGCTGTTCTTCGAGCCCGCCGCCCGTGCCGCGCTCGACCCGGCCGCCTGGTGCGCCCGGGTCGGCCCGGTGAACCTGGTGCTGCGCAACGAGTTCGGCACCCATGTCGCCTTCTTCCCGGGACCGGTGCGCGGCGAATTCCACTTCGCCACCACCGGCGACATCGACTCGGTCGGCGACTGGCCGGCCCGCGGCGCCGCGGTGGACGCGATGGTGGTGGTGGACAGGGACGGGCGGCTCACCCCGGTCCTGGCGGCGTTGCCCGAGGAGCCGGACATCCCCGGCAGTCCCGAGGAGATCGCCGACCTGTGCGGCCGGTTCGCCAACTGGCTGGTGCTCGCGCTGCACGTGACGGCCCGCGGCGAGCTGCTGCGGGCCCAGGACGCGCTGTGGCACGCCGCCCGGCATCTGCTGTGGATGGCCAGGCTCGCCGAGGACAGCACCGCCCACTGGCTGACCCCGTCCCGGGCGGCCGAGGACGAGCTGCCCGCCCGTACGGCCGCGGCCGTCGCCGAGTCCAGCCCGGCGGCCCTGTGGCGCGACGGCCGCGACCGCTGGCTGACCCTGCTGGCCAGGACCGGCGGCAGGGCGCCGACGGCCCTGTTCGCCGAGCTGGACCGGCTGACCGGCGAGGGCTGAGCGGGCGCGCCGGGCGTACGGCGGCCGGTCGCGTACCGCGGTCGGTCCCGTACGGCCGTCAGTCCCGTACGGTCAGCAGCCGCTCGACCTCCGCGCGGATCTCCGGGGTGTCCAGGCCGCGGATCGTCAGCGTCGTACGCCGCCGCAGCACGTCGTCCGCGTGCTGCGCCCACTCGTGGTCCCTGGCGTAGACGACCTGCGCCCAGATCTCCGGCGCGTCGGGGTGGATACGCCGGGCCAGCGCCTGGTCCTCGGCGGCCAGCCGGGCGATGTCGAAGGCCAGCGAGCCGTAGTGGCCGGCCAGGTGCCTGGCCGTGTCGGGCGCCATCCGCGGCCCGGGGATGCCGCCGTCGGCCTGGAGCCGGTGGGCGACGGCGCCCTGGCTGGCGAACCCGGGCAGCGGCGCCCGGCGCGGCAGCGCGGACATCGGCTCCACGCCGTCGGCCAGCGGGCGGCCGGGCAGTGCGGCGAGCTTGTTCATCACCGTGCGCCCGATGTGCCGGAAGGTCGTCCACTTGCCGCCCGCCACCGACAGCATCCCGCCGCGCCCCTCGGTGACCACCGTCTCCCGCTTGGCCTTGGCGGTGTCGCCGGGCCCGCCGGGCAGCACCCGCAGCCCCGCGAAGGCGTACGTGATCAGGTCGCGGGACAGCTGCTGGTCGCGGACCGAGAAGGCGGCCTCGTCCAGGATCTGCGCGGTGTCCGCCTCGGTGACCCGCACCTCGGCCGGGTCGCCCTCGTAGACCTCGTCGGTGGTGCCGAGCAGCAGCATGTCCTCCCACGGCAGCGCGAAGGTGATGCGGTACTTGTCGATCGGGGTGGCCAGCGCCGCCCGCCAGGGCGCGGTGCGCCGCAGCACCAGGTGGGCGCCCTTGGACAGCCGGATCGAGGGTTCCGCGCCCGGGTCCTCCATCCGCCGCAGGTGGTCCACCCACGGCCCGGTGGCGTTGAGCACCAGCCGCGCGTCCACCCCGAAGGCGGTGCCGTCGATCCGGTCGCGCAGGTCGGCGCCGGTGACCCGGCCGCGGGTGAAGCGCAGCCCGGTCACTTCGGCGTGGTTGAGCACGGCCGCGCCCGCGTCCACGGCGGCCCTGACCGTCATCAGGGCCATCCGGGCGTCGTTCATCTGCCCGTCCTCGTAGACCGCGACAGCGCGCAGGTTGTCGGTGCGCAGTTCCGGCACGTCACGGGCGGCCTTCGCCGGGCTGATCACATGCCCGACACCGTCCCTGAACGCCGACAGCGCCGAGTAGGCGAAGACGCCCGCGCCGAGCTTGGCGGCGCCGTGCGGGCCGCCCTTGTAGACCGGCAGGTAGAAGGTCAGCGGATTGGCCAGGTGCGGCGCGACGTCCCGGGACACCGCCCGGCGTTCCACATGGTTCTCGGCGACCAGCCGCACCGCGCCGGTCTGCAGGTAGCGCAGCCCGCCGTGCAGCAGCTTGGAGGACGCCGAGGAGGTGGCGCCGGCGAAGTCGCCGGCGTCCACCATCGCCACCCGCAGACCCGACTGCGCGGCGTGCCAGGCGGTCGTGATGCCCAGGATGCCGCCGCCGATCACCAGCAGGTCGTACGTGGCGCGGCCCAGCGCCTCCCGGGCCTCGGCCCGGCCCGGGTCGGCGCCGGCAGTCGGACGCGTCCCCGTCGCGGGGGCGCTCTGCGGAGTGGTCATCGGTGCCTCAGTCCTTCTCGTCGATCCAGCCCATGGTCGCCTGGACGGCCTTGAGCCACTGCTTGTACTCGCTGTCGCGCTGCGTCGGGTCCATGGACGGGGTCCACTCGGCGGCGCGCTTCCAGTTGGCCCGCAGCGCGTCGGTGTCCGGCCAGAAGCCGATCGCCAGACCGGCCGCGTAGGCCGCGCCCAGACAGGTGGTCTCGGCGACCATCGGGCGCACCACGGGCACGTCCAGGAAGTCCGAGAGGGTCTGCATGAGCAGGTTGTTGGACGTCATGCCGCCGTCGACCTTGAGCGTGGTGACCTCGGTGCTGGAGTCCTTGAACATCGCGTCGGCGATCTCCCGGGTCTGCCACGCGGTGGCCTCCAGGACGGCGCGGGCGATGTGCGCCTTGGTGACGTACCGGGTCAGGCCCGCGATCACCCCGCGCGCGTCGGAGCGCCAGTAGGGGGCGAAGAGGCCGGAGAAGGCCGGTACGAAGTAGGCGCCGCCGTTGTCCTCCACCGAGGAGGCCAGCGTCTCGATCTCGGCGGCGGTGCTGATCAGGCCCATCTGGTCGCGCATCCACTGCACCAGCGAGCCGGTCACCGCGATGGAGCCTTCGAGGGCGTAGACCGGCTTGGCGTCGCCGATCCGGTAGCCGACGGTGGTGATCAGGCCCGCGTAGGAGTTCACCGGGGTCTCACCGGTGTTCATCAGCATGAAGGTGCCGGTGCCGTAGGTGGACTTCGCCTCGCCCACGGCGAAGCAGGTCTGGCCGAACAGCGCGGCCTGCTGGTCGCCGAGCGCGGAGGCCACCGGGACGGCGTCGAGGCCGCCGACGTCGGTGGTGCCGTAGACCTCGGAGGACGACCTGATCTCCGGCAGCACCGCCATGGGGACGCCGATCGAGTCGCAGATCTTCGCGTCCCACTGGAGGGTCTTGAGGTCCATCAGCAGGGTCCGGGAGGCGTTGGTGACGTCGGTGACGTGCTTGCCGCCGTCGACCCCGCCGGTGAGGTTCCAGATCACCCAGGAGTCCATGGTGCCGAACAGGATCTCGCCGCGCTCGGCCCGCTCCCGCAGCCCGTCGACATTGTCGAGCAGCCAGCGGATCTTCGGCCCCGCGAAGTACGACGCGAGCGGCAGGCCGGTCTGCCGCCGGAAGCGGTCCTGGCCGACGTTGCGCCCCAGCTCACGACAGAGCGCGTCGGTGCGGGTGTCCTGCCAGACCAGCGCGTTGTGCACCGGCTGCCCGGTGTTCTTGTCCCACAGCATCGTGGTCTCGCGCTGGTTGGTGATGCCGATCGCCTTGACGTCGGCGGGGGTGAAGCCGGCGATGTCCTGGCCGGCCTTGGTGATGGCGCTGCCGACCACCTCCTGGACGTTCGTCCAGATCTCCGCCGCGTCGTGCTCGACCCAGCCGGGCTTGGGGAAGATCTGCTCGTGCTCCTTCTGGTCGACGGCGACGATCCGGCCGTCGCGGTCGAAGATGATGCAGCGGCTCGATGTGGTGCCCTGGTCGATCGCCGCGATGAACGGTCCTGTGCCGTGGCTGCTGGTGGGAGTGTCGGTCATGGTGTGCTCCTCGTCGGGTCTGCGCTCGGTGGTCCGGGTGACGACAGCGGTCCCGTACGGCTCTATGTGAACGCGAGCCGGTACAGTCCGCCTGCGATGGCGGCGCCGGCCAGCGGGCCGGCCACCGGGATCCATGCGTAGCCCCAGTCGGAACCGCCCTTGCCGGGCAGCGGCAGCAGGCTGTGCACGATCCGCGGTCCGAGATCCCGGAACGGATTGATCGCGTAGCCGGTGGGCCCTCCGAGTGACAGACCGAGTCCGACCACGATCAGCGCGGTGAGCAGGATGCCCATTCCATTCTCCGCCAGACCGTCGGTCATGCCCTGCGTAAGGATGAAGAGCACCAGCACCATGGTGGCGACGGCCTCGGTGAGCAGGTTCTGCAGCGGGTTGCGGATCTCGGGGCCGGTCGCGAAGATCCCGAGCACCGGGCCGCCGGGCTGGGCCTTGTTGCCCGTCGTCGGCCCCGCGGGGTCGCTCTCGCGGCCCGCGGTGACCTCGGGGTCGGTCAGATGGGCCTGGAACTGCCCCAGATAGGCCACCCAGACCAGAAAAGCGCCGATCAGTGCTCCGATCAGCTGACCGAGCAGGTAGTACGGCACCTTCGACCACTCACCGGTCTTGATCGCGATGCCCAGGGTGACCGCGGGGTTCAGATGCCCGCCGGAGTAGCCGTTGGCGATGTAGGCGCCGCCCAGCACGCCGAATCCCCAGCCGAAGGTGATCGCCAGCCAACCGGCGTCCCTGGCCTTGGACCGTTTGAGTGTCACGGCGGCGCAGACGCCGCAGCCGAGCAGGATGAGCACGGCGGTACCGAAGATCTCGCCGATGACGATATGGCCGTTGGACACAGCGACTCCCTTGTCACAATCCGTCCGGTGTTCGACATTGTCGATCGCTGGACGAGAGTGTTCTCCCCTTGGGTTGCGCAGGTCAAGAGGGATGTGAGCCAGACCTCGCCGGTGGGAGCCGGAGTGGGAGTGGGAGTGGGAGTGGGCTTCGCCGTCGGCCGGAGCCGGGTCAGAAGCGGCCGGCGCCCAGATCACGGGAGACCGCGCGGGCGCAGTCGCGTACCGCGGCCACCAGCCGGGGCTGGATGCCGTCCGCGTCGCAGACCCGTTCCACCGCCCCGGTGACGCCCACCGCGCCCACCGGCATCCGCCGCCGGTCGTAGACGGGCGCCGCCACCGAGGCCACGCCGTCCCAGGTCTCCTCCAGGTCGGCGCCCCAGCCGCGGGCCCGGGTCAGGTCGAGCACCGACTCGAAGCCGGCCGCGCCGGTCACCGTACGGGCGGTCAGCGCCGCCAGCTCGCCCTCGGCGACCTCGTTGCGCGCCACCGGGTCGAAGGCCGACAGCACCTTGCCCAGCGCGGTGCTGTGCAGCGGCTGCATCGCGCCGACCTCCAGCACCTGGCGGCTGTCGTCGGGCCGGAAGACGTGGTGCACGATGAGCACCCCGTGCTGGTGCAGCACGCCCAGATACGCCGCCTCGCCGCTGGACCTGGCCAGGTCGTCGGTCCACACCAGGGCGCGGGCCCGCAGCTCGTGCACGTCCAGATAGCTGTTGCCCAGCCGCAGCAGCTCCGCGCCCAGCTGGTACTTGCCCGACACCGGCTCCTGCTCGACGAAGCCCTCCTGCTGGAGGGTGCGCAGGATGCCGTGCGCGGTGCCCTTGGCAAGGCCCAGCGAGGAGGCCACGTCCGACAGGCCCAGCCGCCGCTCGCCCCCGGCCAGCAGCCGGAGAACCGCGGCCGCGCGCTCCAGTGACTGGATGGAACCCGGCATGGCATGCACTCCAAGGGCGGAGACGGGGACGGCAGAAAACGGCGGACACCTGCGGACACCTGCGGAAAACGACGATGTCACGACGGACGGGACGAGACGCTACGGGACGACGAGCCGACAGGATCGGCGGGAAGAGTCACCCGCGTGCCGCGGTCGGCATTGTCGACCTTCATCATCGCAGAGATTCGGACGGCACCACCCGTCCGCCCTTCGGAATGCCTTCGAGGCGGGGTAGACCTGCCAGCTACTCTGGCTAGGTGCGCCATCCGTCCCGCACGGGTCGGGCGGCGCATAGCCGACAGCCGTCGCACCCCAGGGAGCAGTTCCATGGCCTCGCCGTCCCCGTCGTCCGCCGCACCCGCCGCCGCGAGCAATGCCCGCGCCGCCGCCCTGCGCCAGGCACTCGCCACCCGCATCGTCGTCGCCGACGGCGCGATGGGCACCATGCTCCAGGCGCAGGAGCCCACCCTCGACGACTTCCAGCAGCTCGAAGGCTGCAACGAGATCCTGAACGTCACGCGTCCCGACATCGTCCGCTCGGTCCACGAGGCCTACTTCGCGGCCGGGGTGGACAGCGTCGAGACCAACACCTTCGGCGCCAACGCCACCGCGCTCAGCGAGTACGACATCGACGACCGCATCTACGAGCTGGCCGTGGCCGGCGCCCGGCTGGCCCGCGAGGTCGCCGACGACTTCAGCGCCGACGGCCGCCAGCGCTGGGTGTTCGGCTCGATCGGCCCCGGCACCAAACTGCCCACCCTGGGCCACACCACCTACCAGCACCTGCGCGACGGCTACCACGCCAACGCCGCCGGGCTGATCGCCGGCGGCGCCGACGCGCTGGTGGTCGAGACGATGCAGGACCTGCTCCAGGTCAAGGCCGCGCTGGTCGGCTCCCGCCGGGCGATGGCCGAGGCGGGCGTGGACCTGCCGCTGATCTGCCAGGTCGCCGTCGAGACCACCGGCACCATGCTGCTCGGCTCCGAGATCGGCGCCGCGCTCACCGCGCTCGAACCGCTCGGCATCGACATGATCGGCCTGAACTGCTCGACCGGGCCGGCCGAGATGAGCGAGCACCTGCGCTATCTGGCCCGGCACTCGCGCGTCCCGCTGACCTGCATGCCCAACGCGGGCCTGCCGGTGCTCACCAAGGACGGCGCGCACTACCCGCTCAGCCCGTCCGAGCTGGCCGACGCGCACGAGACCTTCGCCAGGGAGTACGGCCTGTCGCTGGTCGGCGGCTGCTGCGGCACCACGCCCGAGCATCTGCGGCAGCTGGTCGAGCGGGTCGGCGGCCACGAGCTGACCCCGCGCAACCCGCGCCCCGAGCCGGGCGCCGCCTCGCTCTACCAGACCGTCCCCTTCCGCCAGGACACCTCGTACCTGGCCATCGGCGAGCGCACCAACGCCAACGGGTCGCGCAAATTCCGCGACGCGATGCTGGAGGGCCGCTGGGAGGACTGCGTCGAGATGGCCCGCGAGCAGATCCGGGAGGGCGCCCACCTGCTCGACCTGTGCGTGGACTACGTCGGCCGGGACGGCGTCGCCGACATGGCCGAGGTCGCCGGGCGCTTCGCGACCGCCTCGACGCTGCCGATCGTGCTGGACTCCACCGAGGTCGACGTGCTGCGGGCCGGCCTGGAGAAGCTCGGCGGGCGCGCGGTGCTCAACTCGGTGAACTACGAGGACGGCGACGGCCCCGAGTCCCGCTTCGCCCGGGTCACCGAGCTGGCCGTCGAGCACGGCGCCGCCCTGATCGCGCTGACCATCGACGAGGAGGGGCAGGCCAGGACCGTCGAGCACAAGGTCGGGATCGCCGAGCGGCTGATCGCCGACCTCACGGGCAACTGGGGCATCCACGAGTCCGACATCCTCATCGACTGCCTGACCTTCACCATCTGCACCGGCCAGGAGGAGTCCCGCGGCGACGGCGTCGCCACCATCGAGGCGATCCGCGAGCTCAAGCGCCGCCACCCCGACGTGCAGACCACCCTCGGCCTGTCGAACATCTCCTTCGGCCTGAACCCGGCCGCCCGGGTGGTGCTCAACTCGGTCTTCCTCGACGAGTGCGTCAAGGCCGGCCTGGACTCGGCGATCGTGCACGCCTCCAAGATCGTGCCGATCGCCCGCATCCCCGAGGAGCAGCGGCAGGTCGCCTACGACCTGGTCTACGACGCCCGGCGCGAGGACTACGACCCGCTCCAGCGGCTGATGGAGCTGTTCGAGGGGGTCGACAGCCGGTCGGTCAAGGCGGGCAAGGCCGAGGAGCTGGCGGCGCTGCCGCTGGAGGAACGGCTCCAGCGGCGGATCATCGACGGCGAGAAGAACGGCCTGACCGACGACCTGGACGCGGCACTGGCCGAGCGGCCCGCGCTGGAGATCGTCAACGACACCCTGCTGGCCGGCATGAAGGTGGTCGGCGAGCTGTTCGGCTCGGGACAGATGCAGCTGCCCTTCGTGCTCCAGTCCGCCGAGGTCATGAAGTCCGCCGTCGCCTATCTCGAACCGCATATGGAGAAGAGCGAGGACGGCGGAGGCAAGGGCACCATCGTGCTGGCCACCGTCCGCGGCGACGTCCACGACATCGGCAAGAACCTGGTGGACATCATCTTGTCCAACAACGGCTACAACGTGGTCAACCTGGGCATCAAGCAGCCGGTGTCGGTGATCCTGGACGCCGCGCAGGAGCACCGGGCCGATGTGATCGGCATGTCGGGGCTGCTGGTGAAGTCCACGGTGATCATGAAGGAGAACCTGGAGGAGCTGAACCAGCGCGGGCTGTCCGCCGAATACCCGGTCATCCTCGGCGGCGCCGCCCTGACCCGCGCCTACGTCGAGCAGGACCTGCACGAGATCTACCTCGGCGAGGTGCGCTACGCCCGCGACGCCTTCGAGGGGCTGCGGCTGATGGACGCGCTGATCGGCGTCAAGCGCGGGGTGCCGGGCGCCAAGCTGCCCGAGCTGAAGCAGCGCCGGGTGGCGGCCCGCCCGCAGGAGCCCGAGGAGCCGGAGGTCAACCTCGGCCAGATCCGCTCCGACGTCGCCGTCGACAATCCGGTGCCCACCCCGCCGTTCTGGGGCAGCCGGGTGGTCAAGGGCATCCAGCTTGCCGACTACGCCTCCTGGCTCGACGAGGGCGCCCTGTTCAAGGGCCAGTGGGGCCTGAAGCAGGCGCGCGCCTCGGGGCCGACGTACGAGGAGATGGTGGAGAGCGAGGGCCGGCCGCGGCTGCGCGGGCTGCTGACCCGGCTGCAGTCCGAGAGCCTGCTGGAGGCCGCGGTCAGCTACGGCTACTTCCCGTGCGTGTCCAAGGGCGACGACCTGATCGTGCTGCACGAGGACGGCACCGAGCGCACCCGTTTCAGCTTCCCCCGGCAGCGCAGGGGGCGGCGGCTGTGCCTGGCCGACTTCTTCCGGCCCGAGGACTCGGGCGAGACCGATGTGGTCGGCTTCCAGGTGGTCACGGTCGGCAACCGCGTCTCGGACGCGGCAGCCGAGCTGTTCGCGGCCGACTCCTACCGGGACTACCTGGAGCTGCACGGCCTGTCGGTGCAGCTCGCCGAGGCGCTGGCCGAATACTGGCACGCCAGGGTGCGCGCCGAGCTGGGGTACGGCGGCGAGGACCCGGGCGACGTCGAGGACATGTTCGCGCTGAAGTACCGGGGCGCGCGCTTCTCGCTCGGCTACGGTGCCTGCCCCGACCTGGAGGACCGCGCCAAGATCGCGGCGCTGCTCGAACCGGAGCGGATCGGCGTGAAGCTGTCGGAGGAATTCCAGCTGCACCCCGAGCAGTCCACCGACGCGATCGTCATCCACCACCCGGAGGCGAAGTACTTCAACGCCCGCTGAGCCGCTGCCGCCTGCCCGCTGAGTCGCCGCCGCCGCCCCCGGCCCCGCTGCCCGCGGGGCCGGGGGCGAACGGGCGCGCGGGTGCCCGTCCACCGCCCTTCGTGTGCTTGTCACACGCTCGTCGCCCGGTCGTCGGGCGCGGCCCGGCGCGGCGACGTAGACTGGTTCGTCCGGCAGAGGCCGGTCGCTCTCCTGTTCGCGGGACGCAGCGACCGGCCTTCGTGTCCCCAGGAAAGGGCGCGTCGGCACCGGTCCGGCGCCGGGTCCGCACCTCGGCCGAGGAGTGAGCCTATGACCAGCAGCACCCCCGTCGTCGCCACCCGTCCGGGCCACGGCCACGGCCTGCAGGCGGTCCTGCTGGACATGGACGGCACCCTGGTGGACACCGAGGGCATCTGGTGGGCGGCGGAGACCGAGGTCTTCGCGGATCTCGGCCATGTGCTCGACGAGGTGCACAAGGCGGTCGTGGTGGGCGGGCCGATGGCCCGCAGCGTCGGCCACCTGATGGAGGTGACCGGCACCACGGCGACCCTGGCGGAGCTGATGGTCGCGATCGACACCCGGTTCGAGCGGCTGATCGCCCGCGGCGCCCCGCTGATGCCGGGAGCCAGGCGGCTGCTGACCGAACTGGGGGCGCACGGGGTGCCGACGGCGCTGGTGTCGGCCTCGCACCGGCGCACGATCGACGTGATGCTGCGCTCGCTGGGCGCCGAGAACTTCGCTTTCACTCTCGCGGGGGACGAGATCGCCCGTACCAAGCCGCACCCTGACCCGTATCTGACCGCCGCGGCCCGGCTCGGCGCCCACCCGGCCGCCTGCGTGGTGGTCGAGGACACCCTCACGGGGATCGCCTCGGCGGAGGCGGCCGGCTGCCAGGTGGTCGCGGTGCCGTCGCTGGTGCCGATCGCGCCGGCCCCGGGGCGCAGCGTCGTACGGTCGCTCGACCAGGTGGATGTCCCTTTTCTCCAGTCCCTGGTCAGGCGCTCTGTGAACGTGGATCTGCACTGAGTGTGATCCCTGAATAAAATCTCACGGAGTGGAATCCGGGGGGTGTGATGATTGTCACACGACGCCCCATCGACAGCGGGTGCTCCGACTGGATGAGATTTCACTTACCGCATCTTTACCCGGGCGAAGTGTCCGTTTTGACGTACCGAGGGTCGATAGCCCCCACGTCCGCATATCGGAGGTGAACGTCCTGTTACCGGTATGTAATGTCCCCTCAATCACTCCGTGTCCCGGTGAGCGATGGCCGCCCCGCTAATGTCCTCGACGGTCGATGCCGACTCAACCGACCGGCATGTGAGCAAGGGGATTCACTGGATGTCACGAAACAAGCGTGTCGTCGCCGCAGCCGCCGTGGCCTTCCTGGCCATCGGCGCCTCCGCGTGCGGTGGTAAAAAGGATAGTTCGTCCGGCAACGACGGTGGCGGTAGCAGCAGCGGCGGCGGCAAGGGTGCCGTGATCGTCGGAACCACCGACTCGGTGTCCTCGCTGGACCCCGCGGGAGCGTACGACTACGGCTCCTGGGAGGTCATCGACAGCGTCTACCAGAAAGTGATGCACTTCCCGACCGGCGCCACCACGCCGGCCCCGGACGCGGCCAAGAGCTGCAGCTTCACCGACCCCAAGACCTACGCCTGCGACCTGCAGCCCGGCCTGGTGTTCTCCAACGGCGACGCGCTGACGTCGGCCTCGGTGAAGTTCACCTTCGACCGGATGCTCAAGATCGCCGCCCCGAACGGCCCGTCGAGCCTGCTGGCCAACCTGGACAGCACCACGGTCACCGGTGCCGACAAGGTCGTCTTCCACCTCAAGAACCCCGACTCGACCTTCCCCTCGGTGCTCGCCACCGACGCCGGCGCGATCGTCGACGAGAAGGTCTTCCCGGCCGACAAGCTGCTCGACGGCTCGAAGATCATCGGTTCCGGCCCGTACACGCTGGACAAGTACACCGCCAAGCAGCAGGCGTCGCTGAAGGCCAACAAGACGTACAAGGGCACCAACAAGCTGAACAACGGCCAGGTTGTGCTCCAGTACTTCTCCGACGCGTCCGCGCTCAAGTCGGCCGTCAAGGACGGCACGGTCAACGCGGCCTTCCGCAGCCTGTCGCCCACCGACACCCAGGACCTGAAGAAGACCTCGGGCATCCAGGTGCTGGAAGGCACCGGCACCGAGAAGCGCTACCTGGTCTTCGACGCCAAGGTGAAGCCGGCCGACCAGAAGGCCGTGCGGCAGGCCGTGGCCCAGGTCATCGACCGGGCCGGCATCGCCAAGGAGGCCTACGACGACACCGTGGCCCCGCTCTACTCGATGGTCGGCAACGGCATCGAGGGCCACACGGACGCCTTCAAGGACAAGTACGGCGCCCCGGACACCGCCAAGGCCAAGGCGCTGCTCACCGCGGCCGGCATCAGCACCCCGGTGTCGCTGGCGTACGCCTGGACGCCCAGCCACTACGGTGCCGCCTCCGCCGACGAGGCGACCACGATCAAGCGGCAGCTGGAGGCCACCGGCCTGTTCAAGGTGACCCTCAGCTCCACCGAGTGGCAGCAGTACCAGAAGGACGAGAAGTCCGACACGTACGCCTCGTACATGATCGGCTGGTACCCGGACCTGCCCGACCCCGACAACGACGTCGCGCCGTTCCTGACCAAGGAGCCCTTCCTGGGCACCGGCTACGTCAACCCGCAGATCCTGGCGCTGCTCACCAAGGAGCAGGGCACCGACGACAAGACGGTGCGCAACCAGGCCTTCGCCGACATCCAGAAGATCGTGGCCGAGGACGTCCCGATCATCCCGGTGTGGCAGGGCAAGCAGACCGTCGTCATCCGTGACGGGGTGACCGGTGCCGACAAGGCGCTCGACCCGACGATGTTCCGGTTGTACGAACTCGGCACGAAGTGACCTCCGGCCGGCCCGCGGGGGAGTGACCCCCGCGGGCCGGCCGCGGCTCGCGGCACCTCCCCGCGCATCCCGTCGTCCACGGTCCGGGCCAGACCGGACAGCCACCGGAAAGTCACCGCATGAGCAACACGAGCAAGCAGTCGGGCTCGCTGCGGCGCTACATCCTCACCCGGATCGCGCTCGCCGTGCCCATGATCCTGATCCTGCTGATCCTGGTCTTCGTCATGATGCGGGTGGCACCCGGCGACCCGATCTCGGCCTCGCAGGGCGGCAAGCTGAACGCGGCGGAACTCGCCGCGAGACGGCACGCGGCGGGCTTCGACGCACCGCTCTACCAGCAGTTCTGGGACTACCTGAAGTCGGTGGTGACCCTGAACTTCGGCACCACCTTCTCCGACCGCCGCAGCGTGCGCGACATCATCATCGAGAACGGCGGCGCCACCCTGACCCTGACCGCGGGCGCGCTGGTCTTCGCCACCGTCATCGGCATCCCGGTGGGCCTGCTGGCCGGCCGCTACCGGGACCGCCCGGTCGATGTGATCAGCCGGCTGGCCAGCACCATCACCTACGCGGCCCCCGTCTTCGTCACCGCGCCGCTGCTCATCCTCGCGTTCGGCTCCACCTCGGGACAGGCCTCCCCGCTGATCCAGCTCAACGTGCCCACCCAGACGCACATCCTGCTCGTGGACGCGGCGCTGAACAACGACTGGAACGCGGTCGGCGACATCCTCCAGCACCTGCTGCTGCCGTCCGTCGCGCTCGGTCTGCTGATCGTCGGCGTCTTCATCCGGATGATCAGGATCAACCTCATCCAGGCGCTGCAGGGCGACTACATCGAGGCGGCCCGCGCCCGCGGGGTCAGGGAACGCCATGTCGTCGCCCGGCACGGCTTCCGCAACGCCCTGGTGCCGGTGATCACGGTGCTCGGCCTTCAGGTCGCCATGCTGCTCGGCGGCGCGGTGCTCACCGAGAAGATCTTCAACTGGCCGGGCATCGGACGCCAGTTGATCGACTACATCAACCAGCGCGACTACGTCGCCGTCCAGGGCATCGTCACCGTCTTCGCCCTGGTCGTCGTCGCGATCAGCCTGCTGATCGACTTCGTCAACGCGCTGATCGACCCGAGGGTGCGGTACTGATGGCCACGACGACACTCGCCTCCGGGCCGATCGAGCCCACCACGTCCAGCCGCTTCGGCGGCCTGCGCCGGATCACCTCCGCGATCCGCGAGGCCCGCGGCGTACCGAAGTTCATGCTGTGGACCGGCGCCGTCCTCTCCACGCTGTTCGTGGTCACCGCGCTCTTCGCGCCGCTTATCGCGCCCTACAGCTTCGACACCTACACCTCGGACGGCAAGGCCTTCCCCAAGCAGGGCTCGCCCGACGGCGACCACTGGTTCGGCACCACCGTGCAGAGCCTCGACGTGCTGTCCCGCACCATCTACGGCGCCCGCACGGCGCTTGAGGTGATGGTGCTCGCGGTGATCTTCTCGCTGATCATCGGGGTGCTGCTCGGCCTGGTCTCCGGCTACTTCGGCGGCTGGCTCGACCGCATCCTGGTGCTGGTGATGGACGCCCTGTTCGCGTTCCCCTACCTGCTGCTCGCCATCGTGGCCGGCTTCGTCTTCTCCGGCATCTCCGGCGGCGGTGTGGTCACCGCGGCGCTGTCCATCACGGTGGTCTACATCCCGCAGTACTACCGCGTCGTCCGGGCCTCCGCGCTGTCCGCCCGGGAGGCCACCTTCGTGGAGGCCGCCCGCGCGATGGGCGCCAAGCCGTCCGTGGTCATCCGCAAGTACCTCTTCGGCAACGTCATCCAGTCCGTCCCGGTGATCACCACCATGAACGCCGCCGACGGCATCGGCACCCTGGCGGGACTGGGCTTCCTCGGCCTGGGCATCCAGCCCACCCAGGCCGCCGAATGGGGTTACGACCTGGAGCGCGCCATCGACGACGCCAACGCCGGCATGTGGTGGACCAGCCTCTACCCGGGCGTCGCCATGGTTCTCGCCATCCTCGGCTTCACGCTGCTCGGCGAGGGACTCAACGACGTGCTCAACCCGACCATGCGGCGCCGCCCGATCCGCAAGGTGCTGCTGCCCGCGCACACCCGGCGCCGTACCGTCACCGCTCCCGCGGTTCCCGAAGGCGAGGCCGTCAAGTGACCGAACCCGTCCTGTCCGTCCGCGACCTGCGCGTCTGGTACGGCACCGACCGCGGCCCGGTACGAGCCGTGGACGGCGTCACCTTCGACGTACGGCCCGGCGAGACCCTCGGCCTGGTCGGCGAGTCCGGCTGCGGCAAGTCCACCCTCGGCCGCGGGGTGCTCGGCCTGACCCCGCCCGCCGCCGCCGTCGACGGCGAGGTCGTCCTGCGCAGCTCCGGCGCCGCGGGACGCAACCTGGTCGGGCTGCCCGCCCGGGAGATCCAGCGGCTGCGCGGCCCCGAACTCGGACTGATCTTCCAGGAGCCGATGACCCGGCTCAACCCGCTGATGCGGATATCGCAGCACTTCGAGGAGGCGCTGCGCGCCCACCACAAGGGCCTGCCCAAGAAGGAGATCAAGGCCCGCGCGCTGAGCGCGCTGCGCGGCATGGGCATCCCCGAGAGCCGCTACAGCAGCTACCCGC
The DNA here is from genome assembly GCF_036227245.1 of Streptomyces sp. NBC_01477. GTDB lineage: Bacteria > Actinomycetota > Actinomycetes > Streptomycetales > Streptomycetaceae > Actinacidiphila. The sequence continues at coordinate 7,217,339 of NZ_CP109445.1, forward strand.
ACGAATTCTCCGGCGGCATGCGGCAGCGCATCATGATCGCGCTCGCCCTGGTGCTGCGGCCCGCGTTCATCGTCGCCGACGAGCCGACGACCGCGCTCGACGTGCTGGTCGAGGCGCAGATCATCAAGATCCTCGCCGACCTGCGGAAGAACTTCGACACCTCACTGGTGCTCATCACCCACAACCTGGGTATCGTCGCCGAGGCGTGCGACCGGGTCGCGGTGATGTACGCCGGTCACATCGTGGAACAGGGCGACGCCCGCGAGGTGTTCGCCCACCCGCAGCACCCGTACACCAAGGAACTGCTCCGCTCCACCATCTCGCTGGCCACCACGGGACTGCACTTCATCCCCGGCAGCCCGCCCGACCTGGTGGAACCGCCGCAGGGCTGCCGCTTCCACCCGCGCTGCCCGGTCGCGATGCGCGGCTGCGCCACGGTGGAGCCGCCCGAGGTGCTCCTGCCGACCGGTGTGGTCAGCGCCTGCTGGCACCAGGCGATCGAGGCGCAGCCCGCACTGGTGGACGAGCTGGGACCCGACGGGCGTGAACCGCTCGCCGCTGTGAAGGAGATCAGCGTTGCTGACGAAGCCTGACATCGACCCGTCCGGCGAGGAGGCCGCCGCCCCGGTGGGAGAGGCGCTGGTCGAGGCCACCGGCCTCGAAGTGCACTTCGGCCTGCGCGGCGGGCTGCTCGGCCGCTTCTCCGGCCGGGCCGCCGGCGCGGTCCGCGCCGTCGACGGCATCGACCTCACCCTGCGCAAGGGCGAGGTCCTCGGCCTGGTCGGCGAGTCCGGCTCGGGCAAGACCACGCTCGGCCGCACCCTGATCGGCCTGACCAAGGCCACCGCGGGCAGCATCCGCTACCGCGGCCAGGACATCACCGAACTCGGTGAGCGCCGGCTGCGCCCGCTGCGCCGGCAGTTGCAGATGGTCTTCCAGGACCCGCACGCCTCGCTCAACCCGGCGATGGACATCCGCACCGCGGTCGGCCACCCGCTGCGCATCCACAACCTCGTCGCCAACGACCAGGAGTACGAGGCCAGGGTCGTCGACGCGCTGGAGCGGGTCGGCCTGACCCCGCCCGAGCGCTACCTGGGCAAATTCCCCGGCGACCTGTCCGGCGGCCAGAAGCAGCGTGCCGTGCTGGCCCGGGCGATCATCGCGGAGCCCGAACTGCTGGTCGCCGACGAGCCGATCTCCATGCTGGACATGAGCGTCCGGGCCAAGATCCTCCAGCTGATGCTGGACCTCAAGCGCGATCTCGACCTGACCTACGTCTACGTCACCCACGACCTGGCCAGCGCGAAGTTCTTCTGCGACACCATCGCGATCATGTACCTGGGCCGGATCGTGGAGTACGGCCCGACCGCGCAGGTCTTCGCCGACCCGCAGCACCCGTACACCGAGGCGCTGCTCGCCGCGATCCCCGAGCCCGACCCGGAGCGCGCGGTGCCGCGCGAACTGCCGCGCGGCGAGATCCCCGACGCGGCCAGCCCGCCGATGGGCTGCGCCTTCCACCCGCGCTGCCCGGTCGCCGTCAGCGACTGCGGCTGGGAGGCCCGCGACCTGCGGACCCTGCTGGAGAACCGCTGGCTCGAACTGGCCCCCGAGGTCTCGGCGCAGGAGAAATCGCTCTTCGCGGACATGGAGTCGCTCGGTGAACCGGGACTGACCACCGTCGCTATCGCACCCGGCCGAGGCCACGCTCCCGAAGATGTGTTGGAATACCTCCGGCGTCTGCGTGAGGAAGCATCGGAAGCCGAACCGCGTGAACCGTTCTGGCGCGGTGTGGTCACGATGCATGCCGAGAACGGCCGGGCCGTGGTGGAGTTCTCGCCGCCGCGGGATCCGCGCCTCAGCCTGATTCCGGCCACCGGCATCCAGGTGGCATGCCATCTGCGTGAGCCTGTCGCGGGCACCACCGGTACATGAGCAGAACAAGAGGAGAACGACGACGATGAACCGCAAGCTTCTGGTGCTGCCCGCCCTGCTGGGCGTGATGACACCCCTGCTCACCGGGTGCGGCGGTTCCGGCGGAGGGAGCGGTGGCGGCAAGGCCATCGTCGTCGGCACCACCGACAGCATCGAGCTGACCAAGGACAGCCCGGCGCCGCTCGACCCCGCCACCTCGTACGACAGCGCGACCTGGAACGTCTTCTACAACACGTTCCAGATGCTGCTGACCTACCAGCGCGGCAGCACCACGCCGAGCCCCGACGCGGCCAAGGACTGCCACTACACCGACGTCAGCGTGCTCACGTACCAGTGCACGATGCGGGAGGACCAGAAGTTCTCCAACGGTGACGCGCTGACCGCGCAGGACGTGAAGTTCTCGATCGACCGGATGCAGAAGATCAACTGGGCGGCCGGTCCCGCCTCGCTGATATCGGGCGTCAAGTCGGTGGACGCCCCGGACGACAAGACGGTGGTCTTCCACCTCAAGGCGCCGGACGCGACCTTCCCCGCCAAGCTCGCCACCCCGGCCGCCGCGATCGTCGACAGCAAGGTCTACGCCCCCGACAAGCCGTACACCGGCTTCCGCCTGGTCGGCTCGGGGCCGTACACGATGGACTCCTTCGTGCAGGCCAAGCAGGGCGAGTTCTCGAAGAACTCGCACTACGGCGGCACCCTCAAGGTCAACAACAGCGCGATCGAGCTGAAGCTGTTCGCCGACTCGCACAAGATGGAGGCCGCGCTGCGGGCCGGCACCATCGACGTGATGGCGCGCACCCTGAGCCCGGACCAGATCGGCACCCTGCTCGGCAGCACCGACCCGAACGTCAAGCTCACCGAGTCGCCCGGCGGCGAGGCGCGGTTCCTGTTCCTCAACACCGACTCGCCGGCCCTCAAGGACGTGGTCGTGCGCAGGGCCATCGCCCAGGTCATCGACCGGCAGGCGATCACCCGCGACGTCTACAAGCGCACCGCGGACCCGCTGTACTCGGTGATCCCGCAGGGCATCACCACGCACACCAACTCGTTCTACAACATCTACAAGGACCCCTCGGTCCCGACGGCCAAGGCCGAGCTGCGCAGCGCCGGCATCACCGACAAGGTCTCGGTGACCATCAACTTCCGCCGTGACAACGGCGGCACGATGAACCAGGCCGAGGCCCAGGAGATCGCCCGGCAGCTCAACGCGAGCGGGCTGTTCGACGTCACGGCCAAGAGCGAGCAGTGGAACACCTTCCTCAAGAAGGCGTCCGACCGGGACTACGAGATCTTCGCGCTGAGCTGGCTGCCCGACTTCCCGGACCCGGACAACTACATCGCGCCGTTCTTCGACAAGGACAACTTCCTCAACCTGGCCTACAACAACAAGACGATCCAGGACCAGTTGCTGCCGGCCACCCGCAAGCAGGCCGAGCGCGGTGCCACCACGACGGACTTCACCAAGGCGCAGAACCTGATCGCCACCGATGTGCCGATGCTGCCGCTGTGGCAGGGCAAGCAGTACATCGCCGCCCGCAGCAACATCACCGGCGTCGAGTGGGCGCTGAACTCCTCCACCACCACGCAGTTCTGGGAGCTGGGCCGGGGCCAGAGCGGCTGACCGCCGCACTTTCCCGCCGCCGCTGCCGGAGGCGCCTCCGGCAGCGGCGGCGGGGCGCCGGACGCCCGCACCACGGGCCTGCGGGGCGCAGGGCGGCCCGCAGGCCGGTCAGCCGGCGCCGGGGCGTACCAGGCCGCTCTCGTACGCGTAGACCGCCGCCTGCACCCGGTCGCGCAGCCCCAGCTTGGTCAGGACGTGCCCGACATGGGTCTTGACGGTGGTCTCCGAGACGAACAGCTCGGCGGCGATCTCCGCGTTGGACAGCCCGCGGGCCACCAGCTTGAGCACTTCGACCTCGCGCTCGGTCAGCGCGTGCAGCGGCTGCGGCACCGACTCGTCGCCCGAGGGCAGCCGGCCCGCGTACTTGTCCAGCAGCCGCCGGGTGATGCTCGGCGCGAGCATCGCCTCGCCCGCGGCCACCACCCGGATCGCCTGCACCAGTTCGGCGGCCGGCGCGTCCTTGAGCAGGAATCCGCTGGCCCCGGCCCGCAGCGCCTCGATCACGTACTCGTCGAGGTCGAAGGTGGTCAGCACCAGGACCTTCGCGGGTCCCGCGCGGTCCGGCCCGGTGATCTGCCGGGTGGCCTCCACCCCGTCCATCCGGGGCATCCGGATGTCCATCAGCACCACATCGGGCTGCAGCGCCCGCACCTGGTCCAGCGCCTGCTGGCCGTCCCCGGCCTCACCGACCACCGCCAGGTCGGGCTCGGCCTCCAGGATCATCCGGAAACCGGTACGCAGCAGGGGCTGATCGTCCACCAGCAGCACGCGGATCGCCACGAATACTCCTCCGTCCTCGCTAGACCGGATCATTCTCGCCCACGAGGGGCGGGGCGCCGGCCATCGCCGCCAGCGGGTAGGGCGGGGGAGTGCCGCCGAACTCGGGACAGACCGCCTGGTGGTCGCACCAGCCGCACAGCGGGGTGCGGCGCGGCCGCCAGTCCCCGCTGTCGGTGGCCGCCCTGATCGCCTCCCACAGGGCCAGCAGCTTGCGCTCGGTGCGCAGCAGATCGGCCTGCGAGGGGTCGTACGTCAGCACGTCCCCGCTGCCCAGATACACCAGTTGCAGCCGGCGCGGCACCACCCCGCGCAGCCGCCACAGCACCAGGGCGTAGAAGGACATCTGGAACATCGGCTCGTCGGCATACTGCGGGCGCGGGGCCTTGCCGGTCTTGTAGTCCACCACCCGCAGGTCGCCGGTGGCCGGCGCGACGTCCAGCCGGTCGACGTAGCCGCGCAGCGTCAGCCCGGACTCCAGCACCGTCTCGACGTACAGCTCGCGCTCGGCGGGCTCCAGCCGGGTCGGGTCCTCCAGGGTGAACCAGCGGTCCACCAGGGCGCGGGCGCTGTCCAGCCACGCGGCGAGCGCGGCCGGGTCCGCCGCGTCGAACAGCACCGACAGCTCGGGCCGCGCGGCCAGCAGCCGCTCCCACTCGCCGGGCACCAGATCCCTGGCCCGCTCGGCGGTGCGGTCGGCCGCCGGGGCGTCGAAGAGCCGTTCGAGAACGGCGTGCACCACGGTGCCGCGGGTGGCGGCCTGCGTCGGCTTCTCGGGCAGCCGGTCGATCACCCGCAGCCGGTACAGCAGCGGGCAGCGCATGAAGTCGGCCGCGCGCGACGGCGACAGCGATGTCGGCGGTCGCGGCGGAATGCTCTCGGTGCTGGTCCCCATGGGGGACGACCCTACGGCCTGCCACTGACACGCCGGTGCCCGCCGGGCGTAACGGCGCAATAGCATGGCAGCAGAGGCCTCGGCGCGCATGACCGGTGCCAGGCCCGGATCCGAACGAGGGGAAGCAGTGAGCGAGAGCGGTCGGCCGCCGTCCCGGAAGAGCGACGCCCCTGGCCAGAACGGCGACCCCGGCAAGTCTCCGCGAGGCCCCGGCGGCGGAATCCTCATGGGCCGCTTCTTCGGCGTGCCCATCTACGTGGCGCCCAGCTGGTTCCTGGTGGCGGCCCTGATCACCTGGGTCTTCGGCGACCAGCTGGACACCGTGCTGCCCGACCTCGGCGGGATCCGCTACCTGGTCTCGCTGTTCTTCGCGGTGGCCTTCTACGGCTCGGTGCTGGTCCACGAGCTGGCGCACACGGTGGCGGCGCTGCGGTTCAAGCTGCCGGTGCGGCGGATCCAGCTGCAGTTCTTCGGCGGCGTCTCGGAGATCGAGAAGGACTCCGACACCCCGGGCAGGGAATTCATCCTGGCCTTCGTCGGACCGCTGCTGTCGCTGGTGCTCGCCGGGGTCTTCTTCGGCGGGATGCAGCTGGTCGAGTCCGGGACGGTGCCGGGGGTGCTGCTCGCCGGTCTGATGATCAGCAATCTGATCGTTGCGATCTTCAACTTCCTGCCCGGTCTGCCGCTGGACGGCGGCCGGATGCTGCGGGCGGTGGTCTGGAAGATCAGCGGCAAGGCGATGACCGGCACGGTGGCCGCCGCCTGGGTCGGCCGCGGACTCGCCCTCGCGGTGCTCATCGGGCTGCCGATGCTCTCCTACGCCCGCGGCGGCGACGGCGGCAGCGGCTTCGACTCGCTCACCGACGCGCTGCTCGCCGCCATCCTGGCGGCCATCATCTGGACCGGCGCGGGCAACAGCCTGCGGATGGCCCGGCTGCGCGAGCGGCTGCCGGAGCTGAAGGCCCGCACCCTGACCCGCAGGGCGGTCCCGGTCGCCTCCGACACCCCCCTGTCCGAGGCGCTGCGCCGGGCCCACGAGTCCGGCGCCAGGGCGCTGGTCGTGGTCGACGGCCGCGGCGACCCCACGGCGCTGGTGCGCGAGTCCTCGATCGTCACCATCCCCGAGCACCGCCGCCCCTGGGTCGCGGTCAGCGGCCTCGCCCAGGACCTCACCCCCGGCATGCGGGTCTCCGCGGAACTGGCGGGCGAAGCCCTGCTCGACGTCCTGCGGGCGACACCGTCCACCGAATACCTGGTGGTCGAGCCCGGCGGCGAGATCTTCGGCGTGCTGGCCACCTCCGACGTGGAGAAGGCCTTCATCGCGGCGATGTCGCGCCCGTCCTGAGCGGCGGCGGTCCGGCCGCCTGCTGGGGCCGGTGTCCGGCCGCCTGAGCGCCGCCGTCCGGCCGCCTGCCGAGGTCCCACCCGGTCGCCGGCGGGCCGCCGTCCGGCCGCCGGGCGCGCCCCGCACGGGGGGACGCGCCGGTCAGGGGCGGCGGAAAAGCCCGATAAGGTGATCCCCATGTCCGAACCGACCGGTGCCGCCCGCCGACGCGGGCCCTTCAGAGTCGGGGACCAGGTCCAGCTCACCGACCCCAAGGGACGCCACTACACCTTCACGCTCGAAGCCGGGAAGCAGTTCCACACCCACAAGGGTGCCTTCCCGCACGACGAGCTGATCGGTGCTCCCGAGGGCAGCGTGGTCCGAACCACGGGAAACGTCGCCTATCTCGCGCTGCGCCCGCTGCTCCCCGACTACGTCCTGTCCATGCCCCGCGGGGCCGCCGTGGTCTACCCCAAGGACGCGGGGCAGATCCTGGCGATGGCCGACATCTTCGCCGGCGCCCGCGTGGTCGAGGCCGGCGTGGGGTCGGGGTCGCTGAGCAGCTTCCTGCTGCGGGCGATCGGCGACCACGGGATGCTGCACAGCTACGAGCGCCGCGCGGACTTCGCCGAGATCGCCACCCAGAACGTGGAGCGCTACTTCGGCGGCCCGCACCCGGCCTGGCAGCTCACCGTCGGTGACCTCCAGGACCACCTGTCGGACACCGACGTGGACCGCGTCATCCTCGACATGCTGGCCCCCTGGGAGTGCCTGGAGCCGGTCTCCAAGGCATTGGTGCCCGGCGGCATCCTGTGCGCCTACGTGGCCACCACGACGCAGCTGGCGCGTACCGTCGAGGCGATCAGGGAGCACGGCAGCTTCAACGAGCCGGCCGCCTGGGAGACCATGGTCCGCACCTGGCACGTCGAGGGCCTGGCGGTCCGGCCCGATCACCGGATGATCGGCCACACCGGCTTCCTGCTGACCGCCCGCCGGCTCGCCGACGGCGTCGAACCGCCGCTGCGCCGCCGCCGGCCCGCGAAGGGCGCCTACGGCGAGGACTACACCGGGCCCGGCAGCGCGAGCGGCTCCGCCGCCGACCGCTGAGCCCGCTTCCGCAGTAGGCAGTTTCGGCCAACTTCGCCGCGCCGTCGCGGGTTTGTCCGTTCAGGACAAACCCGCGACGGCTTTTCGCGCCCTGTGAAAGCGGCACATATGCCGCAAGGGTGGCGCGGAAAGCGCTCCGCAGAGGATCACCCGCGTCACCGCGGCCCCCGGCGTTCCGCTCCGGTGTGACGTATGGCACCATGCTGGCCACCCCCGCCGAACGACCCCAGGAGACAGGCGAGTGCAGCCGTCCGCAGGCCAGGACCTTCCGCACACCCGCAGCCGCGGCGTCCACTGGATCAGTACGGCCGCCGCTCTCGGCGCCGTAGTGGCCGCGATAGCCCTGGTCCAGCCCGCCGACGCCTCGCCCGGCAAGTCCGCCGCCGACCGCAGACCGCCCGCCACGCCGGTCGCCGCCCCCGACCCTGCCGCCGCCGGCTACCCGCTGACCTGTGCGAACGGGGCGAAGACCGATGTGATCAGCAAGGTCTCGGGCGACCTCGACGGCGACGGCCGCCCCGAGACCGCCGTGGTGGTGCGCTGCCACTCCGAGACCGGCACCCCGCCCAGCGGCGTCTACGTCCTGTCCGCGCCCGAGGCCGCGGGCGGCGCCCCGCGGATCGCCGTGACGCTGGTCAATCCCCGGGACAACCGGCAGATCAGCGACTTCCGGCTGGAGGGCCGCACGGTCAGGGCCACTGTGCTGGGCTTCTCCTCGGACAGCGTCCCGCAGTGCTGCCCCGACATGAGCCGCGGCTACTCCTGGGAATGGCGCGACGGCCGCTACGTGGCCCTGCCGGGCCCCGCCGCCAACACCGTCTGACCGGCCGGGCGGGCGCCGCTCCGCCGCGCCCGGCTCACTCCGCGTCGGGGCCGTAGACCTCGACGCGGTCCGCGCTCCGGCGCACATGGATGCAGTCGCCCGGGCACTCCTTGGCCGAGTCCACCACATCCCGCAGCAGAGCCACCGGTACCGGTACGGTCGCGCCGGGGGCCTGCAGCAGCTCGTCGCCCTCGCCCTTCACATAGGCGAGACCGTCGATGTCCAGCTCGAACACCTCCGGCGCGTACTGCACGCAGATACCGTCGCCCGTGCACAGGTCCTGATCGATCCAGACCTCAAGTCCTTCGGCCGTCTCGTTGCTCACGGAAACTCATCCCTGCCGTTGGTCGTTCGGGAAGCAACCGCCCTGTCCGGCTGTTGACCGAATCGACGATACAACCGGCGGCTTTCCGGGCGCGCTCGGTGGGTATCCCAGTGGCGGAGGGACGTACGCAAGGGTGAAGATCGGACACACCGCGATCGTCTTTGTGATCTAGGGGTTTCAACCCCCACCGGCCCAGGTAGGGTCTGGAAACGTCCAGCTCCCCTTGGAGGAGGTGAGGACCGTGGCGGCCCACGACGACGACATCAACCGTGGCGGCCGACCCGCTCGTGGTTCGGAAGACCCCATGAGCCAGGTCGCCTTTCTTGAGCAGGAGATCGCCGTCCTGCGACGCAAGCTCGCCGACTCTCCGCGTCACACGAGGATTCTCGAAGAGCGGATCGTCGAACTGCAGACCAATCTGTCCGGCGTGTCCGCGCAGAACGAACGGCTGGCCAGCACACTCCGCGAGGCCCGCGACCAGATAGTGGCCCTCAAGGAGGAGGTCGACCGGCTCGCGCAGCCACCGGCGGGCTTCGGCGTCTTCCTGCAGGCCAACGAGGACGGCACGGCCGACATCTTCACCGGCGGGCGCAAGCTCAGGGTGAACGTCAGCCCTTCGGTCGACCTCGGCGAGCTCAGGCGCGGACAGGAGCTGATGCTCAACGAAGCGCTCAATGTGGTCGAGGCGATGGCCTTCGAGAGGGTCGGCGACATCGTCACCCTCAAGGAGATCCTGGAGGACGGCGAGCGCGCCCTGGTGATCGGGCACACCGACGAGGAGCGGGTGGTACGCCTGGCGGAACCGCTGCTCGACGGCAGCCTGCGCACCGGCGACGCCCTGCTGCTCGAACCCCGCTCCGGCTACGTCTACGAACGGGTGCCGAAGAGCGAGGTCGAGGAGCTGGTCCTCGAGGAGGTCCCCGACATCGACTACCGCCAGATCGGCGGCCTGGGCAATCAGATCGAGCAGATCCGCGACGCCGTGGAGCTGCCCTATCTGCACGCCGACCTGTTCAAGGAGTACGAACTGCGTCCGCCGAAGGGTGTGCTGCTCTACGGCCCGCCCGGATGCGGCAAGACGCTCATCGCCAAGGCGGTCGCCAACTCGCTGGCCAAGAAGGTCGCCGAGGTCACCGGGCAGCCGCAGGGCAAGAGCTACTTCCTGAACATCAAGGGCCCCGAGCTGCTGAACAAGTACGTCGGCGAGACCGAGCGGCAGATCCGCCTGGTCTTCCAGCGTGCCCGGGAGAAGGCGAGCGAGGGCACCCCCGTCATCGTCTTCTTCGACGAGATGGAATCGCTCTTCCGCACCCGCGGCAGCGGCGTCAGCTCGGACGTGGAGAACACCATCGTCCCGCAGCTGCTCGCCGAGATCGACGGTGTGGAAGGCCTGGAGAACGTCATCGTGATCGGCGCCTCCAACCGCGAGGACATGATCGACCCGGCGATCCTGCGGCCCGGCCGGCTGGACGTCAAGATCAAGATCGAGCGTCCCGACGCCGAGGCGGCCAAGGACATCTTCTCGAAGTACCTGGTCGCCACTCTCCCGCTGCACGGCGAGGACCTCGCCGAGCACGGCGGGTCGAAGGCGGCCACCGTGGACGCCATGATCCAGTCCGTGGTCGAGCGGATGTACTCCGAGACCGAGGAGAACCGCTTCCTCGAGGTCACCTACGCCAATGGTGACAAGGAGGTCCTGTACTTCAAGGACTTCAACTCAGGAGCGATGATCCAGAACATCGTGGACCGGGCCAAGAAGATGGCGATCAAGGCCTTCCTGGACCACGACCAGCGCGGCATGCGCGTCTCCCACCTGCTCGCGGCATGTGTCGACGAGTTCAAGGAGAACGAGGACCTGCCCAACACCACCAACCCCGACGACTGGGCCCGTATCTCCGGAAAGAAGGGCGAGCGGATCGTCTTCATCCGCACCCTGGTGACCGGAAAGCAGGGTGCCGACACGGGACGCTCCATCGACACGGTGGCAAACACCGGACAGTATCTGTAAGCACTACCCTCCGGCTGCGGGTCCCGACAGCGGGTACCCGCAGCCGGTGTGTTTTCCGGCCCGCACGGGCCGGAGCCGGGCAAGGAGGGCCGCATGACCGTACGGCGAGTAATGGGCATCGAGACGGAGTACGGGATCTCCGTCCCCGGCCACCCGAACGCCAATGCCATGCTCACCTCGTCCCAGATCGTCAACGCCTACGCGGCGGCGATGCACCGGGCGCGCCGAGCCCGCTGGGACTTCGAGGAGGAGAACCCGCTGCGGGACGCCCGCGGCTTCGATCTCGCACGGGACACGGCGGACTCCACCCAGCTCACCGACGAGGACATCGGCCTGGCCAATGTGATCCTCACCAACGGCGCCCGGCTCTACGTGGACCACGCCCACCCCGAATACTCCTCGCCGGAGATCACCAATCCGCGGGACGCGGTGCTGTGGGACAAGGCCGGCGAGCGGATCATGGCCGAAGCGGCGCTGCGCGCCGCACAGCTGCCCGGCGCCCAGCCGATCCACCTGTACAAGAACAACACCGACAACAAGGGCGCCTCCTACGGCACCCACGAGAACTACCTGATGAAGCGCGAGACGCCGTTCTCCGACATCGTCAGGCACCTCACGCCGTTCTTCGTCTCCCGGCAGGTGGTCACCGGCGCCGGACGGGTCGGCATCGGCCAGGACGGCCGCGAGCACGGCTTCCAGCTCAGCCAGCGCGCGGACTACTTCGAGGTCGAGGTCGGCCTGGAGACCACCCTCAAGCGCCCCATCATCAACACCCGCGACGAGCCGCACTCCGACGCCGAGAAGTACCGCCGGCTGCACGTGATCATCGGCGACGCCAACCTCTCGGAGATCTCCACCTACCTCAAGCTCGGCACCACCGCCCTGGTGCTGTCGATGATCGAGGACGGCTTCATCAAGGTGGACCTGGCCGTGGACCAGCCGGTCCGCACCCTGCACGACGTCTCGCACGACCCCGGCCTGCGACGGCTGGTCACCCTGCGTAACGGACGCACTCTGACGGCGGTACAGCTCCAGATGGAGTATTTCGAGCTGGCCCGCAAATACACCGAGGAGCGCTACGGCTCCGACGCGGACCCGCAGACCAAGGACGTGCTGGCCCGCTGGGAGGACGTCCTCAACCGGCTGGAGAGCGACCCGATGAGCCTGTCGGGCGAATTGGACTGGGTCGCCAAGCTGGAGGTCCTGGAGGGCTACCGGCGCCGCGACAATCTGGGCTGGGACGCGGCCAGGCTCCAGCTGGTCGACCTGCAGTACGCCGATGTGCGGCCCGACAAGGGGCTCTACAACCGCCTGGTGGCCCGGGGCCGCATCCAGCGGCTGCTGGACGAGCCGGAGACCGTCAGGGCCGCCACCAAGCCCCCTGAGGACACCAGGGCGTACTTCCGCGGTCGCTGTCTGGAGCAGTACGCGGACGACGTCGCCGCCGCCTCCTGGGACTCGGTGATCTTCGACCTGCCGGGCCGCGACTCACTGCAACGGGTGCCCACCCTCGAACCGCTGCGCGGCACCCGCAACCACGTCAAGGAGCTGCTGGACCGCTGCCGTACGGCCGAGGACCTGGTTCGCATCCTGTCCGGCGGCTGAAACGGGTCAGAACCGGGAATCAACGGGGTAGCACTCGGACGTTCACGTATTCGAGAGCCGGGGACGGGCCCTGCTTGTAGGGTCTGATCTTGTAGGACACGCAACCGAGCGGGGTGAGGGACATGGCAACCAAGGACACCGACGGCGGACAGCAGAAGGCGACGCGTTCCACGGACGAGGCCGAGGAGGTCCAGCAGGACGCCCAGACCTCAGACGACCTCAAGGAACGCCACGAGAAGCTCTCGGACGACGTGGACTCCGTCCTCGACGAGATCGACGACGTCCTGGAAGAGAATGCCGAGGACTTCGTCAGGTCCTTCGTCCAAAAGGGCGGGCAGTAGCCGCTCTCACCCCGCCCCGCGGCCGTTCTCCGGTCCGCGGGGCGGATGGATTTCCGGACCGGCGGGTAGGGTCCGTTACGACCTCAAGATCGTGTGGAAGGAATCGCGTGGAAGCCAACTCTCGCAGCACCGGGCGTCTGCCGGCCGCCTTCCTGACGCCCGGCTCGTCGTCGTTCCTCGACTTCCTCGGCGAGCACTCGCCAGGCCTGCTGCCGGGCAACCGGACGCTGCCGCCGCTCAAGGGCGCCGTCGAACTGCCGCACGGGACCACGATCGTGTCCGCGACCTTCGACGGCGGCGTCATCCTGGCCGGCGACCGGCGCGCCACGATGGGCAACGTCATCGCACAGCGCGACATGGAGAAGGTCTTCCCCGCCGACGAATACTCCGCGGTCGGCATCGCCGGCACCGCGGGCCTGGCCGTCGAGATGGTCAAGCTGTTCCAGCTGGAGCTGGAGCACTACGAGAAGATCGAGGGCGCCACCCTGTCCCTGGAGGGCAAGGCGAACCGGCTGTCCACGATGATCCGGGGCAACCTGGGCATGGCCCTGCAGGGCCTCGCCGTCGTCCCGATCTTCGCCGGCTACGACACCGACCGCGAGAAGGGCCGGATCTTCTCCTACGACGTGACCGGCGGTCGCAGCGAGGAAACCGGCTTCGCCGCCACCGGCTCCGGCTCCGTCTACGCCCGCAGCGCCCTGAAGAAGCTCTACCGCAAGGACCTGACGGAAAGGCAGCTGGCCACCGCCGTCATCCAGGCCCTCTACGACGCGGCGGACGAGGACTCGGCCACCGGCGGCCCTGACCTGGCCCGGCGGGTCTTCCCGCTCATCACCGTGATGACGGAGGACGGCTTCCGCCGGCTGCCGGACGCCGAGGTCTCCGAGATCGCCCGCGAGGTGATCGACGCCCGTCTCGAGCGTCCCGACGGGCCGCAGGCCCAGGTGCTGTGACCGACGGTCAGCCGACCCACCTCCGCACTGTCCCAGCGCCGACTGCAGAAAGGCACGGTTAGCCGGTGTCCACGCCCTTTTATGTCTCACCCCAGCAGGCCATGGCGGACCGCGCCGAATACGCCCGCAAGGGCATCGCGCGTGGCCGCAGCGTCGTCGTGCTCCAGTACACCGACGGCATCGTCTTCGTCGCCGAGAACCCGTCCCGCGCGCTGCACAAGGTCAGCGAGATCTACGACCGGATCGCCTTCGCGGCGGTCGGCAAGTACAACGAGTTCGAGAACCTGCGGATCGGCGGGGTGCGCTACGCCGACCTGCGCGGATACACCTACGACCGCGACGATGTGACGGCCCGCGGGCTCGCCAACGTCTACGCGCAGACGCTGGGCACGATCTTCTCCAGCGTCGGCGAGAAGCCGTACGAGGTGGAGCTGATCGTCGCCGAGGTGGGCTCGGCCCCCGAGGACGACCAGATCTACCGGCTGCCGCACGACGGCTCCATCGTGGACGAGCACGGAGCGGTCGCCGTCGGCGGCAATTCCGACCAGATCGGCAGCTACCTCGACCAGCGGCACCGGGACGGCATGACGCTGGCGGAGGCGCTGGCACTGGCGGTGGAGTCGCTCGGCCGGGACAACAACGGCAGTGACCGTCAGCTGACGGCCGAGCAGTTGGAGGTCGCGGTCCTGGACCGCACGAGGCCGCAGCAGCGGAAGTTCAAGCGGATCCTGGGCCGGCAGCTCGCGCGGCTGCTCGACGCGGAGAGCGCGGCGACGACCAAGACCGACGAGCCCTCGGACGAGGAGGAGTGACTTCCCCCCGGGTGCCCCCGCCCCCTGCGGCCCGCGCCCTGTCCCGGCACCCCTGAGCGATTGCCACGTCCGGTGGCGTCGCTTCCTTCCCGCCATTCTGGTTGCGCGCGCGGTTCCCCCCACCCCTATGGGCCCACCCTCCACCACAGAGGGCAAGCCCCCAGGGGCGCGGGGAACTGCGCGCCCGGCCGCAGTGCAGCGGCACTGTGAACGCCACCGCAAGTGGCACCCTCTGAGAGGCGCGGGGAACCGCGTGCCCGGCCACGACGGCGCGGCGGACACGTACGTACCGCACGAGCAAGGCCACGGACAGCTCACGGCGGCGGAGCCGTGGACGCACGGGCCAGAAGCGTGAGCGGCAGCTCGACCGCCGGCGCGGGCCGCCCCGCAAGAAGGGCGAGCAGCGCCCCCATCCCCCGCTCCCCGATGGCTTCGGCGGGCAGCCGAACCGTCGTCAGCTCAGGATCGAGCGCCGACGCCAGCGACAGATCGTCGAACCCGGACACGGACACGTCATCCGGCACCCGCAGGCCCAGCGCCCGAGCGCCCTTGCACGCCCCCGCGGCGATGATGTCGCCGTCGCACAGCAGCGCGGTCGGCCGCGGCCCGGGCGCGCTCAGGGCGCGCACCGCCGCGTCCCTGGCCGTGGCCACGTCGAGCCCGGACCTCTGCCGCGCCGCGGGCGGCAGCCCGGCCGCGGCCAGCTCGGTGTCGACCACCTCGGTGCGGACCCGGAAGGTCCACGTGTCCACATCCGCCGCGATGTGCGCGATGTGCCGGTGCCCGAGGCCCAGCAGGTGCCGGGCGATCTGGCGCATGCCGTCCGCGACGGCGAGGTTGACCGTGGGCGGCCCGCCGGGCACGTCGGGGTCGCTGTCGAGCATCACCAGCGGCAGCCCGCCGTCGCCGATGCCGGAGAGCGCGTCGGCCGCCATGGACGAGGCGATGACGCCGTCGATCGCGGCCCGCGCCGAGCCGAAGGGGTCGCGGGCCGGTCCGACGCCGGCCGGCGAGGGGTAGAGCACGACCCCGAAGCCGTGCTCGTCGGCGACCCGGGCGGCGCCGGTGTAGACCCGGGCGAAGTATTCGTGGGTGAGCGCGGGGACGACGAGCAGCGCCGTCCTGGTCGCGCCGAGCCGCAGGCTGCGCGCGGCCAGGTTCGGCCGGTAGCCGAGGTCGCCGGCCGCCGCGCGCACCGTCTGCGCGGTCCGCTCGGAGACCCGCCCGTGCCACTTCCCGCCGAGCACCAGCGACACCGTCGCCTGCGACACCCCGGCGGCGCGCGCGACGTCCCGCGAGGTGGGCCGCACGCCGGGCGCCCCCCGGCGTACGGACGGCGGGCCCGTGTCGGCGTCGTGCACCCTGTGCCGCCTTCCAGCGCCGTTTTCCCGTGCCCGCGGGTGGACCCCGCAGGCACCGCCATGGTACGTATTCGACCAGACGTTATACGTAACACGAACCGAGGGAAGGGGCGGCATGGCCACCGGTTATGCGGACCTGCTGCGAACGCCCCACGCCGCCCGGCTGCTGGGCGGCACCCTGCTGGGGCGGCTGCCCAACGCCATGGCCGCGCTCGCCATCGTGCTCTTCCTGCGCTCGCAGGGCGCGGGCTACGGGCTGGCCGGCGCGCTGTCCGCGGTCTACGGCTGCTCCGTCGCCGTCGGGCAGCCGCTGCTCGGCCGGGCGGTGGACCGGCGCGGCCAGCCGCGGGTGATGGCGGGCGCCGCCCTGCTGTCCGCGGCCGGCTTCGCGCTGCTCGCCGCCACGGGCCCCGGGCCGCTGCCGCTGGCGACCGCGGCGGTCGTCCTGGCCGGGATGGCCACTCCGCCCCTGGAGGGCGGGCTGCGGGCGCTGTGGCCCGACGTGCTGGGCGCCGAGGACCGGGTGCAGCGGGCGTACGCGCTGGACGCCGCTGCCCAGGAGGTGCTGTTCACGCTCGGCCCGCTGCTGGTGACGCTGATCGTCGCGACCGCCTCCCAGGCGGCGGCCGTGGTGGTCACCGGGCTGCTCGGGGTGGCCGGCACCCTCGTGGTGGTCACCGCGGCGCCCTCCCGCCGCTGGCGGGCCGAGGAGCGCGCGGCGCACTGGCTCGGCGCGCTGCGCTCGGTGGGCCTGGCCGTGCTGCTCGGCGCGTTCTTCTTCCTCGGCATCGCCCTGGGCGCGATCTCGCTGGCCGCCGTGGCGTACGGCGACGCGCACGGCGGCGGACCGGTGGCCGCGTACGTCCTGGCCGCCAACGGGGTGGGCGCGCTGGCCGGCGGCCTGGCCTACGGCGCCAGGTCCTGGCCGGGCGCGCCGGAGCGGCGGCTGCGGGCGCTGAGCGTGGCGCTCGCGGTCTGCTATCCGCCGCTGATGCTGGTCCCCGGCGTGCCCTGGATGCTGCCGCTCGCCGCCCTGTCGGGGCTCTTCCTGGCGCCGGCCCTGGCCTGCGGCTTCCTGGTGGTCGACCGGCACGCCCCGGCCGGCACGGTGACCGAGGCCTTCTCCTGGGTGGTGACCTCCGTCGGCGTCGGCGCGGCCCTGGGCACCGCGGCCGCGGGAGTGGCCGCGCAGCACGGCGGAGCTGCCGCCGGATTCGGCGTGGCGGGCGGCGGCGCGGTCGTCGCCACGGCCGTACTGCTCGCGACCGGCCGATTCCTGACGCCGTCAAACCTCGAAACCCGGCAGGAAAAAGATCCAAACCGTGCCGTCGAACCCCGTTTCAGCTCCACGCATCAGGCGTAATGTTCAGACATGGACCGCCGCATTTTCGGGCTGGAGAACGAGTACGGCGTCACATGCACGTTCAGGGGACAGCGGCGTCTGTCCCCTGACGAGGTGGCGCGGTACCTCTTCCGCCGTGTCGTGTCATGGGGTCGGAGCAGCAATGTTTTCCTCCGCAATGGCGCCCGTCTCTATCTCGACGTCGGCTCGCACCCGGAGTACGCCACTCCGGAGTGCGACAACGTCACCGAACTGGTCACGCACGACAAGGCCGGTGAACGCATCCTCGAAGGCCTTCTGGTCGACGCGGAACGCCGGCTGCACGAAGAGGGCATCGCCGGGGATGTGTACCTGTTCAAGAACAACACCGACTCGGCCGGCAACTCCTACGGATGCCACGAGAATTACCTGGTCGCCAGGCACGGGGAATTCTCCCGGCTCGCCGACATCCTGATTCCCTTCCTCGTCACCCGGCAGCTGCTGTGCGGCGCGGGCAAGGTGCTGCAGACCCCGCGCGGAGCCGTCTTCTGCGTGAGCCAGCGCGCCGAGCACATCTGGGAGGGCGTCAGCTCGGCCACCACCCGCTCCCGGCCGATCATCAACACCAGGGACGAGCCGCACGCCGACGCCGAGCGCTACCGCAGGCTGCACGTCATCGTCGGCGACTCCAACATGTCCGAGACCACGATGCTGCTCAAGGTCGGCGCCACCGACCTGGTGCTGCGGATGATCGAGGCCGGCACCGTGATGCGCGACCTGACCCTGGAGAACCCGATCAGGGCGATCCGCGAGGTCAGCCACGACATCACGGGCCGCCGCAAGGTCCGGCTCGCCTCGGGCCGGGAGGCGTCCGCGCTGGACATCCAGCAGGAGTACTACTCCAAGGCCGTCGAATTCTGCGAGCGCCGCGGCATCCGCAGCGGCGTCATCGAGCAGGTGCTCGAACTGTGGGGCCGCACCCTGGAGTCGATCGGCAGCGGCGACCTGTCCAGGATCGGCACCGAGATCGACTGGGTGATGAAGTACCAGCTCATCGAGCGCTACCGGAACCGCGACAACATCACCATGTCGCACCCCCGGGTCGCCCAGATAGACCTCGCCTACCACGACATCCACCGCCGCCGCGGCCTGTACTACCTGCTGGAACGCAAGGGCCAGGCGGCCAGGATCTGCAACGACCTCAAGATCTTCGAGGCCAAGTCCGTGCCCCCGCAGACCACCAGGGCCCGGCTGCGCGGCGACTTCATCCGCCGTGCCCAGGAGCAGCGCCGGGACTTCACCGTCGACTGGGTGCATCTCAAGCTCAATGACCAGGCGCAGCGCACCGTGCTGTGCAAGGACCCCTTCCGGTCGGTCGACGACCGGGTGGAAAAGCTGATCGCCGGGATGTAGCCCGGGCGTCACAGCGCACCCACAGGCCCCGTACGGAACTCGTACGGGGCCTGCGGCACGCCGTAGGGTGTGGGGCGGTATCAAGACACTCCGCCCCCCACCTCCGACCCGAACCGAGGGAATCCGTGCGCCGACGCTCCGCATTGCTCGCCGTGCCCGCGCTCATGCTCACCGCCGCCGGATGCGGCAAGGACACCAAGAAGAGCGATTCAGCGGCCTCCAAATCGCCCACGGCCTCGGACTCGCCGAGCGCGTCCCCGAGCGCGTCCCCGAGCGCCACGCCCACCCCCAAGATCGTGGACGGCCCGGTCCCCGCGATCACCAAGGGCACCGCCTTCAACACCAAGCCGACCGTGGCCAAGGGCACCGGCAAGCCGTCCGCCGACCTCGCGGTCAAGACCGTGATCCCCGGCAAGGGCACAGCGGTCGCCTCGGGTGACTACGTTCAGGTGAATTACCTCGGCCAGGTGTGGGACACCGCCAAGCAGTTCGACACCTCCTTCGGCAAGCACCCCTACACCACCCAGATCGGTGTGCAGAAGGTCATCCCCGGCTGGGACCGGGGACTGATCGGCGCCAAGGCCGACAGCCGGATCGAACTGGCCGTCCCGCCGGCCCTCGGCTACGGCACCTCGGGCAACCCGGACGCCGGCATCAAGGGCACCGACACACTGGTCTTCGTGGTCGACGTGCTCAAGGTCTACACCGGCAAGGAGTCCGCCAAGGGCACGGTCGTGCCGCAGACCGACGCGAGCCTGCCGAAGGTCGGCACCAACACCGACGGCAAGGCCCCGTCCATCACCCTGCCCAAGAGCAAGGCGCCCACCAAGCTGGTGTCCAACTACGTCCTGGAGGGCGACGGCGCCGTCGTCAAGGCCACCGACACCCTGCTGGTGCAGTACAAGGGCGTGCTGTGGGACGGCGGCAAGGAGTTCGACTCCAGCTACTCGCGCAACCAGCTCACCGACTTCCCGCTGTCCAGCGTCATCCCCGGCTGGACGCAGGGCCTGACCGGCAAGAAGGTCGGCAGCCGCGTGATGCTGGTGACCCCGCCCGCCCTGGCCTACAAGGACCAGGCCAACGGACCCGTCCCGGCCAACGCCACGCTGGTCTTCTCGGTGGACATCATCGCGACTCTGTAAGACTGTCCCGGTTGCACGCAACCGCACAAGGAGCATCGAAGTGAGCATCGAGAAGCCCGAGATCGACTTCCCGGGCGGCGAGCCGCCGGCCGACCTGGAGATCAAGGACATCTGGGAGGGCGACGGGCCGGTCGCCAAGGCCGGGGACACCGTCTCCGTCCACTACGTCGGCGTGGCCTTCTCCTCAGGCGAGGAGTTCGACGCGAGCTGGAACCGCGGCGCACCGCTGCAGTTCCAGCTGGGCATCGGCCAGGTCATCGCCGGCTGGGACCAGGGTGTGCAGGGCATGAAGGTCGGCGGGCGCCGCCAGCTGACCATCCCGGCCCGCCTCGCCTACGGCGACCGCGGCGCCGGCGCCTCCATCAAGCCGGGCGAGACGCTGATCTTCGTCTGCGACCTGGTCGCCGTCTGACCGTTCCCGGCCGCCGCCGGGCGTCCGGCCCCGGCGGCGCGCCCGTCGGCCCGCTCACCCGGTGAGCCGCAGGGGAGCCCCGGCCGCGAGGCCGGGGCTCCTCGGCTTTTGTGCTGGCAGCCGGGAGCGGTACGGTCAGCGATCAGGGCCGAAACGAAGGGTGCGGGATGGCGATTGCCAAGGCTGAGCGGCTGATGAACTTGGCGCTGTGCCTGATGAACACCCGGCGTCCGGTGAGCAAGCGCGAGCTGCGCGCGTCCATCGAGGCCTACCACGAGGTCACCTCGGACGACTCCTTCAACCGGATGTTCGAGCGGGACAAGGACGACCTGCGCGAGCTGGGCCTGGTCATCGACACCGTGGAGAATCTGGACGGCGAGTTCGGCTATCTCGCCCGCCGCGACCGCAACCGGCTGCCCGACATCGCGCTGGACCCCGAGGAGGCCGCCGCCCTCGCGCTGGCCGCGAAGGTCTGGCAGCAGGCCAGGCTCGCCGAGGCGGCCAGCGGCGCGCTGCAGAAGCTGCGGGCGGCCGGGGTGCCGTACGAGGACACCCACAGCGCGCTGGAGCCGCGGATCCCCACCCCCGAGCCGGCCTTCGAGGCGCTGATGCTCGCCACCCGCGAGCGGCGGACCGTGACCTTCGACTACCGCAAGGCCAACGCGGTGCGCCCCGAGCCGCGGCAGGTCGAGCCGTGGGCGCTGGAGTGCTGGCGCGGCCACTGGTATCTGGCCGGCCACGACCGGGACCGCGGCGCCGTCCGGGTCTTCCGGCTGTCCCGGATCAGCGGGAAGGTCAAGGCACGCGGCGCCTTCACCGTCGAGGTGCCGGCGCATGTGGACGTACGGGAGACCGTAGCGCGCTGGGCCGGCGAGGGCGCCACCACCACCGCCACGATCCGGCTGCGCCGCGACAGCGGCTACCCGCTGCGGGCCAGGGCGGTGGACACCACCCCGGTCGACGCCGACTGGGACGAGCTGGAGGTGCCCTACGGGCACGGGCTCGACGCCTGGCTCGCCGAATTCGGCCCCGACGTCGTCGTGCTGGCACCCGACGAGCTGCGTACCGAGGTGCTGGAGCGGCTGCGCGCGGTGGCCAAGGGCTGAGCGGGTGGCGGCGATGAGCGGGGGAGCGGACCGTATGGGCGGGCAGGACGGCAGGCGGGACACCGGATGAGCAACGCGATCGACCAGACCCGCAGGATGCTGTCGCTGGTCACCTATCTGCGCGAGCGGCCCGGCGCCCGGGTCAGCGAGGTCGCGCGGGCCTTCGGGGTCACCGAGGCCGAGCTGATCGGCGATCTCAATGTGCTGCCGTTGTGCGGCACCAGCTTCCGCGGCGGCGACCTGCTGGACATCGACACCGACGGCGAGCGCATCTGGTGGCACAACCCGGGCACGGCCGACGACGTGGCCCAGCCGCTGCGGCTGGCCGCCGACGAGGCCACCGCGCTGCTGGTCGCCGCCCGCGCGGTGGCGAATCTGCCGGGGCTGCGGGACAGCGACCGGCAGGCGCTGCTGCGGGCCGGCGCCAAGCTGGAGGCCGCGGCGGGCGAGGCGGCCGGCGGCAGCGCGCAGCTGTCGGTGACCTTCGAGTCCGAGGGCAGTGTCTTCGCGACCGTGGACCGGGCGCTGACCGAGCGGCGGCGGCTGTGGATGCGCTACTACTCGCCGGCCCGCGACGCGCTGACCGAGCGCGAGGTGGACCCGATCCGGCTGTTCGCGGTCGGCCACACCTACGTCGAGGGCTGGTGCCGGCTCTCGGAGGACCGGCGGACCTTCCGGCTGGACCGGGTCGCCGAGATCCGGCTGCTCGACGAGCCGTCCGACCCGCCGCGCATCGAGCCGCGCGACCTGTCGCAGGGGCTGGTGCAGCCCGCGGGCGACGACCCCGAGGTGGTCATCGAGGTGGGTCCCGGCGGGCGCTGGGTCGCCGAGTACTATCCGCACGACAGTGCGGAGGAGCTGCCGGACGGCGGTCTGCGGATCACCCTGCGCACCCCGGACCCCGGCTCGCTGCGCCGGCTGGCGCTGCGGCTGGGCCGGGACGGCCGGATCGTGTCGCCGGCCGCGCTGGCCGGCGACGCGCGCGACGCGGCCGTACTCGCGCTGGCCGGCTATGGGGAGTGAAGGACCGACGATGACGGCGACCTGTCCACCGCCCGCCGCGGGCCCGGCCGTCTTCCGGGCCGGCTGCCCGCACTGCAGGACCAGCTTCGAGCTGGGCGCGGACCATCTGCTGCTGGCCATCGGCGGCAGCGCGAAGACCACCTTCTACTCCTTCACCTGCCCCGAGTGCGGCACGGCGGTCCGCAAACCGGCCGGTGAGCGGATAGTGGAACTGCTCACCGTCGGCGGTGTCCGTACGATGCGGCTGCAGCGGTAGGCTGCCGGACCATGTGGTGGCTCTTTCTCAGCGTCGGCCTGGCGGCAGCGGGTCTGATGGTGCTCGCGGTCTTCACCGCCCGGGTCTTCGCCGCGGTGAGCGGACTGGCCGCCCAGGTGGCGGTCAGCACCGAGGCGCTGACCGCCGCGAGCGACCGGCTCCAGCGGGCCGCGGAACCCGTCGCGAAGCGGGCCGGCGAGATCACCCGCCGCTGAACCTGCCGCCCGACGGCAGGTGAAGGTACGCTGACCCGGCGACCCGGCACTATCCCGAGCGGACCGCGGCGGGGCCGCAACCCGGTGGAATCCGGCGTATATACCGGCGTTCACCGGCGCACGCTACGATCACATGCGTAGGCGACGGCCGGAAACGTCCGACCACCGGTCGCCGCAGACGTACCGCACGGACCACGCCGCCCCCCGGTGAGAAGGTAGACCCATCATGCTCGGCAACCTCAAGCCCCTTGAGCTCGTCCTGATCCTTCTCGTCGTCATCCTGCTCTTCGGCGCCAAGAAGCTGCCCGACATGGCCAGGTCGCTCGGCAAGTCGGCCCGCATCCTCAAGAGCGAGGCCAAGGCGATGAAGAGCGACGACCCGACGCCCCCGGCCCAGCCCGGCACCGCCGCGCAGGAGCAGGCGCCGGCCCGTACGATCCAGGCCGCCCCCGGCGACACCGCGAGCGCCCGCCCGGTCACCGAGCAGGACCGCACCACGACCACCGGCTGACCGGCCGCCAGGTACCGGCGGCCCGCCGGTACCCGGGCCCCAGGTGAACGACCAGGCCGAGACACGCCGCCGACGGCTGCCCGCACGAGACGAGGACGTGGGTGCTCAAGACTGCCCGCAAGCAGGAGAAGGACCCCGAGGGGCGGATGCCGCTCGCGGACCACCTGCGTGAGCTGCGCAACCGGCTGTTCAAGTCGGTGCTGGCGATCATCGTCATCACCATCGTGGCAGCGTTCTTCTACAAGCACATCATCCACCTGCTCCAGCAGCGGATCCCCGATGACGTGCAGTGCCTCGACGGCAAGTCGGCGGCCGACAAGGACAGCCAGGCCTGCGCCCAGATGACGGTCAGCGGCCTGATGGGCGGCTTCTCGATCGCGCTCAAGGTCTCGCTGATGGCCGGTGTGGTCGGCGCTTCCCCGGTCTGGCTCTACCAGCTGTGGGGCTTCCTCGCCCCCGGCCTGCACAAGAACGAGAAGCGCTACACGCTGGGCTTCGTCGGCGCGGGCGTGCCGCTCTTCCTCGGCGGCGCGGTGCTGGCGTACGAGATCCTGCCGCAGACCGCCAAGATCATGATCGGCTTCGTGCCGGACGACACCACCAACCTGCTGCCGCTGGACGACTTCCTCGACCTCGTCGTCCGGATGATCATCGTCTTCGGGCTCGCCTTCGAGCTGCCCCTGGTGCTGGTCCTGCTGAATTTCACCGGCGTCGTCAGCGGCAAACGCATGCTCGGCTGGTGGCGCGGCATGGTCGTCGGCATCACGGTCTTCGCCGCCGTCGCCACGCCCACCGGCGACCCGCTGACCATGTCGCTGCTGGCCGCGCCGATCGTGCTGCTGTACTTCATGGCGATGGGCATCTGCTTCTTCAACGACTCCCGCAGGTCCCGCCGCCGCGCCGCCGACCCGGACTTCGGGCTCGACCCGGACCAGGCGTCGAGCCTGGACCACATCCCCGAGCAGGTCGACGCCGAGTCCTCCCTGGACGACGGGCGCGGCGACGACTACGACGACGCGACCTGACGCCGTACGCCCGTGACCAGCGACGTCACCCTTCTCGTCAACCCCACCTCCGGCCGCGGCCGAGGCGCGCGCGCCGCCGCGCCCGCCGCTGACGCCCTGCGCACGGCCGGCCTCGCGGTCCGTACGGTCGTCGGCAGCGACGCCGCCGACGCGCTGGCGCAGGCGCACAAGGCCGTGGACGGCGGCACCGCCGCCCTGGTCGCGGTCGGCGGCGACGGCATGGTCTCGCTCGCCCTCCAGGCGGTCGCCGGCACCGGAACCCCGCTCGGCGTCGTCGCGGCCGGCACCGGCAACGACTTCGCCCGGGTCGCGGGACTGCCGGTCGGCGACCCCGCCGCCGCGGGCAGCACCATCGCCGCGGCGCTGCGGGACGGCCGCAGCCGGCGGCTCGACCTCGGCAGGACCGGCCACCGCTGGTTCGGCACCATCCTGGCCTCCGGCTTCGACTCCCGGGTCAACGACCGCGGCAACCGGATGCGCTGGCCCACCGGGCGCTTCCGCTACGACGTGGCGATGCTCGCCGAACTGGCCGCGCTGCGACCCATCCGCTACCGCGTGCAGTTCGACGACGCCCCCGAGCGCGAGCTGGACGCCACCTTGATAGCGGTCGGCAACGGCTCCTCCTACGGCGGCGGCATGCGGATGTGCGCCGACGCCGAGATGGACGACGGCCTCTTCGACATCTGCGTGGTCGGCCCGTGCTCCCGCCGCACCCTGCTGCGGGTCTTCCCGCTGGTCTACAGCGGCTCTCACCCGCGCCACCCGGTGGTCACCGTGCACCGCGCCGCCCGGGTGCGGCTGGCCGCCGAGGGCGTCACCGGATACGCCGACGGTGAGCGGGTCGGCCCGCTGCCGCTGCTGGCCGAGACCGTGCCCGGGGCGCTGCGGCTGCTGGTCTGAGCCGGGCGGTCCGCCGGGCCGCGCGCACCGCCGGGCGGTGGGGCCGGGGGCCGCGGGCGCCCGCGGGCAAGAGTGCCCCGAAGAAAGAAAGATCACGCGGTGTGTCGGTGCTGCCGGGTAGGCTCATGAGCGAGATGACAGAAGACATGTCGCCAGCCGAGCGCTACGCCGCCAGCCGTCGCCGCGCCGCGGAGAACGCGACCGCACTCGCCCAGTTCCGCGAGCTGTACGAGTTCGGCCTTGATCCGTTCCAGATAGAGGCCTGCCAGGCGCTGGAGGCGGGCAGCGGTGTCCTGGTCGCCGCCCCGACCGGCTCGGGCAAGACGATCGTCGGCGAGTTCGCCGTCCACCTCGCCCTCGCCGAGGGCCGCAAATGCTTCTACACCACCCCCATCAAGGCCCTGTCGAACCAGAAGTACAACGACCTGGCCAAGCGGTACGGCGCCGAGAAGGTCGGCCTGCTGACCGGCGACAACAGCGTCAACGGCGACGCACCGGTGATCGTCATGACCACCGAAGTGCTGCGCAACATGCTCTACGCCGGCTCGCCCGCGCTCGACGGCCTCGGCTATGTCGTCATGGACGAGGTGCACTACCTGTCCGACCGCTTCCGGGGCGCGGTCTGGGAAGAGGTGATCATCCACCTCCCGCCGTCGGTCACCCTGGTCTCGCTGTCCGCGACCGTCTCCAATGCCGAGGAATTCGGCGACTGGCTGGACACCGTACGCGGCGACACCCAGGTGATCGTCTCCGAGCACCGCCCGGTCCCGCTGTGGCAGCACGTGCTGGCCGGCCGCCGGATGTACGACCTGTTCGAGGAGAAGGCCGCGGCGACCGGCAACCGGGGCCGCCGCGAGGTCAACGCCGACCTCGAACGGCTCGCCCGGATGGAGAACCAGCGCAGCTACCACCCGCGGGCCAAACGCGGCAAGGAAGCCGACCGCGAGCGGGAGCGCAGGGCCCGCAGCCGGGTCTGGACGCCCAGCCGCGCCGAGGTCATCGACCGGCTGGACTCCGAGGGCCTGCTGCCCGCCATCACCTTCATCTTCAGCCGGGCCGGCTGCGAGGCCGCCGTCCAGCAGTGCCTCCACGCCGGGCTGCGGCTCAACACCGACGAGGCACGCCTCCGGGTCCGCGCCATCGTCGAGGAGCGCACCCGCGCCATCCCCGACGAGGACCTGCACGTCCTCGGCTACTTCGAATGGCTGGAAGGCCTGGAGCGCGGTATCGCCGCCCACCACGCCGGGATGCTGCCGGCCTTCAAGGAGGTCGTCGAGGAGCTGTTCGTCAAGGGCCTGGTCAAGGCGGTCTTCGCCACCGAGACCCTGGCGCTCGG
The DNA here is from genome assembly GCF_036227245.1 of Streptomyces sp. NBC_01477. GTDB lineage: Bacteria > Actinomycetota > Actinomycetes > Streptomycetales > Streptomycetaceae > Actinacidiphila. Next base: position 7,243,883 of record NZ_CP109445.1, read on the forward strand.
CATCAACATGCCGGCCCGCTCCGTCGTGCTGGAAAAGCTCGTCAAGTGGAACGGCGAGACCCACGCCGACATCACCCCCGGCGAATACACCCAGCTCACCGGCCGCGCCGGACGGCGCGGCATCGACGTCGAGGGCCACGCGGTGGTGCTGTGGCAGCGCGCCTTCGATCCGGGCGCCGTCGCGGGCCTGGCCGGCACCCGTACGTATCCGCTGCGCTCGTCCTTCAAGCCGTCGTACAACATGGCGGTCAACCTCGTCGGCCAGTTCGGGCGGCACCGCTCGCGCGAGCTGCTGGAGACGTCGTTCGCGCAGTTCCAGGCCGACCGCTCGGTCGTCGGCATCTCCAAGCAGGTGCAGCGCAATGAGGAGGGCCTCGACGGCTACCAGCAGTCGATGACCTGCCACCTCGGCGACTTCGACGCGTACATGCGGCTGCGCAGGGAGCTGAAGGACCGCGAGGCCGACCTGTCACGGCAGGGCGCGGTGCAGCGCAGGGCCGCGGCCTCCGACGCGCTGGAGAAGCTCAGGCCCGGCGACATCATCCACGTCCCCGCGGGCAAGTACGCCGGCCTCGCGCTGGTGCTCGAACCCGGGGTGCCGGCCGGCCGCACCGCCGGGCACCACCCTCGCGACGGCGAATACCACGACGGCCCCCGGCCGCTGGTGCTCACCGCGGAACGCCAGGTCAAGCGGCTCGCCCAGATCGACTTCCCGGTGCCGGTCGAGGCGCTGGACCGGATGCGCATCCCCAAGTCGTTCAACCCGCGCAGCCCGCAGTCCCGGCGCGACCTCGCCTCGGCGATGCGCACCAAGGCCGGCACCGCCGGCTGGGCGGCGCCCGCCAGGCACCGCAAGGAGCGGGCCGCGGCGGCCGACGACACCGAGATCGCCCGGCTGCGGGCCGCCATCCGCACCCATCCCTGCCACGGCTGCGACGACCGCGAGGACCACGCCCGCTGGGCCGAGCGCTACCACCGGCTGCGCCGCGACACCCAGCAGCTGGAACGCCGTATCGAGGGCCGCACCAACACCATCGCCAGGACCTTCGACCGGGTCTGCGCCGTCCTCACCGAGCTGGACTACCTGGAGGGCGACCAGGTCACCCCCGAGGGCCGCAGGCTGGCCCGGCTCTACGGCGAGCTGGACCTGCTGGCCAGCGAGTGCCTGCGCGACGGGGTGTGGGACGGCCTCGGCCCCGCCGAACTGGCCGCCTGCGCCTCCGCTCTGGTCTACGAGTCCCGGCAGGCCGACGACGCGGCCACCCCGAAGCTGCCCAGCGGCAACGCACGGGCGGCGCTGGGCGAGATGGTACGGATCTGGGGCCGGCTCGACGCCCTGGAGGAGGACCACAAGATCAACCAGACCGAGGGCGTCGGCCAGCGCGAACCCGATCTGGGCTTCGCCTGGCCCGCCTACCGCTGGGCCTCGGGCCACGCGCTGGACGCGGTCCTCACCGACGCCGACATGCCGGCCGGCGACTTCGTGCGCTGGTGCAAGCAGCTCATCGACGTCCTCGGCCAGATCGGCAACGCGGCACCGGAGGCCAGCCCCGTCCGGCGCAATGCGCGCAAGGCCGTGGACGGTCTGCTGCGGGGCGTCGTGGCGTATTCGTCGGTGGGGTGACGCGGTTGACGCGGTGACCGGCGGGCGGGGGCGGGCGGCGCCGCTGCCCGCCCTCCGTCAGGCGACGTGGGTGCAGGTGAAGGAGCCGTTGAGGGTGACCACACCGCCAGTGCCGCCGTAGCTCTCCGCGATCTGCAGGCCCTGCACCGTCACGGTCCAGGTGTCGCCGCTCTTCTTCGCGGTCACGCCCTCGGACTTGGAGATCCGCCCCGAGTAGGTCTTCTTGTCCGGGGCGGCGAACAGCGCCACCTGCGTCGGGCTGGCGGCCGTGGTCGCGATGAACGACGGGAAGATCTGCGTCTTGGTCAGGACGTCCGGCGTGGTCAGCCCGATCAGCTTGCCGTCCTTGACCTGGCACTTGACGCCGCCGGTGAAATCGGCGCTGCCGCTGTCGTCACCGGTGAAGTCCAGGTGGCCCACCGACTTGCCCGGGACCTTGCTGGGTGCGGCCGTGCCGCTCGGCGCGGCGGTGGCGCCGCCCGCGCCCGTACCGTCCGACGCGGCCGGGGCGGACGTGCCGGACTTCGCGTCGTCGGACTTCTTGTCCGACGACGAGCAGCCCGACAGCGCGGTGGCGGCCAGGGCGGCGGCGAGTGCGCCTGCGGTGAGTATCGTGCGGTGGCGCATGTGGCCGTGGTCCTCTCCCCGTGGGTCTGTGGTGCGGCACAGTGTACGTACCCGCCGGGCGAACCCCCCGGCTCAGGTGCGCTCGCGGCCCAGGTAGCCGCGCCATCCGCCGTACGCGGTGATGTCCTCGGCGCCGGCCAGCGCGGCCGGCTCGCACAGGAAGCCGGTCACGTCGGCGCCGTCTCGCAGCGTCACCCTGCCCAGCGCCATCGGGCGGGGGAGTGCGGCCACCAGGGCGCCGAGCGCGGCGGGCGCCAGCTCCCACACCTCGGCCTCGATCGCGGCGCCGCCCTCCGCGACCCGCACCAGGCCCGGTTTCGGCGGCACGGTGTCCAGGGCGTGCAGCCGGTACGCCGGCGCCGTCGTGGTCGTCCGCGCGAGCCGGGCGCCGAGCGCGAGCAACTGCGGATTCAGCGGCTGGCCCGACAGGTGCGCGCCCACCACCGCCAGCCGCAGCGGCGGCTCCAGCAGCGCGGCGATCTCCGCGACCCGCTCGTCGCTGCCCGCCGCGCCCAGCAGCATCACGCCGAACGGCAGCCCGGCCACCTCGCCGGCCGGCACCGCCACCGCGCACAGGTCCAGCAGATTCGCCGAGTTGGTGAACCGGCCGAGCCGGGTGTTGGCGCCGACCGGGTCGGCGGCGACCTCCGCCAGGGTGGGGTGGCCCGGCGCGGTCGGCAGCAGCAGCGCGTCGGCGTCCCCCAGCTCCGCCACCGCCCGCGCCCGCAGCACGGCCAGCCGCTCCCGGTCCGCGAACAGCCGGTGCGCGGGCAGGTCGCGGGCCGCGCGGATGATACGGGCCACGGTCGGATCGAGGTCCGCGCCGCCGCGGTCCACGAACTCGCCCACGGCGGTGTAGCGCTCGGCGACGAAGGCGCCGTCGTAGAGCAGCGCCGCCGCCTCGCTGAAGGGCGTCAGGTCGATCGCCCTGACCTCCGCGCCGGCCCGCGCGAGCCGCTGCCCGGCGGCCTCGTACGCCGCCGCCCATCCGTCGTCCAGCTCGCCGAGCTGAGCGACCGGGGCGAGCGCGACCCGCCACGGACCCGGGCGCCGCGGCGGTGGCACCGGGGCGGCCAGCAGCGCCAGCGCCCTGCGGGCCTCGGGCAGGGTGCGGGCGAAGACGCTCACGCAGTCCAGGCTCGCGCAGGCCGGCACGACGCCCTCGGTGGACACCAGGCCCCGGGTCGGCTTGAGCCCGACGATGCCGTTGAAGGCGGCGGGGACCCGGCCGGAGCCTGCGGTGTCCGTGCCCAGCGCCACGTCGGCGAAGCCGAGCGCCACGGCGACGGCGGAGCCCGAGCTTGAGCCCCCGCTGATCCGCTCGGGCGCGAGCGCGCTGTGGACCGGGCCGTACGGGCTTCTGGTGCCGACCAGGCCGGTGGCGAACTGGTCCATGTTCGTCGAGCCCAGCACGATCGCGCCTGCCGCGCGCAGCGCCGCGACGGCCGGGGCGTCGGCCTCGGGCTTGTACGCGTACGACGGGCAGCCGGCCGTCGTCTCCAGGCCTGCGACGTCGATGTTGCCCTTCACGGCGAGCAGTGTTCCGGCCAGCGGGAGGGCCTGGCCCGCCGCGGCCCGGGCGTCCACGTCCCGCGCCTCGGCGGCGACCTCTTCCTCGGGCCGCAGCCCGATCCACACGTCCGGCCTGCCGGCCCGGGCGATCCCCTCGTACGCCGCGGCGACGCGGCGCTCTGCGCTCCCCATACGGTTCCCTTCCTCTACGGATCGCACGGCTGCGGTGCGTCATGGCATGTCGCGCTTTTCCCGGCGCCCCTCAGGGGTGCCCGTCCTGTGCCGTCCACAGCGCCCCCGCACGGCGGCTTGTCGCGCCCTCGAATGCTTCCCCTCCCCGCCGGCAGACGAACTGCGCGCCCCGCCACGACGCTGCCGCGGCCATCCACGCACCGCAAGTGGCACCCTCCTTGGGGGCGCGGGGAACTGGGCGCCCAGCCGAGATGCACCGCAAGTGTGAGCCGTGACCGCGAGTGGCACTCTCTCGGGGGCGCGGAGAATTGGGCGCCCGGCCGAGACGTGCCGGAAGGTGTGGGCCGCGACCGCAAGTGGTACCCCCTCGGGGGCGCGGGGAACTGCGTGCCCAGCCGAGACGCACCGCAAGTGTGAGCCGTGACCGCGAGTGGCACTCTCTCGGGGGCGCGGGGAACTGCGCGCCCAGCCGAGACGCACCGCAAGAGCGAGCCGCCACCGCAAGTGGCACCCCCTGAGGCGCGCGGGAAGCGCGCGACAAGCCACCGTGCCGCCGCACGGAAACCGCGCCGCAAGGGAAACTCACCCAGCACCCTCAAGCCCACCGCAGGTGATTGGCGCGAGGGTGAGCAGGACCGTCCCCGGGGAGACCTGGTCACCCGGGGTGACGTGGACCGTCGAGACGCGGCCGGCGACCGGCGCGACCACCGGGGACTCCATCTTCATCGCCTCCAGCGTGAGCAGGTGCTGCCCCGCGGCCACGGTGTCGCCCGGGCGGACCGCGAGCCGCCAGACGCCGGCGGCGAACTCCGCCTCGACGGCGCACCCGCCCGGCGGGACCGGCACCGCCTCGGGCGCGGCGGACGGCGGCGCGACCGCCTCCGCCCGGGCGAATTCCCCGGCCTCCTCCCACGCGGAGCGCTCCGCGGCGAACGCCGCCGCCTGCCGCCGGCGAAACGCCTCGATCGGCCCGGCGTTGCGATCGAGAAAGCGCTGGTGCTCGGCGAGTGCGAACTCGCCCTCCTCCACCCGCAGCCGCAGCCGCCCGGCCGCCATGTCGGCCCGCAGGTCGAGCAGTTCCTCGGCGCCGACCGGATACCACTTGATCCGGTCGAAGAAGCGCAGCAGCCACGGCTGCCGCCCGGCCCGGCCCGACCAGACCTGCACCGTACGGCCGACGAACTGGTAGCCCCCCGGCCCCTCCATGCCGTAGACGCACAGATACGCACCGCCGATGCCGACGGAATTCTCCGCGGTCCAGGTGCGGGCCGGGTTGTACTTCGTGGTGACGAGCCGGTGCCGCGGGTCGAGCGGTGTGGCGACGGGCGCGCCCAAGTAGACGTCGCCCAGGCCGAGTACGAGGTATTCCGCGTCGAAGATCGTGCGGTAGACGTCATCGACGGAGTCGAGCCCGTTGACGCGGCGGATGAACTCGATGTTCCACGGGCACCAGGGCGCGTCGTCGCGGACGCCCGCCATGTAGCGGGCGATGGCCTCGCGGGTGGCCGGGTCGTCCCACGACAGCGGCAGGTGGACCGTCCGGCTGGGCACCACCAGCCGTTCGGTGTGCGGGAGTTGGTCCTCGGCCTCGCGGACCAGGTCGAGCAGCTTGCCGGTGGGCAGCACCGCGGGGTCGACATGGATCTGCAGCGAGCGGATGCCGGGGGTCAGGTCGACGACGCCGGGCAGCCGACGCGCGGCGAGGTGTTCGGCGAGCGCGTGCACCCGCATCCGCAGGGCCAGATCGAGCTGCATCGGCCCGTACTCGACCAGCAGGTTGTCGTCGCCGCTGCGCCGGTAGGTCACCGCGGGCCGGGCCGCGGTGGGTTCGGCGCGGCCGAGTACGCCGCCGTCGCCGAGCACCGGCCGGGACGGCACCGGCGCGGTCGCGGGGGCCGATCGCAGCGCCGCCGCCGCGTCCTCGGTGACCGGCACGAAGCGCACGGTGTCGCCGGGTCGCAACTGGCCCAGTTTCCAGCGCTGTCCTGTGACGACGGTGGCCGGGCAGACGAAGCCGCCGAGCGAGGGACCGTCGGGGCCGAGCAGCACCGGCATGTCGCCCGTGTAGTCGACGGCGCCGACGGAGTAGGGCGTGTCGTGGATGTTGGACGGGTGCAGGCCCGCCTCACCCCCGTCGCCGCGTGCCCAGCGCGGTTTGGGGCCGACCAGCCGTACGCCGGTGCGGGCCGAGTTGAAGTGCACGCTCCAGGCGGCGGCGTAGAAGTCCCTGATGTCGTCGGGGGTGAAGAACTCCGGTGCCGCGTGCGGCCCTTCGACCGCGCCGATCGCCCATTCGGTGCCGATCGCGGGGCGCCGCGCGGGCGGCACGGGCCCGCCGCCGGCGGCGGTGGTGCCGCCGTGCAGGACGTCGGCGGCCCGCAGCGCCCGCCCGCCGTGCCCGCCGAACCTGCCGAGCGTGAACGTGGCGGTGCTGCCCAGGTATCCGGGTACGTCGAGACCGCCGGCCAGCAGTACGTACGTCCGCAGGCCGGCGTCCCGCGGCGCCCCGACGTCCAGCAGCGCGCCGGCCGGTACGGTCACCGGCTCCCACTGGGGCACCGGCAGCCCGTCCACGGTGACGGGGGCGGGCGCGCCGGTGACGCAGACCGTGGTGGCGTGGCTGAACCGCAACGCCGGTCCCAGCAGGGTGCATTCGAGCCCGGGGGCGCTCTCGTCGTTGCCGAGCGCCTCATTGCCGAGCCGGAAGGACAGGTCGTCCATCGGTCCGCACGGCGGCACCCCGACGTGCCACAGCCCGGTGCGGCCCGGCCAGTCCTGGACGGTGGTCATCGTGCCGGCGCGGACGACGTCGATCCGCCGGGAGCCGTCGGTGACGCCGTCCAGGGTGGCGGTGCTGTGCGTCGCGGCGCGCAGGTCGGGGTCGGCGAGGGCGGCCCGCAGCAGCCCGAGGTTGGTCTCGATGCCGTCGATACGGGTGGCGGCCAGCGCGTCGGCGAGCCGGGCCAGCGCCTCGTCCCGGTCGGCGCCGTGCGCGATCACCTTGGCGAGCATCGGGTCGTAGGAGGTGGTGACCTCGGTGCCGGTCCCGACCCAGGTGTCGACGCGCACACCGGGCGGGAAGGCGACCCGGGTGAGCACCCCGGCGCTCGGCCGGTGGCCGCGGGCCGGGTCCTCCGCGTAGATCCGCGCCTCGACGGCGTGCCCGGCGGGCGGGCGCGGTTCGCCGGGGCCGGCGCCGTCCCTGGCGAGCCGCAGCATCCACTCGACCAGGTCGACGCCGTGGGTCTCCTCGGTGACCGGATGCTCGACCTGGAGCCGGGTGTTGACCTCCAGGAAGTACGCCTCGGCGCGCTCGGCGTCGTAGACGAACTCCACCGTCCCGGCCGAGCGGTAGCCGACCGAGGCGCACAACGCCTGTGCGCTGCGGCTGAGTTGGTCCCGCACGGCGGCGGGCAGCGCGGGCGCGGGCGCCTCCTCCAGCACTTTCTGGTGGCGGCGCTGGAGCGAGCAGTCGCGGTCGCCGAGGGTCACGACCCGGCCGCGGCCGTCGCCGAAGACCTGCACCTCGACATGGCGGGCGCGTTCCACCAGCCGCTCAAGGAAGACCCCGGCGGAGGAGAAGCCGGCGGCGGCGGCGCGCTGCACCGGCTCCCAGGCCGCGGCCAGTTCCTCGGCCGAGCGGCAGGCGTGCATGCCGATGCCGCCACCGCCGCCGGTGGCCTTCAGCATCACCGGATAGCCGAGCCCGCCCGCGGCGGCGAGGGCGGCGTCCAGGTCCTCCAGCAGCCCGGTGCCGGGCAGCAGCGGCACGCCGGCCGCCTCGGCCGCGGCCCGTGCGGTGTGCTTGGCGCCGAAGACGTCGAGGTGCCGGGGCTCGGGGCCGACGAAGGCCAGGCCCGCGGCCTCGCAGCGGCGTGCGAAGTCCGCGTCCTCGGACAGGAATCCGTACCCCGGGTGGATCGCGCCCGCCCCGGTCCGCCCGGCCGCCGCCAGCACCGCGTCGACGTCCAGATAGCTGGACTTGGCCGGCGCCGGACCCAACCGCACCGCGGTGTCGGCGAGTCGTACGTGCGGGGCGGCGCGGTCGGGGTCGGAGAAGACCGCGACGGTACGCAGGCCCATGCGCCGGGCGGTACGGATGACGCGGGCGGCGATCTCGCCCCGGTTGGCGACCAGCAGCGTGTCGAAGGTCATCCGCGGGCCGCCGCTTCCGCCGTCGCCGGTACAGCTGCCGCCTCGGGTGCTGCCGGTGTCTGCGCCGTCTCCGGTGCCTCTGGTGCTTCCGGCAGGGCAACCGTCATCCGTACCGAGGTCGGGTCGAAGCCGTTGCAGGGGTTGTTGATCTGCGGGCAGTTGGAGACGAGCACCAGCACCTCGGTCTCGGCCCGCAGCGTCACTTCGAGGCCGGGCGCGGAACGGCCGTCCACGATGCCGAGGGTGCCGTCGTCCTCGACCGGCACATTCATGTACCAGTTGATGTTGCTCACCAGGTCGCGCTTGCCGAGGCCCCAACGGGCGCCCTCGGCGAGGAAGTTGTCGACGCAGGCGTGCTGCGACCAGGTGTGGTGGCCGTAGCGCAGGGTGTTGGACTCCTTGGAGCAGGCGCCGGCGATGGTGTCGTGCCCGCCGCAGCCGTCCGCGACGACCGTCATCAGCGCGGTGTGCTCGTTGGACAGCAGCACGCTGCCGGTGGTCAGGAAGATGTTGCCCTGGTGCTGGATCGTGTCGGGGGCGCTGTAGCGCACGGCGGTGTCGCGGGCGTCGTAGACCAGGAAGTCCACCGCCTGGTTGCCGTGCAGGTCGGTGAGGGTGAGCAGGCCGCCCGCGGGGATCACCGCGGACCAGGGCGCGCGTGCGGGTACGGTCACGGCGGTCATCACAGCCCCCTGGCGGTGAGGTGCTCGGCGGTGTTCAGGAACGCCCTGCGGCCCTCGGGGGAGGCGTCCCACAGCGGGTCGTCGGGGCCGGTCGGAGCGGCGGCCCTGGCCCGTACCTCCAGCGGGCCGCACACGTACTGCGGGCGCGGGTCCAGCGGGTGCGGCACATTCGCCAGCAGGACGGTCAGCGGCTGCTCGGCGCGCAGCGTCACCGCCGCGCCGGGTCCCGCCGACCCGATGAATTCCAGCGAGCCGTCCGGGTCGACCCGCACCCCCTGGAAGAAGGACAGCGACGGCGGCAGGTCGCGCGGCTCCAACCCGTGCTTGGCCGCGGCCAGTTTGAACAGCTCACGGCCCGCCGGGGTGCCGCCCTGCGGCGAACCGTCACCGTAGCGCGCGGTGTTGCGCACCGCAGACGACGTACCGCACAGAGTGTCGTGCCGTCCGCTGGTGTCGGCGATCAGCGAGGCGAGCACCCGGCCCTGGTCGGACAGCAGCAGCCGGCCCGCACCGAGGTAGGCGTTCCACTGGACCTTCACCGTGTCCGCGGTGTTCAGCCGCTCCCAGGGGCGGCCCTCGGCGAACAGCAGCAGATGCGCGCACGCGGTGCCGGTCGGGTCGGCGAGCCGCAGCTCGGTCCCGCGGGCCAGCGCCTTGTGCGTGTAGTTGCCGCCCGCCATCGTCTCGGCCCATACGAGCCCGTCCGGCGCCGGCACCAGCGGCATCGCCGCCGCGCGCGTGCCGTCCTGCGCCCGGGCGTGGTCCCGGGCGCCGTACGTCGTCCCTGTCGCCACGGTGCTGCACCTCCGTCAGGTATTTCTGTCGTCCGACAGAAATTAGGCGGAGGTGGCTTCGGGCCGATTGCCCGGGCGTTGCGCGCGGGTTACCGGCCGCTCACCGGTCCCGGTCGGTGCGGGTGCGAGCGGCCGCTGTGCGACGATCACGAGGTGAGTACGAGCGGACGGCGGGTCGGGCGCCCCAGGGCGCAGCAGCGGCCCGACAGCGGGATGAGCCCCAAGCAGGAACTCCTCGCCGCGGCGGCCGAACTCTTCACCACCCTCGGCTACACCGCGACCACCACCCGGGCGGTCGCCGAGCGGGCCGGTATGCGGCAGGCGTCGATGTACCACTACGTCGGCGGCAAGGAGGATCTGCTCGCCGAGCTGCTGGAAGGCACGGTCACACCGTCCCTCGCGCTCGCCCGCGCGCTGCTCGCCGACGGGTCCCGGCCGGCCGAGCGGCGGCTGTGGGAGCTGTGCCGCTCCGACGTGGAGCTGCTGTGCGCCGGGCCGTACAACCTCGGCGCCCTCTACCTCCTGCCGGAGGTGGGGGCGGAACGCTTCGCGCCCTTCCGGGACGCGCGGGCCGACCTCAAGTCCGCGTACGCCGCGCTGCTCGCCGCCACGGAGGCCGGTGCGGCTCTCTCCCCGGCCGAGCTCTCGCTCCGCGCCGATTTGCTGTTCGCACTGATCGAGGGCGTCATCCTCGTCCACCGCTCCGGCCCCGACCGCCCGGCCCCGCTCTTCGCCGCGGCCACCGCCGACGCGGCACTCCGCCTGGCGGGCCTGTGACCCCTCGCCCGGCCTCTGTGTCCCGGCCGGGGACCTCCGGCCGCCCCGCCGGCCGTCGGCAGCCGTCAGGAACCGCCGCGGCGGCGGCTGCGGCGCTGCGTCCGCCCGGCGCGGCGGCCAAGGCTCAGCGTGCTCAGCCGGCGGCGGGCTCCGGCGTCGCCTGCTCCCGGCGCCGGTACCTCAGTGCCCGCCACGAGAAGCCGATCGCCAGCGTGACCAGCAGGAACAGCGGGGAGGACCACTGGAAGTACCAGTGCGTGCCCGAGGGATCGTAGACCGCCGCCCGGGGCCACGCCAGGTTGACCGTCATCGCCAGGCCGTAGAGGAGGGCGGCGGCGTTGACGGGGACGCCCCAGCGGCCCAGTGAGAAGACGGGGTTGCCGGACTCGTCGGTGGCGGGCGGGAGCGGGGCGCGCAGGCGGCGGAGCAGGAGCGGGCCCGTGACCATCGAGTAGGCGAGGTAGACCATCACGATGCATGTCGTCCCGATGGCCAGCCACGCCTCGGGGGAGGCGAAGGCGAGCAGCAGGAGCGCGGCCGACAGCACGCCGACGACCAGCGCGGGGGCGGCGGGCTGGCCGGTGCGGCGGGAGACCCGGGACAGGGTGGGGGAGAAGGGCAGCGCGCGGTCGCGGGCCATCGAGAACAGCATCCGGGTCGCCGACGTCTGGATGGCCAGGGTGGCGACCGCGACCGCCAGCGCGACGTCGCAGAGCAGGACCCGGCCGAGGCCGCCGCCGAGCCGGCTGGTCAGCACGTAGGACAGGCCGTCCGTGCCGAGCCGCCCGTCGGTGAGGCTGGGCGCGGCCAGCACCGCGGCGAGCACCAGCAGGGACGCCAGCAGCCCGGCGGCGGCCAGCGCGGTGAGGATCGTGCGCGGCGCGACCCGGCGCGGGTGCCGGGTCTCCTCGCTCATCTCGCCCGCACTGTCGAAGCCGATCATCACGTAGGCCGCGGCGAAGGAGCCGACCAGCAGCGCGGAACCGCCGCCGCCGGCGTGCACGGTGACCGCGGGGGAGCGGTCGGCGTGGGTGAACAGCAGCACGATGATGAGGACGGCGCCGGCGATCTCCGCGGTCACCCCGATCCGGTTGACCAGCGACATGACCGTGTTGTCCAGCAGGTTCACCGCCGTGGTGAGCACCAGCAGCACGATGCCGAGCAGCGCCGCGTTGGCCGCGCCGTCCGAGGAGACCGGTGAGGTGTCGGTGCCGATGACCTGGAAGCCGGACCAGGCCGCGGGGAGTACGACCTGCAGCGCGAGCGCCGCCGCGGCGACCACCACGATCTGCCCGAGCACCATGATCCAGCCGGCGTACCAGCCGAGGACGGCGTTGCTCAGCCGGCTGGACCACTGGTAGATGGCGCCGGATATCGGGTAGCGGGCGGCGAGTTCGGCGAAGCACGCGGCGACCAGCAGCTGGCCGGTCAGGACGGCGGGCCAGGTCCAGAAGAAGCGCGGGCCGCCGAAGGAGTAGCCGAAGGCGAAGAACTGGAAGACCGTGGTCAGCACGGAGATGAAGGAGAAGCCGGCCGCGAAGGAGGCGTAGCGGCCGAGGCTGCGGTGCAGTTCCTGGCGGTAGCCGAAGTCCGCGAGCCCCGCGGTGTCCTCGCGGTCCTGGCCGTTCGGCGGCTGCGAACGGGCGTCCGATGGTGCGGTGGCGGTCATGGGCCGGCCCCCTTGGTCAGGTATTCCTGTCGATCGACAGAAATTAAGGACCCGGTGTTTCGGGTGAATGACGCCGCCATGTCCGGTGCGGGCCGAAGTGCTCACGCGGCCTCCGGGACTCGCCGACGCGGACATCGGCGCCGGTGGCAGTGCCGGTACGGCCGCGGGCGGCGGCGCCGCGAAGGCCGCGGTCCCCGCGGGAGGCAGCCGATGAGCACCGAGACCCTCTACCAGACCTGGTACATGACGCAGCGCCAGCTGATGGCGATCCTGCGCCAGCCGGTCTTCCTGGTCGTCACGCTGGTCCAACCGGCCATCTGGCTCTTCCTGTTCGGCTCCCTCTTCCGCAAGGTGGTCGAACTGCCCGGCTTCGGCGCCGGGTCGTACCTCGACTACCTGGTGCCCGGCGTCGTCGTGATGAGCGCGGTGTCCTCCACCATGTGGGCCGGGATGGGCACGTTGGAGGAGATCGAGCGCGGCACCCTCAACCGCTTCCTGACCACCCCGTCAGCCGTACCGCCCTGACGAACGCCGACGTGGTGCAGCAGGGCTTCACTACGGCGGGCCAGTCGGTGCTGATCGTGCTGCTCGGCAAGCTCGGCGGCGCCGACTACCCGGGCGGGATCGGCGGGTTGCTGGTGCTGCTGCTGGCGTCGGTGCTGCTCGGCACGGTCTTCGGCGCCGCCTCCAACGCCGTCGGCATGCTGATCAGGCAGCGGGAGAGCACCATCGGGATCAACTCCTTCCTGCTGCTGCCGCTGACCTTCCTGTCCTCGGCCTTCATGGCGCCCGGCCTGATGCCGTCCTGGATGCGGCACGTCGCCGACTTCAACCCGTCAACTGGGCGCTCGTCGCGGGTCGTTCGGCGATGTCGGCGGACCCGGACCGGGGCGACGTGCTCAGCCGCGGCGGCGCGCTGCTCGCGCTGGCGGTGGCCGCGGTGTGGCTGTCCACCCGCACCTTCCGCTCCTACCAGCAGTCGGTCTGAGCCCGGCCGCCCGGCCGGTCACCGTACGACCTCGCGGTGACCGGCCGCGGCGCCCGGCCACCGCGGACCGACCGACCGCCGACGTACCGCCACCGGCCCGCGGGCGCAAGGACGTACCGCCACCGGCCCGCGGGCGCAAGGACGTACGGGCTACGGCTGCCCGCCGGCCTCCTGCTCGCGCTCCACCTCGGCATTCCACTCCCGCTTCGAGGACTGCCAGCCGTCCTCGTCGGCGCCGCGCCGCCAGTAGCCCGACACCGAGAGCCGCTCGCGCGCGATGCCGCGGTCCACCCGGACGAAGCGGCGCAGCTCCTTCACGAAGCCCGCCTCGCCGTGCACGAAGACCTGCACGTCGCCCGGGGGGAAGTCCAGCGCGGTGACGGCCGCCACCAGCGCCTCGCCGACCGGCCGGTCGCCCCGGTAGAGCCAGACGACCTCCGCGTCGCCGGGGCCGAGCAGTTTCTGCTCCTCCGCGGGGCCCGCGACCTCCACGAAGACCTTCGCCACCGCGCCGGGCGGCAGCTGTTCCACGGCCGCCGCGATGGCGGGCAGCGCGCTCTCGTCGCCGGCCAGCAGATGCCAGTCGGCCGCCGGGTCGGGGGCGTAGCCGCCGCCGGGTCCCATGAAGGAGATGCCGTCGCCCGGCCGCGCCGCCGCCGCCCACGGCCCGGCGAGGCCCTCGTCGCCGTGGTGGACGAAGTCCACGGTCAGCTCCCCGGCCGCCGCGTCCCAGGCCCGTACCGTGTACGTACGGGTCCGCGGCCACTGCTCGCGCGGCAGGTCGCGGCGGACCGCTTCGAGGTCCAGGGGTTCGGGATAGACCACGCCCTCGGGTGCGAAGACCAGCTTGACGTAGTGGTCGGTGTATTCGCCGATCTCCGGGCGGTCGGCCGGGTCGACCGCCAGCACCACCCGGATCATGTGCGGCGTCAGCCGCTCGGTGCGCGCCACGGTGGCGTGCCGCGGCTTCCTCGGCTTGCGCGCCGGTCTGTCCACTGTGTCCGCCATGAATGAGCCCCGCTCTCTGCCGCGGCGTGCGCCGCGAACCGTTCGCACGGCTGTCCGTCCCGCCGCGCCCGCTTCGGATCGTACTTAGGTAAGCCTAACCGACGACCGGGCGCCACTGGTTTATCCCGCTTCACAACTTGAACGCTGCGCGACCCCTTGACGGCTCTCCTGTGTCGTCGCTTCCATACAGTTGCGAATGGGAGCGCTCCCACATCCTTCCCGGCAACTCCTCACGCCACGAACTGAAGCGTTCCATCCCCCCACTGAGAGGAAGCGCACCGTGGTTACCTATCCGGACGCCCGAAGTCCGCTGAAAAGTCTGCGCCGGCTGCGGGTGGTGCTCGCCGCCGCCGTCGCGGCTGCGCTGCTCGCGCTGCTGTCGATCGCCGGGCAGACCCACGCCACCGCCGCCACCACCGCCGCCGCGCCCGCGGCCGACGCGGGCGCCGGCTACTGGCATACCAGCGGCCGGCAGATCCTGGACGCCGACAACCAGCCGGTGCGTATCGCGGGCATCAACTGGTTCGGCTTCGAGACCAGCAACGACGTGGTGCACGGCCTCTGGTCGCGCGACTACAAGAGCATGATCGACCAGATGAAGACGCTGGGCTACAACACCATCCGGCTGCCGTACAGCGACGACATCTTCAAGCCGGGCACCATGCCCAACAGCATCAACTTCTACAACATGAACACCGACCTCCAGGGCCTCAACTCCCTCCAGGTGATGGACAAGATCGTGAACTACGCGGGCTCGATCGGCCTGCGGGTGATCCTCGACCGGCACCGCCCGGACGCCGGCGGCCAGTCCGCGCTGTGGTACACCAGCACCGTCCCTGAGACGACCTGGATCACCAACCTCAAGGCGCTGGCGACCCGTTACCAGGGCAACACCGCCGTCGTCGGCATCGACCTGCACAACGAGCCGCACGACCCGGCCTGCTGGGGCTGTGGCGACACCACGGTCGACTGGCGGCTCGCGGCCGAGCGGGCGGGCAACGCGGTCCTCGGCGTCAACCCCAGCCTGCTGATCTTCGTCGAGGGCATCCAGACCTTCAACGGCGTCTCCGGCTGGTGGGGCGGCAACCTGATGGGCGCCGGGCAGTACCCGGTGCAGCTCAACGTGGCCAACCGGGTGGTCTACTCGGCCCACGACTACGCCACCAGCGTCGCCCAGCAGACCTGGTTCACCGACCCGTCCTTCCCGGCGAACATGTCGGCGATCTGGGACAAGTACTGGGGCTACCTCTTCAAGCAGAACATCGCCCCCGTGTGGGTCGGCGAGTTCGGCACCACCTTGCAGTCGACCGTCGACCAGACCTGGCTCAAGACCCTGGTCGACTACCTGCGCCCGACGAGCGGCAACGGCGGCGACAGCTTCAGCTGGACCTTCTGGTCGTGGAATCCCGACTCGGGTGACACCGGCGGCATCCTCAAGGACGACTGGCAGACCGTGGACACCGTCAAGGACGGCTACCTGAGCAGCATCAAGGCCCCAGGCTTCGGCGGCTCGTCGGGCGGCACCAACGGCGGTACGTCGAGCGGTACGTCGGCGGGTACGAGCACCGGCACGTCGGCGGGCACCTCCGCGGGCACCAGCAGCGGCACGTCGGCCGGCACATCCACGGGTACGAGCACCGGCACCTCCGCCGGCACATCGACGGGCACGTCCACCGGAACCACCACCGGAACCACCGGCGGTACCGGCGGGAACCACGGCTGCTCCGCCGCCCTGCACGTGGACAACCAGTGGGACGCCGGCTTCACCGCCACCGTCACCGTGACCAACACCGGCACCGCGGCGACCTCCGGCTGGAAGGTGGCCTGGACCTGGCCGGGCAACCAGCAGGAGACCAGCGGCTGGAGCGCCACCATCACCCAGACCGGCGCCTCGGTCAGCGCCGTGAACCTCGCCTACAACGGGGCGATCGCCCCCGCGGCCTCGACCAGCTTCGGCTTCCAGGGCACCTCCACGGGAACGGTCGGCGCACCCGCGCTGACCTGCACCGCGAGCTGACCTTCCAGGCACCTCCCGTGCGGTACGACGCTGGCGGGCTCCCATCAGGGGGCCCGCCGGCGGCCGTGTGAACGACCTCGTGCAGACCCCTAGGCATACCGACTGGTCGGTACTAGCCTCTGGCCACACTCCGTCACTCCACCCGGTTGTCCCGCATCTGCAGGAGGAGAGCCGCATGTCCGCCACCCCGACGTCCTTCGACGCCAACAGACCCGGGCCGCAAGCTCCGGGCGGCGACGCCCGCACCGTGCTCCAGCGGCTCTACCGCCGCGACCTGGCCGCGTACCCGCCCACCGGACGCCGGATGGCGTACCTGGCCATCGTCGTGGTCACCACGGTCGTGCTCTACTACATGCTCTACGTCCAGTACGCGGTCGCCACGTCGATCATCACCCACTTCGACATGACCTACCGCTACTTCGTGTGGGTCTCGGTGATCGGCAACGCGGTCGGCGCCTTCGCCTCCCTCGCGGCCGGGCTCGCCGACCGCTGGGGCCGGGCCAACATGGTGGTGTACGGGCTGCTGATCGCCTCGCTGCTGGTCTTCCTCGGACTGCCGAACGCCGGCGGCAAGGCCGCGTACCTGGTGCTGTTCGCGCTGGTCAGCGTGGTCGAGGGCATCGTGCTCGTCGCCACCCCCGCGCTGATCAGGGACTTCTCGCCACAGCTCGGCCGGGCCACCGCGATGGGCGCCTGGACGATGGGCCCGGTCGTCGGCAGCCTGGTCGTCACCACCGTCACCAGCCAGACCCTGGACACCTCCAGCTGGCAGGACGAGGTGCGCTACTCCGGCATCGCGGGCCTGGCGGTCTTCGTGGTGGCGGTCGTCGCGCTGCGCGAGCTGTCGCCCCGGCTGCGCGACCAGATCATGGTCACGCTGCGGGACCGCGCCCTGGTCGAGGCGCGCGCCAAGGGCATCGACCCGCGGCCCGCCAGGCGCGGCGAGTGGCGGCAGATGCTGCGCCTCGACATCGCCGGCTCCGGGCTGGCCATCGCCCTCTTCCTGCTGCTGTACTTCGCGGCCGTCGGCAACTTCGTCGTCTACTTCGCCACCACCTACGGCTACAGCGAGCAGCGGGCCAACGCGGTCGCGAACTGGTACTGGGCCGCCAACGCCATCGCGCTGGTGGCGGTCGGGCTGCTGTCCGACCGGCTCAAGGTGCGCAAGCCGTTCATGATCATCGGTGCGGTCGGCTCGATCGTGACGACCGCGGTCTTCGCCACCCGGGCCACCCACCCGGGCACCGGCTACTACACCTTCGCCTGGCTCTTCGTCGGCATCGGCGTCTTCAGCGGGGTGGCCTACGGCCCGTGGATGGCCGGCTTCACCGAGACGGTGGAGAAGCACAACCCGGCCGCGACGGCGACCGGACTGGCGGTGTGGGGCTGGACGATACGGATCGTGGTGGCCGTCTCCACGGCCTTCATCCCGGTGCTGGTCACCGCGGTGACGCCGCTGGTCGACCACGGGCCGCAGGTCACCGCCGCCCAGACGCAGGCGGCGCCCGCCCTCGCGATCGTCGGCGCCCACCCCGGCATCTTCGCCGAACTCGGCAAGTACCCCACGGGCAAGGCGCCCGCCGACGTCACCGCCCGGGCGGTGCAGGAGGTCGGCCCGGCCGACCTGGCCACCGTGCAGAAGGCCCAGCCGCAGCTGGCGGTGCTCCAGAAGTACGGCACGAAGGTGCAGAAGGCCGCGCACGACGGGCCGGGGCAGTGGCGTACGTGGTGGTGGATCTGCGTCGGCGGCCAGGTGCTCTTCCTGCCGTTCGTCTTCCTGATGGCCGGCCGCTGGAGCCCGAAGCGCGCCCGCGAGGACGCCGCCGCCCACCAGGCCGCGGTGGACCGCGAACTCGCCGGGCTCGCCTGACCGCGGACGATCCCCCGCGCCCCTGGCCGGCTCGCTCGCCCGGGGCGCGGGGGATCCGCGTCGGCGGCCCGCGCTCCGGCGGGGCCGCGGCCGGTGCCGTGTGACGGCTTGCCTGACGCCGGGGCACGCCAGGGCGGGAGGCGCTACAGTCCCCTGGCATGACCGAACGTCCGTTTGAGGCCCTGGGGTTGAGCCCGGACGCGGACCGGGCGTATGCGCTGCTGGTGTCCACCAGGGGCGTCGCCGCCGCGGAGTTGGCCCGCCAGCTGGGCGTGCCGCCGGACCGGGGCCAGGCGGCCTGCGGGGAGCTGGCGGCGCGGGGCCTGGCCCGCAGGGGAAGCGACGGGCGGTGGTATCCCGTACCGCCGCACACCGGATTCCGGCCGCTGCTGTCGCGAGCGCAGGAACAGCTGCGGCTCGGCTCGGAATTACTCGACCGGCTCGACGTCGAATACCAGCGGGTCCACCAGGGCCACCGCGCGGACGAGGCGGTGCAGGTGGTCGCGGGCCGGTCCGCGATCCGGCGCAGGGTGGAGGACTTCCGGGCCTCGGCCCGGAAGGAGATCGCCTCGTTCGTACCGGGCGCCGCGGTGGCGCCGCGGGAACCGGTGCCCGGGGGTGTGCGGCGGCGGGTGGTGTTCGAGCGGGCCGGGCTGGAAGCGGCCGGCGCCTTCGGGCCGCCGGGCGACCCGCTGACGTCGGCCCGGGTGGCGGGGCGGCTGCCGGCCCGCCTGGGCATAGCCGACCGCGAGGTCGCCCTGCTGCCGCCGGCCGCGGAGGACGACGCCGACCCGGTGATGCTGGTGGTCCTGCCGAGCCCGCTGCTGGACACCCTGACCGCGCTGTTCGACGCGGTGTGGGCGGGCAGCGTCCCGCTGGTGCGCCGCGCCGACGCCCAGCAGCCGCGCAGCGCCCTGCGCTCGCGGGTGCTGGCGATGCTGGTGAGCGGCAGCACCGACGCGGCGATGGCCCGCTCGCTCGGGGTGGCGGTGCGCACCGTGCAGCGGCATGTCGCCGCGATGCAGCGCGAGGCGGGCGTGGACAACCGCATCCAGCTGGTGTGGCACGCGGCCCGGCGCGGCTGGCTCGACGACCTTCCGGGCGGGCATCCGGGCGGAAACGCACACCGACCGTCCGGTTGACGGGAAGGCGACTCCGCCCAGCGGGACTCGCGGTGTCAGGTATTCGTCAATGGTTTGACGAATCCTTGGTGCATGTGTGGCACAGGTATACGCCAGCGGTCTGATCGACCGTGACCAATGTGGCGGCTGCTGCCGTGGCGCGGTCCCACTGCCCCCAGGGAGAACCCCTTGCGCATACCCGTTCCCAGACGCAGCCGCCGCACCGCCGGTGTGGTGGCGTCCCTCGCGTCGGCCGCCCTCGCCGTCGTCGGTCTGCAACTGCCCACCGCCGCCCCGGCCGCCGCAGCGCCGTCGGGGCGTCCGGACGTCGTACGCCAGTGTGCCGACGCCAAGCCGGGGGAGTTCTCCTGCTTCGCGCTGCGCAGGACCGACATCCCGGCCAGGGCCGGGGTCCTGCCCCACGCGACCACCCCCGAGGGCTTCGGCGCCGCAGACCTGCAGAGCGCCTACGCCCTGCCGGCCGACGGCGGCGCCGGCCAGACGGTGGCCATCGTGGACGCCTACGACGACCCGACCGCGGAGGCGGACCTGGCGGTCTACCGCCAGCAGTACGGGCTGCCCGAGTGCACCACCGCCAACGGCTGCTTCAGCAAGGTCAGCCAGCGCGGCGGCAGCGACCTGCCCGACCCCGACCCCGACTGGTCCGGCGAGATCTCGCTCGACCTCGACATGGTCTCGGCGGCCGCGCCCAACGCGCACATCCTGCTGGTCGAGGCGGACTCGGCCTTCTTCGACGACCTGGGCGCCTCGGTGGACCAGGCGGTCGCACTGGGCGCGAAGTACGTCTCCAACTCGTACGGCACGGGCTACGACAGCACTCCCGGCAGCGGTGAGGACCCGTCGGAAGCCACCAGCATGGACCCGTACTACAACCACCCGGGCGTCGCGGTCGTCGCGTCGACCGGCGACGACGACTACGGCGTCAGCTACCCCGCCGTCTCGCCGTACGTCACCGCCGTCGGCGGCACCGCGCTCACCCGGGACGCGGGCACCGCCCGCGGCTGGAGCGAGTCGGTGTGGAACAACGCCTACGGCGGCCCGGGCTCCGGCTGCTCCCTCTACGAGCCCAAGCCCGCCTTCCAGACCGACACCGCGTGCGACAAGCGGGCCGAGGCCGACGTCGCGGCGGTCGCCGACCCTGCCACCGGCGTCGCGGTCTACCAGACCTACGGCAACGACGGCTGGGCGGTCTACGGCGGCACCAGCGCCTCGTCGCCGCTGATCGCGGGCGTGTACGCGTCGGCCGGCACCCCCGGCGCCGGCACCTACCCGAACGCCTACCCGTACGCCAAGCCCGGTGCGCTCAACGACGTGACCGAAGGCGACAACGGCTCGTGCACCCCCGCCGCCCTGTGCACCGCGGGACCCGGCTGGGACGGTCCGACCGGCCTGGGCACGCCCAACGGCCTGGCCGCCTTCACCAGCGGCCCGCACGGCGTCTTCACCGGCAAGGTCACCGACCACGCCACCGGCGCCCCGATCGCCGGCGCCACCGTCAAGGCCGGTGACCACAGCGCCACCACCGGCGCCGACGGCACCTACAGCCTGGACGTCCCGCCCGGCAGCTACGACCTGACCGCCGCCGCGTACGGCTACGCCTCCGGCAGCGCGGCCGGGGTCGACCTCGCCGACGGCGCCACCGTCACGGAGTCCTTCGCCCTCGACGCGGTGCCCACCAGGACCGTCTCCGGCCGGGTCAACGACGGTTCGGGCCACGGCTGGCCGCTGTACGCGTCGATCACCGCGGACGGCGTCCCCGGCGGCCCGGTCTTCACCGACCCCGCCACCGGCGCGTACACCCTGACGCTGCCGCAGAACGCCTCCTACACCCTGCACATCGCGGCCAACTACCCCGGATACCAGACGGTCAGCAAGACCGTGCAGGTCGCCGCGGCCGACAAGACACTCAACATCGCCATCCCGGTGGACAGTTCATCGACCCAGGCACCCGGCTACGCGGTGCACCTGGACGGCGCCACCGAGCCCTTCACCTCCACCACCGCCCCGCCGGCCGGCTGGAGCGTCACCAACGCCGAGGGCACCACCGGCGGCTGGACCTTCGACGACCCCGGCAGCCGGGGCAACCGCACCGGTGGCAGCGGCGGCTTCGCCATCGTCGACAGCGACGACGCCGGCCAGGACCTGGACCAGGACAGCTCGCTGCTGTCGCCGTCCTACGACCTCAGCGCCAACACCGGCGCGCTGCTGAGCTTCGACACCGACTACAAGGAATTCTCCAACTCCACCGCCACCGTGGACGTCTCGTCCGACGGCGGCACCACCTGGGCCAACGTGTGGAAGAAGACCACCACATCGGTCGCGGGTCCCGCGCACGTCGAGATCCCGCTGTCGGACTACGCGGGCAAGAGCGACGTACGGCTGCGCTTCCACTACACCGGCAGCTGGGCGTACTGGTGGCAGCTGGACAACGTCTTCGTCGGCAAGCGCAGTTACGACGCGGTGCCCGGCGGCCTGGTGGTCGGCACGGTCACCGACGGCAACACCAAGACCGGTGTCAACGGGGCCACGGTCACCAGCACCGACCACCCCGAGGACCACACCACCACCAGTGCCACCCCCGACGACCCGAACCTGGGCGACGGCTTCTACTGGACCTTCTCGCACCTCACCGGCAAGCACCCGGTGAGCGCGGCGGCCTCCCACTACACCGCGGCCTCCGCCACCGCCAACATCCCGCCGGACGGCACCGTCAGGCGTGACCTCACCCTCAAGGCCGGGCGGCTCAAGGTCACGCCGGCCGCGATCGACAAGACCGTCGCCTGGGGCAAGAGCACGTCCCAGAACCTGACGGTCAAGAACACCGGCAACGCCCCCGCCACCCTGACCCTGGGCGAGACCCCGGGCGGCGTCGTCGTCGCGAAGGCCGGCGCGCCGCTCAACCTCGTCAAGGGCCACTACTCGCCGCTGTCGCTGGCCGCGCACGGCAAGAAGGCCGGCGCGACCTCCAAGGCCGCCACCCCGGCGGAGAGCGCCGCGGGCGACGCCTGGCAGCCGGTGCCCGACCTGCCGACCGCGATCGGCGACAACGCGGCCGTCGCCTACCAGGGCACCGTCTACTCGGTGTTCGGCTACAACGGGGCGGACGACACCAGCGACCTGTACGCGTACAGCGCGGACAGCGGCGCGTGGACCAAGCTCGCCTCCGCCGCCGACACCCGCGAGGCGCCCACGCGCGGCGTCATCAACGGCAAGATCTACGCGGCCGGCGGATGGGGCGCCAACGGCAACCCCGACGCCAAGCTGGAGATCTACGACGTCGCCGCCAACACCTGGAGCACCGGGGCCAGTTCACCCAAGCCCTACGCCGGTGGCGCCAGTGCGGTACTGAACGGCAAGCTCTACTCGGTCGGCGGCTGCACCGCCAGCGCCTGCGGCACCACGGACGTGACCGCGTACGACCCGGCCGCCAACACCTGGTCCACCGCCGCCTCCTACCCCGAGGACGTCGCCTGGGAGTCCTGCGGCGCCATCAGCGGCAAGCTCTACTGCGCCGGCGGCACCACCGACGCGGGCAGCATCACCCACGGATACGTCTACGACCCGGCGGCCGACGCCTGGTCGCCGATCGCCGACCAGCCCACCGACGCGTGGGGCGCCGCCTACACCTCCGCCAACGGCCTGCTCCTGGTCAAGGGCGGCGCGATCAACGCGGGCGCCGCACTCACCAACCAGACCTGGGCCTACCAGCCCAACGACAACACGTGGACGGCGCTGCCCAACGCCACCGCCTCGCTCTACCGCGGCGGCGGCGCCACCGGCTTCTACGCCGTCGGCGGCCTCGCCGGCCAGGTCCCCGCGAAGACCGCGGAAGTCCTGCCCGGCTACGACCAGTCCGACACCGCCGACGTCAGCTGGCTGACCGAGAGCACCGACACGGTCACCCTGCAGCCCGGTGCCAGCACGACCGTCACCGTCACGCTCGACGCGTCGGCGCCGGAGATCAGCCAGCCCGGCACGTACACCGCCGCGCTCGCGCTCAGCTCCGACACGCCGTACCCGCTGACTCCGGTGGCCGTCTCGCTCACCGTCAAGCCGCCGGCCACGTGGGGCAAGATCACCGGCACGGTGTCCTCCGGCGGTACGCCGCTGAGCGGTGCGACCGTGCAGATCAACACGTGGGCGACCCACTACACCCTCAAGACCGCCAAGGACGGTACGTACGCGCTCTGGCTTGACGTCCGCAACAACCCGTTGCAGCTGATCATCGCGAAGGACGGCTTCCAGCCGACGACGACGACGATCCGCATCACGAAGGGGGCGACGACCACCGCCAACTTCACCCTCCTGAAGGACTAGCCCCACCCCGGAGGGACCGGGCCCCCGGCCCGGCCCCTCCGGTCTTCCCCGCAAGGCACTCCGGGGCGCGAGGAGCCACAGCGCACCGGCACGGCGCAGGTCACCGCGAGCGACACTCACCCGGGGGCGCGGGGACTGCGCGACCAGCTCCCACCGAGCCGCACCCCGGGGACCGAAGCGCGCCCCGCGGGCCCTAAGGCCGAAGACGCGCCAGCGTCGCAGCAAGCTCGGCGCCCACCGCGTCGGCCGCTTCCCCCGCCCCGCCGGAGGCAATCGCCCAGACCAGCGCCGCATGCCCCGCCTCCCCTGTGTCCGGACCAGCGGCCCGCAGGCCGAGCAGGTCGACCAGCTCGACCAGCGCTTCCCGCAGCACCGGCGCGAACTCGGCGAAGAGGTCCGTGAGCACCGGATTGCCGGCCGCGGCCACCACTGCCGCGTGCAACGCGATGTCCGCGTCCACGAAGGCCGCGTCGTCCAGCCCCGCCGCCAGCCGCCGCGCGGCAAGCGCCGAATACAGCGCCGCGACGTCCTCCTCGGTACGCCGCTCCGCGGCGAGCCGAGCCGCCTGGACCTCAAGCACCGCCCGCACCTCGTAGACCTCGGCGACAGCCGCCCGCCGCAGCCTGGCCCCGAAGTCCTCGTGCGGCTCGGTGGCGACCACGAAGACCCCGGCGCCCTGCCGGGACTTGACGAGGCCCGCCTCGGAGAGCGCCCGCACCGCCTCGCGCGCGGTCGACCGCCCGACGCCCAGGGACGCCGCGAGCGCGGTCTCGCCGGGCAGTTTCGCGCCGACCGCCCACTGCCCGCCGAGGATCTGCTCGCGCAAGCGCTCCGTGGCCTGCTCGACCAGCGGGCCGGGCCGCAGTGAACCGATCGGCATGACGGCTCACCTCTCAGGTTGTCTGAGGACTCGCCGCCATTTTACCGGTGATGCCGCGGCCCGGCCCGGCGAGGCGTCGCGCACCGCCCGTGCGGTTGCGTCAGGGCCGGTAGACCTTGCCCGGCTCAGGCGCGGCGGGCGCGAGCAGCTCCGGCACCGTCACGAAGGTGTAGCCCTGCGCCCGCAGTGCGTCGATGATGCCGGGGACGGCCGGCACCGTCCCCTTGTACAGGTCGTGCAGCAGGATGATGCCGTCCCGGCTCGCGTCCTTGAGTATCCGCTTGTGTATCAGCGCCGAGTCGGTGGTGGCGTAGTCGCTCGCGGTGTCGCTCCACAGCACCTGCGCGAGGCCCAGCTCCTTGCACACCTTGGAGACCTTCTTGTCGGTACGTCCCTGCGGCGGCCGCATCAGGGTGGGCCGCTTGCCGGTCAGCCGCTCCACCTCGGTGTCCACGTGCTCCAGCTCGGTACGGATCTGCGCCGGCTTGAGGTCGGTCAGCCGGTGGTGGGTCCAGGTGTGGTTGCCGAGCACATTGCCGTTCTGCCCCATCTGCCGCACCAGGTCGGGGTATTTGTCGACGTGGTTGTGGCCGAGCAGGAAGAAGGTCACCCGTACCTTCTTCTCCGCCAGCACCTTGAGCAGCGCGGGGGTGTTCTCGCTCGGCCCGGCGTCGAAGGTCAGGGCTATGCACTTGGCCTTGCGGCAGTCCACCGCCCCGGCCGGCAGTGCCGCCCCCTTGCTCCCGGCGCCCGCCTTGCCGTCCTCGTGCCCGGCCGCTTTGTAGGCGGCATCACGCGCGCTCTTCGGCGACTGCGCGTCATAGGTGGCGCAGCCGGTCAGCGAGAGAGCCAGAGCGGCCGCCGCGAGGACGGCGGTCAGTGCGGTCCGCCGGACTTTACGGGACTTTTCTGGCATTGCGGATCCTCCGGGGTCGGTACCTGACTGTGTGAACGCTGTGCGCCGCGGGGCGCGGCTGGTCACTCTACAGACCCGCTATACATGAGGCGTATAGCGGGTGAGCAGCACGGGAGTCGAAAGGGTCCTTGCTATGAGTGGGCCATCCAGCGGTACGCGCGTGTCGGCCGCGCTGTCGCCGCCAGGTGATCGCCCCGTGCGGTGCGTCCCTGTCCGACCCGCCGTCGTGGCTGGCCGCGCAGTTCCCCACCCCCCGGTGATCGCCCCGTGCGGTGGCGTCGCTTCCTCACCCCGTCCGCCGCTGGGCGCGCAGTTCTCCGCGCCCCTTTGGCGCGCGTCCCCTCCCTCCGGGGAAGAGGGGCAGGTGGCTTACCGCCCGGACGCCAGCGCAGCGACCAGGCGGGAGAGGGAGCCGCCCAGGCCCCAGCGGGTGGCGAGTGCGTCGAGGGTGTCGGGCGCCGACGGGGTGCGCGGGAGGTCCGGGGTGAAGGCCGGGAGGGGGACGTCCTTCGCGACGGCGACGACCTCCGGGGCGACGTCGAGATAGTCCGCGGCGGCGACGATGTTGCGCCGCCGCGCGGGCGTCAGGCGCGAGAAGGGGTCGCCGGCCGCCGCCCGCACCCCGGCGAGGTCGCCGTACTCCGTCACCAACTGCGCGGCGGTCTTCTCGCCGATGCCCTTCACGCCGGGAAGGCCATCGCTCGGGTCCCCCCGCAACGCGGCGAAGTCGGCGTACTGGCCGGCCCGTACGCCGTACCGCTCCTCGATGGCGGCCTCGTCGATCACGTCGCAGTCCCCGACGCCCTTGCGCGGGTAGAGGACCCGCACCCCGCGCGCGTCGTCCACCAGCTGGAAGAGGTCGCGGTCGCCGGTGACGATCGCGACCGGCCCCGCGGCGGCAGCCGCCAGCGTGCCGATGACGTCGTCGGCCTCGTAGCCGGGCACCCCGAGCCGTGCGATGCCGATCGCGTCGAGCACCGCCTCGATGACCGGCACCTGGGGCGAGAGCGTGTCGGGCACCTCTTCCGTGCCCTCGGTCTCCTCGGCGACGCGGTGCGATTTGTACGACGGGATGAGGTCCACCCGCCACTGCGGCCGCCAGTCCGCGTCCATGCAGGCGACAAGGCCGGTGGGGGAGTGGTCGGTGACCAGCCGGGTGATGAAGTCCAGCAGCCCGCGCACCGCGTTGACCGGGGTGCCGTCGGGCGCCTTCACCGATTCGGGCACGCCGAAATACGCGCGGAAGTACAGGCTCGCCGTGTCGAGCAGCAGCAGCCTGCCGCCGGGGTTCTGGTCGGTCACGGCGCCAGCATCGCACGCGGCACCGACAGCGGGCCGTACGGTGGGCCGATGGCTCACCTGAACCGGGGGCGCGGCCGCGCCGTACGCCGTGTCGTGTCGCTCGTGCCGTCGCTCACCGAGGCGGTGGCCGCGACCGAGCCCGGGCTGCTGGTCGGGGCCACCGACTGGTGCACGCACCCGGCGGACCTGGACGTCGCCCGGATCGGCGGCACCAAGAATCCGGACGTGGCGGCCGTCGCCGGGCTGGCACCCGACCTGGTGGTCGCCAACGAGGAGGAGAACCGCCCCGCCGACCTCGACGCGCTGCGCGCCGCGGGCCTGACCGTGCTGGTCACCGAAGTGCGCTCGCTGCCGCAGGCGTTCACCGAGCTGGACCGGGTGCTCACCGGGGGCTGCGGCCTCGCCCGCCCCGGCTGGCTCGACGCGGCCGGGTCCGCCTGGCGCGACCTGCCGGCACGTGCGGAACCGCTGCGCGCGGTCGTACCGATCTGGCGCCGACCGTGGATGGTGCTGGGCCGCGACACCTTCGCGGGCGACCTGCTCGGGCGGCTCGGTGTGGCCAATCTCCACGCCGGCCACGCCGAGCGCTACCCCCGTATCGCGCTGCCGGACCTGCTGGCCGCCCGCCCCGACCTGGTCGTGCTCCCCGACGAGCCCTACCGCTTCACCGCCGGCGACGGCCCCGAGGCCTTCCCCGGGCTGCCCGCGGCGCTGCTGAGCGGGCGCCACCTGACCTGGTACGGGCCGTCGCTCGTGACGGCGCCCACGGTCCTGGCCGGCGCACTGGCCGCGGCGACCGCGGGCTGAGCGGCGGGGGCGGGGAGTTCGCCGGTCAGCCCGCCGCGCAGGGTGCCCGTGGCGGCGGTGGCCCAGGCGGCGACCAGGACGGCGTAAAGAGCCGCCGCCAGCCAGGACGCGGCGTCGAGCCCGGTGTGCCGGGCCAGAGCCGAGGCGCCGGTCGCGCAGGTGCCGACAGGGAAGGTGAAGGCCCACCAGGTCATCGAGAAGCGCAGCCCGCGGCGGGCCGCCCTCGTCACCATGGCCGCCGCCAGCGCCAGCCACAGCAGGGCGAAGCCCATGACCGGCACGCCGTAGAACACGGCGAAGCCGCGCAACGCCGTCGCGTATTGCGGCGCCACCGCGTACGGCGCCATGTCGGCGAACGCGCCGGCCGCCGTCGTGGACTGGCCGAGCGGCCCGAGCACCAGGAACAGCGCGGGCGTCAGCGCCACCGGCAGCGGCCCGTACCGCAGCAGCCGCGCCCACACCAGCGGCAGCACCGTGAGCGTGGCCAGCAGGCTCAGGCCGAACATCGCGCAGCAGCCGAGCAGCAGCGCCTCGCGGGCCCGCCCGTCGCCGGCCGGCAGCCGCGGCACCAGGGCGGGGCCGAGCGCGGCGGCGACCATCGGCGCCACCACCGGCAGCAGCCACACCGGTGAGGCGTCCGCCGCACCGATCCGGCGCCGCGTCACCATCAGATACGGCACCGCCACCGCGACCAGCAGCCCGCTCGCCGCCCCCAGCGCCCACAATGCCGCGTCCGCGGTCACCGCGGCCCGCTCGCCGATCACCCGCGGCCCCAGCGCCAGGGTGCCCGCGCCCACCGAGAGCAGCGCCATCGGCAGGCAGCCGTAGAAGGGCGCGACCGCGGGGTCGAGCACCTGCCGCAGCGCCTCGTCCCGGTACCGGGCCCAGTGCGCCGCCCGCGCCGCGAGCACCAGCCCCAGCAGCGCGGCAGAAAGCGCCCACATGCCGGTGCACACCTGCCGCAGCCACTCCGGGCACCCGGGCAGTCCCGCCCCGGCGTTCGCCACGATCGCCGTACCCATGACAGCGGCGTACCAATTCGGCCCGACGTGCCGGAGAGCCCCGGTGCGTACGGCCGGGCGGGCGGGGACAGCAGTGACCATGGCCTCCACGATCGGCGGGTGCGCGACCCGCCGGTAGCACTCATCGGGCTATCAGGTCATAGGCTGGACTTATGACCGGCACGGAGCGCGAAGAACCCGATGACCCCGCAGGCCGAGCCGCGCCGGCGGACCGCACCGGTCCGGACGGCGGGCCCGTGGCGCGCCGGGTGCCGGACCTCGGGGCGATGGAGCTGCTGGTCGCCGTCGCGCGGCTGGGGAGTCTGGGCCGGGCGGCGCGGGAGCTGGGCATCAGCCAGCCCGCCGCCAGCGGCCGGTTGCGCGGCCTTGAGCGGCAGCTCGGAGTGGCGCTGGTACGGCGTTCGACCGGCGGGTCGGCGCTGACGGAGTCGGGGGCACTGGTCACCGAGTGGGCGCGGCGGGTGCTGGAGGCCGCGGAGGACTTCGACGCGGGCGCGCGGGCGCTGCGCGGGCAGCGGGACTCCCGGCTGCGGGTCGCGGCCAGCATGACCGTCGCCGAATATCTGCTGCCCGGGTGGCTGACCGCCCTGCACGGGCGGCACCCCGGCACGGCGGTGTCGCTCGCCGCGGGCAATTCCGTGGTCGTCGCCCGGCAGGTCGCCGCCGGACAGGCCGACCTCGGCTTCGTCGAGGGCCTGGACGTGCCCGCGACCCTCGACGCGGCCGTGATCGGCCACGACCGGCTGCTGGTCGTGGTCGCCGCGGGACACCCGTGGGCGGCCCGCCGCAGGCCGCTGCCCGCCGCGGAACTGGCCGCCACCCCGCTGCTGCTGCGCGAGCAGGGCTCGGGCACCCGGCAGGTGCTGGACGCGCGCCTGGCCGCGCACGGCGGCCCGGCCGTACCGCTGCTGGAGCTGGCCTCCACCACCGCCGTGAAGTCGGCGGCCGTCGGCGGCGCCGGACCCGCCGTGCTCAGCGAACTCGCCGTCGCCGACGAACTGTCCGCCCGCCGGCTGGTCGAGGTCCCGGTGGCGGGACTCGACCTGCGCAGGGCGCTGCGCGCGGTGTGGCCCGCGGGACACCGCCCGGCAGGACCGGCCCGCGACCTGCTCGGCCTGACCCGCGAGCCGGCTCCGCGCGGGCAGCGGAAAGCCGCCCGCTTACGGGATTCTCAGGCTGGGGCCATAGGGTGACCGCCGTGACGACGACGACCCCGCCCGGCTGGTATCCAGAACCCGGGCACACAGGCAACGGCCCGGCGATGGAACGCTGGTGGGACGGTTCCGCGTGGACGGAGTACACCAGGACCGCACCGGTCCCGGCAGCCGCCCCGCAGGCCTACCCGGGTTACCCGGGCGCCCCGGAATACCAGGGATACCCCGGTTATCCGGCGGACGGTACGGGCGCCCCCGGCGGCGGAAAGCGCACCGGGACGGTGGTGATCGCCCTGGTCGCCTCGCTCGTCCTGATCGGCGCGATAGTCGCCGGCGTGCTCGTCCTGGGCAAGGACGACGACAAGAGCGACGCGAAGAACACCCCGACGCCCACCAGCACCGGCGGCAGGGTGCCGGGACCGGCGCCGCAGCCCTCCGACGGCGGCAGCGGCGGCGGTGACAGCACCGGTGGCGGCAGCGGCGGCGACGACCAGTCGCCGCGCGGCGACGGCAAGTCCGCCATCGACGCCTACGACCAGATCAGCCTGCCGGTGCTCGACGGCTGGACCGGTTCCTCCAGCTCCACCGGCGCGGGCCTGTCGATCGGCCCCTACCCCTGCCCCGGCACCGCGGGCGGGACCTGCTCGCTCGGCGGAGTGTCGGCCGTGCCCGCGGTCGGGGCCGGCATCACCGCCAAGACGGCGGAGGACGCCGCCAAGCAGGACATCGCGAAGAACGCCTCCGACTCCTACAACAAGGACACCTACGGCGCGACCACCACGCACCAGCAGGTGAAGGCCGGCGCGGTCACCGTCGCCGGACAGCAGGGCTACCTGGTGCGCTGGAAGGTCGTCACCGCGTCCGGCACCAGCGGCTACGTCGAGTCGCTCGTCTTCCCGTCGCCGACCACCAAGCAACTGGTGCTGGTCCGCTTCGGCTTCGACATCGGCGGCAAGGCGCCGGGCCCCGACGTGATCGACCAGATCACCCAGGGCATCAAGTCCGACACCAGCCAGGGCAGCGGCGGCTCCTCCGGGGGCACCGGCGTCTGAGTCCAGCCGTCGCCCCTCGCCGCGGCGAAGGGCAGGCCTCCCGAGCCCGGGTCCCGCCCGGGCTCACAGGAAGGTCTTGCCCTCGCCGCGGTAGGTCGGCACCACCGCCGTCACCTCGTCGCCGTCGATCAGCTGCAGTTCGGCGAACCGCTCGCACATCTCCCCGGCCTTCGCGTGCCGGAACCACACCTTGTCGCCGATCAGCAGATCGTCGGCGGCCGACCCCAGCAGCGGGGTCTGCACCTCGCCGGGCCCCTCCTGCGGGTCGTAGCGCAGCCCCTCGGGCAGATACGGCACCGGCAGCCGGTCGGGACCCGGCGCGCCGGACGCCGGATAGCCGCCGCCCAGCACCGTGACCACACCGACGCCGGGGCGGCGGACCACCGGCTGCGCGAAGAGCGCGGCCGGGCGGCCCCTGAAGGACGTGTAGTTGTCGAAGAGCCGCGGCACATAGAGGCCGGAGCCCGCCGCGATCTCGGTGACCGAGGCCTCCGCCGCGGTGTGCTGCACGCTGCCGGTGCCGCCGCCGTTCACGAACTCGAGCCCCGGCTCGACCGCCCGCACCGCCCGTACCGCCTCCGCCCGGCGCGCCGCCAGCTCCTTGCGGGCCGCGGACTGCATCAGCCGTATCGCGAGCGACCGGACCGGGCGGCCCGGCACCGAGTCGCCGACCCCGGCGACATGCCCCTCGTAGGCCATGATGCCCACCAGCCGGAAGCCCGGCCGCGCGGTGATCGTACGGGCCAGGGCCGCCAGCTGCTCGGGGTCGTGCAGCGACGAGCGCAGCGCCCCGATCCGCAGCCGGCCGGCCAGCTTGCGCAGGCTGGTGTCGAGTTCGAGGCAGACCCTGACCGTCTCGGCACCCGCGCCGCGGGCCGCGTCTATCAGGTCGAGCTGCGCCACGTCGTCCACCATCACGGTGACCGCGGCGGCCAGCTTGGGGTCGGCGGCCAATTCTGCGTACCCGGTGCGGTCCGCCGAGGGGTAGGCCAGCAGCACGTCGGTGAAGCCGGCCCTGGCCAGCCACAGCGACTCGGCGAGCGTGAAGGACATCAGGCCGGCGAAACCGTCGTGGTCCAGGGCCCGTTCCAGCAGCGCGCGGCAGCGCACCGACTTGGTCGCCACCCGGATCGGCTTGCCCCCGGCCCGCCGTGCGAGGTCGGCGGCGTTGGCGTCGAAGGCCGCCAGGTCCACGACGGCCACCGGGGCGTCGAGGTGGGCGGTTGCCCGGTCGTACCGGGTGCGGTCGGCTGTGCGCTCTGACATGTCCGGCAGCTTGCCAGACTCGACCTACTCAGCGGTAGGCCCGGAGCGCGCGGCCCGCGGGAACCGTAGGCCCCAGCAACCCCGTAGAGTGACGCGCAAGCCGCGCAGGCACAGGTCACGAGGGGGCGCAGGGTGAGCACCGGAGTGGACAGCGGAGAACCACCGGCGTCTCCGTTCCCCACCCTCCACCCGCGCACGTCCCAGCAGGAGCCGCGGGGCCAGGACCGTACGACCCCGCCGCCGCCGCGCCACCGGCCCGTACCGCCGCCGCCCAACCCGGCGACCCGGCTGCCCGGCCCGGCCGACCCCGACCGCCAGGCCGAGCCGCCCCCGAAGGTGCCCGGGCCCGGCGCGGGCGGTACGCCGACCCCGCGGGGTGCCGCCTCGGGCGAAGTACCGCCCCGGCCGACCACGCCGCCGCCCCCGCGCACGCCACCGCCTCCTGCCACGCCGTCACACACTGCGTCGCCGCCGGCCCAGTCCCCGCCTGTTGCC
Organism: Streptomyces sp. NBC_01477; assembly: GCF_036227245.1. Classification (GTDB taxonomy): domain Bacteria; phylum Actinomycetota; class Actinomycetes; order Streptomycetales; family Streptomycetaceae; genus Actinacidiphila. The sequence goes on from NZ_CP109445.1 coordinate 7,276,152, forward strand.
CCGCCGCCCGCCGCGCCGCGTACTGCGCCGCCCCGGAGCGCCGCCACTGCGCCGCAACCTTCCGTGACGCCGGCCCGGCCGGCCCCGCAGAGCCCGGCTCCTGCCGCGCCGCCGCGCACTGCGCCGCCCCCGCCGTCGGTCCCGTCGCCCGCACGCACTGTGTCGCCCCCGCCCCCGCCGCGTACCCCGCCGCCTTCTGCCGCGCCAGCGCAGTCGCCCCCGCAGGCCCCACCATCCGCCGCGCCGCGCACCCCGCCGCCCGCTGCGGCGCCCCCGCCCCCGCAGGCCGCCGCCCCGCCGACCGCAGCGGCGCCGGACGCGCCGCCCGTAACGCCACCGCCGCCACCGCCGGTGCACCCGCCCCGTCCGGTGACGGTCACGCCGGCGCCCGCCGCCGCGCCGCCGCCCCGGGTGCCGCCCGCGGCGCCGACACCGTCGCCCCCGCAAGGCGCGCCGCGCCGTACCGCCGGGGTCAGGGGCGCCGTCGCCGTGTGCGTCGTGCTCGGGCTCGGCCTGATCGGCGGGTCCGTCGCCGGGGCCGTGCTCAACCACGGCCCGCACCACGCGCCGCCCGCCGCTCCCGGGAGCGCCGCGGAATTCGGCCAGGCGCGGCAGGTGTGGCACAGCGCGCCGGTCGACACGCTCTTCCCGCCGACCGTGAGCGGCAAGGGCGCGGGCCCGGGCGGCTCGGACCGTTCGTGGACCCGGATCGGGGTCGCCGCGCCCGGCGGCTGCACCGGCGCCTTCGACCCGCTGCTCGACCAGGTCCTGGCGCCCGCCGGCTGCCAGCGGCTGCTGCGGGCGACCTACGCCGACAGCACGTCGACCACGGTCACGACGGTCGGCCTGCTCGTCACGGCCGCGGAGCCGTCCGGCATGCAGGCGCTCAGCCGGCGCTGGACCGGCGAGCACCTCGGCGACCGCACCGACCTGATACCGCGTCCGGTGGCCTTCCCCGGCACTCCCGCGGCCCGCTTCGGCGCCTCGCAGCGCGGCAGCTGGGACGTCCAGATCTCCGCCGACCTGCCCTTCGTCGTCTACGCGGTGAGCGGCTTCGCCGACGGCCGCGCCATACCGAGCCCGCAGCCCGCGGCACTGGCGACGGCAGCGGGCGCCACCACCGCCCCCGCCCAGGCGGGCCTCGGCCACGACGCCACCGGCCTGGCCAAGGCGATCGACGAGCGGCTGACCGCCACGGTCGACGCGGAACTGCACCCGACCAGCACCGCCGGGACGGAGAAGCACCGATGATCCGCCGCACCACCCTGCCGGTCCGGTCGGCCGCCGTCGTCACGGCCGCCGCCGCGCTCCTCGCGGTCGGCGGCGGGCCCGCCGCCGCGGACACCGTCAGGGACCGGGAATGGGCGCTGGACGCGCTGCACGCGCAGACGGCGTGGCAGACCACCAAAGGCGCGGGCGTGACCGTCGCCGTGCTCGACACCGGCGTTGACGCCACCCACCCCGACCTCACAGGACAGGTGCTCACCGGCAAGGACCTGGTCGGCTTCGGCGCCGCGCGCGGCGACACCTCGTGGGCCAACCACGGCACCGGCATGGCCGCGATCATCGCCGGGCACGGCCACGGGCCGGGCAACGGCAGAGGTGTGCTCGGGATCGCGCCCGAGGCCAGGATCCTGCCGGTGCGGGTGATCCTGGAGGAGAAGGACCCGCAGCGCGACAAGGCCAGGAAGAGCCGCGGCGGCGCACTGCCCGAGGGCATCCGCTGGGCGGTCGACCACGGCGCCGACGTCATCAACCTCTCACTCGGCGACGACAGCGCGACGGCCGCACCCGTGGCAGCCGAGTCCGACGCCATTCAGTACGCCCTCGGCAAGGGTGTCGTCGTGGTGGCGTCCGCGGGAAACAGCGGCGACAAGGCCGACCGCTCCTCCTACCCCGCCGCCTACGCCGGGGTGATCGCGGTGGCCGCGGTGAATCAGAGCGGCGGCCACCCCGCCTTCTCCACCCACCGCTGGTACGCCTCGGTGGCCGCGCCGGGCGAGGACGTGGTGATGGCCGACCCGGACCGCAAGTATTACGACGGCCTGGGCACGAGCGCCGCCTCGGCCTATGTGTCGGGCGCCGCCGCGCTGCTCAGGTCCGCCTATCCCGGGCTGAGCCCGCTGCAGATCAAGCAGGTGCTCCAGGACACCACCCGGCACAGGCCCAGGGGCGGCAGGAGCGACGAGCTCGGCACCGGCGAGATCGACCCCGCCGCGGCACTCGCCGCCGCGGCGAAGCTCAAGCCGGGGCCGCTCGCGCCCGCCGCCGCGAGCTACCCGCACCGCTACTTCGGCTCGGGGCCCGCCGCGATGCCGGCGCCGGCCGCCGGGTCGAGTGTCCTCGGCAATGGTGTCGCCGCAGCGTTCGGCGCGGCCGGGGCGGTGCTGATCGCGCTGGCCGCACTGCTGTGGTTCCGGCCGCGGCGCCACGCCGCCGCGGTGGGGGGCGGCGTACCGCAGCCGGATAGGGTGCCGGAGTGGCGCTGAAGAACATCCCCGACTCCGGTTACGCCGACGACGACGGCTCCGCGGCCCCCGCGCTGACCGCGGCCCTTGCCGCGTGGGCCGCCGACCGCGGCAAGGAGGCGGCGGTGGTCGAGGCCCTGCACACCGCCCGGCTGCTGGTCCCGGTGGTCGCCGTGCTGGGCGAGGCGGAGACCGGCGAGGACGGGCTGCGCCGGGAGAAGAGCAGCGACATGACGGTGCCGACCATCCAGGCACCTGACGGGCGCCGGGCCCTGCCCGCGTTCACCTCCACCGCCGCGCTGACCCGCTGGCGCCCGGACGCGCGGCCGGTCGCCGTACCCCTGCACCAGGCGCTGCGGGCACTCGCGCAGGAGGGGGCCGACACCCTGCTGATCGACCTCGCGGGGCCGGTCGCGTACGAGCTGACCGGAGCCGCGCTGGCGTCCGCCGCCCTCGGCCCTGGCCGCGGCGAACCGCTGGACGACCCGGCGGTACGCGCCGCGCTGCGGGCCGCGCTGGCCGCAGAGCCCGGCGTGGCGCGCGCCCACCTGGCGCCGGGCACCGACAGCGACGGCACCCTCGGCCTGGTACTCGCGCCGGGCGCGGACGCCGAGCGGACCGGCCGGGCGCTGGCCGCGGCGCTGGCCGCGGACGACACGCTGCGGGCGGGCCTGCGCCAGGGCCTCGACCTGGCCCTGCTGCCGCCGGACGCCACACTGCCGGGGGAACCGCTCTTCACCCGCTGACCGGGCACCGTTTCCGCCGGTCCGCCCGCCCTCGGGACCTCCCAGCACCCGCAAGGCCCCCCTGCATCCGCTCCGTACGGCTTTCTTCCGGGATGTGCTTTTCACCCGAAAAGCCGACAATGCGAGAGCAGGCCAGAGATCATCTTCGTGGAGGTCCTGATGGACATGCGAACGATCACCGAGAACCGGACGCCCGACGACCAGCGGGCCTTCATCTGCGAATTCCTCGGCACCCTTGTGCTGGTCTTCTTCGCGGTGGGCGCGGCCGTGCTCTCCGGGGAGTACATCGGCACCCTGGGCATCGCGTTCGCGTTCGGCCTGGTCCTGCTGGCCATCGCCTACACGATCGGCCCGATCTCCGGCAGCCATGTGAACCCGGCGGTCACCCTGGGCATGCTGGTCGCACGCCGGATCACGGTGCGCACCGCCGTCGAATACTGGATCGCCCAGGTCCTCGGCGCCATCGCGGGCGCCGCGCTGCTGCTGCTGGTCGCCAAGCAGGTGCCCGGGCTGCGGACGCACGGCGCCTTCGGCACCAACGGCTACGGCTACCGCTCGGCGGTCGGCGTCAACATCTTCGGCGCCTTCGTCGCGGAGCTGATCCTGACCTTCCTGCTGGTCTACGTGGTGCTCGCGGTCACCCACCGGATTGCGGTGGTCGGCTTCGACGGGCTGCCCATCGGCATGGCGCTCGTCGTGGTCCACCTGGTCGGCATCCCGCTGACCGGCACCGGGGTGAACCCGGCCCGCAGCCTGGCCCCCGCGCTCTTCGCGGGCAGCCCGGCGCTGTCGCAGGTGTGGCTGTTCCTGATCGCGCCGCTGATCGGCGCGGTCCTGGCCGCGCTGGTGCACGAGGTGACCCACCCGGCGCTCGCCGCGGTCCGCGCGGCCAGGGCGGCGTCGGCCGAGGCCGAGACCGCCGCGCGGGCCGTCGGCGAAGAGGGCTGAGGACCGGATGCGCGCCACGCGGACCACAGCGACAGCCCGGCGCCGGTCGGCCGAGGACCGGCCCCGGCTCGCAGCGACAGGCGCCCGGTCAGCCGAAGACCGGCCCCGGACCGCAGCGAAGGACCCCCGCTGGTCGGCCGACGACCGGCCCCGGCTCGCAGCGACAGGTCCCCGGTCAGCCGAAGACCGGCCCCGTGTACTTCTCGCCGGGTCCCTGACCCGGCTCGTCCGGCACCACCGACGCCTCGCGGAAGGCCAGCTGCAGCGACTTGAGCCCGTCGCGCAGCGGCGCCGCGTGGAAGGTGCTGATCTCGGTGGCGCTCGCGGTGACCAGGCCGGCCAGCGCCTGGATGAGCTTGCGGGCCTCGTCGAGGTCCTTGTGCTGCGCACCCTCCTCGGCCAGGCCGAGGTTCACCGCCGCCGCGCTCATCAGGTGGACGGCCACCGTGGTGATCACCTCGACGGCGGGCACGTCCGCGATGTCGCGGGTCATATCGTCGAAGCCGGGGGCAGGTGCGTCGCTCATGCCGCCACGATATGCCCCGTCCGGCCGATTACGGCCTCCGCCCCCACGCTGGTATGCTGGGGGAACGACCGGTCGGCCACCAATGTGACCGACCACCAAGTGGAGGCTCCGATCTCCCACCTGATCGGCCGGAAGGCCGACGGGTCCCGGTCAGACGGCAAGCACCGGTATGACACCGGTGACCGCCGTCCGATGCGCCCCGCGGAATAAGCGCGGCGGTGCTCCCGGTTGTGAGGAGCCCCGCCTGTGTCCCGTACGGGGCGTTTTCTGCGCCTTGGGTACGGGTCGGTCGGACGAAGACAGACTCAAGCGCGGCTGTCGGCCAGTCAGCCGCGTGGTGCAACCGAGGAGGCCCCATCAGCGCCGAGCCCCGCATCAACGACCGGATTCGCGTTCCCGAGGTGCGACTTGTCGGTCCCAGTGGCGAGCAGGTCGGCATTGTGCCGCTTGCCAAGGCCCTGGAGCTTGCGCAGGAGTACGACCTCGACCTGGTCGAGGTGGCGGCGAACGCACGTCCGCCCGTGTGCAAGCTCATGGACTACGGGAAGTTCAAGTACGAGTCGGCCATGAAGGCCCGTGAGGCGCGCAAGAACCAGGCGCACACGGTCATCAAGGAGATGAAGCTCCGGCCGAAGATCGACCCGCACGACTACGACACCAAAAAGGGTCACGTCGTCCGGTTCCTCAAGCAGGGCGACAAGGTCAAGATCACCATCATGTTCCGCGGACGCGAGCAGTCCCGGCCGGAGCTCGGCTACCGGCTGCTGCAGCGGCTCGCGGAGGACGTCCAGGACCTCGGCTTCATCGAGTCGAATCCGAAGCAGGACGGCCGGAACATGATCATGGTCCTCGGTCCGCACAAGAAGAAGACCGAGGCCATGGCCGAAGCCCGCGAGGCACAGGCCGCCCGCAAGGCGAGCCGTCAGGGCGACGCCGCGGGTGACGCGCCGGCCGACGAGGACACGGACACGGACGTGGACACGGACGAGCAGGTCGAGGCCCCGGCCGACGCCGGCTGAGACGAAGAACATCCCGGAGCCCCCGGCTCCGGGTCGGTAATGCAGAACTGACGCTCCCCGTGCGCCCTCCGGCGGACGGGAAGGCCAGCGACGAGGAGACTACGGCGCCATGCCGAAGAACAAGACGCACAGTGGTGCGAGCAAGCGCTTCAAGATCACCGGCTCCGGCAAGGTGCTGCGTGAGCGCGCCGGCAAGCGCCACCTGCTCGAGCACAAGCCGTCCAGCAAGACGCGCGCCCTGACCGGCACGGTCGAGGTGGCCAAGTCCGACGCCAAGAAGATCAAGAAGCTGCTCGGCAAGTGACGGCCGTGCCCCGACCCGGGCGCATCGTCCCTGGCCGGGAGTCCATTCGCTTTCGGACCGCGTGAGTACGACCGCGGTCCCCTAGAAGGAGTTATCAAGTGGCACGCGTCAAGCGGGCAGTCAACGCCCAGAAGAAGCGCCGGGCGATCCTGGAGCAGGCCAGCGGTTACCGCGGGCAGCGTTCGCGCCTGTACCGCAAGGCCAAGGAGCAGGTCACCCACTCCCTGGTCTACAACTACAACGACCGCAAGAAGCGCAAGGGCGACTTCCGCCAGCTGTGGATCCAGCGCATCAACGCCGCTGCCCGCGCCAACGGCATCACCTACAACCGCTTCATCCAGGGTCTCAAGGCCGCCAACGTCGAGGTCGACCGCAAGATCCTCGCCGAGCTGGCCGTGAACGACGCCAACGCCTTCGCGGCGCTGGTCGAGGTCGCGCAGAAGGCGCTGCCCGCGGATGTGAACGCGCCGAAGGCGGCGTGACGCCGCACGCCGAGCGCAGAGCGGTTCCCGGGACCCGCGGGCGGTAGCGCCGCCCGCGGGTCCGCTGTTTGTCCGTTCGCGGCCCGCCCGGCACCGCCGGACGGCCGCTGTTCCGGCTGACGTCCGCAGCGGCGGACCGGACGGTGCCGGCCGGCACCTGGAAGCGAGCACCGATGCCCACCCCCGAGCTGACCTCGCTGCGTTCCGCGCGGGTTACCGCCGCGCACCGGCTGGCCCGGCGCAGCTTCCGCGGCAAGGAGCGGCGCTTCCTCGCCGAGGGCCCGCAGGCCGTACGGGAGGCCGTCGCGCACCCCGGGGGACCAGCGGGGCGCACCCTGGTCGAGCTGTACGCCACCCCCGAGGCGGCCGAGCGGCACGCCGACCTGATCGCGGCGGCCCGCGCGGCCGGCGCGCCCGTACTGACCGCGACGCCCGAGGTCATGGCGGAGATCTCCGACACCGTCACCCCGCAGGGCGTGGTCGGCGTCTGCCGCTTCCTCGACACGCCCTTCGCCGACATCCTGCGCGCCCGGCCCCGGCTGGTCGCCGTCCTGGCCCACGTCCGCGACCCGGGCAACGCCGGCACCGTGCTGCGCTGCGCCGACGCGGCGGGGGCCGACGCGGTGGTGCTCACCGACGCCTCGGTCGACCTGTACAACCCCAAGGCGGTACGCGCCTCGGCCGGCAGCCTCTTCCACCTGCCGGTCGCGGTCGGGGTGCCGGTCCAGGACGCGGTCGCCGGGCTGCGCACCGCGGGCGTACGCGTCCTGGCCGCCGACGGCGCGGGCGAGCGGGACCTGGACGCGGAGCTGGACGAGGGCACCATGCGCGGCCCCACCGCCTGGATCTTCGGGAACGAGGCCTGGGGCCTGCCCGCGGACACCAGGGCCCTCGCCGACGAGGTGGTGCGCGTCCCCATCCACGGGCGCGCGGAAAGCCTCAACCTCGCCACGGCCGCCGCCGTCTGCCTTTACGCCTCCGCTCGTGAGCAGCGTGCGCCCGCAGGGTGCCGCAGCGTGACCTCCAGCTAGTAGGGTGGCGGCCCGGGGGACCCTGAGAGGGGGTGGCGCGCATGGGTGTCACGGCGCGAAGGAACGGCGCGCACAGCGCGCCGACGGTCCTGCCCGCGGACCCGCCGGGGCCGGAACAGGACCCGGCGGCCGGCTCGCACCACAGCGCCGCGGACTGGTGCGGCCTGCACCCCGACGACCTGCCCGACGGGCTGCTGGTCGCCGACCACACCGGACGGGTGGTGTGCTTCAACTCCGCCGCCGCCCGGATCACCGCGCTGCGGCCGCAGGACGTCCTGGGGCGGCCCGTGGAGCAGGCCCTGCCGCTCGAAGACCTCGAAGGCCGCCGCTGGTGGCAGCTCACCGACCCCTACGGCGGCCTGGCGATCAGGGCCGGCCAGCCCGAGCGCAATCTGCTGCTGCCCGGCGGCCGTGAGGTGCTGGTCGCCGCCCGCTACGTCCGCGAGCGGCCCAAAGGGCCGGTACGCCGGCTGGTGGTCACCCTGCGCGGCACCGACGCCCGGCGGCGTACCGAACGCAGCCACGCCGAGCTGATCGCCACCGTCGCGCACGAACTGCGCTCACCGCTGACGTCGGTCAAGGGCTTCACCGCGACCCTGCTCGCCAAGTGGGAGCGCTTCACCGAGGACCAGAAGAAGCTGATGCTGGAGACCGTCGACGCCGACGCCAACCGCGTCACCCGGCTGATCGCCGAACTCCTGGACATCTCCCGCATCGACTCCGGCCGGCTCGAAGTGCGCCGCCAGCCGGTCGACCTGGCCGCGGCCGTACAGCGGCACGTCGACGGGCATGTCGCGGCGGGCCAGCGGCCGGACCGGTTCAGCCTGCGGGTCGGGCAGCCGCTGCCCGCGCTGTGGGCCGACCCGGACAAGATCGACCAGGTGCTCGGCAATCTGCTGGAAAACGCGGTGCGGCACGGCGAAGGGACTGTCACCATCGAGGTGGGACCCTCGTACGCCACCGGCGACCGGCGGTCCACCGGCACGGCGGTCACCGTGAGCGACGAGGGGCCAGGCATCCCGGAGGAGTCCATGAGCCGCGTGTTCACCCGCTTCTGGCGGGGCAGCAAGCGCGGCGGCACGGGCCTGGGCCTCTACATCGTCAAGGGCATCGTCGAGGCGCACGGCGGCACCATCGCGGTGGGCAGGGCGGCGGGCGGCGGCGCCGAATTCCGATTTATCCTGCCCGTCGGGGCACCCGCGTTCATGGCCTGAGGCGGCACCGCCGCCCGCGGCCCACCGGGACCGCCGCGACGGGCGAAAACCGCCGGTCCCCGCGGCGCCAGTAGACTCGTGCCCTGGCATGTGTCCGGTCGGGCAGAGCCTCCACCGGAACGTCGGCACGCGAGGCGCCCCCCACATCATCCATTTCGGAACGGGAAGAGATGTCGGCACCGAATAAGTCGTACGACCCTGTCGAGGTCGAGGCGCTCAAGCCGGACGCGATCGAGCGGATGCGCGCTGACGCGCTCGCCGCCATCGCGGCCGCGGGCGACCTCGAAGCACTCGCCCATGCGAAGACCGCGCACACCGGCGGCGGCTCGCCGCTGGCGCTCGCCAACCGCGAGATCGGCGCCCTGCCCCCGCAGGCCAAGGCCGAGGCGGGCAAGCGGGTGGGCCAGGCCCGCGGCGCGGTCAACCAGGCCCTGGCCGCCCGGCAGGCGGAACTGGAGGCCGAGCGCGACGCGCGGGTCCTGGTCGAGGAGGCCGTCGACGTCACCCTGCCGTACGACCGCCGCCCGGCCGGCGCCCGGCACCCGCTCACCACGCTGTCCGAGCGGATCGAGGACATCTTCGTGGCCATGGGCTACGAGGTCGCCGAAGGCCCCGAGGTCGAGGCCGAGTGGTTCAACTTCGACGCGCTGAACTTCCCGCCCGACCACCCGGCCCGCGAGACCCAGGACACCTTCTTCGTCGCGGGCCCCGACGGCCGCAGCGAGTCCGGCGTCGTGCTGCGCACCCACACCTCGCCGGTGCAGATCCGCGCCCTGCTGGAGCGCGACCTGCCCGTCTACGTGATCGCGCCGGGTCGCGTCTACCGCTCCGACGAGCTGGACGCCACCCACACCCCGGTCTTCGCGCAGGTCGAACTGCTCGCCGTGGACGAGGGCCTGACCATGGCCGACCTCAAGGGCACCCTGGACCACATGGTGGTCTCGCTGTTCGGCGAGGGCATGACCACCCGGCTGCGGCCCAACCACTTCCCCTTCACCGAGCCGTCCGCCGAGATGGACATGCTCTGCTACGTCTGCCGCGGCGCCTCCGTCGGGAATCCCGACCGCCCCTGCCGCACCTGCTCCTCCGAGGGCTGGATCGAACTCGGCGGCTGCGGTGTCGTCAACCCCCGGGTGCTCACCGCCTGCGGCGTGGACCCGGAGAAGTACAGCGGCTTCGCGTTCGGCTTCGGCATCGAGCGGATGCTGATGTTCCGCCACAACGTCGAGGACATGCGAGACATCGTCGAGGGTGACGTGCGCTTCACCCTCCCGTTCGGGATGGAGATCTGATGCGGGTCCCGCTTTCTTGGCTGCGGGAGTACGTCGACCTGCCCGCCGGAGTCACCGGCCGCGACGTCCAGGCCAAGCTCATCTCCGCCGGCCTGGAGGTCGAGACCGTCGACCAGCTCGGCGCCGGGCTCAAGGGCCCGCTGGTCGTCGGCCGGGTGCTGACCATCGAGGAGCTGGAGGGCTTCAAGAAGCCGATCCGCTTCTGTACGGTCGACGTCGCCGACGCCAACGGCAGCGGCGAGCCGCAGGAGATCGTCTGCGGCGCCCGCAACTTCGCCGTCGGCGACAAGGTCGTGGTGATCCTGCCCGGCGGTGTCCTGCCCGGCGACTTCCAGATCTCCGCCCGCAAGACCTACGGCCACACCTCGCACGGCATGATCTGCTCCGCCCGCGAACTGGGCATGGGCGAGGACCACGACGGCATCATCGTGCTGCCGTCCGACGCCGAGCCCGGCACCGACGCGATCGAGCTGCTCGAACTGGTCGACGAGGTGCTGGACATCGCGGTCACCCCCGACCGCGGCTACTGCCTGTCGCTGCGCGGGGTCGCCCGCGAGGCCGCCATCGCCTACGGGGTGCCGCTGCGCGATCCCGCGCTGCTCGACGTGCCCGCGCACAACGGCGACGGCTACCCGGTGCGGATCGCCGACCCGGACGGCTGCGACCGCTTCACCGCCCGTACGGTGACCGGCCTCGACCCCCGGGCGCACTCGCCGATCTGGCTCCAGCGGCGGCTGCAGAAGGTCGGCATGCGCCCGATCTCGCTCACCGTCGACATCACCAACTACGTGATGCTCGAAGTGGGCCAGCCGCTGCACGCCTACGACCGGTCCCGGATCGACGGGCCGATCGGCGTGCGCCGCGCACAGCCCGGCGAGAAGCTGACCACCCTGGACGGTGCCGAGCGGATCCTCGGCACCGAGGACCTGGTCATCACCGACAACAGCGGGCCGATCGGCCTGGCCGGCATCATGGGCGGCGCCAACACCGAGATCGCCGACGCCGCCGAGGGCGAGGGCACCACCGACGTCGTCATCGAGGCCGCGCACTTCGCGCCGATCCCGATCGCCCGCACCTCGCGCCGGCACAAGCTCGGCTCCGAGGCGTCCCGGCGCTTCGAACGCGGCACCGACCCGCTCGCCACCTCCGCCGCCGTGCAGCGCACCGTCGACCTGCTGGTCGGCCTGGCCGGCGGCACCGCGGAGCCCGGCGTCACCGAGATCGCCGCACCGTCGCAGCCGCGCACCATCGCGATGGCCGCCGACCACCCCGACCGGGTTGCCGGCACCGCGTACGGCCGCGAGACCGTCGTCCGCCGCCTCCAGGAGATCGGCTGCGAGGTCCGGGGCGGCGACGAGCTGACCGTCACCGTGCCGTCCTGGCGCCCCGACCTGTCGTACCCCAACGACCTCGCGGAAGAGGTCATCAGGCTCGAAGGCTACGAGAACCTGCCCTCGACCCTGCCGCAGCCGCCCGCGGGCCGCGGCCTGACCGGGTCGCAGCTGCTGCGCCGCCGGGTCGGCCGGGTGCTGGCCGGCGCCGGCTACGTCGAGGCGCTGAGCTACCCCTTCGTCGGCGCGGAGGTCTTCGACCAGCTCGGCCTGGACGCGGACGACGCGCGGCGCCGTACGGTACGGCTCGCCAACCCGCTCGACGACACCGAGCCGGCGCTGCGCACCACGCTGCTGCCCGGGCTGCTCGCCACGCTGCGCCGCAACCTCGGGCGCGGCGCGCACGACCTCGCGCTGTACGAGACCGGGCTGGTCTTCCTGCCCGGCGCCGAGCAGGTCCTGCCGCCGCGGCTGACGATCGACCGGCGGCCCACCGACGAGGAGATCGCCGCGCTCCAGGCGGCGCTGCCCGACCAGCCGCGGCGGGTCGGCGCGGTGCTGGCCGGCGCGCGCGAGCTGCCCGGCTGGTGGGGCGCGGGCCACACCGCGACCTGGGCCGACGCGATCGAGGCCGCACGGACCGTCGCCGGTGAGGCCGGCGTCACCCTCACCGTGCGGGCCGGCCAGTACGCGCCCTTCCACCCCGGGCGGTGCGCCGTCCTGCTGGCGGGCGAGGCGGTCGTGGGGCACGCGGGTGAACTCCACCCCCGGGTCACCAAGGCCTTCGGGGTGCCCGAGCGGACGTGCGCGATGGAGATCGACCTCGACCTGGTCGAGGCGGCCGGCGGCGAGCGCGCCACCGGGCCGCGGGTCTCGACCTTCCCCGTGGCCACGCAGGACGTCGCCCTCGTGGTCGACGCGGGGGTTCCGGCCGCGGACGTCGAGGCGGCGCTGCGGGCGGGCGCCGGTGAACTGCTCGAATCGGTACGCCTCTTCGACATCTTCACCGGGCCGCAGATCGGCGAGGGCCGCAAGTCCCTTGCGTATGCGCTGCGCTTCCGGGCGGCGGACCGCACGCTGACCGCGGAGGAGGCGTCGGGGGCGCGTGACGCCGCCGTCGCCTCGGCGGCGGGCCGTACGAACGCCACCCTCCGCGGCGCCTGACCCTCCCGGCTGAGGGGGCCCGCCCGGGCCCCCTCACCCCCTGGGGGCGTGCCACTTGCGGCGGCATTCGCACTTGCGGTGCGTCTCGGCCGGCCGCGCAGTTCCCCGCGCCCCTGACGGGCCGCGTCCACCTCCCCCTGCGGCAGAGGACACCCCAGAGCCGCGGGGAACTGCGCGCGCAACCACGACGGTGGTGAAGGCGAGACGCCACCGCAAGTGGCACCCCCCCCAGGGGCGCGGGGAACTGCGCGACGAGCCACGACGCACCGCAAGTGTGAAGCCCACCGCGAGTGGCACTCCCAGGGGCGCGGGGAACTGCGCGACGAGCCACGACGCACCGCAAGTGTGAAGCCCACCGCGAGTGGCACCCCCAGGGGCGCGGGGAACTGCGCGACAAGCCCCCACGCAGCCGCAAGCACGCGGCCCCGCCGCGAGTGGCACCCCCGTCGCGGGGAACCGCGAGGAGCCACGACGGGCCGTCGGGTGGGACGGGCGGCCACCCGGGGGCGCGGGGCCAACGCCAGAGACATTGGTACAGGCGCCGCAGGCGGTCGCTCGATCGGGTGACCGGTCGGAACGTCATGGGCGCGGCGCGGAGCCAGCGTCCACAATCGGGGGACGCCAAGAGCCGCAAGGGGGAGCCGGCCGCATGAGCCTGATGCGAACCATCCGCGGCCTGCGCCGCACACCGTGGGCGCCGCTGTCCGCGGCCTGGGTGGCAGCCATGGGCATCCTGGCCTGGCAGGTGCCCCAGGGCACCGACGTGCTGCCCGCACTCGCCGTCACCCCTGCGCTGAGCGCGGCGGCCGGCGCGCGCCGCCGCGCGGTGCTCGCCAGCGGCACACTCGCGCTGGCCGCGCTGTGCACCGACCTCGCGGACGACTCCGTCGCCCTCGCCGGCCCGGCGGCCGGAACCGCCGGCACCGTCATGGCGGTCATAGCCGTGGGCGTGTGGACCGCCGGCCGCGACACCCTGCGCTCCGCCGAACTGCTCCGCACCCGCGAGATCGCCGTGGCCGCCCAGCAGGTGCTGCTGCGTCCGCTGCCGAGCCGGGTCGGCGATGTGACGGTCACCGGCGAGTATCTGTCGGCCAGCCACGGCGCCCGGGTCGGCGGCGACTTCTACGAGGTGCTGGAGACCCCGTACGGCGTACGCGCGCTGATCGGGGACGCGCGCGGGCACGGCCTGCCCGCGATCGGCCTGGTCGCGGCGCTGCTCGGCAGTTTCCGCGAGGCCGCGCACCACGAGGCGGAGCTGTCCGGGGTGGTGCGGCGGCTCGACGGCGCCATGCACCGGCACCTGAGCGAGCGCGCCGACGACGAGGATCTGGCCGCCGAGGAGTTCGCGACCGTTCAGCTGGTGCAGCTCACCGAGGACGGCGGCCTGCTCGCCGTCAACTGCGGCCACCCGCCGCCGTATCTCCTCGGGCCGCGGACCGGCCAGCTGGCGCTGGGCGAGCCGCTGCCGCCGCTCGGCCTGTTCGACCCCCGCCGCACCCACGTACCCGTGCACCGCGAGCGGCTGGACCCGGGGGAGGGGCTGCTGCTCTACACCGACGGGGTGCCCGACGCGCGGGACGGCGCCGGGCGCTTCTTCCCGCTGCCCGACACCGTGGCCGCGCTGGCGTCCACCCGGGTCCACGGGCCCGAGGTCGCCGCCCGGCTACGCGCGGAGATCGTCCAGCACACCGGCGGCCGGTCGTCCGACGACGTCGCCCTGCTCGTCCTGTCCCGCGACACCTGCTCGCGCGCCCCCCGCTCCCGCGCCACCGTGCTGTCGGCGCCGTAGCCGCTACGAGCCGGCCCGCGACTCCCGGGAACGGCGGTGATAGGCGGGTGCCGTGCCGGTGAAGAAGTCCTTGCGGTAGATCCCGTGCCGCAACTCGGCCGCGTAACCGTCGAGTTCCGGCATCCCCATGGCCCGTGCCACCGCCAGTTCGGCTTCGACGTCGTAGGGCACCCGTACGAACTGCAGGGAGAAGGGCGCGTCGTCCGGGGAGCCGCAGACCCCCTCCGCGATGACATAGACCGGGGTCGGGTCGTCAAGGCTGTTGCCGACGCTTCCGGTGTTGAACACCGTCCGGCGCTCCCGGTCCACCTCGTAGTACGGGTCGTGGGTGTCGCCGTAACCGACCACCGTGGGCGGCGGGCCGTCCCCGGTGGCGGGCGTGTTGCTGAACAGCTCCAGGAACTCGGCCTCGTCGTGGTCGAAGCGGATCCGCCGGTGCACCGAGGTGGGGGACGCGTGGAAGAGCCGCACCTGGCGGCCGCTGATCAGGAAGTCGTGGCTGAAGGGCAGGCCGCGTAGCCACTCGCCCTGCCCCGCGGAGAGCTGGGCGAGCCACCACGCCAGTGCCGCGCTGTCGTCGTCCCGGTCGGGGTCGGGCAGGGCGTCGTCCCAGTTCCCGAGGATGTTCACCTCGCAGCGCTCCCGGCAGACGTCCACCACCTCCTTTCCGCGCGGCCCCTTGCCCACGTAGTCGCCGAGGTTGAAGATCCTGGTGATCCCCCGGGCGTCGATGTCGTCGAGGACGGCTTCGAGCGCCGTCAGGTTTCCATGGACGTCGGAGATCAGAGCGATGCGTTCGAGGTCTTGGCGCATGGGGCATCCTTGCATCCGGTACGCGCCAGGGCCGCGACGGCCCTGCGACGGTTTCGGCACAGGTGCGGGCTCGCGGGCTCCGTCACCCGGCTGCCGCCGCACCTGTGGCCGGTCGCGCCGTTCCGGGCGACGGTGGCGGGGTGCGCGGGCACGCGTTCTTCTGGTCGTCCGAGGAGGTACGGACGTGGCCGAACAGACAGCCGGTGCGGCGGAGGAAGAGCCGAAGGCCGGGCAGGACACCGGGCCGCGGCCCGTGCTGCCGCGCGGGGTGCCGACCGTCGTGGTCGACGGCCTGCATGTGGTCTACCGGATCTACGGCGCCGGCACCGGCCACGGCAATGCCACCATGGCGCTGCGCCGGGTGCTGCTGCGGCAGGGCGCGCCCAGTGTGCAGACCGTGCACGCGATCAAGGACGTCAGCTTCACCGCCTACCGCGGCGAGGCGATCGGCATCATCGGTTCCAACGGCTCGGGCAAGTCCACCCTGCTCAAGGCCATCGCGGGCCTGCTCCCGCCCGACCGCGGCCGGGTCTACACCGACGGCCAGCCCTCGCTGCTCGGGGTGAACGCGGCGCTGATGAACGACCTGACCGGGGCCACCAACGTGATTCTCGGAGCGCTCGCGATGGGCATGTCCCAGGTGGAGGTCCACCAGCGCTACCAGGGCATCGTCGACTTCTCCGGGATCAACGAGAAGGACGACTTCATCTCGCTGCCGATGCGTACGTACTCCTCCGGCATGGCGGCCCGGCTGCGGTTCTCGATCGCGGCGGCCAAGAACCACGACGTGCTGATGATCGACGAGGCGCTGGCCACCGGCGACCGCGACTTCCAGCGCCGCTCGGAGGAGCGCATCCGCGAGCTGCGCAAGGAGGCCGGCACGGTCTTCCTGGTCAGCCACAACAACACCTCCATCCGCGACACCTGTGACCGGGTGCTGTGGCTGGAGAAGGGCGAGCTGCTGATGGACGGCCCCACCGACACCGTGATCAAGGCCTACGAGGATCACACCGGCGGCAGCTGAGCCCGGGCCGGGCGGATCCGGGCCGGGCGGTACGGGGCCGGCAGGGGTCAGTACGGGTAGAAGCCGGCGCCCGACTTACGGCCGAGCCGTCCGGCGTCCACCATCCGCTGCAGGATCGGCGGGGCGGCGTACAGCGGCTCCTTGTACTCGGCGTACATCGAGTCGGCGATGGCGGCGATGGTGTCGAGGCCGATCAGGTCGGACAGCTTGAGCGGACCCATCGGGTGGGCGCAGCCCATCTCCATGCCGTTGTCGATGTCCTCACGGGTCGCCATGCCCGACTCGAACATCCGGATCGCGGAGAGCAGGTATGGCACGAGCAGCGCGTTCACCACGAAGCCCGAGCGGTCCTGGGCCCGGATCGCGTGCTTGCCCAGGACGCCGGTGACAAGGTGTTCCGCGCGCTTGAGGGTCTCACTGCCGGTGGTGAGCGCCGGGATCAGCTCGACCAGCGCCTGCACGGGCGCCGGGTTGAAGAAGTGGATGCCCAGCACATGGTCCGGGCGGGAGGTCGCCACCGCCAGCCTGACCAGCGGGATCGACGAGGTGTTGGACGCCAGGATCGCGTCCTTTCGGGTCACCACCTGGTCGAGCACCCGGAAGATGTCGGTCTTGACCTGCTCGTTCTCCACGACGGCCTCGATGACCAGATCGCGGTCGGCGAATTCGCCGAGATCCGTGGTGAAGCTCAGCCTGCCGAGCGCCGCGTCGCGCTGCTCGGCGGTGATCTTGCCGCGCTCCGCCGCCTTGCCGAGCGAGTGGGTGAGCCGGGCCCGGCCCAGCTCCAGCGCCTCGCCCGTGGTCTCGGCGACCCGGACGTCGAGACCCGCCTTCGCGCACACCTCGGCGATCCCGGAACCCATCTGGCCCGCGCCGACCACACCGACGCGCTCGATGTCACTCACTCGACCAGCCCTTCGCGCAGCTTCACGTTGACCGGACAGACGTTACCGCTGTCAGGACGCGGTGACGCGGGTGGGACCGGCGCGGGCCGGTGCCACCCGCGTCACGCGGGGGTCGTCGGGCGGGTCGGACGGTCAGGTCTTCGTGCAGGCCTTGCCGTTCAGCGTGAAGGCGGCAGGCACCGCCGCGGTCCCCTGGACCACGCCGCCGAAGCCGAAGACGGCGTTGCCGCCCGCCGGGATCGAGGTCGACCAGCTCGGCGCGGTGACCGAGACGGCCGCCCCGCTCTGCGTGTAGTTCGCGCTCCACAGCGAACTGATCGTCTCACCGGCGGTGAACGACCAGCCGAGCTGCCAGGCGTTGACCGCGCTGCTGCCGGTGTTGGTGACCGTGACGGACGCCTGGAAGCCGCCGGGCCACTGGTTGGTGATCGCGTAGCCGACCGTGCAGGACCCGGACGACGGGCTGGTGGGCGGGGTTGTGGGCGGGGTCGTCGGGGGAGTGGTCGGAGGTGTGGTGGGCGGAGTGGTCGGAGGCGTGGTCGGGGGAGTCGTCGGAGGTGTGGTCGGCGGGGTCGTACCGCCGCCGGTGTCCGTGGTGTCGCCGTAGATGATGCCGCGGCCGTTGGTCGCGACGTACACCCGGCCGAAGACCCGCGGGTCGCCGGTGATGGCGCTGTTGGTGACGCCGTACTGGTGGGCGTTGTCGTTGATCCGCACCCAGGTCGCGCCCGCGTCGGTGGAGCGGAAGATGCCGCGGACGCCGCCGACCTTCGCGCTGCTGTAGAGGGCCTGGTAGGAGGCACCTGGCGCGGCCTTGCCGAAGCCGATGTTGTCGGCCTCCTGCACGCCCGCCAGCTTGGTGAAGGACGCCCCGGAGTTGGTGGAGTGCCACAGCCCGTACGTGCTGCCGCTGCCGCCCGCCACCCAGACGTCGCCCTCGGTGCCCGGCAGCGCCTTGAGCTTGGCGTTCTCCGTGGGCAGCCCGGTGGCCGCGGTGGCGGTGAAGGTCGCGCCGCCGTCCGTGCTCAGGTAGAACCTGCCGCCGGACAGGCCGTAGAACTTCTTCGGATTCACCCGGTCGGACCCGATCGCGGCGCCGGTCGGGATGCCGCTGGAGGCGGACCAGGAGTTGCCGAAGCCGACGGAGTAGTTGACGCCGGTGCCCGCCGGGCTCCACAGGAAGCGGCTGCCGTCGGCCGCCGCGGCGACCGTACCGCCGCCGCTGACGCCGGACGGGTCGCTGCCGGCGAACCAGTTGGCGCCGTCGTCGGTGGAGAAGGAGACATGGGCGCCGGTGTCCGCGTTGCCGACCCTGACCATGGTGTTCGCGCTGGTGGCCGCGAAGTCCAGGCTCGTGGTGGTGGTGAAGTTCGGCTGGGTGAACATCATCGGCGGGACCGCGGTGAGGTCGGTGTGCCGGAAGCCGCCGATGTCACCGAGCGCGCTGATCAGCGGCGCGCCGGACGGCGGGCTGATCAGGTCCTGGACCGAGGTCTCCTCCAGGCCCCTGGCGTTCGGCTTGATGGTGAACTTGGTGCCGGTGTCCCAGTTGGTGAGGTTGTCGGTGCCGTAGACGGTGGCGCCGGTGCCGTACCACATGCGGTTGGAGTTGAAGGGGTCGATCTCCAGCGACTCGGTCATCCAGCCGAGCTTGGGGGTCTCCTCCGGCGGCGACGGGTTGGCGCCCCAGCTCAGCCACGGGGACGCGGAGATGTCCATGGTGTAGCGGTCGCTGCGGGTCGGGTAGCTGGGGGTGTCCCAGGCCCGGGTCCAGGTGGCTCCGCTGTCGGTGCTCCGGAAGATCTGCGTGTCGGCCCACCAGGAGCTGTAGCCGGTGACCATGACGGTGCCCGGGTGCTGCCGGTCGACGGTCAGGCCGCTGTAGCCGAAGTACGTGTCGGCGTCCGACATCGGGCTGATGTTCGTCCAGGTGCCGGTCGCGGTCGCGTACCGCCAGACCTGGCCCTTGGCGCCGTCGTAGGGGCCGCCGGTGTCGCTGGTGGCGAGATAGAGGTAGCCGTTCACCGAGTCCAGTACGCCCTTGTGGGCGATGTAGCCGGTGGGCTGGCCGGCCAGCCGGGACCAGGTGGCGCCGCCGTCGGTCGAGCGGTAGACGGTGTTGGCCTTGTCGGCCACGCCCACGTAGATGGTCTGCGTGGTGGCGCCCTTGGTGCCGGTGCGCGGGTCGAACGTCACCCACACGTCGCCCTGGTTGTCGCTCTGGTAGCCGGTGCTGTCGGACGCGTCGGCCACGTAGTTGCCCACGTTGGGGAAGGCGGTGACCTTCGCCCAGGTGACGCCCGAGTCGGTGCTGCGCCACAGGCCGTTGCCGCTGGGGGCGGCGAAGTACAGCACGCTGTCCTTGTTGGGGTCGATGGCCAGCCGCTCACCCATGCCGCGGCCGGGCATGTTGCCGCCGAGCTTGAACGGCAGCGCGGTCGCCGACCAGGTCGCCCCGCGGTCCGAGGAGCGCAGGATCGAGCCGTTGCTGGGGTCCCAGGAGTTGGTGTACATGCCGACCGCCGCGTACACCTTGTCCGGTGCCAGCGCGTCGGTGGCCAGGCTGACCACGCCGTTCTTGTTCCAGTCGGTCCAGCCCGCGGAGTCCAGCAGCGGAGTCCAGGACTTCGTGGACTCGTTCCAGCGGTAGGCGCCGCCGATGTCGGTACGGGCGTAGGCGAGGTTCTTCTCCGACTGGTTGAAGATGATGCCGGGGACGAAGCCGCCGCCGCCGATCTGCACGTTCTTCCAGCTGTACGCGTCGGAGACGGCGGCCGGCGCCGCACTTGCCGCGCTCTTGCCGGTGGCGGCGGCGGTCGCGGAGGCGACGGTGACGGCGCCCCCGATCAGGGAGAGTGCCGCGACGAGCGCGGCGAGGGGTCTGCGAAGCATGGGGGCGTCCTTGGAGTGGGGGGCGGACGGGTTCTCGTGGGAGCGCTCCCACGAGAGGTCCGATGATAGCGGGCCCGTTCGGGCCCGAGAAGGCCTTTGCTGACGATCCGCCCTCGGGGGGCGCGGGCTCCGGCGGCTCCCCTTGCGCCAGGGGGCGCGCCTCCCCGGGCGCGGGGCCCGGTCCCGCTGCGGCAGGGGGCGCCCGTCCGCTGGCGCGGGCCTGAGGGTGCCGGCTGCGTCGGCGGGTGCGCTTCCGCCGGGGGCGGGGGGTGTGCGGTTCCCTTCGGCAGGGGGTACGCCTCCCCCGGAGGTGCGGGTCCTGCGGTTCCCTTCGGCAAGGGGGTGCCCACCCGCTGATGCGGGGCTGGGGTCCCCTGACGCATGCCCCGCGGGGGCGCGGGGAACTGCGCGCTCAGCCGTCCACCGGCCGGTGGTCCGGATCGGACCGATCTGCCCCTTTGGGTCGGTGGCGACCCGCGCCCCGGTGGTGGGCTGGTCGCGCGGTTCCCCGCGCCCCTGCGGGGTGGTGGCGGTGGGTTGCCATGCGACCGTCGTGGTGGGTTGCTCGCGCCGTTCCTCGCGCCCCTGGGGTGGTGCGGCGCGTTCGTACGTGGCGGTGGGTGGTGGGCTGGTCGCGCAGTTCCCCGCGCCCCTGCGGGGTGGTGGCGGTGGGTTGCCACACGACGGTCGTGGTGGGTTGCTCGCGCAGTTCCTCGCGCCCCTGCTGGGCACGTCCCGCCGTGCGGACAGCGCTCCACCGCCGTGGCTGGTCGCACAGTTCCTCGCGCCCCTGGGGGCCGGGCGCCCAGTTTCAGGCTCCCCCGCGCGGGCGGCGCAGATGCTCGCGCTACTGGCGGTGCGGGTGATACGTAGAGCGGGGCTCCGGGGCTCGCCCGGATGACGCCGGCTCAGGAGGCAGACATGGAACGGCTCTCACGCAGAACGCTCACCGCGGCGGCAGCCGGCGGCGCCGCCGCCGCGGCACTTCCGCCGGCGGCGGCGCACGCGGCCCCGGGCGCAGACGCGAGCGGCGGCGGCCCCCACGGACGCCCACCGCACAGGGCGGAGCTGCGCGGCATGTGGATCGCGACCGTCGCGAACACCGACTGGCCCTCGGCGCCGGGCCTGGCGCCCGACGTCCAGCGGCGCGAACTGCTGGACCTGCTCGACCTCGCCGTCGAGCGGCGGCTGAACGCCGTCATGTTCCAGGTGCGCCCCACCGCGGACGCCTTCTGGCCCTCGCCCTACGAGCCGTGGGCCGCGTACCTGACGGGGACCCAGGGCCGCGATCCCGGCTGGGACCCGCTGGGCACCGCCGTGCGCGAGGCGCACCGCCGCGGGCTCGAACTGCACGCCTGGTTCAACCCCTACCGCGTGGCGAACAGCGCCGACCCCGCCCTTCTCGCCCCCACCCACCCGGCGCGGCTGCACCCGGAGTGGACGGTCGTTTACGGCGGCAAGCTCTACTACAACCCCGGCCTGCCCGAGGTCCGCCGCTTCGTGCAGGACGCGATGCTCGACGCGGTCCGCCGCTATCCGGTCGACGCGGTCCACTGGGACGACTACTTCTACCCCTACCCGGTCGCGGGCCAGGTCTTCGACGACGCCGCCGCCTACGCGTGCTACGGCGCCGGCTTCCCCGACCGCGACGCCTGGCGGCGGCACAACACCGACCTGCTGGTACGCGAGACCGCCGCCCGTATCAAGGCCATCCGCCCGGGCACGCGGTTCGGCATCAGCCCCTTCGGCGTCTGGCGCAACGCCGCCACCGACCCGCTCGGCTCGGCCACGGCCGCCGGCGTACAGACCTACGACGACCTGCACGCCGACACCCGCGGGTGGGTCCTGCGGGAGTGGATCGACTACATCGTGCCGCAGGTCTACTGGAACATCGGCTTCGCCGCCGCCGACTACGCCGTCCTCGTGCCGTGGTGGTCCGACGTCGTCGCCGGCACCCGGGTACGGCTCTACATCGGGGAGGCGCTGTACAAGGTCGGGGTCGCGGGACAGCCCGCGGCCTGGCAGGACCAGGCCGAGCTGTCCCGGCACCTCACCTTCGACGCAGGCCACCCGGAAGTACGCGGCAACGTCTACTTCTCCGCCACCCAGGTCGCCGCCGATCCGCTCGGCGCGATGAGCCGGGTGGTCGCCGACCACTACCCGACGCGGGCGCGCACCCCGGCCGGATAAAACCGGTCGAACGCCCGGGCGGCGCCCTGTTACGGTCGGTGACGTGGCGAAACTGAACCAGATCATCGCGGTCGAGAAGGGCGTCAAGGCCAAGGCGCAGCAGGAGTTGACGGCAGCTCAGCACGACCTGCAGAAGCCCGCGCTGCTTTCCGGTATATCCAGGACCTACCAGCCCAAGGACGAGGAGGGTGAGCAGCTGCCGCCCGAGTCGACCAGGGTGCAGGTCCAGGCGGAGGGCGCGCTGCGGGCCACCGTGGACGCGCTGACCCGGCTGTTCGACGTGACCGCCACCAAGGACTGGGCCAACTGCGAGGCGCGCGCCGATGTCACCGTCGACGGCCGGGTGGTCGTCGCGGCGGTGCCGGTGTCGTATCTGCTCTTCCTGGAGAAGCAGTTGACCGACCTGCACGGCTTCGTACGCCGGCTGCCGGTGCTCGACGCCGCCGAGTCGTGGACCCTCGACCCGTCCAGCGACGCGTGGAAGACCGAACCGGTGCGGACCATCCGTACCAGGAAGGTGCCGCGCAACCACGTGAAGGCCGAGGCGACAGAGAACCACCCGGCCCAGGTGGAGGTCTACTACGAGGACGTGCCGGTCGGTTACTGGACCACGGTCAAGTTCTCCGGCGCGCTGCCCGCCCGCCGGGTGAACGAACTCCTCTCCAGGATCGAGAAGTTGCAGCAGGCGGTGAAGTTCGCCCGCGAGGAGGCGAACGGCGCCGAGGTCACCGACCAGCGGGTCGGCGACGCCGTGCTCGGGTATCTGTTCAGCGGCTGATCCCACCCCCCAAGACCCCCCTCCGCCTGTGTGCGGAGGGGTGCGCGAGGAGCGCAAAGCTGAAACTGAAGTTCGTCGTGAGCGACGCGGATTCGCCGTCAATCTCAGACTCTTGCTCCAGACTCAGCATTCGCCGCCGCTCGCCGTACCGACCGGTCGCGGTCCGGGTCGTCAGGTGCCGGTTCGAATCCGGTCCGCCGCTCTCCTTTCCTGCGGCGGTAGTTCAATGGCAGAACGAGACGACATGACGATTGAACCGTCGGCACGACAGGCACGGTGAGGCCTTCGGCGGCATCACCAGGGACCCGGAGGATGGACAAAACCTCCGGGTCCCGCTCCTTGTCCCGCCGCGGTCGCGCGCCCGGGGACGGCCCCCCTCCCGGCGGCGGTCTCCTTGAGCACATCGAGGAAGGCCGCGGCGGCAGCCGTACGGTGCAGGTCGCGGCAGGTGGCCGCGCAGACCTCGCGCACCGGCGGCTCGCCGGCCCGGCAGCGGCACCAGCGCCACATCGGGCCGCACCGCGCCCACCGCCAGCGACGGCAGCAGCGTGACGCCGAGCCCCTGCGCCACAAAGCCCAGCTTGGCCAGCCAGTCGGCCACCGCCAGGCTGACCCGGGGCTGGAACCCGCTGCCCGGCGGGCGGGCGGGGCCGGTAACGGGCGGTCCCGGTCCGGCGGTGCGGGGCCGACGGGTCGGGCCGGGGGCGCGCAGGGCCTACGCTGAGGGATCATGCACCGATTCAGTACGCCGTGGGGCGACCTCGACCTGACCCGCTACCCGGCGGAACCCCGCGAGCAGCTGCGGGCCTGGGACGCCGCGGACGACTACCTGCTGCGGCACCTCGCGGAGACCGCCCCCGCCGCCGGCGGCACGACCGTGGTGCTCGGCGACCGCTGGGGCGCCCTGACCACCGCGCTCGCCGACCGGCACCCGGTGCAGATCTCCGACTCCTTCCTCGGGCAGCAGGCGACCCGGGCGAATCTGCGCAGGATCGGCGCCGAGGACGCGGCGCGGCTGCTGTCGCCCCGGGACACCCCGCCCGAGCGGGTCGATCTGCTGGTGGTCCGGGTGCCCAGGAGCCTGGGCCTGCTGGAGGACCAGCTGCACGCGCTGGCGCCCGCGGTCCACCAGGACACGGTCGTGGTCGGCGCCGGCATGGTCACCGAGATCCACACCTCGACACTGGCGCTCTTCGAGCGGATCCTCGGCCCGACCACCACCTCGCTCGCCGTCCGCAAGGCCCGGCTGATCCACTGCACCCCCGACCCCGACCTGCCCCGCAGCTCAGGCCCGTGGCCGCTGCGTTACGCCCTGCCCGACGACGTCGGCCCGCTGTCGGGGCGTACGGTCACCAACCACGCCGGCATCTTCTGCGCCGACCGGCTCGACCTCGGCACCCGGCTGCTGCTCGCCCACCTGCCCCGGCGGCAGGGACCCGACCGGGTGATCGACCTGGGCTGCGGCAACGGCGTCGTCGGTACCGCGGCGGCGGTCGCCAACCCCGCCTCCGACGTGCTCTTCACCGACGAGTCCTACCAGGCGGTCGCCTCGGCCGAGGCGACCTTCCGGGAGAACGCCGATCCGGCCACCGCGGCGGAGTTCCTGGTCGCCGACGCGGCGACCGGCGTACCGGCCGGCAGCGCCGACCTCGTACTGAACAACCCGCCCTTCCACTCCCACCGCGCCACCAGCGACAGCGGCGCCCGCCGGATGTTCGCCACCGCACGGGCCGCGCTGCGCCCCGGCGGTGAGCTGTGGGTGGTCGGCAACCGCCACCTGGGCTACCACGTACGGCTGCGGCGGCTGTTCGGGAACTGCGACGTGGTGGCGTCCGACCCGAAGTTCGTGGTCCTGCGCGCGGTCAGGCAGCCGCCCCGGGCGCACTGACGTCAGGCGGCCTCGACGGCCGCCTTGATCCGCCCGGCGAAGGCGGCGGCGTCCCTGCGGGCGGCCAGCAGGGCGAGGCCCACCAGGAGTCTGCCGACGCCGTGGCCCTCCAGGACGTTGAAGACCGTCACCCGGGTGCCGCCACCGGGCAGCGGCGCCAGGTCGTAGCCGCCCTCCTTGGACGTCACGGTGTTCGTGGACAGCTCGGTCCAGCGGATCCTGGTCGGCGGCTGGAATTCGCTGATCCGGAATTCGCGCCTGGTCGTCATGCCGGCGTCCTTGACGGTGCTCGCGTAGACGGTGCCGACCGCCGTGGGGCCGTCCGTCGTCCTGGTGATCTCCTGCACCCGGGGGCTGAACTCCGGGTCGTGGGTGCCGTCCGCGAGGTAGGCGAAGACCTCCTCGATGGGGCGGTCGATCTCGGCGGTTCCCTCGAATCTGCCGGCCATGTTCTCTCCTCTTCCTCCTGCGCGCGCATACGCCCGGTCGGGCGTGCGGGCATCGTCGCAGAGCGGCCGGGCGGAGAACGGCAGGCTCGCGAGGCGTGCGGCGGGGCCGCGGGCGCCGCGGTGGATACGCCGGTCGTGGCGGGGCGTGCCGCCGATCGTATGGGGGAGTGCGGTGCGCCGGCGGCGGGCCGCAGGGGTTCCCCGGCGAGCGTCCGCTGCGGTTGCACCGCCATGCGCCCGGCGGTGGCGGGTGCATGGCCTGGGGGTCGGCTGGCGGTACGGGGGTCCGCGTCCGCCGATCCCTGTGGGCGGCAGGGGTTCCTGGGCGGGTCCGCCGTGGCTTTGCCACCGGGCCCCTGGCGGTGGCGGGTGGGTGACCGGGGGGTCGGTCGGGGCCGGCACGGGGGCCGGCGCCTGTACCCCCACCGCGGGCTGCGAGCCGTAATGCCGTTGTACGGTTCCCGCCCGGGCCTCTAGCCTCTCGTGCATCGGCGTGTAGCTCAGCAGCAGAGCACCGGGCTGTGGTCCCGGAGGGAGCAGGGGCGGCACCTGTCATGCCGGCTTATGGACGACGACGCTGAACAGCAGCTTCCCGACGGGTCCAGTGGACCCGCTTCCTACCCGCGGGCCCAGCTGGCCAGGGCGTTCCTGACCGCGCTGACCCACGACGACGCCGGCACACGCAACCGCGCGGTGGAGCGGCACGCCGGCCGGCCGGACCTGGCGCCGGCCCGCGCCGTGCTGCGGCAGCTGGGCGAACTGAGCGTGCAGACCTTTCCCGGCACGCTGCTGCCCAACCGGCTGGTGCGGGAATTCGGCGTCCTGGCGGAACAGGCCGACCTCGGCGCGCCGTTCGTCGAGGAACTGGCGGCGGACATCTTCATGGGCACCTTCACGCCGAAATACCTCGCCGCCGCGCGCATCGCCGCGGACCTGCTCCGCGGCACGCTGTACGAGCGCTACTACGGCATCGACTACGCGGCGGTGCGCGACCTCGCGCTCGCCGAAGCGGACGGGGCGCCGACGCGTACCACCGGTATCCGGCGGCCACGCGCGTCGGCCGGATTCGCGCGGCTGTGCGCCGAGCGGGCCGGCTCCGGTGCGCGTACCGGGTCGGTGGCCGCCAACGGCAGGATCATCGAGCAGGCCCAGATCCTCACCACGCACAACCTGGCGACCCTCGTCGCCCGGGTCGGCATCGCCCCCGCCCCGGGCTGGCCGGACCCGGCCCGGCGCTGCTTCACCACCGTGTGCCGGATGACGGCCCAGGTCCAGGGCAATCCGCGGCCGATGTCCTCCGTCAAGGACGCGGCCTACGCGTGGCGCCAGATGCTCTTCCACCTGCCGCTGTGCGATCCCGCCGAGCAGGCCCGGGTGATCGCCGGGCTCGACGAGGAGGCGGCCCGCTTCCCCGCCCATGTCGCGGCCCGCCTCGCCCCCGCGCTGACCGGACTGCGCCAGGCCGCAGCCGGCGCCGCACCGGACTCTTCCGGCGGACGCCTTCTCCTCGGCTGGACCACCCGGCCCCACTGGCTCGCCCAGGCCCCCGGGGGCTCCCCGGCACGCTGAACCGCGAACGGGTCACGGCGGGAGCTGACTGAGCGCTCCAGCCTGCGGCGTTCGCCCGTCCGGGTCAGGCGTCGGGGTGTCGGCACGGCTCCGGGTCAGCGCGGGGTGAGGACGCAGAATTCGTTGCCCTCGGGGTCGGCCATGCACGTCCACGGGACGTCGCCCTGGCCGAGGTCGACGTCGGTGGCGCCGAGGGCCCGCAGCCGGGCCACCTCCGCGGCTTGATCGTCACCGGGGTACGGGCGGACGTCGAGGTGGGTGCGGTTCTTCACGGTCTTCACGTCGGGCGTGCGGAGGAACTCCAGATACGGTCCGACCGCCTTGGCGGAGCGCAGCACCGCGTGATCGTCGGTCACCTCGTGCAGGGTCCAGTCCATCGCCTCGCCCCAGAACCGCGCCATGGCCCGCGGGTCCACGCAGTCGACCGCCACCGCGGCCATCGGCCCGGTGTCCCAGTAGACCTCCCGCGGCTCCAGCACGCAGAACTCGTTGCCCTCGGGGTCGGCCAGAACCGTCCACGGGACGTCGCCCTGGCCCACGTCGGCGGGCTTCGCGCCGAGCGCCCGGAGCCGTTCGACCCATTCCGCCTGATGGGCCGCCGAGGTGGTGGCGAGGTCGAGGTGCACACGGTTCTTCACCGTCTTGGGTTCCGGGACCCGAAGGACGTCGATGAAGATGGCGGCGGGGTCGGGGTAAGCGAGGCCCACGGGTTCGATGTTGGTCACCCCGGGCCCCTCGCTGTCAACACCCCAGCCGAGCGCCTCCGCCCAGAACCGGCCGAGCGCGGAGTCGTCCCGAGCGTTCATCGCAATTTGCACCAGCCGTGTCGCCATTCCGCCGACCCTACGTACACCGCCCTGCGACGACAAACGCATATCCCGCCACCAGGCCCGAGCCCGCCCCGCCCGCTCCCCGTCAGGGCAGGGCGAGCACGCAGAACTCATGGCCCTCCGGGTCGGCCAGAACCGTCCACGGGACGTCGCCCTGGCCCACGTCGGCGGGCGTCGCGCCGAGCGCCCGGAGGCGTTCGACCAGCTCCGCCCGGTGGGCCGCCGAGGTGGTGGCGAGATCGAGGTGCAGACGGTTCTTCGCCGGCGTCTTGGCCTCCGGGACGGTCACGACGTCCACGCAGACGGTGACCGGGTGCGGCCAGGCCACGTCGCCGGCGGGGGCGACGTAGGTGGTCGCCGGTCCCTCGGCGGCGACGGTCCAGCCGAGCGCCGCCGCCCAGAACCGGCCGACCGCCGAGGTGTCACGGGCCTTGATGTTCACCTGGACAGGTCGCAGCGCCACGCCGGCGATCCTATGCTCCCGCTCTGCAAAGCCTTCCGCAGTGCCGGGTGCAAGTTTTTGCATAAAAGTGCGGGTCGCCGTATAGTCATGCTCTCGACGAGGAGGGTTCGATGGCGTTGCGGGCGGCGGTTGCCGGGGCGAGCGGGTATGCGGGCGGGGAGGTGCTGCGGCTGCTGGTCGGGCACCCCGGGGTCGAGATCGGGGCGGTGACCGGGAATTCCAGTGTCGGGCAGCGGCTCGGCGGGTCGCAGCCGCATCTGCTGCCACTCGCGGACCGGGTGCTGGAGACCACCTCGGCCGAGGTGCTGGCCGGGCACGACGTGGTCTTCCTCGCGCTGCCGCACGGGCAGTCCGCGGCCGTGGCCGAGCAGCTCGGCGGCGACGTGCTCGTGGTCGACATGGGCGCCGACTTCCGGCTCAAGGACGCGGCGGACTGGGAGCGTTTCTACGGCTCCCCGCACGCCGGCACCTGGCCGTACGGGCTGCCCGAGCTGCCCGGCGCCCGGGCCGCGCTGGCCGGGACCAAACGGATCGCCGTACCCGGCTGCTACCCGACGGCCGTGTCGCTCGCGCTCGTACCCGCCTACGCCGCCGCGCTCGCCGAGGACGAGGCCGTGATCGTCGCCGCGTCCGGCACGTCGGGCGCGGGCAAGGCCGCCAAGCCGCATCTGCTGGGCTCCGAGGTCATGGGGTCGATGACCCCGTACGGCGTCGGCGGCGGCCACCGGCACACCCCCGAGATGATCCAGAACCTCAGCGCCGCGGCCGGCACCCGGGTCGGCGTCTCCTTCACGCCCACCCTGGCGCCGATGTCCCGCGGCATCCTCGCCACCTGCACGGCCAAGGCCCGCCCCGGCGTCACCGCCGCCGACGTCCGCGCCGCCTACGAGAAGGCGTACTCCGACGAGCCGTTCGTCCACCTGCTGCCGGAGGGCCAGTGGCCCGCCACCGCGTCGGTCCACGGCTCCAACGCCGTTCACCTCCAGGTGGCCTACGACCAGGACGCGCGGCGGATCATCGCGATCAGCGCCATCGACAACCTGGCCAAGGGCACCGCGGGCGGCGCGGTGCAGAGCATGAACATCGCCCTCGGGCTGCCCGAGGGCACGGGACTTTCCACGATCGGAGTCGCCCCATGAGCGTGACCGCAGCGAAAGGATTCCGGGCGGCGGGCATCGCCGCCGGGATCAAGGCCAACGGGAACCCGGACCTGGCCCTGGTGGTCAACGCCGGGCCGCGCCGCGCCGCCGCGGGCGTCTTCACCTCCAACCGGGTGAAGGCCGCCCCCGTGCTGTGGTCGGAGCAGGTGCTCAAGGGCGGCGCGGTGACCGCCGTCGTCCTCAACTCCGGTGGCGCCAACGCCTGTACGGGACCGCAGGGCTTCCAGGACACCCACGCCACCGCGGAGCGGGCCGCCGAGGTGCTGGGGCACAGCGCGGGCGAGATCGCGGTGGCCTCCACCGGTCTGATCGGCCTGCTGCTGCCGATGGACAAGCTGCTGCCGGGCATCGGGCAGGCCGCTGCCGAACTGTCCGAGCACGGCGGCGAGAAGGCCGCCATCGCCATCAAGACCACCGACACCGTCCACAAGACCGCGGTGGCGCAGGGCGAGGGGGGCTGGACCGTCGGCGGTATGGCCAAGGGCGCGGGCATGCTCGCGCCGGGCCTGGCTACCATGCTGGTGGTGCTCACCACCGACGCCGACGTGGACACCGCGACGCTCGACAAGGCGCTGCGGGACGCCACCCGGGTCACCTTCGACCGGGCCGACTCCGACGGCTGCATGTCGACCAACGACACCGTGCTGCTGCTGGCCTCCGGCGCCTCCGGTGCCACTCCCGGCTACGACGACTTCGCCGACGCGGTCCGTACGGTCTGCGCCGACCTGGCCCGGCAGCTGATCGGGGACGCGGAGGGCGCGAGCAAGGACATCAGGATCGAGATCGTGGGCGCGGCCAGCGAGGAGGACGCGGTCGAGGTCGGCCGGTCCGTCGCGCGCAGCAATCTGCTCAAGTGCGCGATCCACGGCGAGGACCCCAACTGGGGCCGGGTGCTGTCCGCGATCGGCACCACGTCTGCCGCCTTCGAGCCGGACCGGCTGAGCGTGGCCATCAACGGCGTGTGGGTGTGCAGGAACGGCTCGGTCGGCGAGGACCGCGACCTGGTCGACATGCGCTTCCGGGAGGTCGTGATCACCGCGGACCTGGCCGCGGGCGACGCGTCGGCGGTGATCTGGACCAACGACCTCACCGCCGACTACGTCCACGAGAACAGCGCGTACAGCTCATGACGGCCCGCAAGCACTCCGCCCTGCCCAAGGCGCAGGTGCTCATCGAGGCGCTGCCCTGGCTGACCCGGCACAACGGCCGGGTCGTGGTGATCAAGTTCGGCGGCAACGCCATGGTCGACGAGGAGCTGAAGGCCGCCTTCGCACAGGACGTGGTCTTCCTGCGGCAGGCCGGCCTCAAGCCGGTCGTCGTGCACGGCGGCGGCCCGCAGATCAACGCGCAGCTCGACCGGCACGGCCTGGTCAGCGAGTTCAAGGCCGGGCTGCGGGTCACCACGCCCGAGGCGATGGACGTGGTCCGGATGGTGCTGGCCGGGCAGGTGCAGCGCGAGCTGGTCGGGCTGCTCAACCAGCACGGCCCGCTCGCGGTCGGCCTGACCGGCGAGGACGCGCACACCATCACCGCGGTCAAGCACTTCCCGGTCATCGACGGCGAGGCCGTCGACATCGGGCGGGTCGGCGAGATCACCGCCATCGACACCGGCGCGATCGAGGCGCTGCTCGCCGACGGCCGTATCCCGGTGATCTCGTCCATCGCCAGGGCCGCCGACGACGGGCACATCTACAACGTCAACGCCGACACCGCCGCCGCCGCGCTGGCCGCGGCGCTCGACGCCGAGACGCTGATGGTGCTCACCGACGTCGAGGGCCTGTACGAGGACTGGCCCAACAGCGACGACGTGATCAGCCGGCTCACCGCCACCGAGCTGGAGAAGCTGCTGCCCGGCCTGTCCAGCGGCATGGTCCCGAAGATGCGCGGCTGCCTGCACGCGGTACGCAACGGCGTGCACACCGCCCGCGTCATCGACGGCCGGGTCCAGCACGCGATCCTGCTGGAGATCTTCACCGACGAGGGCATCGGCACCATGGTCGTCCCCGACCTCCCGCCGGCGCCCGCGGCCGAGCACGTACCGGAACAGGCAACCGCAGAAGGGGGAACACGGTGACCACCACCACGGGCACGATCGGCAACGAGGCGCTGGCCGGCCGCTGGCAGGGCGCGCTGATGGACAACTACGGGCTGCCCCGGCTGCCCCTGGTGCGCGGCGAGGGCGCGAGGTTCTGGGACGCCGAGGGCAAGGTCTACCGGGACTTCCTCGGCGGCATCGCGGTGAACTCGCTGGGCACCGGGCACCCGGCGGTGGTCGAGGCGGTGACCCGGCAGATCGGCACCCTGGGCCATGTCTCCAACCTCTTCATCGCCGAGCCGCCGGTCGCGCTGGCCGAGCGGCTGCTCCAGCTGTTCGGGCGGCCGGGCCGGGTCTTCTTCAGCAATTCCGGCGCCGAGGCCAACGAGGCCGCCTTCAAGATCGGCCGGCTCACCGGGCGTACCCGGATGGTCGCGACCGAAGGAGCCTTCCACGGCCGGACGATGGGCTCGCTCGCGCTGACCGGCCAGCCGAAGAAGAAGGAGGCCTTCGCCCCGCTGCCCGGCGAGGTCGTCCATGTGCCGTTCGGCGACGAGGCGGCGCTGCGGGCGGCCGTGGACACCGACACCGCGCTGGTGATCATCGAGCCGATCCAGGGCGAGAACGGGGTGGTCGTGCCGCCGGCCGGCTATCTGCGGGCGGCACGGGAGATCACCGCCGCGACCGGCACCCTGCTGGTGCTCGACGAGGTGCAGACCGGCGTCGGCAGGACGGGGCACTGGTTCGAGTGCCTGGCCCAGGGCGTCGAGCCCGATGTCGTGACGCTGGCCAAGGGCCTGGGCGGCGGGCTGCCGATCGGCGCCACCGTGGCCTTCGGGGCGGCGGCCGAGCTGTTCACCCCGGGCGCGCACGGCACGACCTTCGGCGGCAACCCGGTCTCCTGCGCCGCCGCGCTCGCCGTCCTCGACACCATCGCGGCGGACGGGCTGCTCGACCACGTCAAGCGGCAGGGCGAGAAGCTGCGGAACGGAATCGAGGCCCTGCGGCACCCGCTGGTCGATCATGTGCGCGGTACGGGCCTGCTGATCGGTATCGTGCTCACCGAGCCGCTGGCCGCACCGATCCAGCAGGCGGCTCAGGACGCCGGACTCCTGGTGAACGCCGCCGTGCCCGACACGGTACGGCTCGCGCCGCCGCTGGTCGTCGGCGACGACGACACGGACGAGTTCCTCCGGGTGCTGCCCGGCGTCCTGGACCAGGTGTGGCAGGCGAACCAGTAGAACCGGGCAGCCCGGGGCACCGCCGGAGTCCGGGGGACAGACGGAGAATGACGCGACGATGAGCGAGGCGCAGCAGCAGGGCGGCGGCCAGGCCGTACCGCAGACCCGTACGGCCAGGCACCGCAGGATCGTGGACATCCTCGGCCGGCAGCCGGTGCGGTCCCAGAGCCAGCTGGCCAAGCTGCTCGCCGACGACGGGCTGAGCGTCACCCAGGCGACGCTCAGCCGCGACCTGGACGAACTGGGCGCGGTCAAGATCCGCACCAACGACGGCGAGCTGATCTACGCCGTCCCCTCCGAGGGCGGTTTCCGCACCCCGCAGGCGCCGCTGGGCGAGTCCGTCAAGGAGGAGCGGATGCGGCGGCTGGCCGCCGAGCTGCTGATCTCCGCCGAGGCCTCGGCCAATCTGGTGGTGGTCCGCACTCCGCCGGGCGCCGCGCAGTTCCTCGCGTCGGCCATCGACACGGCGGAGGTCCACGACATTCTCGGTACGATCGCGGGAGACGACACCGTCGTGCTGATCAGCCGGGACCCCGCCGGCGGTCAGAAGCTCGCCGATCACCTGCTGCGCCTCGCCCAGGGCGAGGTCTAGCCACCGACCCTCCCGCACTCCACCCATTCGGCCGCAGGAACACGCTGACCTGTGGTTTTGACGAACCATACGGTGGAGTGCATACTTATACCAGTCAGTGTATGCACCGTAAGGAGAGACCCGTGACCGAGCGCGTCGTACTCGCCTATTCAGGCGGCCTTGACACCTCCGTCGCCATCGGCTGGATCGCCGAGGAGACCGGCGCCGAGGTCATCGCCGTGGCCGTGGACGTCGGCCAGGGCGGCGAGGACCTGGACGTCATCCGCAAGCGCGCCATCGCGTGCGGCGCGGTCGAGGCCGAGGTCGCGGACGCCAAGGACGAGTTCGCCGAGGAATACTGCCTGCCGGCGATCCGGTCCAACGCGCTCTACATGGACCGCTACCCGCTGGTCTCCGCGCTGTCCCGGCCCGCGATCGTCAAGCACCTGGTGGCCGCCGCCCGCAAGCACGGCGCCGACACCGTCGCCCACGGCTGCACCGGCAAGGGCAACGACCAGGTCCGCTTCGAGGCCGGCATCTCCTCACTGGCCCCCGAGCTGCGCTGCATCGCGCCGGTCCGCGACTACGCGATGACCCGGGACAAGGCCATCGCCTTCTGCGAGGCCAACAACCTGCCGATCGCCACCACCAAGAAGTCGCCGTACTCGATCGACCAGAACGTCTTCGGGCGGGCCGTCGAGACCGGCTTCCTGGAGGACATCTGGAACGCGCCGATCGAGGACGTCTACGAGTACACCCAGAACCCGGCGGAGCCGCGGGAGGCCGACGAGGTCGTCATCAGCTTCCTCAAGGGTGTCCCGGTCGCCATCGACGGCAGGGATGTCAGCGTCCTGGAGGCGATCCAGCAGCTCAACGTGCGGGCCGGCGCCCAGGGCATCGGCCGGATCGACATGGTCGAGGACCGGCTGGTCGGCATCAAGTCCCGGGAGATCTACGAGGCCCCCGGCGCCATCGCGCTGATCACCGCCCACCAGGAGCTGGAGAACGTCACCGTCGAGCGGGAGCTCGCCCGCTACAAGCGGCAGGTCGAGCAGCGCTGGGGCGAGCTGGTCTACGACGGCCTGTGGTTCTCGCCGCTCAAGCGGGCGCTCGACGGCTTCATCACCGAGGCCAACGAGCACGTCACCGGCGACGTCCGGATGGTCCTGCACGGCGGCCGGGCCGTCGTCAACGGCCGGCGGTCGGGCGAGTCGCTCTACGACTTCAACCTCGCCACCTACGACACCGGCGACACCTTCGACCAGTCGCTGTCCAAGGGCTTCATCGAGATCTTCGGCATGTCCAGCAAGATCGCCGCGAAGCGGGACCTGGCCCAGTGACCGAGGAAGCACAGGGCGCCAAGCTCTGGGGCGGGCGGTTCGCCGACGGACCGTCCGCCGCCCTGGAGAAGCTGTCCGCCTCCGTCCACTTCGACTTCCGGCTCGCGCCCTACGACATCGCCGGGTCCCGCGCCCACGCCCGGGTCCTCTACCGGGCCGAGCTGCTGACCGCCGACGAGCTGGACCGGATGATCGCCGGGCTCGACACGCTCGAAGCCGATGTGGCCGCCGGTGGTTTCACCGGCACCATCGCCGACGAGGACGTGCACACCGCGCTGGAACGCGGCCTGGTCGAACGCCTCGGCGCCGACCTCGGCGGCAAGCTGCGGGCCGGCCGGTCGCGCAACGACCAGATCGCCACCCTCTTCCGGATGTACCTGCGCGACCACGCCAGGACCATCGGCGGCCTGATCGCGGACCTCCAAGGCGCGCTGGTCGGCCTCGCCGAGGCGCACCCGGACGCCGCGATGCCGGGCCGCACCCACCTCCAGCACGCCCAGCCGGTGCTGTTCGCGCACCACATGCTGGCGCACGTCCAGTCGCTGTCCCGGGACGCGGAGCGGCTGCGCCAGTGGGACGAGCGCACCGCCGTGTCGCCGTACGGTTCCGGCGCGCTCGCCGGGTCCTCGCTCGGCCTCGACCCCGAGGCCGTCGCCCGTGACCTGGGCTTCGAGCACGGCAGCGTCGGCAACTCCATCGACGGCACCGCCTCGCGCGACTTCGTGGCCGAGTTCGCCTTCATCACCGCGATGATCGGCGTCAACCTGTCGCGGATCGCCGAGGAGGTGATCATCTGGAACACCAAGGAATTCTCCTTCGTGACCCTGCACGACGCCTTCTCCACCGGCTCCTCGATCATGCCGCAGAAGAAGAACCCGGACATCGCCGAGCTGGCCCGCGGCAAGTCCGGACGGCTGATCGGCAACCTCACCGGGCTGCTGGCCACCCTCAAGGCGCTGCCGCTGGCGTACAACCGGGACCTCCAGGAGGACAAGGAGCCGGTCTTCGACTCCTGCGACCAGCTGGAGGTGCTGCTCCCGGCGTTCACCGGGATGATGGCCACCCTGACGGTGCACACCGAGCGGATGGCGGAGCTGGCCCCGGCCGGCTTCTCGCTGGCCACCGACATCGCCGAGTGGCTGGTCAGGCAGGGCGTCCCCTTCCGGGTCGCGCACGAGGTCGCGGGGGAGTGCGTCAAGGCCTGCGAGGCCGAGGGCATCGAGCTGCACCAGCTGACCGACGAGCAGTTCGCCAAGATCTCCGCGCATCTGACGCCCGAGGTCCGCGGGGTGCTCAATGTGCCGGGCTCGCTGGCCTCCCGCAGCGGGCGCGGCGGTACGGCGCCGAGCGCGGTCGCCGTCCAGCTCGCCGAGGTCAAGGCGGACCTGGACGTCCAGTACGCCTGGGCGCGGGCCGAGCAGTAGCCACGCGGGAGCCGCCGGGACCCGGTCCCGGCGGACGGCGGGACGGCTGAGAGGCGGCACGAAGGACGTGCCGCCTCTCAGCCGTCCACCGCGCCGGGCCGGTCAGGCGGCCTTCGCCTTGGTCGCGTAGATGTCCACGTACTCCTGGCCGCCGAGCCGCATGACCTCGCTCATCACCTCGTCGGTGACGGCCCGCAGGACGTAGCGGTCGCGGTCCATGCCGTCGTAGCGCGCGAAGTCCAGCGGGCGGCCGAAGCGGATGGTGACCGGGGCGATCCGCAGCATGCCGGAGCCGCCGGGCTGCACCTTGTCGGTGCCGATCATCGCGAACGGCAGCACCGGGGCGCCGGTCATCAGGGCCAGCCGGGCGACACCGGTACGGCCGCGGTAGAGGCGGCCGTCGGGGGAGCGGGTCCCCTCGGGGTAGATGCCGAAGATCCGGCCCTCCTCCAGCACCCGGCGGCCGGTCATCAGCGCCGCCACCCCGCCGCGCCCGCCGTCCCGGTCCACCGGGATCATGCCGCAGGTGGTGAAGAACCACGCCATCAGCCGGCCCTTGAAGCCCTTGCCGGTGACGTACGAGTCCTTGCCGATGAAGTAGACCTGCCGCTTCACCACCAGGGACAGGAACAGCGAGTCGACGAAGGTGACGTGGTTGCCCGCCACGATCACCGGCCCGTCGCCGGGGATGTTCGCGAGGCCCTCGACCCGGGGGCGGTAAAGGACCCGCATCAGCAGTCCGAGAATCGCCTTGAGCACGCTGCGGGACAACGCATTCCTCCGGTTCACGCGATGGGGCGGCCGGACCCACCGGCCCGTACGTACACGAGGACGATACTTCCGCCAGGGGCACCCCCGCACGTCGGGTTCACGGAGACGGCACGCAGTGTTGACGCGTGTTACGGATGTGTTCCGGCCGGCGTCGGGCGTACGCAAGCTCCGCGGGGCACGATGCGCCCATGACGGATGACCAGCACAAGACCGGCCCCGGCAGGCGCACCCTGCTGTCCGCGGCAGCGCTCGGAGCGGGCGGCGCGGTGATCGCCGCAGCCGGCCCGGCCGGGGCGCAGTCCCCGGGCGGCGGCGCGGGCAAGGGGCACGGCGGTGCCCCCGAGCTGCCGGTGCCGACCATCGTCGGCCACCGCGGCAGCGCCGGCTACCGCCCGGAACACACCTTCGGATCGTACGAGTACGCGCTCGCCATCGGCGCGGACGTCGTCGAGCAGGACGTCGTCCCGACCAGGGACGGGCACCTGGTGTGCCGCCACGAACCCGAGATCGGCGGCACCACCGACGTCGCGGACCACCCCGAGTTCGCGAGCCGCAGGACCACCAAGACGATCGACGGCACCGCCACCACGGGCTGGTTCACCGAGGACTTCACCCTCGCGGAACTCAAGCGGCTGCGCGCCGTCGAACGGCTGCCCGGCGTCCGGCCGCACAACGCGATCTACAACGGCCGCTGGGACATCCCCACCTTCGCCGAGGTGCTCGCCTGGGCCGACAAGGAGGGCCGCAAGCGCGGCAAGCCGGTCTGGCTGCACACCGAGACCAAGCACCCCACCTACTTCCGCGGCATCGGCCTGCCCCTGGAGGAGCGGCTGATCGCGCTGCTCAAGCCGTACGGCAGGCACCGCGCCGACGCCCCGCAGTTCCTCCAGTCCTTCGAGGCGCAGAGCCTGCGGCGGCTCGGCGCCCTCGGCGGGCGCGCGGCCAAGATCTTCCTGCTCAACGGCCTGACCTCGCAGCCCTGGGACTTCGTCGTGGCCGGCGACAAGCGGACCGTCGCCGACCTGGTCACCCCGGCGGGCCTGCGCTGGATCGCCGGCTTCGCGCAGGGCATCGGCCCGACCACCGACGTGATCATCCCGCGCGACGCCTCGGGCAAGCTCCTCAAGCCCACCGCCGTGGTCAGTGACGCGCACAAGGCGGGCCTGGTCCTGCACCCCTTCACCGCGCGCAACGAGAACCAGTTCCTGCCCGCCGACTTCCAGGTCGGCACCGACCCGAACGCCTACGGCGACCCGCTGGCCGCGTTCAAAACCTGGTTCGCCACCGGCATCGACGGCCTGTTCACGGACAACGCCGACACCGCGGTGCTGGCCCGCGAGGACTACTGGGCCTCGTCGTGAACCGCGCGGAGCCCTGCACTCCATGAGGTGAACACGGCCGCGCCGGGCCCCCGCCCGGCGCGGCCGGTACGTACCGACCGCTATGCACGAGCCCATGGACACCGCCGCGCCGCCGCCCGCGACCACCGCCCCCGCCCTGCCCGGCCTCCTGCCGGCCGGCCACGCCCGGCTGCTGGCCGCCGAGGCCGCCGCCTTCGCGCTGCCCGGGACCGGCATCGAGGCCGCCGACCTCGAACAGGCCGTCTGGCTGCGGCTGCTCGAACTCGGCGGGCCGCCACCGGAATTCGCCGACTGGACGCGCGCCGCGGTCCGCGCCGAAGCGCTCGGCCCCGACGTGCGGCGGCGCTGCGAGCGGCCGTACGCCGACCAGGACGCGGGACCGCCGCCCCGCGCACCGCACCGGGCGGGCGGCGCCGTCGAGGACCAGGTGATCGACGCCGACGCGCTGCGCTCGGTCAGAGCCGCGGTCCGCGCGCTGCCGGGACGCTGCCCGCAACTGGTGCGGGCACTGATGGCCGATTCCGACCCCACCTACTCGCAGATCGCACAGGAGTTGGGAATCTCACAGGGCGGTGTGGGGCCGCTGCGCTCCCGGTGCCTCGGGTGTCTGCGATCCATCCTGAATTCGAGGGTTGGATCCCCGGTGGGGCGGGGTAATGCACGGTAAACAGTCAGCGGCAGTGGGCACCTTCGGCACGCCGGGACGGTACTGGAACGGGCGGCGCTCAGGCGCTTCCCATCGGGATCTTTGTGCGATCATCGGCGCCAACGGGGGCGGCGCACATCCGCACCAACCCCGGTCAGGCACACGTCCCGGGCGCACACCTCACCCTCAAACTGCCCGGACGGATTCGAAGGGGAGGCCTGCGCGCATGGGCATGAGCGTGACCATCTCTACGGCGGAGTCGAGCGACGCCGAGAAGATCCTGAAACTCCAATACCTCTGCTATCAGAGCGAAGCCGAGCTGTACGGCGACTACAGCATCGAACCGCTGACCCAGACCCTGGACCACCTGCGCGCCGAACTGTCCGAGGGCTGCGTGCTGGTGGCACGCCTCGGCGAAGAGGTCGTCGGTTCGGTACGCGGTGTCGTCGACGACGACGGCACCGCCAGGATCGGCAAACTCATCGTGCATCCGCGCCTGCAGCGGCACGGCCTCGGCGGGCGGCTGCTCAGCGCCGTCGAGGACCGGCTCGCGGCCGAGGCGGAGGCCAAGCGGTACCGGCTGTTCACCGGCCACCGCAGCGAGGTCAACCTGCGGATGTACCGCAAGCTCGGCTACGAGCAGGTCGGCGTCGCCAAGCCGGTCAGCCGCAGGCTGAGCCTGGTCACCATGGAGAAGCCGGCGGACACCGTCGGCCTCGCCGCCACCGCCTGACCGTCACGGCCGGGGCGCGGCACCCTCCGCGGTGCCGGGCTCCGGCCGTCCGGCCTTGCGCAGCCACAGCAGGCCCATGACCGGGAGCACCAGCGGCAGGAAGACGTAGCCGACGCCGAAGTCCGACCAGACCGTCGCGTCGGGGAAGGCCGAGGAGTCCGCCACGGTCAGGATGCCGACCGCGATCACCCCGAGCAGTTCGGCCGAGCAGGACACCAGCGCGATCCTGCGGGCCTGGTCGCCGCCCCGCCACAGGGCGACGGTGATCACCGCGTAGACGACGCCGGCCGCCAGCGACAGCACGTACGCGAGGGGCGCGTCGCTGAACTTGGTGCTGATCTGCACGATCGAGCGGGACAGCGCCGCCACCGTGAAGACGCCGTAGAACCACAGCAGCAGCCGGCCGGGACCCTGGCCGAGCCGCTTGCCGCCGGGCGCGGGCGGTCCTGCCTGCGCGCCCGGTGCCGCCGATCGGGCGGGCGCCGGCGGTGCCGCCGGTGTCTGCTGCTGCGCCATTGTCCCGGCCTCCGTGTCGTCCGCGGTGCTGTCCTCAGCCATGTCCGGCTCCCCAGATGTCGTGCAGCCGCAGTTCGAGCACGGCCAGGATCACGCCGCCGGCCGCGACGATCGCCGAGCCCCAGCGGCTGCGCTCGGCCAGCGACATGAAGGCCGCCGCCGGAATGGTGCAGGCCGCGCCGATCAGATAGCCGACGAAGACCGCCACCCCCTGCTCGGGCCGGTCGCCGTGCCCGAGCCGTACCAGCGCCACCACCAGCTGCACCAGTGCGGCGAGCGTCACCACCGCCATGCCGATGAAGTGCCAGTCGTTGGTCGGCTCGTCACGATACGCGGCGAAGCCGCACCACACCGCGAGCAGCAGTGCCGTGACCGTGACCGTGAGGGTGACCGCGTCGAGCATGCGTCGACTTTATTACGGCCGCGTCCCCCGCCGGTCTCCCACCCCCGTCCCCCGGGGGGCGCCCGCGATCCCGCTGCCCGCTTGTGCCGGCGCCATGTCCGCACTGTGTCCTGATAGTGAACGAGTCGACCGGATTTCGGCGCCGTCCGGGATGTCTGGTTAACTGGACGCATGACCACGACGAACCGCCGCAGCCGCGCGACCGGGGCGACCACGCCCGGTGTTCGTCGTACGTGTCGAATGTGCGCCTGACCTGAGGCCCTGAGCGGCAGGCCGCCCCGCGACCGCCGCGCCCCGCGTCACCCCCGCCCGGTGCAGCGCCGTGCCGCGCCGCCGGACATCCGAAGCGCCGCGCGGGCCGACCCCCGGCGCGCTCCCCAGCACACCCCTTGCGCGGTGGTACGCCCGCCGCGCGCCCGACCGCGATGGACACCCCTGTGATCACCACCACCGACCTGCGCAAGGTCTACCGCTCGCGCGACCGCGAGGTCACCGCTCTCGACGGCGTCGACCTGTCGGTGCGCGAAGGCGAGGTCTTCGGCGTCGTCGGCCGCAGCGGAGCCGGCAAGAGCACC
Organism: Streptomyces sp. NBC_01477; assembly: GCF_036227245.1. Lineage (GTDB taxonomy): Bacteria > Actinomycetota > Actinomycetes > Streptomycetales > Streptomycetaceae > Actinacidiphila. Next base: position 7,317,043 of record NZ_CP109445.1, read on the forward strand.
CTGATCCGCTGCGTCAACCTGCACGAGCGCCCCACCTCGGGCACCGTCGAGGTGGCGGGCCGCGACCTGACCGCGCTGGCCGGCCGCGCCGACCGGGCGCCCGCCGCGCTGCGCGCCGCCCGGGCCGGCATCGGCATGGTCTCCCAGCACGTCAGCCTGCCGCCCTCGCGCACCGTCCAGGACAACGTCGAACTCCCGCTGGAGATCCTCGGCGTCTCCGGCCGCGAGCGCACCCGCAAGGCCCGCGAACTCCTCGACCTGGTCGGCCTGTCCGGCCAGGCCAGCGCCTACCCCGCGCAGCTGTCCGGCGGCCAGCGGCAGCGGGTCGGCATCGCCCGCGCGCTGGCCGGCCGCCCCAAGGTGCTGCTCTCCGACGAGGCGACCTCGGCGCCCGGCCCGGAGACCAGCCGCTCCGTCCTGGAACTGCTGCGCGACCTCAACCGGCAGCTCGGCCTGACCGTGCTGCTCATCACGCACGAGACGGACGTCGTCAAGGCGGTCTGCGACTCGGCGGCCCTCATGAAAGGCGGACGTGTGGTGGAATCCGGCACCGTGGCGGAACTGCTCGCCACCCCCGGCTCGGAACTCGCCGACCAGCTCTTCCCGGTCGGCGGACAGCCCTCGGACCCCGACCGCACGGTCGTCGACCTCACCTTCCGCGGTGACAGCGCGAACCGGCCGGTGATCTCCCAACTGGCCCGCACCTACAACGTGGACGTGTCCATCCTGGGCGCCGCCATGCAGACCTGCGACGGCCGGCAGATCGGCCGGATGCGGATCGAACTGCCCGGCTGCTTCGAGGACAACGTCGTGCCGATCGGCTTCCTGCGCGAACAGGGAATCCAGGTCGACATCGCCGATATCGCCGATACGGCCGGCATCGCCGACGCGGCCGCGGACGTACAGCCGCGTCCCGCGCCCTCGTCCGCCTGACCCCCACCCGGCCAGGGCGCCCGGTCGCGGACCGGCTCGGGCGCCTCAGCCGCGCCGCACCCAGTAGACGTCCGTGGTGTACGGCATCTCGATCGCCCCGCTGACCCGGGTCGCGTCGTGCGCGCCGAGCACCGCCTCGACCTCCGCGCGCACCCGCGCCTGCGCGTCCGCGTCCAGCACCGCGATATGGCTGGACGACACCATCCGCTCCACCACGGCGGCCACCGTCGTCGTGTACGGGTTCGGCCAGTGCCGCTCCGAGACCTCGCCCCAGCCCGCGGCCCGCGCCTCGAACGCCTTGCGCCAGCCGCCGCCGGGGCCCGCGTCGCCCAGCGCCGACGTCAGCGGCGGACTGGGCAGGTCGCGCGGCGCCAGCCGGAAGTAGATGTCCTGGAAGTCCCGCACCCACGGCACCGACGTGTCGTAGGTGTTCCACACCAGCGCCAGCGCGCCGCCCGGCCGCAGCAGCCGCTCCACCTCCGCCAGCGCCGTCCGCTCGTCGAACCAGTGCCAGGACTGCGCCGCCACCACCGCGTCCGCGCACCCGTCGGGCAGCCCCGTCGCCTCCGCCGTGCCCGCGGTCACCGCCACCCCGGGCAGCAGCTCCGCCAGCGTCTCGCGCATCTCCTTGACCGGCTCCACCGCGAGCACCTCGGCGCCGGTCAGCGCCAGCAGCCGGGTGAACTTGCCGGTCCCCGCGCCGAGATCGACCACGGTGCGGCCGGCCTCCAGCGGCAAGGCGTCGGCGAGCGCGGCGAGCACGGCGAGCGGATAGGAGGGCCGGGAGCGCTCATAGACCCCCGCGGCCCGCTGATAACCGACTCCTGCTGCGTGGTGCACCGTCACGCGGGCTGACGGTAGCAGGATCGGATGGCGTGCACGGATACCCGGCCTGACCGGCATCCGCCCTACTCTGGAAGGGCGTTCGCCCCTCCGCCCGCCGCCGGCCCCTCGTGGCGACCCTGCCCGGCGGGTGCCGCGCGCGATGCTGCATGCTGTGCAATCCACCCATGCCCTGGTTACGGAGCAGTGAATGACCTCCACCTTTCCGGACATCTCACTCAGTACGGAGCGGCTGGTGCTGCGCCCGTACGACGAGGCCGACATCCCCGAACTCGTGGAGATGATGAACGACGACCTGGTGACCGCGTGGACCGGCGCACCGCGGCCGTACACCGAGCAGGCGGCCCGCGAGTTCATCACCGCCACGGCTCCCGCGGACCGGGCCGCGGGCCGCGGACTGGTGCTCGCCGTCACCGAATTCCTCACCCAGCGGTTGGTCGGCACCGTTCATCTGCAGCGCACCGACTGGCGGATCCACGGCACCGAGGTCCGCTACCTGACCGCGTCATGGGCCCGCGGCGAGGGATACGCCAGCGAGTCGGTGCTCGCCGTCGTGCGCTGGCTGTTCGGCACCCAGGGCTTCGAGCGGGTGGAACTGCGCACCGCCGCGGACAACACCGCCGCGCAGCAGGTCGCGCAGAAGATCGGCTGCATCAGTGAGGGCGTGCTGCGCAACGCGGGCATCATCCGCAGCCGGCCCGAGGACGAGCCGCACGGCCGCTGGGCCGAGACCCGCGCCGACCTGCTGGTGTGGAGCCTGCTCCCGGAGGACCTGGACGACGCCGACGACCCGGACGACCCGATGGGCCGCACCTCGGCGGGCGACGGCTACGGCAACGGCCGCGCCGCCTACCCCGATTACGCCGACTACAGCGCCGCCGCCCAGCGCCGCTGACCCGCGCCCGCCGCCGCGGCGGACCGCGTCCGCACATACGTACCGGACTCGGCACACCGTCGCACACGCTGCCGGGTTAGGGTTCTCACCCGGGCCATCCCTCCGCCTCGCCGCGAGGGCTCCACCGGGACCCCAGCGACCCACGGCATGGAGGGCAGACGACGATGGCCGACCGGGTCACCGTGATCGGATGGGACGGCTCACCCCCGTCCGACGCCGCCCGTGCCGCGCTGGACGCGGCCACGCTCGTGGCCGGCACCCGCCAGCACCTGGCCCTCCCCTATGTCCCCGCGGACGCCGAGCACATCGTGCTCGGCAGTATCGACATCGCTGCCCGCCGGATCGCGGGACACCGCGGCACCGCGGTCGTGCTCGCCGACGGCGACCCCGGCTTCTTCGGCGTGGTCCGCGCCCTGCGCGACCCCGAACACGGCCTCGAACTCGAAGTCATCCCCGGCGTCTCCGCCGTCGCACGGGCCTTCGCCCGCGCGGGCATGCCCTGGGACGACGCCCGGGTGGTCGTCGCCACGAGCCGCACCCTGCGCCGCGCGGTCAACGTCTGCCGCTCCTACCCCAAGGTCGCGGTGCTCACCGCACCCGGCGCGGGACCCGCGGAAGTCGCGCTGCTGCTCACCGGGGTGCACCGCACCTTCGTCATCTGCGAGGCGCTCGGCACCGACCACGAGCAGATCAGCGTCCTGACCTCGGACAAGGTCGCCGACCACATCTGGCGCGATCCCAACGTCGTCCTCGTCGTCGGGGGCGCCACCTCCGCCCTCCCCGGGATCGCCGGGCTGACCGCCGCCCCGCTGCCGCCGGCCGGCACACCCCCGGCCAAGCCGGGCGCCGGCGGCTGGATCGCCGGCCGCGACCCCGGCTTCCCCGGCCCCGTCCGCGGCTGGGCGCTGCCCGCCGCCGACTACGGCGGCCACGTCCCGGCGCACGTCCGCGCCGTCCAACTCGCCAGGCTCGGCCCGCGGACCGGCGACCTCGTGTGGGACATCGGCGCCGCCGACGGCGCCGTCGCGGTGGAGGCCGCCCGCTTCGGCGCGGCCGTCATCGCCGTCGACCGGGACGCCGACGCCTGCGACTGGATAACCGCCACCGCCCGCCGGACCGGCGTCCAGATCCAGGTCGTGCACGGCACCGCGCCCCAGGCGCTCGAAGACCTGCCGGAGCCCGACGTGGTCAGGATCGGCTGCGCCGACCCGGACGTCGTCGCCGCCTGCGCCGCCCGCCGCCCCGAGCGGATCGTCGCCACCGCGGCCACCCGGGACGCGGCGGAAGCGGTCGACAGGGCGCTCACCGAAGGCGGTTACGCGGTCGAACGCATGTTGCTCCAGTCCGTCGCGCTGGACGCCGGATGGGACGAGCGGGACCGCTCGGTGGACTTCGTGCTGTGCGCCAGTCGTCAGTGACCTGTTCATGATCAAAGAGGCCTCCGCGGGCGGCGTTTGCGCCGGTCGGAGCGCTGTCGCAAGGGGTCGTGTGAGATACGTCCCGAGGTGCGGACTTCGGCATGGCCTGCGGTGTCCCGGGGGGTAGGCTGACGGATCGTTGTGCCGTCGTCGTGCGTTGACGGGACGTCGAAACTTCCGGCGTTCCGGCGGCGACGTTGCCGCATCCCATGCGGACTCGTTGAAGTCCGCGGGGGTTGGGATGCGCGCGGTGCAGCGGCTGGAAGGAGCGAAACCGATGGGCGAGGGGCACGCATGACGGACACCGGTCAGATCCCCGGCGAGGGGCTGCCGGAGAACGCGGTCGGCGACGCGGCTCACCAGCCGCACACCGACGCACTCGGCGCACCGCTGGCGACCGCCCCCGGCTGGGGCACGGAGCCGCCCGCCGAGCACGGCGCTCCCGGTTACGCCTACCTCGACCAGCCCGCCGCCCCCGGCGCCGGGCTCGACGAGGACGACGACGTCCTGCTCATGCCCGGCCCGCAGGGCACCTGGAGCGACCCGCAGCCGGTGCCGCCGCAGCCCGCCCCCGTGCACGACACGGCAGCGCCCGGTTTCGGCACTCCGCAGGGAACTGACGCACCGTCGCTCGCCACCCCCGCCCCGCGCCGCCCGTTGCACATGGGGCCGCCGATCCACGACACCCCCAGCGGCGGCGTCTCCGTACGTTCCCTCGCCGACCGCGGCCCGGCGCAGGGCGGCCCCGTCCCGCCGCCGGTACGGCCCCAGGGCGCCGGCTCCGAACACCTCGACGCGGCGCAGGACGAGATCCACGGCATCCCCGCCCAGCAGACCGGCGAACCGACCGACCCGGCCGCCCCCGCCCCGGGCAGCGCCTGGCCCGCCGCGCAGAGCGCGTCCCAGCAGTCGCTGATCCCGCACGCCGACAGCGTGATCCCGTCCCAGCAGGCACCCGAGCCGATCCTCGCCTTCCCCCCGGCCGAGGCGGCGCCCCCGGCCCCGGCCCCAGAGGCGCCGGTGCCGGTGCTTCCCGTGGCGGAAGCGGCTGCCCCCGTCGAACAGCCGGTGTACGCCGCCGAGCCGGTGGCTGTGGTTGAGCCTGACGTGGAGCCGGCGGTCGTTTCCGGCGGCGAGGCGGAGGCGGTCGCGCTTGCGTCCGGCCCGGAGCCGGTGGCTGCTTTCACCGGCGAGCCCGGCCCGGAGCACGCCTTCGGCGGTGAGCCGAGTGAGGTGACGGCCGCGCCCGGCGCCGAGCCCGTGGGTGCGCTCGCCGCCGACGCGGTCGCGGTCGCGCCTGCGCCCGGTGCCGGCGGCGAGGCGGGTGCGCCCGTAGCGGGCGCTGCCGAGCCGGTGGCCGCACCGGTCGCGGTGCCGATGCCCATGCCCATGCCGATGCCCGTTCCGGCCCCGGTCCAGACGGTCGACGGGGAGCAGGCTTCCGGCGCCGAGCAGGCGGTGTACGCGGGCGAGCCCGGTGCGGAGGATTCCGTGCCCGGCGCCGAGCCGGTCGCACCCGCCGCGGTGGCGGAGCCCGATCCCGCGACGGCCCCGTCCGCCCCCGGCCAGGCCGCCGCCCCGGCGCCGGTCGGCCCCGAGCAGGCCGTACCGCCGTCCGGGCCTGCCTTCAGCGCCCCGCCCGCCGCGGGTGACGGTGCCTTCGTCCCGGCGACGGGCCCGGCCGACCTCGCCTCCGCGGTGGCCGCCGCGGCCGACGGCCCGGCCCAGCACGCCGCTTCCCCGGCTCCCGCGGCGGCGGCTCCCGCGGCTCCTGACGAGGCCGCCGCCGAGCCTGCGGAAGCTGTCGCCGTCACCGAGGCGGCCCCCGAGGCCGTCGCGGCACCCGCAGGACCCGAGGCGGTGCCCGGCGCCGCCGACGCGCCCGCCAGCGAGACCGACCCGGCCGACGCGCCCGCCGGCCTCGCCGTACCGAGCACCCCACCCGTCAAGCGCGCGGGCCGTGCGCACGCGGCGGCGGCACCCCCGCAGGACGAGGACGCCGCCGCGCCCGTACCCGCCGACGGCGGGACCGGGGCGGAGGCCCCGACCGGCCGCAGGGCCGCCCGCCGGGCCGAGGCCAGAGCCGCGGAGGCCGAGGTGTCGGAGCCCGCGGAGGCGTACGAACCCGCCGTACGGGACGCCGTGCACCGCGTCATCCGCGAGCGCCGCGACGTCCGCAACGGCTTCCGCTCCGACCCGATCCCGCACGACGTGCTGCTGCGCGTCCTGGAGGCGGCGCACACCGCGCCCAGCGTCGGGCACTCGCAGCCGTGGGACTTCGTCGTCATCCGCTCCGAGAAGACCCGCGAGAAGATGCACGAGCTGGCGATGACCCAGCGCGAGGCGTACGCGAAGTCGCTGCCGAAGGGCCGCGCGCGGCAGTTCCGCGAGCTCAAGATCGAGGCGATACTCGACACCCCCGTGAACATCGTGGTGACCGCCGACCCGACCCGCGGCGGCCGGCACACCCTCGGCCGCCACACCCAGCCGCAGATGGCCCCGTATTCGGCGGCGCTCGCGGTGGAGAACCTGTGGCTCGCCGCCCGGGCGGAAGGCCTCGGCGTCGGGTGGGTCAGCTTCTTCGACGAGCGCCAGATGGTCGCGGAACTCGGCCTGCCCGAGCACCTGGAGGTCGTCGCCTACCTGTGCGTCGGGTACGTCGACGAATTCCCCGACGAGCCCGAGCTGATGCAGTCCGGCTGGTCGCAGCGCCGCCCGCTGGCCTGGGTGGTCCACGAGGAGGAGTACGGCAACCGCGCGCTGCCCGGCGAGGAGCCGCAGGACCTGCTGGAGGAGACGCTGCGCGGCATCCGCCCGCTGGATGCCAAGGCGCTCGGTGAGGCGTGGGAGCGGCAGAAGCGGATGACCAAGCCGGCCGGGGCGCTGGGCATGCTGGAGATCATCTCCGCGCAGCTCAGCGGGCTGTCCCGGCAGTGCCCGCCGCCCATTCCCGAGCCCGCGGCGGTGGCGATCTTCGCCGGCGACCACGGGGTGCACGCCCAGGGCGTCACCGCGTGGCCGCAGGAGGTCACCGCGCAGATGGTCGCCAACTTCCTCGGCGGCGGCGCGGTCTGCAACGCCTTCGCCAACCAGGTCGGCGCGGAAATCTGCGTGATCGACGTCGGCGTGGCCACCGAACTGCCCAGCACCCCGGGGCTGTTGCCGCGCAAGGTACGGCCCGGCACCGCCGACTTCACCGCGGGTCCCGCGATGGCCAGGGAAGAGGCGCTGCGCGCCATCGAGGTGGGCATCGAGACCGCCCGCGATCTGGTGGCCGCGGGCAACAGGGCGCTGCTCACCGGTGAGATGGGCATCGCCAACACCACGACGTCGGCGGCGCTCATCGCCGTCTACACCGGGCTCGACCCCGCGGAGGTCACCGGGCGCGGCACCGGCATCAACGACGAGATGCACGCGCGCAAGGTGGAGGTCGTGCGGCGCGCGCTCGATCTGCACCGGCCGGACCCGGCCGACCCGATCGCGGTCCTCACCGCGATCGGCGGGCTCGAACACGCCGCGATGGTCGGGCTGCTGCTCGGTGCGGCGGCGCTGCGCACGCCGGTGATCCTCGACGGCGTCAGCGCCGGTGCCGCCGCGCTTGTCGCCCGCGCGATCGCGCCGGAGGTGCTGGCCGCGTGTATCGCCGGGCACCGCAGTGCCGAGCCGGGACATGTCGCGGCCCTCACCACCCTCGGCCTGCGGCCCCTCGTCGACCTCGACCTCCGCCTCGGCGAGGGGACGGGGGCGCTGCTCGCCCTGCCACTCGTCCAGAGCGCGGCGCGCGTGATGCACGAGGTGGCGACGTTCGACGCGGCGGGTGTGACGGAGAAAGCGTAGCTCTCCTGTCCGGAGGCGTGCCCGGTTGCCGCCCGTGGGGGCTGGGCGCGCGGTTCCGCCCCCAGAACTCCGCCCGGGGGTGCCCCCAGCGCCTCCCGGGGTGCGTGCCACGTGGGGTGGCGTCCCGCCCCGCCGGCCGGTGGACAGTTCCCCGCGTCCCCGGGTGACAGCCGCTCGCGGCGGTCCGTCGCCTGCCGCGCCGTCGTGGTTGCGCGCGCAGTTCGTTGCGCCCCTGTCGGGCACCCCCTTCGGCAGGGGGCACGCCACCAGGGGCGCGGCCCGCCGAGAGGCGCCGCGAGTGTGAAGGCAGCAGGAAGCGGCACCCCCTCAGGGGCACTCCCGCTGCGCCCCCCAGGCGCCGCGCGGACCTGGGCGGGGACATGGCGGAACGTAGGATCGGGTCGGACCAATCGCAAAGCGTGACGTAAGGAGCCGGGCCGGATGGATCGGAAGGACGACGCCCCCGCCTACCCCGTAGGGCTGCGGCTGGCGGGCCGCCGGGTCGTGGTCATCGGCGGCGGCCAGGTCGCCCAGCGCCGGCTCCCCGCGCTCGTCGCGGCCGGAGCGGACATCGTCGTGGTGTCGCCGTCGGCGACCGCCTCGGTCGAGGCGATGGCGGACGCCGGCGAACTGCGCTGGGAGCGCCGGGGCTACCGCACGGGCGACCTGGCGGAGGCGTGGTACGCCCTGGTCGCGACCACCGACCCGGCCGCGAACGCCGCCGCCTCCGCGGAGGCGGCGGAGCGCCGGGTGTGGTGCGTCCGCAGCGACGACGCCGACGCGGCGACCGCGTGGACGCCGGCCACCGGGCGTACCGAGGGCGTGACCGTGGCCGTACTGACCGGGCGCGACCCGCGCCGCTCGGCCGCGGTGCGGGACGCGGTGATCGAGGGGCTGCGGGACGGCAGCCTGGTGGCGCCGCAGCACCGGGCGCGTACCGCGGGCGTCGCGCTGGTCGGCGGCGGTCCCGGCGACCCGGACCTGATCACCGTACGCGGGCGCCGCCTGCTGGCCGAGGCGGACGTGGTGATCGCCGACCGGCTCGGCCCGCGCGACCTGCTGGGCGAACTCCCGCCGCACGTCGAGGTGATCGACGCGGCGAAGATCCCGTACGGCCGGGCGATGGCCCAGGAGGCCATCAACGCGGCGCTGATCGAGCACGCCAAGGCCGGCAAGTCCGTCGTCCGGCTCAAGGGCGGCGACCCGTACGTCTTCGGCCGCGGCATGGAGGAGGCCGAGGCGCTGGCGGCGGCGGGCATCGAGGTGACCGTCGTGCCCGGCATCTCCAGCTCCATCAGTGTGCCGGGCGCCGCCGGCATCCCGGTCACGCACCGGGGCGTCGCCCATGAGTTCACCGTGGTCAGCGGGCATGTCGCGCCCGACGACCCGCGCTCCCTGGTCGACTGGTCCGCGCTGGCCCGGCTGCGCGGCACCCTCGTGCTGCTGATGGCCGTGGAGCGGATCGGCGCCATCGCGGACACCCTGCTCGCGGGCGGCCGTCCGGCCGACACCCCGGTCGCGGTGGTCCAGGAGGGCACCATGGCCACCCAGCGCCGGGTGGACGCCACCTTGGCGTCGGTGGCGCGTACGGTCGCCGAGGAGGGCGTACGCCCGCCGGCCGTCATCGTCATCGGCGAGGTCGTGGCCGTGGGACGCTCCGGCGCGGCCGGTTCCGGCCGTGGCTGAGCCGGTCGCGGTCGGCGACCCGGAAGACCCGCGGCTGCACGACTACACCGCGCTCACCGACGTGGAGCTGCGCCGCCGCCGCGAACCGGCCGAGGGCCTCTTCATCGCCGAGGGCCAGAAGGTCGTCAGGCGCGCCCTGCGGGCCGGTTACGCGATGCGCTCGATGCTGCTCACCGAGAAGTGGGTGGACGCGCTGCGGGACGTGATCGACGAGGTGCCCGCGCCGGTCTACGTCGTCGGCGACGAGCTGGCCGAGCAGGTCACCGGCTATCACGTCCACCGCGGCGCGCTCGCCGCGATGCAGCGCAAGGCGCTGCCGGACCCGGCCGACGTGCTGGCCGGCGCCCGCCGGGTGGTGATCATGGAGGCGGTCAACGACCACACCAACATCGGCGCGATCTTCCGCAGCGCCGCCGCGCTCGGCATGGACGCGGTCCTGCTGTCGCCGGACTGCGCCGACCCGCTCTACCGCCGCTCGGTGAAGGTCTCGATGGGCGCGGTCTTCTCGGTGCCCTACGCCCGGCTCACCGCCTGGCCGCGCGACCTGTACGGGACGGTGAAGGAGGCGGGCTTCCGGCTGCTGGCGCTCACCCCGGCGGCGGAGGCGACCGCGCTGCCCGACCTCGCGGCGCCCGGGATCCCGCGGCTGGCCGTGCTGCTGGGTGCCGAGGGCCCCGGCCTGACGCCCCGGGCGCTCGCCGCCGCCGACACCCTGGTCCGCATTCCGATGTCGCACGACATCGACTCGCTGAACGTGGGCGCGGCGGCGGCGGTCGCCTTTTACGCGGTCGGCGCGGGAAGCGGCCCCGCGGCGTCGTCGGCGTAGGCCGCCCGGGGCCGGGTCAGGCGGGCGGCAGACCGACGGAGGCGGCCAGGGCGCTCCGGTGGCGGCCGGCGGTGCCGAGCGCGATCTCGTCCGCCTTGGCGCGCTTGAGATACAGGTGCGCCGGGTGCTCCCAGGTCATGCCGATACCGCCGTGCAGCTGCACCGCCTCCTCGGCCGCGCGTACCGCGGCGGGGGAGACGTACGCCTGCGCGACGGCCACCGCCAGCGCCGCTTCCGCGGCCACCGCGGGGTCGGACGACGACGCCTGCGCGGCCAGCGCGCCCGCCGCGTTGCGCGCCGCGGCCCGGGCCGAGACCACGTCGAGCCACAGATCGGCCAGCCGGTGCTTGAGTGCCTGGAAGGAGCCGACGACCCGGCCGAACTGGCGCCGCTGGCCGAGGTAGCGGACCGTCTCGTCCAGGCACCACTGGGCCAGGCCGAGCTGTTCGGAGGCCAGCAGCCCGGCGCCGGTCAGCAGCGCCCGCTCCAGCGCGGCAGCCGCCGCGTCGCCGCCCGCGAGCAGCCGTCCCTGGGCGCCGTCGAGCGCCAGGTCGGCGAGCGGCCGGGTCAGGTCGAACGACACGGGCCGCTCCACCGCGGCCTCCGCCGCCGCCACCTCGTACAGGCCCGGCCCTTCCGGGCCGACCGCGGGTACGACGAGCACGTCGGCGGTGAGCGCGTCCGCGACGCTGGTGACCGCGCCGGTCAGCCGCCCGCCGGCGTCGGCGCGTACCGCCGCGGGGAAGCCGTCGCCGGGCGCCGCCGACAGCGGCACCGCGAGCGCCGCCACCGCCTCGCCCGCCGCGAGCCGGCCGATCAGCGCGGCGGTCGCCGGATCCTCGGTGCCGCAGGCCAGCAGCGCGGAGGTGGCCAGCACCGCGCTGCCCAGGAACGGCAGCGGGGCGACCGCGCCGCCCAGTTCCTCCAGCACCACGGCCGCCTCCCGGGCCGAGGCCCCCTGGCCGCCCAGCTTCTCCGGCACCAGCAGCCCGGCCAGGCCGAGGTCGGCGGCCAGCGTGCGCCACAGCGCCGGATCGTACGGCTCGGCGGTCTCGACGCGGCCCAGCACCGCGGCATGGCCGCAGCGGTCGGCGAGCAGCGCGCGGACCGCGGCCCGCAGATCGTCCTCGACGTCGGAGTAGAGCAGGTCGGGAATGGCGGGGGAGGGCGGCGGAGTGCTCATCGGGGCAGGTCCTTCCATGCGGCGTCCTTGTCGTTGCGGGGTTCCGCCGGCAGCCCGAGCACCCGCTCGGCCACGATGTTGCGCAGGATCTCGGACGTGCCGCCCTCGATCGAGTTGCCCTTCGCCCGCAGATAGCGGTAGCCCGCGTCGCGCCCGTAGAAGTCCACGCTGCGCGGGCGGACCATCGTCCAGTCGCCGTACCGCAGGCCCTGCTCGCCGAGCATTTCCAGCTCAAGGCCGCTGATCTGCTGGTTGAGCCGGGCCAGCGACAGCTTCAGGCCGGAGCCCTCGGGGCCCGGCGCTCCCGCGGTGAGCTGCTGGCGCACCCGCTCGGCGGTCAGCCGGGCCACCTCGGAGTCCACCCACAGCCGCAGCAGCCGGTCGTGCAGCTCGGGAGTGCGCAGCTCGGGCCGCTCCCGCCAGGTGGCGGTCACCGTGCCGATCATGCCGCTCTCGCGGGGTACGGACGCGCCGCCGCCGATCGCGACCCGCTCGTTCATCAGGGTGCTCTGCGCCACCCGCCAGCCGTCGCCGACCGCGCCCAGCCGGTGCGCGTCGGGGATCCTGACGCCGGTCAGGAAGACCTCGTTGAACTCCGCCTCGCCGGTGATCTGCCGCAGCGGCCTGACCTCCACGCCGGGGTCGGTCATGTCGCAGACGAAGTAGGTGATGCCGCGGTGCTTGGGCACGTCCGGGTCGGTGCGGGCGATCAGGATCGCCCAGCGCGCGGTGTGGGCGCTCGACGTCCACACCTTCTGGCCGTCCACGACCCAGTCGTCGCCGTCGCGCACCGCCCGGGTGCGCAGCCCGGCCAGGTCCGAGCCGGCCCCCGGCTCGCTGAACAGCTGGCACCAGACCTCCTCGCCGGTCCACAGCGGCCGCAGGAAGCGGGCCTTCTGCTCGGCGGTGCCGTGGCCGAGGATGGTGGGCGCGGCCATTCCGAGGCCGATGCCGATGCGGCGAGGGTCGTTGTCCGGCGCCCCGGCCGCGTCCAGTTCGGCGTTCACCACCGCCTGGAGCGCGCGGGGCGCGCCGAGTCCGCCGAGTCCTTCGGGGAAGTGCACCCAGGCCAGGCCCGCGTCGAAGCGGGCCCGCAGGAATTCCAGCGGTTCCACGGCCGCCGGATCCCGTGCCGCGAGCAGCTCCCGTACCCGATCGCGCACGTCCGCCGCGCTCACGCTTCCCATACCGGCACCCTCTCCGTCGCACACTCCTAAGCAAGCGCTTGTTAACTTACCGACCCGCTCCCCGTTCCGCCAGGCCCCCTCCGGCCCGGGGAGCCGCCGTGGACGTACGGCCAGCCGCCTGCGGCAACGGGCCGGCAGCCGTGGTCCGTGCTCGGCGGCCGGTCGGGGAGGTGGGGGCGGCGCCGCCAGGCGCGGGAGCGCAGGTCAGGGCGGCGCCGGGCGGCGGCCGGTCCGCGGCGGCTGCGCGAAGGCGGCGCAAGGCGGCGGAGAAGAGGCCGCCGCAAGGTGCCGGTGGCCACCGTGATGCTGCGCCCGGGTGACCGGCCGGTCGTTCGGCTGACCGCTCAGCACCGGCCGCGCGGTCAGGGGCCGGGGGTCAGAGGAGCCACGGGAGGCGCGACGGGGGAGTCCGCGCCCCGGGAGAAGCGGTGGCAGCCCTGCACCGCCGCGATACAGACGGCCGCGAGCAAGGTGACGATCACGAAGACCACCAGCCGCTGCCGCAGCAGCCGCCGCCCCGGCGCGGGGGAGGAGGGCCGCCGCCCGCCGCCGGTGCGGACCGGGGTACGCGCGGCCGGTACGGCGGGGGTACGCCCGGTGGTCCGGCCGCCGCCCGTGTTCCCGCCGTCCGGGCGCGGCGGGGTCCTGCGCTGCGTGCGCTGCTGCGCGTACTCCTCGGCCCGCCGCCCCACAGGGCGCTCGGGCCGCGGGCCGGCCGCCTTCTGCAGCGCCTCGCGCCGCGGCATCCCGATGCCGCGGGCCTCGCGGGTCGCGATCTCCGAGAGCCGCTCGGACAGCTGCACGGTGCTGGGCCGCTCCTCGGGGTCCTTGGCCAGGCACGCGTGGACCAGCGGCGCCAGCGCGTCCGGGACCCCGGCGAGATCGGGCTCCTCGTGCACCACCCGGTAGAGCATGACCTCGGAACTGCCCTGCCCGAAGGGCGAGTCCGCGGTCGCCGCGTACGCCAGCGTCGCGCCGAAGGCGAAGACGTCCGTGGCCGGGGTGACGGCCGCGCCCCGTACCTGCTCGGGTGCCAGGAAGCCGGGCGAGCCGACCGCCGTCCCCACATGGGTCAGCGTGCTCGCACCGGTGGCCCAGGCGATGCCGAAGTCGATGATCCGCGGGCCCTTGGGCGACAGCAGGATGTTCGACGGCTTGAGGTCGCGGTGGACGACCCCGGCCTCGTGCACCGCGACCAGGCCCTCGGCGAGCGCCGCTCCGATCGAGGCGACCTCGGCGGCCGACAGGACGCCGTGCTCGGCGACCTTGTCGTGCAGCGAGGGACCGGGCACGTACTGGGTGGCGAACCAGGGGCGCTCGGCCTCCAGATCGGCCGCGACCAGCCGGGCGGTGCAGCCGCTGCGGATCCGGCGGGCCGCGGAGACCTCGCGGGCGAACCGCGACCTGAACTCCTGGTCCTCGGCCAGCTCGGGCCTGATCACCTTGAGCGCCACCCGCTGGCCGCGCTTGTCCGCGCCCAGGTAGACCACACCCATGCCGCCGGCGCCCAGCCGGCGGTGCAGCCGGAACGCGCCGACGACCCGCGGATCCTCGCGCCGGAGCCGCATCATCGCCATGTCCGTTCCCCTGCCTCCGGTGGGCGAAAACCCCACTGCTGTTGCTGTCCGGTGCCTGCGCCGACGGCCGGGTCGGCCGCCCACAGCTTACGGACTCAAGTCCCGCGGCGCGGTGAAGGCCCGCAGGCGACGGGCCGTGAATTGTCAGTGCCCGGTGGGATCCTGGAGGTGTGGCGAGGAGGTCCGTCCCACGGGCCGTCACCACCGCGCCCCGATCCGCCAACGGTCCGTCTGCCAAAGGGGAATGACGCCGTGAAAGGTGATCGAGTGGAAATAGTCGTCGACGCGGGGGACACCACCCGCACCTATGAAGTGATCGCCACCCGGGCCGGCCGCCGGGTCGAGACCGCCGTCCGGCGCGGGGTGGTGGAAGTGAGTGAAGTCACCCGCAGCGGCACCGTGGTGCGCACCGCCCGCTTCATGGCCACCCGGGTCCTCGCCCTGGTCGAACAGCCCGTCCCGCGGGACGACGACCAGGCCGGGCGGATCCCGGCGTCTCAGGGATGACCCTGGGGCCACGGGTGGCGGCGTCCACCCAGGGGAGTATCCGGGACCGTCCCCGTCATCCTCCGGGAGGCCTCCAAAGGGGTACCAGGGCCTGACGCCCGGGGGCGGCGGCGCCCCTAATGTTGAGGTCAAGCGGCGGGCGGCGCACTCGTCCCCCGAGGTCAAACGCCCGCCGCTCCCACAACCGCACCTCACGACCGACCACCAGGCAGACCTCCGGGAGAGGCATATGGCGAACACGGTGAGCCGCACCGCACGAGCCATGCGCGGCGGACGGCCGACCGGCACCCGGCATCCGCTGGTGGCGGCGGCCATGGTGCTGCCGCTGGCCGCACTGCTCGCCTACGCCTTCGGAGGAGTGGATGCGGTGGTTACACAAGCGTCGTCCGTGGCCGGCCTGATGGGGCGCTGAGAGGCGTTCCAGGCCTGGAAGAGCGGTCCGGGCCAGGGACTCACCGGTAGAACCCCGTGGGGACGGGGGTACGACGGACGACTGCGCTTGCCCGGGTATCACTCGATGCCCGGGCATTGCGCTGTCCGGACCTCGTCCGGCCGCCCGGAGGGCCGCACGGCCGCCGGGATGCTTGACTGGCCCGATGACGACCACGGGGGAGCAGTCCGGCACTCAACGGAGCGGCACGGTCCGCATCGACGCGCAGACCGCACGCCGTACCGCCCGGCCACCGGCCGACGACGCCCTGGTCACGGCGCTGGCCGCCGCCGCGGCCGCGGCGGCCCGCGGCACCCCCAGGGGCGACCCGGCCGACCCGGCCGCCGCCCCCGCGCCGCCCACCGTGCCCGCCGCCACCACCGTGCTGGCCGACCGGCCGGACGGCACGGTCGTCCGGGTCGGCGGCGTCGTCGCCAAGGCCCACGCCCCCGGCACGGACGCCGCGGCGCTCGCCGTACGGATCGCGGTGGCCGGCCATCCGCTGCTGCGCGGCATCCTGCTGGCCCCGCTGCCGCCGGCCGCCGCGGACGGCGGCGCGGTGCGCGGGCGGCCGGTCAGCGCCTGGCCGTACGGCCTGCCGGTCGACCGGCACGACCCGGAGGCCGCGCCCTGGGCCGAGGCGGCGGTGCTGCTCGCCCGGCTGCACACGGTGCCCGAGGCCGCGCTGCCCGGGCCGCTGCCGCCGATGCGCGGCCCGGCCAAGGCCGCGCTCGCCGTCGCCCGGCTGCGCGGCGTCGCCGACTCGGCGGCGGCCCGTACCGTACGCCGGGCCTGGCGGCGGCTGCCCGCCTGGGCCAGGGACGAGGCACCGCACCCGGGTCCCGCCGCCCTGTGCCACGGCGACCTGCACCTGGGCCAGCTGGTACGGCACCCGGCGCCGGACGGCGACTGGCTGCTGATCGACGTGGACGACCTCGGTACGGGCCCGGCCGCCTGGGACCTGGCCAGGCCCGCGATGTGGTTCGCGGCCGGCCTGCTGGCGCCGGACGCCTGGGCGCGCTTCCTCGCCGCCTACCGGGCCGCCGGCGGTCCCGCCGTACCCGGGAGCGGCGACCCCTGGGGACAACTCGACGTTCCCGCCCGCGCGTTGGCCGTGCAGACCGCGGCGATCGGCGTCGCCAAGGCGGCCAGGGACGGCCGCGAACTCGATGAGGCCGAGTCCGAACTCGTCGCCACCTGCGCCCGTATCGCCCAACTAGAGTGAACTCATCCGTTCACGCGAGGAGATGAGGCGACGATGGTCTGCCCCAAGTGTCACGGCCACATGCAGACGTACAACCGCAGTGGCGTCCAGATCGAGCAGTGCGGCAACTGCCGCGGCATCTTTCTCGACTACGGCGAGCTTGAGGCACTGACCCAGCTCGAAGGCAAGTGGGGGGGCCAGCAGGCCCCGCCGCCGCAGGCCTACCCCGCGCCGCCCGTCCAGCCCGGCTACCCGCAGCCGCCGGCCCCCGCGTGGGGAGCGCCGCAGTACGGCCACGGGCAGAGCCATGGCCACGGCCACAACAAGCACCACCGGCACGGCTTCGGCCACATGCTCTTCTCGTCCTGACCAGGACCGGTCAGGACCGACCAGGACCGACCAGCACTGAGCACGACTGACCAGGACCGGTCAGGGACCGGCCGGGCACGGCCGGCCCTGACCGGGCCGGCCGGACCCGGCCGATCCGGCCGGGGCACGACCGGAACGTGACCGGGACACGGCCGAGGGCCGGAAGCGGAGTGCTTCCGGCCCTCGGGGGGGTGTGGACGATACTGGGATTGAACCAGTGACCTCTTCCGTGTCAGGGAAGCGCTCTCCCGCTGAGCTAATCGTCCTCGGTGGCGCCTGGGGGCGCCGGTGCTGCGTGCGCGATACTGGGATTGAACCAGTGACCTCTTCCGTGTCAGGGAAGCGCTCTCCCGCTGAGCTAATCGCGCGGGCGTCCTGCTCAGGACCCGGTGGGATCCAGTGGACGATACTGGGATTGAACCAGTGACCTCTTCCGTGTCAGGGAAGCGCTCTCCCGCTGAGCTAATCGTCCTTGGAGGTGGAGACGGGATTTGAACCCGTGTAGACGGCTTTGCAGGCCGTTGCCTCGCCTCTCGGCCACTCCACCAACACAGCGGGGGTCCCGGGAGGATCCCCCACGTCGAGCGGACGACGAGATTCGAACTCGCGACCCTCACCTTGGCAAGGTGATGCTCTACCAACTGAGCCACGTCCGCAGGTCTGCCTCGAAACGCGTTCCGGGGCAACGGGTTGAACTCTAGCGGATCCCGGGGCCAGCTCAAAAATCGGTTTCCGCAGCGTGCCGGGCCAATGACGAGCAGTTGACGGCCGGGGCACCGCCTCACCCCCCGTGACCTGGCCCGCCTAGACTCGGGTCCTGCCCGCTCCAGTCCACCAGGGAAGCACCGTGCGCGATCTCGCCCCCATGGCCCGTTTCGGCGGTCTTGTCGCCTCCGACCTGCGGGATGTCACCGCGGACGCCGGAGCACTGGACTCCGCGGGCTTCTGGGCGGTCGCCGTGGACTTCGAGGGCCGTACGGTCTGCGCCCGCTTCGGCGACGTACGCCGCGCGCCCGCGGCCGACACCGACGCGGACCGGGCCGCCGCCTGGCACGGCCCCGACCGGGCCGCCTGGACCACCTCCCTGGACCGCGGCGCCTACGAGGCGGGCGTCCGTACCGTCCGGGAGCGCATCGCCGCGGGCGACGTCTACCAGGTCAACCTCTGCCGGGTGCTCACCGCGCCGCTGCCGGTCGGGGCCGGCGGGCCGCCGCCCGACATCGACGCGCTCGGCGCGGTCCTCGCGCTGGGCAATCCCGCGCCCTACGCAGGAACGATCCGGCTGCCCGCGCACGGCGTCGAGATCGCCACCGCCTCGCCCGAGCTCTTCCTGCGCCGGGACGGCCGCACCGTCGAGTCGGGTCCCATCAAGGGCACCGCACAGACCGCCGACGGCTTCCTGCCCAAGGACGAGGCGGAGAACGTGATGATCGTCGACCTGGTGCGCAACGACCTCGGCCGGGTCTGCGCCACCGGTTCGGTCACCGTGCCCGCGCTGTGCGCGGTCGAGCCGCACCCCGGCCTGGTGCACCTGGTCTCCACCGTCCGCGGCGACCTGCGCCCCGGCGCCGGCTGGCCGGAGCTGCTCGCCGCCGCCTTCCCGCCCGGCTCGGTCACCGGCGCGCCGAAATCCAGCGCCCTGCGCATCATCGGCGAGCTGGAGACCGCGCCCCGCGGCCCCTACTGCGGCGCCGTCGGCTGGGTCGACGCCGACCGCGGCACCGCGGCCCTCGCGGTCGGCATCCGCACCTTCTGGATCGACCGCGGCGGCCCGGGACGCCCGCAGCTGCGGTTCGGCACCGGCGCCGGCATCACCTGGGGCTCGGACCCGGCGGGTGAATGGGCGGAGACCGAACTCAAGGCGGAACGGCTGCTGGCGGTAGCGTCGGGAGTACACGAGGCGAGCGGGAGGACACTGCGGTGAAGATCTGGGTGGACGGCGGACTGCGGGACAGCGAGGACGCCACGGTGTCGGTGCTCGACCACGGGCTGACCGTCGGCGACGGCGTCTTCGAGACGCTCAAGACCACGGACGGACGCGCCTTCGCGCTCACCCGGCACCTCAGGCGGCTGACCCGCTCCGCCCTCGGCCTCGGCCTGCCCGAGCCCGACCAGGACGAGGTGGCCCGCGCCTGCGCGGCGGTGCTCGCCGCCAACCCGCTGCCGCACGGGCGGCTCAGGATCACCTACACCGGCGGCCTCTCGCCGCTCGGCTCCGACCGCGGCGACGCGGGCCCGACCCTGGTGGTCGCCATCGGTACGGCCGACGTCAGCCCGGGACCCGGCGCGATCGTCACCGTGCCGTGGACCCGCAACGAGCGCGGCGCCCTCACCGGCCTGAAGACCACCTCGTACGGCGAGAACGTCGTCGCGCTGGCCCGCGCCCGCGAGCAGGGCGCCGGCGAGGCGATCTTCGCCAACACCACGGGCCGGCTGTGCGAGGGCACCGGCTCCAACATCTTCGTCGTCCTCGGCGGCCGGCTGTTCACCCCGCAGCTGTCGTCCGGCTGCCTGGCCGGGATCACCCGCGAACTGGTCATTGAATGGGCCGGCGCGCACGAGGAGGACCTGCCGTTCGAGGCGCTGGCCGAGGCGGAGGAGATCTTCCTGACCTCCTCGCTGCGGGACGTGCAGGCCGTCAACAGGGTCGACGCGCGTGAACTCCCCGGCGCCCCGGGGCCGGTGACGGCCAAGGCCGCGGCCGTCTTCGCCGAGCGCTCGGCGGCGGACCCGAACCCGTAGAGCCTGGGGGCCGGCTCCGCGCGGCGTCGCGGTGCCCGGCACGCACGTGTGCCGCGCCGCCGTCGGTCAACGACGGCTCCGCGCCGCCTCCTTCCTCCGTGCAGAACCAACCGGCAGGCCCTGGCAATGCGGCCGCGGGACCGTACACTCGACCGCACCCCGCAGACGGCCCAGCGGGTGGCGAACCGGGAGCGCGACGCATGACGACGACCCTGAGACCGGCGGGACCCGAACGGCGCGAGCAGGACGGCGGGCGGACGCGGGACTACGCAGTCTGCGTCAACGGGCGGCCGGTCGGCACCATACGGGTCGGCGCCGGGCCGCGCGGCGGCCCCGGCCGGATCGACGCGGTCGCCATCGACGAGCCGGACCGGCGGCGCGGCCGCGGTACGGTCGCGGCGCTCGCCGCGGAGGAAGTGCTGCGGCAGTGGGGCTGCGGGCGGGTGCTGGTCTCGGTGCCCAGCGGGGCGGGGTACGCGCTGCGGATGGTCGCCGCGCTCGGCTACACCGAGACCAACCGCACCCTGCACAAGGACCTGGCCCCGGGCGCCGGGCACCACGACCTGCCGCCCGGTGGCGCGCTGCGGTCGCTGACCGCGCGGGACGGCGCGGACTGGCTGGCGCGGCAGCGGGTCGGCTTCGTCGCCGCCCTCACGGAGGCGGGCGTGCCCGCGGACCAGGCCGAGGCCCACGCGGCGGCCTCCTACGCGCAGGCCCTGCCCGGCGGTGCCCACGCCCCCGGCGGCGAGCTGCTCGCCCTCGACCAGGACGGGACGACCGTCGGGCACGTGTGGCTGCTCGCGTTGCCGGGTCCCGGCTGGATCCAGGCGGTCGAGGTCCTCCCGCCGTACCGCGGCCGGGGCCACGGCCGCACTCTGATGCGCGCCGCCGAAACGGCGTGCCTCGCGGCGGGCACCACGGGGGTCGGCCTCAACGTCTTCACCGCCAACGCGGTGGCGATCGGGCTCTACGCGTCCCTGGGGTACCGGCCGACGCTGCACCAACTGTGGAAGCCGCTCGCCTAGCGGCGGGCTTTGCGGGTTCGTGCCACTTGCGGTGGCCTGTCGCCGCGGCCCGGCGGGGGCTGACCGCGCAGTTCCGCCCCAGAGCTTCCCCTGGGGGTGCCCCCAGCGCCTCCTGGGGTGCTTGCCACCTGCGGTGCGTGCTTGTCGGCTGCGCCGCCGTGGCTTGTCGCGCAGTTCCCCGCGCCCCTCTGGGGCTTGTCCTCTGCCGCAGGGGGCAGCACACCAGGGGCGCGCGCAACCACGACGCCGGGAAAGAAGCGACGCCGCCAAGTGGCAAGCACCCGGGGGCGCGGGAACCGCGCGGGCAGCCACCGCCGGCGGGAGGGGGCGGACGTACCGTGAGGGGCACGGCAGGCCCCACCGTGGCGAGCTACGCGAGCAACTCGTCCGTCAAGGACTCGATGCGGGCGCGCAGGCCGTCTTGTGAGCGGCCGCCGTCGAGGCGTTGCCCGGCTATGACGTACGTGGGCGTGCCGGTGACGCCGATCGCCTTGCCCTCGGCCTGGTCGGAGTCGACGACCAGCAAGTGGCGGCCGTCGATCAGCGCCGTGTCGAACTCCTCGGCGTCGAGGCCGAGTTCGCGCGCGATGTCGATGAGCAGCGGCTCACCCGCGACCGCCAGCTCCTCCGCCTGCGCGAGCACCGCCTCGGCGTACTCCCAGCCGCGGCCCTGCGCGTACGCCTCCTCGTACGCCTGCGCCGCCGCGAGCGCGTGCTTGTGCTTCTCCAGCGGGAAGTGCCGCAACTGGATGTCGAGCGCGTCGCCGTACCGCTCGCGCAGCGCCTGGAGGTCGGCGAAGGCGGTGCGGCAGTCGGGGCACTGCAACTCGCACCAGACGTCGAGTACGGCGCGGCGCCCGGCCGGGGGAGGGGGAAGATCCATGCCGCCAGTCTCCCACTCGGGGAGGAGGCGCCCCGGAGATCCCCCTGAACTCCCGGCGTCGCCCATGGCCATCCGCGTACGGTCCGAGGCACGATGGGGGAGCACCGACCGACGGGAGCCGCAGGATGCTGACCACGACGCTATGTGCCGCGCTGTCCGCGGGCGGCCTGGCCATCGCGATGCTGACCGCCTACCGGCGCCGGTTCCTCGCGGCCACCAGGATCGCCGCGGCGTCCCTCGTGCCGATCGGGCTGGCGATGGCCGGCCTGGTCACGCTGGGCCGCAAGGTCACCACGGCCACCGGCCACTGGGCCGCCGACCTGGTCCTCAAGCCGACCGTGTGGATGGGCTTCGGCGTGCTCGCCGTCGCCGCGCTCCTGTACGGCGTCACCCGGCTGATCTCGGCCCGGCTGCCGGAGGGCGGTGGCCGCGCCCCGGCCGCCGTGCCCGGCGCGTCGACCGCGGCGATACCGGCGGGCCGCCCGGCGGCGGCCAGGCGCAGGGGCGGTTCCGACAGCGGCCTGTCCGACTTCGCGGATGTCGAGGAGATCCTCAAGCGCCGCGGCATCTGAGGGGGCGGGCGCCCCGGCGTCCACCATCCGGACACCGACCGCTGCGGTCGCGCTCAGTAGGTCGTACGGCCCGGTCGGGGACCCGGCTCCGGCGGGTCGTACGGCCCGGACGAAGCAGCAGGTAAGGCGGTCGCGACGTCCGTACGCGACAGGACCGGCCGACCGGATCCGGCACTTTAGTCCATGAACCGGACGTCATGTGTCCACACTGCGGAAGATCCCTCGGAGTGCGCGTGTTGGGTCACAGGCACCCGCGCGCTGCGCGAAGATCACCGTGTGCTGCCCACCATTGGCGACTGCGTCGCCGCTGAGCGGCCGGACCGTGCCGGACCGACCGCCTCCGACGTCCTTCCCGCTCCGCGCTCCGCGCCCACCGCCCGTGCCGCGGTCACCCGCCCCGGCGGCCGCACCGCGCCGCTGGAGACCCTGCCGGCCAGGGAGCGCCCTCCGCGTCCCCCGCTCGCCGTCGAGCCGGTCAGCGAGCCGCAGGGCTGTCTCTACGCCCTCTCCCAGCCCCCGCTGATGCTCTTCCTGCTGGTGATCGGCAGCCTGCTGGGCCTGGGCGCCACCTACGACCTGCTCTTCCTGTGACCGGCTGACCGGCTGACCGGCGGGCGACCCCGGCCGCCGCCCCGCTCCCCGCCCCAGGACGCGCCCGGGTCAGGACGCGGCTGCCTCGTCGGCGCCCGCGTCGGCGGTGTCGCCCGCCTCGCCCGCCTCCCGGCGCCTGGCCCGGTAGGCGGCGACGTGCAGCCGGTTGCCGCAGGTGCGGCTGTCGCAGTAGCGGCGGGAACGGTTGCGGGACAGGTCCACGAAGGCGTGCCGGCAGTCCGGCGCGTCGCAGCGCCGCAGCCGTTCCCGCTCGCCGGCGACGATCAGGAAGGCCAGCGCCATGCCGCAGTCCGCGGCGAGGTGGTCCGACAGCGACGCGCCCGGCGCGAAGTAGTGCACGTGCAGGTCGTAGCCGTCGTGGTCGGTGAGCCGGGGGGTGGTGCCGGCCTCGGCGATCATCGCGTTGAGCATGGTGGCCGCGGTGGCGTCGTCGGTGGTGGCGAAGACCTCGGTGAAGCGGGCGCGTACCGCCTGGACCGCGGTGATGTCGTGCCGGTCGAGCCGGCCGATCTCGCTCACGTTGTTCCGCTCCACGAAGGAGCGCAGGTCGGCGACCTCGGCGAGCGCTTCGCGCCCCGCGATCGAGGGTGCGGTGTTGATCAGGTCGACCACACTGTCGAGCGCGCACCTGGTGTCATGGTTGATCAGCACGGAACGCTCCCTGCCGGCGTCGTCGATCGGCTGCGTTCCGGTGACTCTAGCGCGCGGGAGCCGCCGCCGTGGGGCTGCGTCCCACGGGCGGCGGCTCTCGTTCCTGCGGTGTCAGGCGGCCGGGCACTGCCCTGTGCCGCCTTGGGTGTCCGGGCTGTCCCCCCGAGTAGGACGGCCGCGGACGGTCGGTGACCGGGCTCAGCTCTCCGCGAGGATGTGGGAGAGCTCGGTGTCGAGGTCGAAGTGGCGATGCTCGGTGCCGGGCGGCACCGCGGCGTCCGTCCGCTTGAGGAAGGACTCCAGGGCCCGCGCCGGGGCTTCGAGCAGGGCTTCGCCCTCGGGGGAGCTGAGGGCGATGCACACGACGCCCTGACCATGGCTGCGGGACGGCCAGACTCTGACGTCTCCGGTGCCGGTGGGCCGGTGCAGACCCTCGGCGAGCAGATCGCGGGCGAACACCCATTCGACCGTCTCTTCGGCTCCGGTGTGGAAGGTGGCGTGCACGGCATACGGATCGGCCGTGTCGTACCGCAAGCCCGCGGGTACAGGCAGTGAGGATTCGCTCGACACAACGAGGCGCAGGTGCAGCTCGCAGCTGACCGTGGTGTTCATAAGCGCCAGGGCCTTTCGCTCAGTGTGCGCTCGGGGATTCGCACGTCGGCGAAATCGACATGCCACCTGCGGAGACGTTGTAAACCCCTCTGAGAAGTTTATGAGGCATCTGGTACCTCGTACGGACTAGTCCCGAGAAGGGCGGAACGGCCATTTCGGTGATCGTCACAAAGTCCGGTACGTTGGCATATATGATCGCGGAGAGTGACGACATCCAGAGAGCTGTGGCCAGTGATTCACGGCTCGGCTCACGGGCGCCCGCATTCGTGCGGCGGTCCCGCCCGCTGCACCTGGTGTGGCGCGCCGGAGTCTTCCTGGCCGGCCTCGCCGTGATCGCCGGCGGGGTGATCCTGCTGCCGCTGCCCGGACCCGGCTGGCTGATCATCTTCGGCGGCATGGCGCTGTGGGGCACCGAATTCGTCTGGGCGCAGAAGGTGCTGCGCTGGACCCGCCACAAGGTCACCGAGGCCGCCAGGTCCGCCATGGACCCCCGGGTCAGGCGGCGCAATCTGCTGATCACCACGGTGGCCGTGCTCGTCCTGGCCGGCCTGGCGATCTGGTACGTCCTGAGCTTCGGCTTCGTCATGCCGTGGCAGCTGGGCTGATCCCGCGGGACCGCCGGGCTGGTCGGGACGCCTGCCCGGGTGCGGTAAAGTAGTCCGCACACCGGGGCGATTAGCTCAGCGGGAGAGCACTTCGTTCACACCGAAGGGGTCACTGGTTCGATCCCAGTATCGCCCACCCGGACCGAGGGTCCCGGAGACCGTGCAGACGGTCTCCGGGACCCTCGGCGTTTTCCCGCGCCCGCCTGGCGCGTCGCGCACACTGGGCGTATGGAATGGAGTCACTACCGATTCCGCAGCACCTGGCGGCTCGACGCCGAACCCGACACCGTCTACCGGGTGCTGGAGCGCCCCGACTTCTACCCCCAGTGGTGGCCGCAGATCCGCGAGGTCCGGCAGACCGGCGACACCAGCGGCGTGCTCCGCTTCCGCTCCGTCCTCCCGTACGACCTGGTGGTCGCCGCCCGCTCCACCCGGCAGGACCCGGAGCGCCGGATACTCGAAGTCGCCATGACCGGCGACCTGGAGGGCTGGGTCCGCTGGACGGTCGCCGCGAACGGCCCGGGCACCCGGCTGCTGTTCGAGCAGGAGGTCGTCGTCCGCAAGCCCCTGATGCGGCGGTTCGCCGTCCCCGGCCGCCCGCTCTTCCTCGCCAACCACGCGCTGATGATGCGCAGCGGCCGCAACGGACTCCTCGCCCGGCTGGCCGCCGACCGCGGGCACGCCGTTTGAACGCCGGCCGGGTTCGCCTGTAAGGTTCCACTCGTCCCGGGCGATTAGCTCAGCGGGAGAGCACTTCGTTCACACCGAAGGGGTCACTGGTTCGATCCCAGTATCGCCCACCACACTCAGGCAATGAGTGCCCAGGACCTTCCAACGGCCGCCCTCAGGGCGGCCGTTGTCGTTCGCCCCCGGCCTGCCGGCGGCTGTCGCGCGCGCCGTGTCGCACGGCGTCCATCCCGGGCCGGGCGGCCTCGACGAGGGTGCCCCGGCCCAGAACTCCTACCAACGTACAGCGCGCCGGGGGCCTTGCGGCAAGGCCGTCGTCGGGTCGCAGAATTGCTGACGGAGGCCAGTACCTGCCAAAACGGGAGTTGCGTAATGCGTGTGTTGTTATCGACATATGGGTCGCGCGGGGACGTCGAACCGCTGGTGGCGCTCGCGATACGATTACGGGAATTCGGCGCGCACGTGCGGGTCTGTGCGCCGCCGAACAAGATCTTCGCCGAACTGCTGGCCAGGGCCGGCGTGGAACTGGTGCCGGTCGGCAAGCCGATCGGCGCGATCACGGAGCCGTCGACGGAATCGGCGACCGCCCGGTTCGTGACCGAGCTGGCCGAGCAGTTCGGCACGGTCGCCGCCGCCGCCGAGGGATACGACGTCCTCCTGGCGACCGGGTTCGCGCACTTCTCCTCGCGGTCGGCGGCCGAGAAGCTCGGTATCCCCTACCGCTACGTGACCTTCTGTCCGTTCATGCTGCGGTCGCCGCACCAGGTACCCCCCGTGCTGCTGCCGGGCCAGTCGTTCCCGCCGGAAGTCACCGACAACCTGGCGCTGTGGGACCTGAACGCCCAGACCATCAACGCGCTGCACGGCGAGGCGCTCAACGCCTACCGGGCCTCGGTCGGCCTGCCGCCGGTGGACGACGTCTACGGCTTCATCTTCACCGACCGGCCCTGGCTGGCGACGGACCCGGTCCTGGGCCCGTGGCGGGAGACCCCGGAACTCGACGTCGTGCACACCGGGGCGTGGATCCTGCCGGACGAACGTCCCCTGGCGGACGACCTGCTGGCGTTCCTGGGCGCGGGCACACCCCCGGTGTTCGTCGGCTACGGCAGCACGCGGGACGTCCCGGCGGACCTCGGCCGGGTGTCCATCGAGGCGGTCCGCGCGCACGGCCGCCGCGTACTCGTCGGCCGCGGCTGGGCCGAACTGGCTCGGATCGACGACCGGGACGACTGCTTCGTCGTCGGCGAGGTCAATCAGCAGGCGCTGTTCAGCAGGGTGGCCGCCGTCGTGCACCACGGCGGCGCGGGCACCACGACGGCGGCAGCGCTGGCCGGAGCGCCGCAGGTGGTCGTGCCCCAGGGGGTGGACCAGCCCTACTGGGCCGAGCGGGTGGCCGCCCTGGGCATCGGCGCGGCACACGACGGCTCGGCTCCGACCACCGAGTCCCTGTCCGCCGCGCTCGGGACGGCCCTCGGCCCCGAGACCCTCGCACGGGCGAGGGCCGTGGCCGACAGCATCCGTACCGACGCGGCAACAGTGGCCGCGAAACTCCTGCTCGACACCGTCGGCCGAGAATCGCCGTCGGTGCCCGCGTGAATCCCGGGACCCCGGCATTCTTGTGACATCTCCCGTTCCACCTCTCGGCACGGTGGTGGCAGAACCGCCGACGACAGCGCCAGGAGCGGCGGATCGCGCCGATCGGACTCCTGGCCAGACGGGACGACTCTCAAGAACGCCGGGGTCCTGACCGGGCAGAATGCGAATCTTGCCAGATTTTCTCAGAGTCTTGCGTCACTGGGGCGGCTTGCCCGAAGATGATACGCGGCATGGGGGCCTGTCTCCCGCGAATGCCCCTGGGCGAGACGATGGGACGACGTTCCGGCGTTCTGACCCGTCCCGGTGTGAGCCTGGCAGCGGTGAGCGGCGGACACTTCTAGGGGGCGGCGGTCGATGGCTGAGCCGGTAGCGGGAACGGTCCTGGGCGGGGCGCGGATGACGGACCGGATCGTCGTACCGTTCGAGGGGCCCGGCGCCGGAGTCGGCGAACTGACCTGGGGTCAGCGCAAGGTCTGGACGCTCATGGAGCAGGCCGGCACCTCGATGAGCATGGGCGGGGCGGTACCTGTCACGGACGGCAGGACGGTCCGGGACCTCGCGTCGGAACTCCGGTTCTTCATGTGCCGCTACGCGTCGATGCGGGCCCGGATCCGGGCCGGTGCGGACGGCGGCCTGATCCAGGAGGTGTCGGGCTCGGGCCGGGCAGAACTGGGGATTCTCGACATCGAGGACGACGGCGACCCGGACCAGGCCGCCCAGGGCCTGGCCGACCAGTGGGAGGCGACGCCGTTCGACCACGCCGGGGAGTGGCCGATCCGGATGGCCGCCGTACGGAGCGGGGGCGTGGTCACCCATGCGGTCGTGGCGATCTCGCACGTCGCCACCGACGGCAGCGGAATCGGCGTCATGCTCGGGGAGCTGGCCGAGCGCGACCCGGTCACCGGGGAGCCGAAGAACCCGGCGTCGGCGATGGGGCCGCTGGAGTTGGCGGCGTTGCAGCGCACGCCGTCCGGCCGGCGGCAGAGCGACGCCTCGCTGCGCCACTGGGAGCGCCTGCTGCGCTCGGCGGGACCCCGGCGGTTCGGCCCGCGCGTGGACCGGGGCGAGCCGCGCTACCGGCGGGCGGTCTTCTCGTCCCGCGCCCTGCACCTGGCGTCGCGGGCGGTGGCGGCCCGGGCCGGCACCTCGACGTCCTCGGTGCTGCTGGCCGGGTACGCGGTGGCCGTCGCGCGGCTGACCGGTATCACTCCCGCGCTGATCCAGGTCGTGGTCAGCAACCGGTTCCGGCCCGGCCTGGCCGACGTGTCCCATCCGCTGTCCGTCAACGGCCTGTTCATGGTCGAGGTCGCGGACGCCTCTTTCGACGAGGTGGTGGACCGTACGCGGCGGGCGCTGGCGCTCTGCTCGAAATACGCGTACTACGACCCGGCGCAGGTCGATGAGTTGCGGGCCCGGATCGGCCGGGAGCGCGGCGAGGAGACAGCCGAACTCTCCTGCCTGTTCAACGATCGCCGGCTCGGCATCGGCGTCGAGCAGCCCGTCCCGGTGGCACCGTCCCGGGAGGAGCTGGAAGCCGCGCGGGCCGGGAGCGCCCTGCACTGGGGCAAGCCCTTCCCGCGGTATCTCGACAAGCTGATGATCCAGGTCGGGGCCGCGCAGGACGCGGTGGAGCTGGAGATCCAGGTGGACACCCACCATGTGTCTGCGGACGAAGTGTCCGCGCTCATGCGGGACTTGGAGGCGCTTGTGGTGGCGGCGGTGTTCGACCGGGACCTGCCGGCCGGCGTACGGCCGGCGCCGGCGTCCGGGTGAGCGCGGCGTCGCTCACGGGCGGGCGGTCCCGCGATCGGATCGGTAGCGGCCCGGGGTCGTTCCGATGATGTGGGTGAACGCCGCGATGAAGCTGCTGGGGTTGGCCCATCCGCAGGCGTAGGCGGTGCGGATGGTGTCGTGGCCGTCGGCGAGCAGCACGAGTGCGTGGTGGACGCGCAGTTGCGTGCGCCACTCGTAGAAGGTCATGCCGAGTTCGTCGCGGAACAGCCGGCTGAGGGTGCGGGTGCTGGCTCCGATCGCCGTCCCGAGTTCGGCCAGCGTGGCATTGCCGGCCGGGTTCTCGTACAGCATCCGTGCGATGGCCCGCAGCCGGTCGTCCCGTGGCTCCGGCAGGTGCAGCGGCTGTTCCGGTGCTTCGCGGAGTTCGTCGACGAGGACTCGAAGGAGCCGGGAGCGCGCGGAGCGGCTGTAGCCGGGCGCGGCGTCGTCGTAGTTGCGGGGGCCGGTCAGGGCGAGCAGGACCTCGCGGGCGAGGCCGGAGGCCAGGAACACGGCGGGACGGTCCGGTATCAGCCGGGCGAGGGACGGCGCGAGGAAGACGATCCGCATATCGGTGTCGCCGTGGGCGCGGTGGTGGTGCGTGAACCCGGCGGGGGTCCAGGCGACCCGGTTGGCGGGAACGATCGACGTGCCGCTCCCGGTGCGGACGGCCAGGACGCCGCTGGCCGCGTACACCAGGTGTCCCCGTGCGTGCGACTGCAGCGCGCTTGTTCCGCCGGAGAGCCACAGGTGGCGCCCGCCGGACGGCCACATATGCGACGTCACACCGGCGGTCAGGCGAGGTTGGCGGCGAACGGGCATCAGTTGGCATCGTATCGGTAGTACGCCACGCCGTGATCCGGTGACACTTCCTGCATGCGGGGTGGCCCTCGGTCGCGCGGACCGGCCGCACCGCAGGCAGTCGGGGCGGTGTGCCCCGATGCCGCGGCTTGCGAGAGAAGGAGAAACACATGGCGACTTTCGTGCTGGTGCCCGGCGCGTGGAAGGGCTCCTGGGCGTTCGAGGCGGTGGTTCCGCCGCTGGAGCGTGCCGGCCACACCGTCCACGCCCTGACGCTGACCGGTCTGCGGCCGGACGACGACGAGGCGACGGCCGCGACCGCCAACCTCGACACGCACGCCGACGACGTGGTGCGGGTCCTCGACCGCCACCGCGTCACCGGCGCGACGCTGGTCGGCCACAGCTACGCCGGGATGGTGATCTCCGCCGCCGCCGACCGGGCCGGCGGCCGGATCTCACGAATGGTGCACCTCGACGCGTACGTACCGCGTGACGGCGAGTCGTGCTGGTCGGCGACGAACGATCACTTCCGGGGGGTGTTCGCCGCCGGCGCCGCTGCCACCGGCCACACCGTCCGACCGCCGGACGGCGGCGATCCGCGCCGCCGCCCCCATCCCCTCGCCTCGTTCCTGCAGACGATCCGGCTCACCGGCGCGGTCGCCCGAGTCCCCCGCCGGGAGTTCGTCTACTGCTCGGGATGGGAGGACCGGACGCCGTTCGCCGGCCTGCGCTCCCGGCTCAAGGCCGATCCCGAGTGGCAGGTCCACGACCTGCCCACCAGGCACGACGCGATGCACGAGGCCCCGGAGGCGGTCGCCGCGCTCCTGCTCGCCGGCTGAACCGCCGACGCGCCGGCAGGCGGGTGGGCGCCGTAGCCTCGGCGCGGGTGGCTCGTTAGGCGTATGTCGGCCCTCGCCCGGGTCGTGTGCGCCGCGGACTCTGCTGCCGGTGGTGCGCGGGGTCGCACGTCCGGGCGATCCATGGGCGCGGCGGGGCAGACCCGCCGTACCGGCGGGCGGTCACCCGGCCGGCTCCGGTCGACGGTCCGCCGGCCACCGCCCGAAGGAGACACGTGCGCGTATCGCGGGGAAAACGCATCATGATCATGTCCGCCGCCCTGCTGGGAATCGCCTCGACCCCGCTGTGCTGGCTGCGCGGCGGTCCGTCCGGCGGCCAGTTCATCGGCGCCACCGTCCAGAGCGCGGTGGCGATCATCGCACTGGCGGGGGGTTTCCTGGCCCGTCCCGCCGCCGCTCGGTCCGGGCGGGTGTACAGCGCGGCGGACACCGGGGAGGCACGGGCGGACGGGGGCGCGGAAGCGCTCTCCGGTCTACGGGGCGATGCCGGTGCGGGCGGCGGATCGGCCACGGCCGAGCGGACCGGGCCCGCGACCGCCGGCGGCTCCGGCAGTATCGCGATCACCGGCGTCTCGCTCTCCTGACCGGGGGCGGAGCGTGCCGAATCGACGGGGGCGGCGACCGGGTTCCGGCTCGGAGCCGTCAGTGAGGGCGAGCAACACCGGGGCGGCCTCCGCCGACCACGGGGGGCGCGCGAACTCGGGTATCAACATCGAGGGTCTGCACATCGTGCTGCCCTCCGGCCGGCTTTTGCCGGTGGTGCTCGCGGCGATCATCCTGGCGCTCGTCGGGGGAGTGGCGTCGCTG
Organism: Streptomyces sp. NBC_01477; assembly: GCF_036227245.1. Taxonomy (GTDB): domain Bacteria; phylum Actinomycetota; class Actinomycetes; order Streptomycetales; family Streptomycetaceae; genus Actinacidiphila. The sequence goes on from NZ_CP109445.1 coordinate 7,348,161, forward strand.
TCCCGCGAGGGTGAGCGAATCCCGCCGCAGGCGGCGGCGCCGTCCGGTCAGCCGTCGCCCTCGCCCAGCCCTTCCCCCGCCCTTTCTCCGCCGTCGCATCGGCAGGCCCCCGCCGTCCCCTCGCCGACCGCTGGGGTCCGCCTCGTACTGCCCCCGCCGCCGCACCGGACTCCCGTTGCGCCGCCCCCGGCACGGACCCCCGCTCCTTCGCCTGCCCCGCCGCGTCAGGCCGTTCCCGCACCGGCGGCCCCGGAGCGGCCGGATTCCAGGAGCGTGGTCATCGACCGGGGGCACGGCAATGAGCTGAACATCAAGCTGGCCGGTTTCGCGCCGGGTGCGGAGGTGACGGTCTCCGTGTACACCGACACCAGCGCCTCCGGCGGTCCCGCGGGCCAGAAATCCGTCTCCGTCAACGACGACGGGACCTGCGAATTCGGCGCCTTCCCGATGGACGCCCACGGGGCCTATTGGGTGGTCGCGGACGGCGTCCGGTCGAACTCCTATCAATGGGCGGGGAAATGACCACCGGTGAATGCCCGCCCGCCGACCGCCGCACCGGGGTCAGACCGCCTCGGCGCTCGCCTCGGCCGTGGCCTGCTCGATGTGGTCGCGCACCCGGTGTTCCGGCAGCCGGCACCGCAGGGCCAGCAGGTAGACGGCCGCGGCCAGCGCGAGATTGACCACGAAGCCCCAGCCGAGGCCGATCCAGCCGCGCCCGCCGTCGTAGTCGCCGGCCCAGCTGGTCAGGGCCAGGCCGCCGAGCCAAGGCAGCGTCCAGGTCGCGCCCGCCTTCCAGTCCAGCTGCGGGCTCGTGCCCCGGGCGGCCAGCTCCAGGACCACGAGCAGCACGAAGCCGATGCCTATGGTCGCGAACAGCTTCCAGTTGGTGTTCCAGCCGGCCCAGTAGACGATCAGGTTCGCGGAGTACAGCCCCAGGAAGGGGATCAGGTCGCCGCCGGGCACCTTGAACGGCCGCTCGCGGTCGGGTATCTGGCGGCGCATCGCGGCCAGCACCAGCGGCCCCGAGCCGAAGGACAGCACCGTCGCGGACGTGATGAAGCCGACAAGCTGCTGCCAGCTGGGGAAGGGCAGGAAGACCACCAGGCCGAGCACGAACGTCACCACCAGGCTGACCAGCGGCGCCCCCCGCCTGGTGGTGCTCGCCAGGACCCGGGGCGCGTTGCCGTTGCGGGCCATGGCGTACGAGATACGGGCGGTGACCGTCGTGTAGACCAGGCCGGTGTCGGCCGGGGAGATCACCGCGTCGACGTACAGCAGATACGCCAGCCACCCGAGGCCGATGGCGCTGGCGATGGCCGCGAGCGGGCCGAAGTCGTCGGCGAACTCCAGGTTCAGCCAGCCGCCCGAGGACGCCAGGTCGTGCCCGGGCACCGAGCCCAGGAAGGCGACCTCCAGCATGATGTAGATCACGGCGGTCAGCAGCACGGAGCCGATGATCGCGAACGGCACATTGCGCCGCGGGTTGTCCGTCTCGCCCGCCAGCTCCACCGCCTGCCGGAAGCCGAGGAAGGAGAAGGTGATGCCGGCCGTCGAGATGGCGGTGAAGACGCCCTTGGCGCCGCCGGGCGCGAAACCGCCGTACTGCGACGCGGTGAAGTTGTGGCCGTGGAAGGCGGTGATCAGGAAGGCCGCGATCACCAGCAGGATGATCCCCAGCTTCCACCACACCAGCACATTGTTGACCCGCGCGAACCAGCGGATGCCGAAGTAGTTCAGTGCCACGAAGAAGGCCATGGCCACGACCGCGACCGCGTACCCCAGGCCGGTCAGTGTGTACGCCCCCGACGCGTGGTGGTCGGTGAAGTGCGCCCACCGGGTCGCGTACTGGAGCGCGCCCTCCACCTCGATGGGTGCCACGGTCGCCGCGGCGACCCAGGTGATCCACCCCATGGTGTAGCTGGCGAAGGAGCCGAAGGACAGGTGCGGGAAGCGCACCACACCGCCCGAGACCGGGAACATCGTGCCGAGTTCGGCGAAGCACAGGCCGATCAGCAGGATCATGACCGCCGCGATCGCCCAGGAGAAGATCGACGCGGGACCGGCCACCTTCGCCGCGTTGAGGGCGCCGAAAAGCCAGCCGGAACCGATGATCGAGCCGACACCGGCAAAGAGCAGGCTGACCCTGCCCATGTCCCGGCGCAGCTTGGGGGCGCCTTCCGGCGACCCGCCCGCGGACCCCTCCGTACGCCCTGACACCGTCGTCATGCGTGCCCCCTTCCCGCCGTTCAGGCCGCGGGCCGCCGGACGGCCTGCGCTGCCTTCACATGGCGGCCTGCCCGGAGATCTGCCGGGCATGCCGGGGGCGGCGGCGAGGGCTTACTCCTGCTGCGGAATGGTCGCCGTCTCCAGGAAGAACTGGTCGATGCTGCGGACCGACTGCAGGAAGTCGTCCAGATTGACCGGCTTGGTCACGTACGCGTTGGCGTGCCGCTGGTAGGCCGCGCTCACGTCGGCCGGGGTGGCCGAGGTGGTGAGCACCACAACGGGGATGGTGCACAGGTCGTCGTCCTCCTTGAGGACGGCGAGCAGCTCACGGCCGTTCATCCGCGGCATGTTCAGGTCGAGCACGATCAGGTCGGGCCGCGGGTTGGCCGGGGAGCGCAGGTACTCCAGCGCCTCGACGCCGTCGTCGGCCCGCCCGATGGCGCGGGCGATACCGCGGTCGGTCAGGGCCTCCTCGATCAGCAGCGCGTCGGCGGGGTCGTCCTCGACGAGGAGCACGTGGTAAGCGCGGTGGGGTACAAGGGCGTTCACTGTGGTGCTCCTGTTGCTCTGGGCGGGGATCGGACGGGAGGGCGGTCGTGCGGTGAAGACCAGTCCTGGCCAGCGTCGGCGGGCGCCCTGGCGCGTGATGCCCCAGGCCCGCCCGAGATCGGGATAGGTGGCGCCGCCGAGGGCGGCGGCGGAGGCGGCCTGTGTGGCGCGGCTCTCAGCCGCACGCAGGATGTAGGACAGCGCCTGGAGCCGGGCGAGCGCCTCCGCGGCGCGTTCATCCGACGGGTTCCCGCCGCGGGGCGGCGTACCCTGTCCTGAGCCTGGATGGGGGGTCTGCCGGTCGTGCAGAGCCTCGGTGGCAAGCCACCGCGCAAGATCGTCCACCGCCTGCTCGGCGAGCGAATTGAGCTGGTCGTGGCCGCTGCGGAGGGTAGGAGGCTTGCCGGACACCACTGGACTATATGCAGTCGCCTGTGCGCCTGACAACCAGTGTTGTCCTGCGGGTACGATGGCGCGGCCGAAGCGGGCCGCGGTGAGAAACGCCGGGGTCGTCCCGCCGTTCGGCAGGGGGGCACGTGCGTGAGGGGGTGTGATGGCGATGGCAGGCAGGACACGAGGGCGGACCCCCGGAAATGAGGGGAGGACGCCGACGGCGGGCTGGACGACGCGGCGCTGGCTGTCGACCGGTGTGGCCGCGGCCCTGGTGGTGCTGCTGGCGCTCGGCGTGGCGGGCGGCTGGGTGCTGGCCCGCTCCTCGACCCTGTCCGGCCGGGTGATCGACGTCGACACCCCGGCGCTCGTCGCCGCGGTACGGCTGGAAAGCGCGCTGACCGACCAGGAGACCGGTGTACGGGGCTACGGGCTGGCCGGCCAGCCGACCTTCCTCAGCCCCTACCACACCGGCGCCGACAACCAGCGCAAGTACACCGGACAGCTGCGCGCCCTGATCGGCGGCAACCGTGCCGCCGTCGCCGACCTGGACGAACTCGACCGGCGCATGGAGCAGTGGCAGCAGCGGGTGGGCCGCCCGGTGGCCACCGCGCCGTCCGGCGCCCCGGTCGCCCTGGCCGCGCAGCGCGCCGACGAGGGCAAACGCGACTTCGACAGGGTCCGCGAGGCCGCCGCGCACCTCCAGCAGACCCTCCAGCTCCACCGCGACCACTCCCGCGCCGACCTGCGCTCCATCGGGGTCCTGCGCAACTGGATCTTCGTGCTGATCGCCGGGGTGATCCTGGCGCTGACCGCCGCGGTCTTCGCGGGACTGCGCCGGGGCGTCACCCGGCCCCTCGAACACCTGTCGAGCGATGTGCGCCTGGTCGCCGCCGGACGGTTCGACCACCCGGTCGACCCCATGGGCCCGGCCGACCTGCGGCAGCTCGCCGCCGACGTGGAGTCGATGCGCGGCCGGCTGGTGCACGAACTGGAGTTCACCGACAGCGCCCGGCTCCAGCTCGACGAGCAGGCCACCGAGCTGCGCCGGTCGAACGCCGAGCTGGAGCAGTTCGCCTACGTGGCCTCGCACGACCTCCAGGAACCGCTGCGCAAGGTCGCCAGCTTCTGCCAGCTGCTCCAGCGCCGCTACGCCGAGCAGCTCGACGACCGCGCCGGGCAGTACATCGGCTTCGCCGTCGACGGCGCCAACCGCATGCAGACCCTCATCAACGACCTGCTGGCCTTCTCCCGGGTCGGGCGGCTGCACACCGAGTCGTCCTCGGTGGACCTGGAGGCGCTGTTCAAGCGCACCGCCGACGTCCTGAGCATCGCGGCGGAGGACTCCGGCACCGAGCTGAGCCACGACCCGCTGCCCGAGGTCACCGGCGACCCCACCCAGCTGGGGATGCTCTTCCAGAACCTGCTGTCCAACGCGATCAAATTCCGCAGCCCGGACCGCACGCCGCAGGTCCGGCTGACCGCCGGCTACGACGAGGACGACGGCCTGTGGCACTTCGCGGTGGTCGACAACGGCATCGGCATCTCGCCCGAGTTCGCCGAGCAGGTCTTCGTCATCTTCCAGCGGCTGCACACCCGGGAGAGCTATCCCGGCAACGGCATCGGCCTGGCACTCTGTAAGAAGATCGTCGAATTCCACGGCGGGACCATCGGGATCGATCCCGAACACAGCCCCGGAACTCGTATCACCTTCACACTGCCAGGTTCGGCGCCAACCGCGGTCGCCGCCGTGGCCGAGGAGACCCAGCGGTGAAGCAGGCAGAATTCGATCCGGCCTACGCGCCGGGCGATACCCGACTCCGGATCCTGCTCATCGAGGACGATGCCGGGGACGCGCTGCTGGTCGAGGAGTATCTCGCCGACACCACGCTGGCGGTCGATCTGCACTGGGTGCAGAATCTCGCCGACGGCATGGCGGAAGCGGCCCGCAGGACTCCCGACTGCGTCCTGCTCGACCTGCACCTGCCCGACGCCATGGGCCTCGGCGCGGTGCGCCGGATGCAGGCCGCGTGCCCGCTGGCCGCCGTCATCGTGCTGACCGGACTGGCCGAGGACCACGCGGGACCCGAGGCCGTGGCCTCGGGCGCGCAGGACTACCTGGTCAAGGGATCGGTCAACGGCGAACTCCTGGACCGCGCGGTCCGCTACGCCGTCCACCGCAAGCAGGCCGAGCAGACCGCCGCGCAGTTGCGGGTCAACCAGCAGCAGGCGCAGGAGAACCGGCGCCTGGAGCGGGGACTGCTGCCGGTGCCGATGCTCACCGCGGGCTCACCGGTCGTCCCGACGTCCTGCTATCTGCCCGGCCGCGCCGGGGCGCTGCTGGCCGGGGACTTCCTCGACGTCGTGGAGACCGCGGACGGCACGGTCCACGCCGTCATAGGGGACGTCAGCGGCCACGGGCCGGACGAGGCCGCGATCGGGGTGTGCCTGCGCATCGCCTGGCGCACCCTGATCCTCGGCGGCCACCGGAACGGCGAACTGCTCGCCCTCATGGAGCGGATCCTGGTCGCCGAGCGCACCTACTCGGCGATGTTCGCCACCGTCGCGACGCTCTCCATCGACCCCGCCGCGGGCCGGGCCGACATCACCCTCGCGGGCCACGAGACGCCCCTGCTGGTCGAGGCCGGGACCGCGACCCCGGTGGACTCCCGGCCCGGCATCGCGCTCGGCCTGCTGCCGGGCACCGAGGACTGGCACACCACACCGGTCAAGCTCCCCGCGGCGGGCGCGCTGCTGCTGCACACCGACGGCCTGACCGAGGGGCACGCGGGCAGCGGTCCCGACCGGCTCGGCACGGACGGGCTGATCTCGGTCATCGGGGCGGCCCCCTCCGCGCACGGCCAGGACCTCATCGACCATCTGACCAGCGTCACCCGCGACCTCGACGCGGGCCGTCACCTGGACGACATCGCCGTACTGCTGCTGACCTGGGACTTCGCCCACCGCGTCCCGGCGCCCAGGAGCCGGTGACGCGGAGCGCGGCGGGGCGGCGGCCCGCGGTGCGGCCCTGCGGAGACCGGGGCGCCGCAGCGTCGGCCCGGGGCTCCGGCCTGCCGGAATCGCCGAGTTGTCCACAGGCTCCGCCACGGCCTTCGCGGGCGGACCTCCCGGCTCGGTACGATTCACCGTGCGGCGACCGCTCGCCGCACAGCCCCGTACGACCTCAGTCAGGAGCAGACCGGTGTCAGACCTCCGTGTGATCATCAAACGCGATTCCGCCGAACCGGAAGAGCGGACGGTCACGACGGGCACGACCGCGGCCGAGCTGTTCCAGGGGGAGCGCTCGGTGGTCGCCGCCCGGATCGGCGGCGACCTCAGGGACCTGGCCGCCGCGGTGGCCGACGGCGACGAGATCGAGCCGGTCGACATCACCAGCGAGGACGGGCTGAACATCCTGCGGCACTCCACCGCGCACGTCATGGCGCAGGCCGTGCAGGAGCTGTTCCCCGAGGCCAAGCTGGGCATCGGCCCGCCGGTCAAGGACGGCTTCTACTACGACTTCGACGTCGACAAGCCCTTCCACCCCGATGACCTCAAGGCCATCGAGCGGAAGATGCAGGAGATCCAGAAGCGCGGCCAGCGCTTCTCGCGCCGGGTCGTCACCGACGAGCAGGCCCGCGAGGAACTGGCCGCCGAGCCGTACAAACTGGAGCTGATCGGCCTCAAGGGCTCCTCGGCCACCAGCGAGGACGGCGCCGACGTCGAGGTGGGCGCAGGCGAGCTGACCATCTACGACAACCTGGACGCGAAGTCCGGCGAGCTGTGCTGGAAGGACCTCTGCCGCGGCCCGCACCTGCCGACCACCCGCAACATCCCGGCGTTCAAGCTGATGCGCAATGCCGCCGCCTACTGGCGGGGCAGCGAGAAGAACCCGATGCTCCAGCGGATCTACGGCACCGCGTGGCCCACCAAGGAAGAGCTCAAGGCGCATCTGGACTTCCTGGAGGAGGCCGCCAAGCGCGACCACCGCAAGCTCGGCTCCGAGCTGGACCTCTTCTCCATCCCCGAGCAGATCGGCTCGGGCCTGGCCGTCTTCCACCCCAGGGGCGGCATCATCCGCCGGGTCATGGAGGACTACTCGCGCCGCCGGCACGAGGAGGAGGGGTACGAGTTCGTCTACACCCCGCACGCCACCAAGGGCACGCTGTTCGAGATCTCCGGGCACCTGGACTGGTACGCCGACGGCATGTACCCGCCCATGCAGCTGGACGAGGGCACGGACTACTACCTCAAGCCCATGAACTGCCCGATGCACAACCTGATCTTCGACGCGCGCGGCCGTTCCTACCGCGAACTGCCGCTGCGGCTCTTCGAGTTCGGCACCGTCTACCGCTACGAGAAGTCCGGCGTCGTGCACGGCCTGACCCGCGCGCGCGGCTTCACCCAGGACGACGCGCACATCTACTGCACCAAGGAGCAGATGGCCGACGAGCTGGACTCGACGCTGACCTTCGTGCTCAACCTGCTGCGGGACTACGGGCTCACCGACTTCTACCTGGAGCTGTCCACCAAGGACCCGGAGAAGTACGTCGGCTCGGACGAGGCGTGGGAGGAGGCCACCGAGACCCTGCGCCGGGTGGCCGAGAAGCAGGGCCTGCCGCTGGTCCCCGACCCGGGCGGCGCCGCCTTCTACGGGCCGAAGATCTCCGTCCAGACCCGGGACGCGATCGGCCGCAGCTGGCAGATGTCGACCGTGCAGCTCGACTTCAACCTGCCCGAGCGCTTCGACCTGCAGTACACCGCTCCGGACGGCTCCCGGCAGCGCCCCGTCATGATCCACCGGGCGCTGTTCGGCTCGATCGAGCGGTTCTTCGCGGTGCTGCTGGAGCACTACGCGGGCGCCTTCCCCGCCTGGCTCGCCCCGGTGCAGGCGGTCGGCATCCCGATCGGCGACGCGCATGTGCCGTATCTGCGGGAATTCGCCGGTGAGGCCAAGCGCCGCGGGCTGCGGGTCGAGGTGGACGCGTCCTCGGACCGGATGCAGAAGAAGATCCGCACGCACCAGAAGCTGAAGGTGCCGTTCATGATCATCGTCGGCGACGAGGACATGACCAACGGCACGGTCTCCTTCCGCTACCGCGACGGCTCGCAGGAGAACGGCGTCCCGCGCGACCAGGCGCTGGCCAAGCTGGTCGACGTCGTGGAGCGCCGGGTCCAGGTCTGACCGCCGGCCCGACAGCCGCCCCCGTGCCTCAGCGGCCCGGGGGCAGCTCGCCCTCGCGGGCGAACACCTGGTAGAGCCAGGAGGAGAAGGAGCCGGTCACCGCGCCCAGCAGGGCCAGGCCCATCACCATCAGGAAGGCCGCGATGACCCGGCCGAGCGGGGTGACCGGGGTGACATCGCCGTAGCCGACCGTGGTGAGCGTCTCGCAGGTCCACCAGGTGGCGTCGCCGAAGGTGCGGATGGTCGCCCCGGGGGCGTACCGCTCCTGCTGGTAGACCGCGAGCGCCCCGGAGAAGCCGATCAGCACCGCCGTCATGCCCGCGTACGCGATCACCCGGCCGTACAGGCTCAGCCGCGGTTCCTCGCGGCGGCGCTGGAGGACCTCGTAGAGGTGCACCACCCGCAGCGGGCGCAGCAGCGGCAGCAGCAGGACGACGGTGTCGAGCAGGTGGTCGCGCACATAGCGGGGGCCGAAACGGCGGCCGGCCAGCCGCAGCCGGTGCAGGTAGTCCACCAGGAAGACGGCCCAGGCGAAGCCCATCAGGCCCAGCAGCACCGCGTGCCAGGCCGAGGGCAGCCCGGGGGTCAGCACATGCGCCGCGTAGGCGCCGAGGTAGAGCAGCGACATCAGGAACAGCGGGATCTCGCTGCGGTTCTCCCACCGGGTCAGCCGGCCTCCGTCGTCGTCCATCCGGCCAGGATCTCGGTACGCCCCCGGCGGCAGGCCCGGCGACACGCTTCGGGCGGTCGAAGTCCTATGCTGATCCGCATGACGAGTGAGCCGGAACACGGGCAGGGAGCGGGGGTACCGGACGCCTTCCAGCGGCTGTGGACCCCGCACCGCATGGCGTACATACAGGGCGAGAACAAGCCCACAGGTCCCGGCGCCGGTGACGGGTGCCCCTTCTGCGAGATCCCGGCCGAGTCGGACGAGGACGGGCTCGTCATCAGCCGCGGCGCGCACGTCTACGCGGTGCTGAACCTCTACCCGTACAACAGCGGGCATCTGATGGTGGTCCCGTACCGCCATGTCGCGGACTACACCGAGCTGGACCCGGCGGAGACCGTGGAGCTGGCCGAGCTGACCAAGCGGGCGATGACCGCGCTGCGGGCCGCCTCGGGGGCGCAGGGCTTCAACATCGGGATGAACCAGGGCGGGGTGGCCGGCGCCGGGATCGCCGCCCACCTGCACCAGCACGTGGTGCCGCGCTGGGGCGGCGACGTGAACTTCATGCCGGTCGTCGGCGCCACCAAAGTGCTGCCGCAACTGCTCGCCGACACCCGCAAGATGCTCGCGGACGCCTGGCCGCACTGACCGCCGCGCCGCGGCCGGCCGGGAACCCCCGGCCGGCGACGGCGGAGCCGCCAGCGCCTAGGCGTCGTACGCGTCGGCCTTCTTGGGCTCCGCGCTCTGGACCTGGCCGCTGAGCGCCATCGAGCGGCTGCTGAAGTGCGAGGTGTCCACGCCGTTCTCCGCCATGACCTGGATCGCGGCGGCGTGCACCGCCCGCAGCACCGGCGTCGCCGTACGCAGCGCGTCGTCGGCCATGAAGCGGTGCGGCCACGGCTTGTCCACCCAGGTGTGGCGCAGCCCGAACGGCTCGGGCAGCGACAGGGTGCCGCCGAGGTGGTCGAGGACGGAGGGGAACCAGGTCAGCGGCGCCCGGGCGGCGAGCCTGACCACCTCGCCCGAGTCGATCAGCGGCAGCTGGACGGTCCTGGTCTCCCAGAACTTGACCGACTTGCTGACCGTCTTGGACTTGCCGGGCGGCCCCGAGGTGAACAGCGAGTTCACCGGGCCGAGCGCGTGCGCGGTGACGTCCACCCGCAGGGTGTGGGCGAGCACCGTCACGGTCACCATCAGCGTGATGACGAGGTTGCCCTCCCACAGGGTGAACTGGATGCCCAGGTAGTGCCGGTTGCCCTTGCCGAACTGCTGGGTGTTGCAGATCCGCTGGATCTCGAAGTCCTTGACGGTGAAGCCGTCGACCTCGGGTCCTGTCGGGCGGGAGATGCTGCCGGCGCCCTCACCCACCGGGACCACCACCCAGTGCCGTATCGACGGCTTGGTGAAGCCGCCGGTGTGCAGCGGGGTGCGCTCCAGCATGCGCAGCCGGTCGTGGATCGCCCGGATCACGTCCCAGCTGCGGAAGGGGTTGATGTCGGTGACACCCTCCGCGGGGATCAGCTCCTCGGCCATGTGCCAGGCGCCCCAGCGGCTGCCCATGCCCAATATGCCCTTGGGGCCCGCGTAGAAGACGACATTGCTGCGCTGCTCCGCCGAGAGCTTCACCAGCGACTGCCGCAGGGTCTCGGCACGCACCTGGTTGGGGTTGCGGGGGACCGCCTCGGGGATCTTGGCGCCGACCCCGGACCCGGCGACCAGGCCGCCCCAGCGGTCGCGCAGGTCCTTCGCGGTGTGCTCGCAGATCCGCTTGGCCCAGAACCAGCCGATGACCGGGGCGATCATCATCACCCGGAAATACTGCTGCCAGAAGCCGGAGAAGGGCGGCTTGATCGCGAACAGCGCGGCCAGCACGACCATCACGGCGATGACGGCGCCGCCCAGGGCGCCGTAGCGGTTGCCGCTCGCCTTGAGGCTGGCCAGCGACCTGCGCAGCTGGAAGGCGCCGAGCCAGAGCAGCACACCGGGCAGGAAGAGCACCCCGAACGCGCCCATGAGCATGGTCAGCTTGGTGTCGCGCTCCTGCCGGATGCGGTTGGCTGCCAGGCAGTGCTCGACGACGGTCTGCGGCTCCACGCCGAAGGACTGCACGAGCTGATTGCGGGCACCGCCGAGCATGCGGACCTGTACGGCGCGGGCGAAGGCCTCGCCGAGGTTGGGCTCGAAGAGCGAGAGCCTCGGCGGCTTGGCCGAGGCCGCCTCGTTGATGGCTATCAGCGCGGCGACCGGCGAGTCGCGGTAGGCCGCGGACGCCAGCGCCTGCGTGGCGCCGGTCTCGCCGTCGGTGCCCGTCAGCGGGACCTGCGCCCCCGGGCTGAAATCGAACCCGTCCGTCACCGAAGCCCCCAGTCCGCCGTTACGCCCGCCACCACGCGGCTCCGACCGGCCCATTCCCCGCCGGAGCACGCATCACACGTTCGGAGCAGTCACCAGATTAGCGGCGCAGCGGCCCGCAGGTGCCGTGAGCCGCCGATCGTCCGTCAATGTGCATACCCCCGTGGGCGGGTCGCGACCCGCACAGGTCCCGCCCAGCCTTCGCACAGGCCTTGCCGGAGGCCCCCGCGCCGGCCCGGCGGAAGGCCCGCCAGGGCCCGCGAAGGCGCCACGGGAGACCGCGCACAGGCGAGGCGGCCTCGACGACGCCCGCGGTCTTCCGGCCTTCCCACGACCGCCAGGTCGCGTCCGTACGCGGTGACAGGGCCGGTCGGCGCGGCCCGCTGTTCGACCGGCGGCGGCGGCCCCGGCGGTGCCTGGCGCTCCGGCCGCGCGGCGGCTGGCTACGATGGGCCATCCGGTGGCGGTCTCGGGGCCGCCGCGATCACATCCTCCGACCCGTCGGGAAGGCCATGCTGAACAAGTACGCGCGTGCGTTCTTCACGCGTGTTCTCACGCCGTTCGCCTCATTTCTCCTGCGCAAGGGGGTCAGTCCCGACACGGTGACCCTGATCGGCACCGCGGGAGTGATGGCAGGTGCGCTGGTCTTCTACCCCAGGGGCGAGTTCTTCTGGGGCACCGTCGTCATCACCCTGTTCGTGTTCTCCGACCTCGTCGACGGCAACATGGCCCGGCAGGCCGGCGTCTCCAGCCGCTGGGGCGCCTTCCTGGACTCCACCCTCGACCGGGTCGCCGACGCGGGCATCTTCGGCGGCCTGGCCATGTGGTACGCGGGCAGGGGCGACAACCTCGCGCTGTGCGCGGTGGCCATCTTCTGCCTGGCCAGCGGCCAGGTCGTGTCGTACACCAAGGCCCGCGGCGAGGCCATCGGCCTGCCCGTCAACGTCAACGGCCTGGTCGAGCGCGCCGAACGGCTGGTCGTCACGCTGGTGCTGTGCGGCTTCTCCGGGCTGCACAAATTCGGCGTGCCCGGCATCCAGTACCTGCTGCCGATCGCGCTGTGGGCGGTCGCCGCGGGCAGCCTGGTCACCCTGATCCAGCGGGTGGTGACCGTGCGCCGGGAGTCCGCGGAGGCGGACGCGGCACTGGCCGACCAGAGGAGCGGCGTGTGAAGGAGCGCCTGATCGACAGCCTGTACGGAGCGGGCTGGGGCGCGGTCAAGACGCTGCCGGAACCCGCGGCCCGCGCACTGGGCCGTACCGTCGCCGACGCGGCCTGGCGGCGGCGCGGCAAGGGGGTGCAGCGGCTGGAGTCCAATCTGGCCCGGGTGGTGCCGGACGCCGACCAGGCGCGGCTGCGCGAGCTGTCCAGGGCCGGCATGCGCTCCTACCTGCGGTACTGGATGGAGTCCTTCCGGCTGCCGGCCTGGAGCAAGGACCGGGTCAGGGCCGGCTTCGAACCCGCCGACGTGCACTACCTGACCGGCGGCCTCGCGGCGGGCAACGGGGTCGTTCTCGCGCTGCCGCACATGGCCAACTGGGACCTGGCGGGCGTCTGGGTCACCACCAAGCTGGAGACGCCCTTCGCCACCGTCGCCGAGCGCCTCAAGCCCGAGTCGCTCTACGACCGCTTCGTCGCCTACCGCGAAGGCCTCGGCATGGAGGTGCTGCCGCACACCGGGGGCAGCGCGTTCGGCACCCTGGCCCGCCGGCTGCGCGACGGCGGCCTGGTCTGCCTGGTCGCCGACCGCGACCTGTCCGCGTCCGGCGTCGAGGTCGACTTCTTCGGCGAGAAGACCCGGATGCCGGCCGGACCCGCGCTGCTCGCCCAGCAGACCGGCGCGCTGCTGCTGCCGGTCACCCTGTGGTACGACGACTCACCCGTGATGCAGGGCCGGGTGCACCCGCCGGTCGCGGTGCCCGACGGCGGGAACCGCGCCGAGCGCACCGCCGTGATGACGCAGGCGCTCGCCGACGTGTACGCCTCCGGGATCGCCGAGCACCCGCAGGACTGGCACATGCTGCAACGGCTCTGGCTGGCCGACCTGGCGCCCCGGGCGGCCGACAGTCCGCCGCCCGCGGCGGCCGACCGCACCGGGACGGGGACAGCGTGAGGATCGGGATCGTCTGCCCGTACTCCTGGGACGTCCCCGGCGGCGTCCAGTTCCACATCAGGGACCTCGCCGAGCACCTGATCGCGCTCGGCCACCACGTCTCCGTACTGGCGCCCGCCGACGACGAGACCCCGCTGCCGCCCTACGTCGTCTCGGCCGGCCGCGCGGTCCCGGTGCCCTACAACGGCTCGGTGGCCCGGCTGAACTTCGGCTTCCTGTCCGCCGCCCGGGTCAGGCGCTGGCTGCACGACGGCGCCTTCGACGTCGTCCACATCCACGAGCCGACCTCCCCCTCGCTCGGGCTGCTCGCCTGCTGGGCCGCGCAGGGGCCGATCGTGGCCACCTTCCACACCTCCAACCCGCGCTCGCGGGCGATGATCGCCGCGTACCCGATCCTGCAGCCCGCGCTGGAGAAGATCAGGGCGCGCATCGCGGTCAGCGAGTACGCCAGGCGCACCCTGGTCGAGCACCTGGGCGGCGACGCGGTCGTCATCCCCAACGGCGTCGACGTCGGCTTCTTCGCCCGCGCCGAGCCGCGCAAGGAGTGGCAGGGCGACACCATCGGCTTCATGGGCCGGATCGACGAGCCCCGCAAGGGCCTGCCGGTGCTGATGCGCGCGCTGCCGGCGATCCTCGCCGAGCGCCCGCGGACCCGGCTGCTGGTCGCCGGTCGCGGCGACGCGGAGGAAGCCGTCGCCTCGCTGCCCGAGCCGATGCGCGGCCGGGTCGAATTCCTCGGCATGGTCAGCGACGAGGACAAGGCGCGGCTGCTGCGCAGCGTCGACCTGTACGTGGCGCCCAACACCGGCGGCGAGTCCTTCGGCATCATCCTGGTCGAGGCGATGTCGGCCGGAGCGCCCGTGCTGGCCAGCGACCTCGACGCCTTCGCGCAGGTGCTCGCGCAGGGCGAGGCGGGCGAGCTGTTCGCCAACGAGGACGCCGGCGCGCTGGCGACCGCCGCCCTGCGGCTGCTCGCCGACCCGGAGCGCCGCACCGCGCTCAGCGACCGGGGCCGCGCGCACGTACGGCGCTTCGACTGGTCGTCGGTCGGCGCGGACATCCTGTCGGTCTACGAGACCGTCGCCGACGGCGCCGCCCATGTCGCCACCGACGAACGCACCAGGCTGCGCGGCTTCTTCGGCCCCGCACGCAGGTAGCCTTGCCGCCCGTGACCACCACCATCATCTGGATCGCGGTGGCGCTCGTCGCCGTCGGCCTGTACCTGAGCTGGACTGCGGGGCGCCTGGACCGGCTGCACGCCCGTATCGACGCGGCCCGCGCCGCCCTGGACGCCCAGCTGCTGCGGCGGGCCTCGGTCGCGCAGGAGCTGGCGACCGCGGGGGTGCTCGACCCGGCGGCGTCCATCGTGCTGTACGAGTCCGCGCACGCCGCCCGGCAGGCCGAGCCCGACCAGCGGGAAGTGGCCGAGAGCGAACTGAGCCAGGCGCTGCGCGCCGTCTTCCCCGACCTGGAGGCGGTCGGCGAGGTGCGCGGGGCGCCCGGCGGGACCGCGGCGATCGGCGAGCTGACCCAGGCGGTGCGCAAGGTGCCGATGGCGCGGCGCTTCCACAACGACGCGGTCCGCGCCGCCCGCGCCGTCCGCGAGCACCGGCTGGTGCGCTGGCTGCGCCTCGCCGGGCACGCGCCCTTCCCGCCGGCCTTCGAGATGGACGACGAGCCGCCTCCGCCGCTGACCACGGAGGGCGCGGGCGCCCAGTGAGCAGTACGCCGACCGGTACGCGCGACGGTGCGGCCGGCGGCTACGGTACGGGTGCCGGCGGGAGCCACCCGCGGCGAATTGGCCCTTTTCCGCCGCCCTCCGTGGCCGGAAGATGGCACTGGCCCTGGTGGTAAGCCGGGGCGACAACCGCCGTTCACCAGCGAGTGAGGTCACCGTGTCCACCACACCGTCCACCGCAAGCAGCCCCGAGACCGGCACCGCGCGCGTCAAGCGCGGCATGGCCGAGCAGCTCAAGGGCGGTGTGATCATGGACGTCGTCACACCCGAGCAGGCCAGGATCGCCGAGGACGCCGGAGCCGTCGCGGTCATGGCGCTGGAGCGGGTGCCCGCCGACATCCGCAAGGACGGCGGTGTGGCCCGGATGTCCGACCCGGACATGATCGACGGCATCATCGCCGCCGTGTCCATCCCGGTGATGGCCAAGTCCAGGATCGGCCACGTGGTCGAGGCCCAGGTGCTCCAGGCGCTGGGCGTGGACTACATCGACGAGTCCGAGGTGCTGACCCCGGCCGACGAGGTCAACCACTCCGACAAGTGGGCCTTCACCACCCCCTTCGTCTGCGGCGCCACCAACCTCGGTGAGGCGCTGCGCCGGATCGCCGAAGGCGCGGCCATGATCCGCTCCAAGGGCGAGGCCGGCACCGGCAACGTGGTGGAGGCGGTCCGCCACCTGCGGCAGATCAAGGGCGAGATCGCCCGCCTCAAGGGCCTGGACAACAACGAGCTGTACGCGGCGGCCAAGGACCTGCGCGCCCCTTACGAGCTGGTCAGGGAGGTCGCCGAGCTGGGCAAGCTGCCCGTCGTGCTGTTCTCGGCCGGCGGTGTCGCCACTCCCGCGGACGCGGCCCTGATGCGTCAGCTCGGTGCCGAGGGCGTCTTTGTCGGCTCCGGCATCTTCAAGTCCGGCGACCCGGCCAAGCGCGCCGCGGCCATAGTCCGCGCCACCACCTTCTTCGACGACCCCAAGGTCATCGCGGACGCCTCCCGCAACCTCGGCGAGGCCATGGTCGGCATCAACATCGACACCCTCCCCGAGTCCGAGCACTACGCCAACCGCGGCTGGTAAGCACCGATGCCCCGTCCCACCATCGGCGTGCTCGCCCTCCAGGGCGACGTACGCGAACACCTCACGGCGCTGGCCGCGGCGGACGCCGCGGCCGGCCCGGTCCGCCGCCCCGAGGAGCTGGCGGGGATCGACGGCCTGGTCATACCGGGCGGCGAGTCCACCACCATCTCCAAACTGGCCGTGCTCTTCGGGGTGATGGAGCCGCTGCGGGCCGCGATCCGCGCCGGCCTGCCGGTCTACGGCAGCTGCGCCGGGCTGATCATGCTCGCCGACAAGATCCTCGACCCCAGGTCGGGCCAGGAGACCTTCGGCGGTATCGACATGATCGTCCGCCGCAACGCCTTCGGGCGGCAGAACGAGTCCTTCGAGGCGGGCGTCGAGGTGGCGGGCGTCGAGGGCGGCCCGGTCGAGGGCGTCTTCATCAGGGCGCCCTGGGTCGAGTCGGTCGGCGCGCAGGCGCAGGTGCTCGCCGAGTACGGCGGCCACATCGTCGCCGTCCGGCAGGGCAGCGCCATGGCCACGTCCTTCCACCCGGAGCTGACCGGCGACCACCGGGTGCATGAACTCTTCGTGGCCGCCGTGCGCGCCGCTGCCTGACCGGATCCCGGTAGGATCGACCGCGCGACGAAGAACAGCAATGGGTGACGCGAAGGAGACTGTCGGATGTCCGGCCACTCTAAATGGGCTACGACGAAGCACAAGAAGGCCGTGATCGATGCCAAGCGCGGCAAGCTCTTCGCGAAGCTGATCAAGAACATCGAGGTCGCGGCCAGGACCGGTGGCGCCGACCCCGACGGCAATCCGACGCTCTTCGACGCCATCCAGAAGGCGAAGAAGAGCTCGGTCCCCAACAAGAACATCGACAGCGCGGTCAAGCGCGGTGCCGGCCTTGAGGCGGGCGGCGCCGACTACCAGACGATCATGTACGAGGGCTACGGCCCCAACGGGGTCGCGGTCCTCATCGAGTGTCTGACCGACAACCGCAACCGCGCCGCCTCCGACGTCCGCGTCGCCATGACCCGCAACGGCGGCTCGATGGCCGACCCCGGCTCGGTGTCGTACCTGTTCAACCGCAAGGGCGTGGTGATCGTCCCCAAGGGCGAGCTGGGCGAGGACGACGTGCTCGGCGCGGTCCTGGACGCCGGCGCCGAGGAGGTCAACGACCTCGGCGAGTCCTTCGAGGTGATCAGCGAGGCCACCGACCTGGTGCCGGTCCGCAAGGCCCTCCAGGAAGCGGGCATCGACTACGACTCGGCGGACGCCAACTTCCTGCCCACCATGCAGGTGGAGCTGGACGAGGACGGCGCCCGCAAGATCTTCAAGCTGATCGACGCGCTGGAGGACAGCGACGACGTGCAGAACGTCTTCGCCAACTTCGACGTCTCCGACGAGGTCATGGAGAAGGTCGACGCCTGACGGTCGGTCAACTCGCCGTACGAGGGCGGGCCGGCGGGACATCCCCCGTCGCGCCCGCCCTCGTTGTCGGTGCGACCGGCTAATCTCCAGGTGAGACCGGACGGCAGTGCGGGAGCGGTGCGAGCGGAGGGGGAGCGGTGCGGGTGCTCGGCGTGGACCCGGGTCTGACCCGGTGCGGTATCGGCGTGGTGGACGGCACCGCCGGCCGCCCGCTGACGATGGCCGGCGTCGGCGTCGTGCGGACCCCGGCCGACGCGCCGATCGGCGACCGGCTGGTGCTGATCGAGCAGGGCATCGAGGCCTGGCTCGACGAGCACCGGCCCGAGGTGGTCGCCGTGGAGCGGGTCTTCAGCCAGCACAATGTGCGCACCGTGATGGGCACCGCACAGGCCAGCGCCGTCGCCATCCTGTGCGCCGCCCGCCGCGGACTGCCGGTCCACCTGCACACCCCCAGCGAGGTCAAGGCCGCCGTCACCGGCAGCGGCCGGGCCGACAAGGCGCAGGTCGGCGCCATGGTCACCCGGCTGCTGCGGCTGGACGCGCCGCCCAAGCCCGCGGACGCCGCCGACGCCCTGGCGCTGGCCATCTGCCACATCTGGCGCGGCCCGGCCACCGACCGGCTGCGGCAGGCCGTCGCCGCGCAGTCCGCCGCGGGCCGCGCCGCCGCAGCCGTGGCCGCGGCCCGTACCGCGCCTTCCGCCGCCACCGCGGCCCGGACCACCGCCGCCCGGGCCGCCCGCACCGCCGCCGCAAGCAACCGGGAGTCCGCCACGTGATCGCCTTCGTCAGCGGCCAGGTCGCCGCACTCGCCCCCGACACCGCCGTCATCGAGGTCGGCGGCATCGGCATGGCCGTGCAGTGCGCGCCGAACACCCTGGCCGCGCTGCGGATCGGCCGGCCCGCCCGGCTGGCCACCTCGCTGGTGGTCAGGGAGGACTCGCTCACCCTCTACGGCTTCTCCGACGACGACGAGCGGCAGGTCTTCGAGCTGCTGCAGACCGTGAGCGGGGTCGGCCCCCGGCTCGCCCAGACGATGCTGGCCGTGCACGCGCCCGACGCGCTGCGGACCGCGGTCGCCGCGGGCGACGAGAAGGCGCTGACCGCGGTGCCCGGTATCGGCAAGAAGGGCGCGCAGCGGCTGCTGCTGGAATTGAAGGACCGGCTCGGCGCACCGCTGGGCACCGGCGGCGGCGCGGCCGGCACCCCGGCCGCCGCGTCCTGGCGCGAACAGCTGCACGCGGCGCTGCTGGGCCTGGGCTATGCCACCCGGGAGGCGGACGAGGCCGTCGCCGCCGTCACCCCGCAGGCCGAGGCGGCGGCCGAGCCGAATGTCGGCGCCCTGCTGCGCAGCGCCCTGCAGTCGCTCAACCGCACCCGCTGACCCCGGCCGCCGCCACGGCCCGAGCCGCCACCGACCGCCACCGCTGACCCGAGAGACCATCCATGAACTGGGACGACGCCGCAGAAGCCGCACCCGACCGCCTGGTCGGCGGCGCGGCGGACAGCGAGGACCAGGCCGTCGAGGCCGCGCTGCGGCCCAAGGACCTCGGCGAATTCGTCGGCCAGGAGAGGGTCCGCGAGCAGCTCGGCCTGGTCCTGGAGGCCGCCCGCAAGCGCGGCGGCACCGCCGACCACGTCCTGCTCTCCGGCGCACCGGGCCTGGGCAAGACGACCCTGTCGATGATCATCGCGGCCGAGATGGGCGCCCCCATCAGGATCACCTCGGGCCCCGCCATCCAGCACGCGGGCGACCTGGCCGCGATCCTGTCCTCGCTCGCCGAGGGCGAGGTGCTCTTCCTCGACGAGATCCACCGGATGTCCCGCCCGGCCGAGGAAATGCTGTACATGGCCATGGAGGACTTCCGGGTCGACGTGATCGTCGGCAAGGGCCCGGGCGCCACCGCGATCCCGCTGGAGCTGCCGCCCTTCACCCTGGTCGGCGCCACCACCAGGGCGGGACTGCTGCCGCCGCCGCTGCGGGACCGCTTCGGCTTCACCGGGCACATGGAGTTCTACGCCCCGGCCGAACTGGAAAGAGTGATTCATCGCTCGGCCGGCCTGCTGGATGTGCAGATCGACACAGCGGGCGCCGCCGAGATCGCCGGCCGCTCCCGCGGCACCCCGCGGATCGCCAACCGGCTGCTGCGCAGGGTCCGGGACTATGCGCAGGTCAGGGCGGACGGGCTGGTCACCAGGGAGACCGCGGCCAAGGCCCTTGAGGTCTACGAGGTCGACGCCCGCGGCCTGGACCGGCTGGACCGCGCGGTGCTGCACGCCCTGCTGAAGCTTTTCGGCGGCGGCCCCGTCGGCCTGTCCACGCTCGCCGTCGCGGTCGGCGAGGAGCGTGAGACCGTGGAAGAGGTAGCCGAGCCCTTCCTGGTACGGGAGGGGCTGCTGGCCCGCACTCCGCGGGGCAGGGTGGCCACCGGCGCGGCATGGACGCACCTGGGCCTCGTACCCCCGCAGCACGCCGGGGGAGCGGGGGCGGGGGCGGGACCGGGACAGACCGGGCTGTTCGGTTCGTGACACCGGCGTACTCGTCGGTTCAGGAACCTGAGTGCCATGCTTGGCGTTGTTCCAGCGGCGAAGCAGCGCTTAGACTCCGCCGACGCCCTTCCTCCGGATCGGCACTCATATCCCGAAACCCAGGCCAGTCCCGCTGGCCGTGCGAAGGAACGTCCAGACCGTGAATCCCCTGATCTTCATCTTCATCATCCTCATCGGCGGCATGCTGCTCATGACCAGGTCGGCCAAGAACAAGCAGCGCCAGGCCCTGGAGATGCGCAACAAGATGGAGCCGGGCTCCGGCATCCGCACCATCGGCGGCATGTACGCCGTGGTGAAGGAGGTCAACGAGGAGACGGTCCTGCTGGAACTCACGGACGGCGTGCACGCGCACTTCACCAAGGGCGCCATCTCCGCCGTGCTCAGCGAGGACGAGTTCAACCGGATCGTGCACGGCATCGAGCCGGAGGACCCCGAGCACGAGGACGGCACGGACGCCGGGTCCGCGGACGACGCGGCCGAGGCGCACGAGAACGCCGACGCGGTCACCGGGGAGACCGCGGCGACGGGCGAAGGTCACGCACAGGACTCGGGTGAGGACCGTGTGGAGCTGAAGAAGACCGAGGACGAGCCGGGGCTGGGCGGCTCCGACTCCACCAAGTAAGGGTCCGGTTCGCGCAACACTCGTCACCACCCGTGAGCGCGCAGGCTCCGGTGCGTAGGACAGGGAGAAACAAGAAGGTGGCAGCAGCCAAGAAGGGCCGCAGGTCGTCCTCGGGGAGTCAGGGCTACCCCGAGCGCGCGCTGGCCGTGATCCTCATCGCCCTGGTGGCGATGACCGGAGGCATCTTTCTCTCCGGCGACACCACACCCCGGTTGGGCATCGACCTGGCGGGCGGCACCAGCATCACGCTGACCGCCAAGCCCAACCAGGGCAGTGCGGTGAACAAGGCCAACATGAACACCGCGGTGAGCATCATCGGCAACCGTGTCAACGGTCTTGGCGTCTCCGAGGCGGAGGTGCAGACCGAGGGATCGAAGAACATCATCGTCAACATCCCGAAGGGCACCGACGCCAAGCAGGCCGAGGACCAGGTCGGCACCACGGCCCAGCTGTACTTCCGCCAGGTGCTCGCGGTCGCCAGCGGTGTCCCGGCGCCGGCCACCCCGGCCCCGTCCGGCAGCGCCACTCCCTCGCCGTCGTCCTCCGCCGGCAGCACCGCGACCCCGAAGGCGAGCGGCTCCCCCTCGGCCAGCGCCGGCTCCCAGGGCCGCGCCGTCACCGGCGCGCTGACCTCCGGTGTGAACAAGGCGCCCACCCCGCTGCCCACCAGCCCGCCGGCCACCGACCCGGGGACCACCGACCCGGGCACCGCCACCGGCAGCGGCGACCTGTCGGTCCCGGCCGACCTCCAGGCGAAGTTCACCGCCCTCGACTGCTCCGACGCCAAGCAGCGGCAGGCGGTCACCGAGGGCGCCAAGCCGACCCAGAAGGTCGTCGCCTGCGGTGAGGAGGGCGGCCAGTGGTCCAAGTACGTGCTCGGCGCGTCCCTCATCGACGGCAAGCGCATCTCCGGCGCCAACGCCGCCTTCGACACCCAGCAGGGCAACGGCTGGGTGGTGAACCTGACCTTCGACTCCAAGGGGGCCAGCCAGTTCACCTCCGTCACGGGCGACCTGTCCAAGCAGACCGACCCGAACAACCGCTTCGCCATCGACCTGGACGGCGAGGTCAAGTCGGCCCCCTCGGTCGCCCAGGCACTGCCCGGCGGCAGCGCCCAGATCTCCGGCTCGTTCAAGCAGAACGACGCCGAGGACCTGGCCAACGTGCTCAAGTACGGCTCGCTGCCGCTGGCCTTCGAGCCCTCCGACATCACCACGGTCTCGGCCGCCCTCGGCGGTGAGCAGCTGCGCGGCGGCCTGATCGCCGGCGCCGTCGGCCTGGCGCTCGTCGTGCTCTACATGTTCGCCTACTACCGCGGCCTGAGCTTCGTGGCGATCCTGAGCCTCCTGACGTCGGCCGCGCTCACGTACACGATCATGTGCCTGCTCGGCCGTGCCATCGGCTTCGCGCTGAACCTGCCGGCGGTCGCCGGTGCGATCGTGGCCATCGGTATCACCGCCGACTCCTTCATCGTGTTCTTCGAACGCATAAGGGACGAGTTGCGCGAGGGCCGGTCGCTCCAGCCGGCCGTCGCCCGCGGCTGGCCGCGTGCCCGGCGCACCATCCTGGTGTCGGACTTCGTGTCCTTCCTGGCCGCCGCCGTCCTCTACGTCGTGACCGTCGGCAAGGTCCGAGGCTTCGCCTTCACCCTCGGCCTGACCACGCTGCTCGACGTCGCCGTGGTGTTCTTGTTCACCAAGCCGCTGATGACGATCCTCGCCCGCCGCGCGTTCTTCGCCGACGGCCACCGGTGGTCCGGCCTGGACCCGAAGAGCCTCGGGGTCAAGGCGCCGCTGCGCCGGGTCCGCCGCACCCACAGCTCCGAGACGAAGGAAGCCTGATGTCCAAGATCAGCACTCTCGGTCACCGGCTGCACAGGGGCGAGGTCAGCTACGACTTCGTGGGCAAGCGCCGGCTCTGGTACGGCGTGTCCATCCTGATCACGGTCGCCGCGGTCGTCGGACTCGTGGTGAACGGCCTCAAGCTGGGCATCGAGTTCTCCGGCGGCGCGGTCTTCACCACGCCCAAGACGTCGATCTCGTCGTCCCAGGCGCAGGACAGGATCGCCGGCGACACCGCGGGCCACCACGCCACGATCCAGAAGCTGGGCAACGGCGGCCTGCGCATCCAGGTCAGCGACATCTCGACGGCGACCTCCAAGGACGTCCAGCAGAAGATCGGCGAGGACCTCAAGATCACCCCGTCGAAGATCGACGCGGAGATCGTCGGCCCGAGCTGGGGCAAGGAGATCTCCCGCAAGGCCCTCCAGGGTCTGATCATCTTCCTGGTCCTGGTGGTGATCTACCTGGCCATCGCCTTCGAGTGGCGGATGGCCGCGGCCGCGCTCGTCGCGCTGCTGCACGACATCACCATCACCACCGGGGTCTACGCGATCGTCGGCTTCGAGGTCACCCCAGGTACGGTGATCGGCCTGCTCACCATCCTCGGTTACTCCCTGTACGACACCGTCGTCGTCTTCGACGGCCTCAAGGAAGCCACCAGGGGCATCACCAAGCAGAACCAGCGCACCTACAGCGAGGCCGCCAACCGCAGCCTCAACGGCACCCTGGTGCGGTCGATCAACACCACCGTCGTGGCGCTGCTGCCGGTCGCCGCGCTGCTGTTCATCGGCGGCGGCCTGCTCGGCGCCGGCGTGCTCAACGACATCGCGCTCGCGCTGTTCGTCGGCCTCACCGCCGGCGCGTACTCCTCGATCTTCATCGCGACCCCGATCGTGGCGGACCTCAAGGAGCGCGAGCCGCAGATGCGCGCGCTGCACAAGCGGGTGCTGGCCAAGCGCGCGTCCGACGCGCAGAAGGCCAAGGAGGCCGAGGCCCGCGGCGAGGACCCGCGCGACCTCGACGAGTACGACGACGAGGCCGACGACCCGGAGGGCGACGACGAGGAGGCCACCGCGTCCGCGGCGGCCGGCGTGGTCGCCCCCCGCTCGCAGGGCGCCCCGCGCAGCCCGCGCACCCCGTCGGGCAGCCGCGGCACCCGCGGCCGCAACCGCCCCTCGGGCAAGCGGCGCTGATCCGCGGGAAAGACGCAGGAACGGTACGCACAGGCCGCCCGGGTCCGCACGACCGGGCGGCCTTCGCGTGCCGTGCGGGTGACAATGCCGGGGGAGACATCCATCAGGAAGCCGAGGAAGACAAGCGCGATGACCACCACGGAGACCGCGTCCGCCGAGCTGCGCGAACTGCTGCTCGCCCACATCAGGGACGTACCGGACTACCCGGAGCCCGGCGTGATGTTCAAGGACATCACGCCCCTGCTGGCCGACCCGGTGGCCTTCGGCGCCCTGGTCGACGCGCTGGCCGCGCTGTGCACCGAGCGCGGCGCCACCAAGGTCGTCGGTCTCGAAGCGCGCGGCTTCATCCTGGCCGCACCTGCCGCCGTCCGCGCGGGCCTGGGCTTCGTCCCGGTGCGCAAGGCAGGCAAGCTGCCGGGCGAGACCCACGGGCAGGCGTACCAGCTGGAGTACGGCACCGCCGAGATCGAGGTGCACACCGACGCCTTCGCGCCCGGCGACCGGGTGCTGCTGATCGACGACGTGCTGGCCACCGGCGGCACCGCGCAGGCCAGCCTGGAACTGGTCCGCCGCACCGGCGCCACCGTCGTCGGCGTGGCGGTCCTGCTGGAGCTGGCCTTCCTCGGCGGCCGGCAGCGGCTGCTCCCGGCCCTGGGCGACGCCCCGCTGGACGCGCTGGTCACGATCTGACACCGCACGCCCCGGCGCCCCCGCAGGGCCGCCACGCGCCCGTACAGTGCCGTACGGGCCGCCGCGGCCCCGCGCAGGGGCTGCCGGGGGCGTCCGGCGGCGGCCGGGGGCTCCGCCCGCCCGGGTGTCGGCCCAGGTCGTTACCATGGGTGTTCTACCCCGCGTGAGGAGTGCACTTGCCAGACCAGGCCCAGCCACTCGACGCAGCGGGCGGTACCGAACCGGCCGCACGCGGCACGGACGCGCCCGCGCAGGACGCCGCCGAGCAGGACGCGCCGCAGGGCGCCGCGCCCGGCGTCCGGCCGGTGCGGACCCCGGGCAGCGTCGCGCCGACCCGGCCCGGTGCGTCCTCCAGCCGGGTCCGCGCCCGGCTGGCCAGGCTCGGCGTGCAGCGCTCCAGCCCGTACAACCCGGTGCTCGAACCGCTGCTGCGGGTCGTCAGGGGCAACGACCCCAAGGGCGACAGCGCACAGCTGCGGCAGATCGAGAGCGCCTACCAGGTCGCCGAGCGCTGGCACCGCGGCCAGAAGCGCAAGAGCGGCGACCCGTACATCACCCACCCGCTGGCCGTCACCACCATCCTGGCCGAGCTGGGGATGGACCCCGCCACCCTGATGGCCGGGCTGCTGCACGACACCGTCGAGGACACCGAGTACGGCCTCGACCAGCTGCGCAGGGACTTCGGCGACCAGGTCGCGCTGCTGGTGGACGGTGTCACCAAGCTCGACAAGGTCAAGTTCGGCGAGGCCGCGCAGGCCGAGACGGTCCGCAAGATGGTCGTCGCCATGGCCAAGGACCCGCGGGTCCTGGTCATCAAGCTCGCCGACCGGTTGCACAACATGCGCACGATGCGCTACCTCAAGCGGGACAAGCAGGAGAAGAAGGCCCGCGAGACCCTGGAGATCTACGCCCCGCTGGCCCACCGGCTGGGCATGAACACCATCAAGTGGGAGCTGGAGGACCTGGCCTTCGCCATCCTCTACCCCAAGATGTACGACGAGATCGTCCGGCTGGTCGCCGAGCGCGCCCCCAAGCGGGACGAGTATCTGGCCGTCGTCACCGACCAGGTCCAGCAGGACCTGCGGGCCGCCAGGATCAAGGCCACCGTCACCGGCCGCCCCAAGCACTACTACAGCGTCTACCAGAAGATGATCGTCCGCGGCCGGGACTTCGCGGAGATCTACGACCTGGTCGGCATCCGGGTGCTGGTCGACACGGTCAGGGACTGCTACGCGGCACTCGGCACGATCCACGCGCGATGGAATCCGGTCCCCGGCCGGTTCAAGGACTACATCGCGATGCCGAAGTTCAACATGTACCAGTCGCTGCACACCACGGTCATCGGCCCCAGCGGCAAGCCCGTGGAATTGCAGATCCGCACCTTCGACATGCACCGGCGCGCCGAGTACGGCATCGCCGCGCACTGGAAGTACAAGCAGGAGGCCGTCGCCGGGGCCTCCAAGGTGCGCACCGACAGCCCGCGCTCCGACAAGAAGGACGACGCGGTCAACGACATGGCGTGGCTGCGCCAGCTGCTGGACTGGCAGAAGGAGACCGAGGACCCGGGCGAATTCCTGGAGTCGCTGCGCTTCGACCTGTCGCAGAGCGAGGTCTTCGTCTTCACGCCCAAGGGCGACGTCATAGCGCTGCCGGCCGGCGCCACCCCGGTCGACTTCGCCTACGCGGTGCACACCGAGGTCGGCCACCGCACGATAGGCGCCCGGGTCAACGGCCGGCTCGTACCGCTGGAGTCCACCCTGGACAACGGCGACCTGGTCGAGGTCTTCACCTCCAAGGCGGCCGGCGCCGGGCCGTCCCGCGACTGGCTCGGCTTCGTCAAGTCGCCGCGGGCGCGCAACAAGATCCGCGCCTGGTTCTCCAAGGAGCGCCGCGAGGAGGCCGTCGAGCACGGCAAGGACGCCATCGCGCGCGCCATGCGCAAGCAGAACCTGCCGATCCAGCGGGTGCTGACCGGCGACTCGCTGGTCACCCTGGCGCACGAGATGCGCTACCCCGACATCTCCGCGCTGTACGCGGCGATCGGCGAGGGCCACATCACCGCGCAGTCCGTGGTGCAGAAACTGGTGGACGCGCTCGGCGGCGAGGAGGGCGCGACCGAGGACGTCGAGGAGATCACCGCCCCGACACCGGGCCGCAGCAAGCGCCGGGCCAATGCCGACCCGGGGGTCGTGGTCAAGGGCGCCAGCGATGTGTGGGTCAAGCTCTC
This sequence comes from Streptomyces sp. NBC_01477, assembly GCF_036227245.1. GTDB lineage: Bacteria > Actinomycetota > Actinomycetes > Streptomycetales > Streptomycetaceae > Actinacidiphila. Next base: position 7,374,986 of record NZ_CP109445.1, read on the forward strand.
CCGCTGCTGCACCCCGGTCCCCGGCGACCCCATCATCGGCTTCGTCACCCGGGGCAACGGCGTGTCGGTGCACCGGGCCGACTGCGTCAACGTCGACTCGCTGTCCCAGCAGCCCGAGCGGATCATCGACGTGGAGTGGGCGCCCACCCAGTCCTCGGTCTTCCTGGTCGCCATCCAGGTCGAGGCCCTTGACCGCTCCCGGCTGCTGTCGGACGTCACCCGGGTCCTGTCCGACCAGCACGTCAACATCCTGTCCGCAGCCGTCCAGACCTCCCGCGACCGGGTCGCCACCTCCCGCTTCACCTTCGAGATGGGCGACCCCAAGCACCTGGGCCATGTCCTCAAGGCCGTCCGGGGCGTCGAGGGCGTCTACGACGTCTACCGGGTCACCTCGGGCCGCCAGCGCTGAGCCGCCGCCCGCAGACGGCGGACGGCAGCCGCGACCGGCACCCGCCGAACGGCGGTCGCCGGCCGTACACGGCGAAAGGCCTCGGCACGCAGCAGCGTGCCGAGGCCTTTCGCTTACGCGGGTCTAGCCGCCGAATTCCTGCAGACCCTTGAGCGCCTGGTCCAGCAGCGCCTGGCGGCCCTCAAGCTCGGCCGCGAGCTTGTCGGCCCTGGCGGTGTTGCCCGCGGAGCGCGCCGCGTCGACCTGGTCGCGCAGCTTGTCCACGGCCGCCTGGAGCTGGCCGGTCAGCCCCGCGGCCCTGGCCCGGACCTCCGGGTTGGTGCGCCGCCACTCGGCCTCCTCGGAGTCCGCCAGCGCCCGCTCCACCGTGTGCATCCGGCCCTCGATGCGCGGCCGGGAGTCCCGCGGCACATGGCCGATGGCCTCCCAGCGCTCGTTGATGGTGCGGAAGGCGGCCCGCGCCGCCTTCAGGTCGGTCACCGGCAGCAGCTTCTCGGCCTCCACGACCAACTGCTCCTTGGCCGCGAGGTTGTCCCGCTGCTCACCGTCCCGCTCGGCGAACGCCTCGGCGCGGGCGGCGAAGAAGACGTCCTGGGCGCCGCGGAAGCGGTTCCACAGGTCGTCCTCGGCCTCGCGCTGTGCGCGCCCCGCCGCCTTCCAGTCCGTCATCAGCTCCCGGTAGCGGGCCGCGGTCGGCCCCCAGTCCGTGGAGCCCGACAGCGCCTGCGCCTCGGTGACCAGCTTCTCCTTGGTCCGCCTGGCCTCCTCGCGCTGCGCGTCGAGCGAGGCGAAGTGCGCCTTGCGGCGCTTGGAGAACACCGAACGGGCATGGCTGAAACGGTGCCACAGCTCGTCGTCGGCCTTGCGGTCGAGCCGCGGCAGGCCCTTCCAGGTGTCCACCAGCGCCCGCAGCCGCTCACCCGCGGTGCGCCACTGCTCGCTCTCGGCCAACTGCTCGGCCTCGGTGACCAGTTGCTCCTTGGCGGCCTTGGCCTCCTCGCCCTGCTTGGCCTTGGCCGCCCGGCGCTCCTCGCGCCGCGAGTCCACCAGGGCGACCAGCGCGTCCAGCCGGACGCCGAGCGCCGCGAGGTCGCCCACCGCGTGCGCCTCGGTCACCGAGGTCCGCAGGTGCTCGATCGCGGCCAGCGCGTCCTTCGGCGCGAGGTCGGTGGTCCGCACCCGCCGTTCCAGGAGGCCGATCTCCACGACGAGACCCTCGTACTTGCGCTCGAAGTAGGCGAGCGCCTCCGCGGGGGAGCCCGCCTGCCACGAACCGACCTCCTTCTCCCCGTCGGCCGTACGCACGTACACGGTCCCCGTCTCATCGACGCGGCCCCACGGGTCGCTGCTCACAGCGCCTCCTCCACGTGATGCCCTGCCGGCTGGCGGCTGACGGGCATCTTCCACAGTGTCTCTCCGGCCGGGCTGTGCGCACTGACCGGTCCAACGCCAACATAGGCGACCATCGCCCCGGCTGTCCGCATCCGATGCGGGGGGATTCAGGATTTGCTGACGGTCGCCTTGTTGATCACGGCGGTGGCGTTCGGTGCGCCGTCGCCCTGGCCGCCGCTGTTGTCACCCGCGGCGGCGATCTTGTCCAGCGCCTTGAGGCCGTCGGCGCTCATCGTGCCGAACGGAGTGTAGTTGGGCTGCAGCGGACTGTCCTTGTAGACCAGGAAGAACTGGCTGCCGCCGGTGTTCGGGCCGCTGTTGGCCATCGCGACGGTGCCCGCCGGGTAGACGACGGTGCCGCTGGTGGCGTCCGCCTTGCCGAAGGCCGTCAGGTTCTCGTCCGGGATCGTGTAGCCGGGGCCGCCGCTGCCCTTCGCGGTCGGGTCGCCGCACTGGAGCACGTAAATGCCGTTGGTGGTCAGCCGGTGGCAGCGCGTGTGGTCGAAGAAACCTTTGTCCGCGAGGAACTTGAACGAGTTCACCGTCGCGGGCGCCTTCGCCGCGTCCAGCGCGATCGGGATGTCGCCGCAGGTCGTCTTGAGCGTGAAGGTGTACTTCGCGCTCTTGTCGATCGCCATCGCGGGCGCTTTCTTCCACGTCGCCGTACCGGGGTTGCCCGCCTCGGGCTTCGCGCACGGGTCGGGCACCTTGGTCGGCGCGGCCGTCCCCGAGGGCGTGGCGCTGGGGGTGGCGCCCGCCGCGTCGTCCTTCTTCTTCGAGCTGCCGTCGAAGGCGCCGGCCGCCCACGCGGTGCCGCCCGCGGCGACCACCACCGCGATCACCGCGGCGATCACCGCGTTGCGGCGGCGCGACTTGCGGTGGTGATCCACCCGGCGCGCCTGCTGCCGCTCGAACTTCTCCCGGGCGAGCTGCCGCCGCCGCTGATCCTTGGTGACCACTTCGCCGTCTCCCGGTCGCTCGTGTCGTCTGCCGTGTGATGCGTCTGGTGCGGGGGTGTTGTCCTTCGCCCCGTGGCGTATTGTGCCGCAGGCCGTGTGAGCTGTGCGTTTACTGTGTGTCAGCGGTTGTGTGCCGCGGACACGGGTGTGTGCGCAGATCTTCGCGTCCTGCGGCGGGTCCAGTCCAGTCCGCAAACACGCCGATGCGCGCCCGATACGTGTTCGCGACCGCGATGTGCCCGCCGGTAGGCTCGTGAACTGCCGGGACCGCCGACGGACGACAGAAGGACGAACGTGCTCATTGCCGGGTTCCCCGCCGGGGCCTGGGGGACCAATTGTTATGTGGTCGCCCCCGCCGCGGGCGAGGAGTGCGTGATCATCGACCCGGGCCACCTCGCGACCCAAGGTGTCGAGGACACGCTCGCCAAGTACCGCCTCAAGCCGGTCGCCGTCATCCTCAGCCACGGCCACATCGACCATGTCGCCTCGGTGGTCCCGGTGTGCGGCGCGCACGACGTGCCCGCCTGGATCCACCCGGCGGACCGCTACATGTTCGGCGACCCGGAGAAGGCGCTCGGCCGCAGCATCGGCCAGCCGCTGCTGGGCGAACTGACCATCGGCGAACCCGGCGATCTGCGGGAACTGAGCGACGGCAGCAGCCTCACGCTCGCCGGCCTGGAGTTCGGCGTCGCGCACGCGCCCGGCCACACCAAGGGGTCGGTGACCTTCCGGCTGCCCGAGGCCGCGGACATCCCGTCCGTGCTGTTCTCCGGCGACCTGCTGTTCGCCGGCTCCGTCGGACGCACCGACATGCCCGGCGGCTCCCTGACCGAGCTGTACGCGTCGCTGGTCCGCGTGTGCCTGCCGCTCGACGACTCCACCGTGGTGCTGTCGGGCCACGGCCCGCAGACCACCATCGGCCGCGAGCGCGCCACCAACCCCTACCTGGGCGAAGCGGCCCGCGGTCCGGCGGACCCGCCCCCGGCGGCTCCACGACGAGGCCTGTGACCGACACCGTCCGGCCGCCGGGCCCGGGCCCGGCGTCAACGTGCCGCCGCGCCTCCCGGTCGGCGATCGTCTGTACGAGCCGTGCGCGGCCCAGCACGCTCGGCCACGCGGGCAGTCGGCCGCAGCCCGAGGTGGCGCACGGCCGGAGCGCGGCGGCCGTCAAGGACAGGCCGGCGTAAACCGCTCGTCCGTGTATCACAGGCGGCGCACGCTTATTCCCTCCTGACCGCCCTGGTGCACAATGAGGGGTGCCCGCCCCCACGGACCTAGAGATCGGCCATCATGACGACTTCCGCCCTGGACGAGACGCGAACGGACGGCGAGAGCGAACCACGCACGGCCGACGGCATCGCAGCGGGCAAGCCCTTCACATGGCTCCTGCTGATCAGCGGCGTTCTGGGTCTTGTCGCCTCCTTCGTCATCACCGATGACAAGTTCAAGCTGCTGCAGGCGAAAGTCGAGGGCCGGACGTACACCCCGGGGTGCAGTCTGAACCCGATCATCTCGTGCGGCAGCGTGATGGAGAGCTCGCAGGCCCACGTCTTCGGCTTCCAGAACCCGATCATCGGCCTGGCGGCCTTCCCGGTGCTGATGACCCTGGCCATGGGCATGTTCGCCGGCGCCCGCTACAAGCCGTGGTTCTGGTACGGCCTGCAGGCCGGCGGCCTGTTCGGTGTGTGCTTCATCTCCTGGCTCCAGTACCAGACGATCTACAACATCAACGCGATCTGCCTGTGGTGCTGCCTGGCCTGGATCGTCACCATCGCCACGTTCTGGTACACGGCGGTGCACAACATCAAGCACGGCCTGATCAAGGTCCCGGCCAAGGCCCGCGCCCTGGTGCTGGAATTCCACTGGGTCGTGCCGGTGCTCTGGTACGGCGTGATCGCGATGCTGATCCTGGTGCACTTCTGGTACTACTGGAAGACCGTCATCTGACGCCCCGCGGTGACCGCTCCCGCCGGCGGGAGACGCGACTGTCCGACCGGTGACCTACGCTGCAAGGCGTGGAGCCAGATCTTTTCACCGCCGCCGCAGAGGAACGCCGGGAGCGCGACCCCGGGGCCAGCCCCCTCGCCGTACGCATGCGCCCGCGCGTCCTGGACGAGGTCGTCGGGCAGCAGCACCTGCTGCGGCCCGGATCGCCGCTGCGGCGGCTGGTGGGGGAGAGCGGCGGCGGCCCCGCCGGTCCCTCGTCGGTGATCCTGTGGGGCCCGCCCGGCACCGGCAAGACGACACTGGCGTACGTGGTCAGCAAGGCCACCAACAAGCGCTTCGTGGAGCTGTCCGCGATCACCGCGGGCGTCAAGGAAGTCCGTACGGTCATCGAGAGCGCCAAGCGCCAGTCCGGCGGCTTCCAGCGCGAGACCGTGCTCTTCCTCGACGAGATCCACCGCTTCAGCAAGGCGCAGCAGGACTCGCTGCTGCCCGCGGTGGAGAACCGCTGGGTCACCCTGATCGCGGCCACCACCGAGAACCCGTACTTCTCGGTGATCTCCCCGCTGCTGTCCCGCTCCCTGCTGCTGACCCTCGAACCGCTCACCGACGACGACCTGCGCGGGGTGCTGCACCGCGCGCTGAGCGCCGAGCAGGGCCTCGCGGGCGCGGTGAGCCTGCCGCAGGACGCCGAGGAGCACCTGCTGCGGATCGCCGGCGGCGACGCCCGCCGCGCGCTGACCGCGCTGGAGGCGGGCGCGGGCTCGGCGCTGGCCAAGGACGAGGACACCATCACGCTGGCCACCCTGGAGGAGGCCGTCGACCGGGCCGCGGTCACCTACGACCGGGACGGCGACCAGCACTACGACGTGGCCAGCGCCCTGATCAAGTCCATCCGCGGCTCCGACGTGGACGCGGCGCTGCACTATCTGGCCCGGATGATCGACGCGGGCGAGGACCCCCGCTTCATCGCCCGCCGGCTGATGATCTCGGCCAGCGAGGACATCGGGCTCGCCGACCCCACCGCCCTGCCGACCGCGGTCGCCGCGGCCCAGGCGGTGGCGATGATCGGCTTCCCCGAGGCGTCGCTGACCCTCTCGCACGTCACGATCGCCCTGGCGCTGGCCCCGAAGTCCAATGCCGCGACCACCGCCATCGGCGCCGCGCTCGCCGACGTACGCGCCGGCAAGGCGGGACCGGTGCCGGCGCATCTGCGCGACGGGCACTACAAGGGCGCGGCCAAGCTCGGCCACGCCCAGGGGTACGTCTATCCGCACGACGTGCCCGGCGCGGTCGCCGCCCAGCAGTATCTTCCGCAGGAGCTGGCCGGCCGCCGCTACTACGAACCGACCCGTTACGGCGCCGAGGGGCGGTACGCCGACGTCCTGGAGTGGGTGCGCGAGCGGCTGGCCGGCACGGGCGAATAGCGGCGCCGCCTCAGTCCTCGCGGGCCGCCGCGAACAGCTCGCGCATCGCCTGCTGCGCGTCCTGGAGGCCCCGCACCGGGGCGCGGAAGTCGAAGCGCGCGTCGAAGGCGCCGTCCTCGGCGTGGAAGCGCACCCGCAGTCCGAAGCGGTCCAGCGCCACCGGCACCGCGCCGGTCGTGCAGCGGCCGGCACCGGAGACCAGGGTGCACAGCGCGGCGACCTCGTCGGCGTGCGCGGCGGCGAGGTGCTGGAGGATGTCCGTCTCGTGGAGCGCCAGCGGATCGGCGGCGGCGTCCGCGAACTCGTCGGGGTCGACCAGGTCGGCGCCCCACAGGTCGTCGAGCGTGATCTCGCCGACCTCCAGGCGCAGCAGTTCCGCCCCCGTCTCGAAGGACGCGCCGGGAACGGCGGTCAGCCAGCCGGCGACCCGCGCCCTGCCGCGGATCCGGTGCCGTACCGCGACCGGGGCCACGTCAGTGATTTCCAGCACAGCCGCCGCCTCGTCACCGGCCGCCGCGCGCACCGCGCGGACCGCGGGGGAATCCCGCGGGAACAGCAGGAAGATGTCGCCGGTGGGTCCCACGGAGTGCCGCAGCGGCACCAGCGGGGTGGCCGGCGCCGGGGTGAGACCGGGAATGACCAGCGCGGGGGACGAGTTACCCTCGACCAGAGTGCGTGCGCGTTCCGCGGCCGAGGGCTGCCGGGGCGCGTCTTCCGCGTCGGGACGCGGCTGACCGTGCGGCGACCGCTCCGACTGCTTCTGCGGGTCGGACACGTCGGGTACGGGGTTCCCGGGTCGAATCATGCGCACTCCTCAGTTAAGGTAAGCCTTACCTAATTTACACGGAGGTTCGACGCACGTGAATCAGTCGCGTCCCAAGGTCAAGAAGTCCAGGGCGCTGGGCATCGCGCTCACCCCGAAGGCGGTCAAGTACTTCGAGGCACGCCCCTACCCGCCGGGTGAGCACGGCCGTGGTCGCAAGCAGAACAGCGACTACAAGACCCGCCTGCTGGAGAAGCAGCGGCTGCGTGCGCAGTACGACATCAGCGAGCGGCAGATGCGGCGCGCCTACGACCAGGCCAAGAAGTCCTCCGGCCTGCGGACGGGCGAAGCGCTGATCATCGAGCTGGAGCGCCGCCTCGACGCCCTCGTGCTGCGCTCTGGCCTGGCCCGCACCATCTACCAGTCCCGGCAGATGGTCGTGCACGGCCACATCGAGGTCAACGGACGCAAGGTCGACAAGCCGTCCTTCCGGGTCCGCCCCGACGACGTCGTCCAGGTCCGCGAGCGCTCCCGCGAGAAGACCCCGTTCCTGGTGGCCCGCGAGGGCGGCTGGGCCGGCGACGGCGAGTCCCCGCGCTACCTCCAGGTCAACCTGCAGGCGCTGGCCTTCCGGCTGGACCGCGACCCGAACCGCAAGGAGATCCCGGTGATCTGCGACGAGCAGCTGGTCGTGGAGTACTACGCCCGCTGACCCCCGCGCGCCGCACCTCAGCCCGCCGCCTCAGGAGAGGCGGCGGGCTTGTGCGTACGCGGCGCCGGCGCCCGCAAGCCGCCGCGCTGCTCCCCGCGCACCGGGCCGCACGGCCGGTCCAGCGCCCGCCGCGCCGCCGCGTCCAGGCCCAGCCGGCCGCCCTCGCCCAGCGCCGCCGCGTAGGCCGCCTCGCCGAGCGCGGCACGCACCCGCTGCTCGCACACCGTGTGCGGTGCGTTGAAATACCGCGAGCCGAACAGCCGCAGCCCCACCGACTCCCACAGCCGCCCCGCCGCGCCCTGGAGGACCGCCGCCTCGTACGGCGCGCCCTCGTCCTCGGTGATCAGCGCCAGCAGTTCGAGCGCCAGCACCGCCCCCACCAGGTCGTCGAAGGCGTGGTCGATGGCGAGCGACTCCTCGGTCAGCCGCCTGGCCCGCTCCGGCTCACCGGCCAGCCAGGCCGCGTAGCCCCGTACGTACAGCGCGTACGCCAGCGTCCAGCGCTCACCGTGGTCCCGGCAGATGTCCGTGACCTCCTCGGCCAGCCGCACCGCCTGCTCCACGTCGCCCTGGAAGGCCACCGACATCGCCAACTCGACCTGCGCCATCAGCACATTGCTGTTCAGCTCGCCGATCCCGCGGTAGCGCGCCAGCGCGTCGTCGATGAACCGCTCGGCCCGCGGCATGTCGTCGGAGACCAGCGCCAGGCAGCCGAGCCGGTGCAGCGCGTACGCCTCCGCCACCGCGTTGCCCGTCGCGCGCGCCTCGTCCCGGCAGTCCTGGAGCACCGCGAGCGCCGCCGCCGAATCGCCCTGGAGCACCGCCACGTAGCCGTACACCCACATCACCTTCGCGCGGGCCTCCGACGGCTCAGCCGGCAGGTCGAGCGCCCGGCCCAGCCAGTACCTGCCCTCCGCGAGCCGCCCGCAGCCCACCCAGCAGAACCACAAGGTGGCCGCCAGGTACTGGCCGACCGCCGGCTCCTCCGGCGGCTCGCCCGGCAGCCCGTCCAGGCTGAACTCCAGCGCCAGCCGCAGATTCGGCAGGTCCGCCGCCACCCGCGCGGCGACCTCCGCCTGCCGCGGGCTGAACCAGTCCAGCTCGCACCAGGTGGCGAGCCCCAGATACCAGTCGCGGTGCCTGCGCCTGACCCGCGCCTCGTCGCCCAGCGCGGCCAGCCACCCGGCGCCGTACTCGCGGACGCTGTCCAGCATCCGGTAGCGGGCCGGACCGCCGTCGCCGCCCGCGCCGTCCTCCTGCCGGCTCAGCACCGACTGGGCGACCAGGGCGGCGAGCGCCTCCACGACCTCGTCCCCGGCGATGCCGCCGCCCGCGCACACGTACTCGACCGCCTCCAGGTCGAAACGCCCGGCGAACACCGACAGCCGCGCCCACAGCAGCCGTTCGGCCGGGCTGCACAGCTCATGGCTCCAGCCGATCGCGGTACGCAGCGCCCGGTGCCGCGCCGGCGCGCTCGGGTCACCGCCGGTCAGCAGCCGGAAACGGTCGTCGAGGCGTTCGAGCACCTGCTCCACCGAGAGCGCGCGCAGCCGTACCGCGGCCAGTTCGAGGGCCAGCGGCAGTCCGTCGAGCCGGGCGCACAGCTCGGTCACCGCCGCGGAATTGGCCGCCGTCACGGCGAAGCCGGGCAGCACAGCGGCGGCCCGCTCGCTGAACAGCTGCACCGCCTCGGAATCGGCGGGCAGCGGGTCGAGCGGCAGCAGCCGCTCACCGGTGATGCCCAGCGCCCGCCGGCCCGCCGCCAGCACCCGCAGCCCCGGCGCCCGGCGCAGCAGTTCGGCGACCAAGCCCGCGCACGGCTCGGCCAGCCGGTCGAAGCCGTCGAGCACCAGGAGCAGTTCGCGGTCGGCCAGATGCTCGGCCAGCGCGTCGCGCGGCGCCCTGACGGTGTGGTCGGGCAGCCGCAGCGCCTCCGCGGCCGTGTGGTCCACCAGTTCCGCGCCGGGCAGGCCGGTCAGCTCCACGAGCCAGACGCCGTCGCGGAAACGGTCCTGCAACTGCCGGGCGGCACGCAGCGCGAGCCGGGTCTTGCCGACCCCGCCCGGCCCGGTGACCGTGGTCAGCCGTGCGTCGGCCACCATCCGCGTCAACCGGTCGAGTTCCGGCGCCCTGCCGACAAACCGGGTCAGCTCGGACGGGAGGTTGCCCGCAGTCTCCATGGTGCACGGAGCGTACTTGAACGCTCGCACTACGTACAGCGGGCCGGCCGCGCTCGCCTCCGCCGGGCCGTGCCGTCCCGCCCCCGCCGGGGCGTGCCGTCCCGCCCCCGCCGGGCCGACCGCGCTCGCCCCCACCGGCCGTGCCCGGACCTTCCCCCGGCGGGGGGTTGCTCGCGCGGTTCCCCGCGCCCCTGGGCGGGTGCCGCTTCTGTGGCGTTCGGACTTCCCGTGCGTCGTGGCCGGGCGCGCAGTTCCCCGCGCCCCTGGTGGGTTGCCCCCCGCGTAGAGGGGAAGGCGCGGGACGGACCAGGACGGCGGGGCGCGCGGCGCCCCGGGGGAATGCGGTACGGGGGAAAGCCCGCGGCGCGATAGGCTCGGGAGTCAATCGGCCTGGTGACGAGAGGGAGCGCGGCAAGGTGTCCGGTGGAGAAGTGGCCGGCGTGGCCGGCCTCGTCGTGGCGGTGTTCTGGGCGATCCTCGTGTCGTTCCTGGCCGTCGCGCTCGCGCGGCTGTCCAGCACCCTGCGGCGCACCACGGAACTGGTCGCCGGCATCACCGAGCAGGCCGTACCGCTGCTCGGCGAGGCCACCGACGCGCTGCGCTCCGCGCACACCCAGCTGGACCGGGTCGACACGATCACCGCGGACGTGGCCGAGGTGACCGCCAACGCCTCCGCGCTGTCCTCGACCGTCGCCAGCACCTTCGGCGGCCCCCTGGTGAAGGTCGCGGCCTTCGGCTACGGGGTGCGGCGCGCGGTCGGCCTGCAGGCCGGCGGCGCCGGCACGGTGCTGCCCGGCACCCGGCGCGGCCGCCGCCGCAACCGCTCGAAGGACTGAGGCCCCATGTTCCGCCGTCTGTTCTGGTTCCTGACCGGTGCCGCCACCGGAGTGTGGGCCACCACCAAGGTCAACCGCGCGCTGCGCCGGCTCAGCCCGGACAGCCTGGCGGCGGTCGCGGCCGACCGCGCGCTGGAGACCGGCGCGCGGCTGCGTACGTTCGCCCACGACGTCAAGGCGGGCATGGCGCAGCGCGAAGTGGAGCTGCACGACGCCCTGGGGCTGACCGGCGGGGACGACGCCCGCCGCCGCGCCCCGCTCGAACTGGACACCGACCTCCCGGCGCCGCGCCGGGGCATCGCGTACAACAGGTACGACCGGAAGGACGATCACTGATGGAGTCGGCAGAAATCCGCCGCCGCTGGCTGCGCTTCTTCGAGGAGCGCGGACACACCGTTGTGCCGTCGGCGTCCCTCATCGCCGACGACCCCACGCTGCTGCTGGTCCCGGCGGGCATGGTCCCCTTCAAGCCGTATTTCCTCGGCGAGGTCAAGCCGCCCTTCGCCCGCGCCACCAGCGTCCAGAAGTGCGTCCGCACCCCGGACATCGAAGAGGTCGGCAAGACCACCAGACACGGCACGTTCTTCCAGATGTGCGGCAACTTCTCCTTCGGCGACTACTTCAAGGAAGGCGCCATCAGCTACGCCTGGGAGCTGCTCACCACGCCCCAGGACCAGGGCGGTTACGGCCTGGAGCCGGAGAAGCTCTGGATCACCGTCTACGAGCAGGACGACGAGGCCGAGCGGATCTGGCGCGACGTGATCGGCGTGCCCGCCGAGCGCATCCAGCGGCTCGGCATGGGCCCCAACTACTGGTCCATGGGCGTCCCCGGCCCCTGCGGCCCCTGCTCCGAGATCAACTACGACCGCGGCCCCGAATTCGGCGCCGAGGGCGGCCCCGCCGTCAACGACGAGCGCTACGTGGAGATCTGGAACCTGGTCTTCATGCAGTACGAGCGCGGCGCCGGCGAGGGCAAGGAGGACTTCCCGATCCTCGGCGACCTGCCCGCCAAGAACATCGACACCGGCCTCGGCCTCGAACGCCTCGCGATGATCCTGCAAGGCGTGCAGAACATGTACGAGACCGACACCTTGCAGGTCGTGATCGACAAGGCCACCGAGCTGACCGGCGTCCGCTACGGGCAGTCGCATGACACCGATGTGGCACTGCGGGTGGTCGCCGACCACATGCGCACCTCGATGATGCTGATCGGCGACGGTGTCACCCCCGGCAACGAGGGCCGCGGCTATGTGCTGCGCCGCATCATGCGCCGCGCCATCCGCAACATGCGGCTGCTCGGCGCCCACGACCCGGTGGCCGCCGACCTGATCGACGTGGTGCTCAAGTCGATGGGCGAGCAGTACCCGGAACTGCTCACCGACCGCAAGCGGATCGAGACCGTCGCCCTCGCCGAGGAGGCCGCCTTCCTCAAGACGCTCAGGTCCGGCACCAACATCCTCGACACCGCCGTCACCGAGACCAAGGCCGCCGGCGGCCGGGTGCTGTCCGGCGACCAGGCCTTCCTGCTGCACGACACCTGGGGCTTCCCGATCGACCTCACCCTGGAAATGGCCTCGGAGCAGGGCCTTTCCGTGGACGAGGACGGCTTCCGGCGGCTGATGAAGGAACAGCGCGACCGGGCCAAGGCCGACGCCCGCGCCAAGAAGACCGGGCACGCCGACCTGTCGGCCTACCGCGAGGTCGCCGACCGCTCGGGCAGCACCCAGTTCACCGGCTACACCGAGAACCACAACGAGGCCACCGTCGTCGGCCTGCTCGTCGACGGCCTGCCCGCGCCGGCCGCCACCGAGGGCGACGAGGTCGAGGTCGTCCTGGACCGCACCCCGTTCTACGCCGAGGGCGGCGGCCAGCTCGCCGACACCGGCCGCATCCGCGTCGAGGGCGGCGCCGTCGTCGAGGTCCGCGACGTCCAGCAGCCGGTGCCCGGCGTCAGCGTGCACAAGGGCGTCGTCCAGGTCGGCGAGATCACCCTGGGCGCCACCGCCCTCGCCCAGATCGACCTGGTCCGCCGCCGCGCCATCGCCCGCGCCCACAGCGCCACCCACCTCACCCACCAGGCGCTGCGCGACGCCCTGGGCCCGACCGCCGCCCAGGCCGGCTCGGAGAACTCGCCCGGCCGCTTCCGCTTCGACTTCGGCTCGCCGGCCGCCGTCCCCGGCACCGTGCTGACCGACGTCGAGCAGAAGATCAACGAGGTGCTGGCCCGCGAACTCGACGTCACCGCCGAGGTGCTGCCGATCGCCGAGGCCAAACGGCAGGGCGCCATCGCCGAGTTCGGCGAGAAGTACGGCGAGCACGTCCGGGTGGTCACCATCGGCGACTTCTCCAAGGAGCTGTGCGGCGGCACCCATGTGCACAACACCGCCCAGCTCGGCCTGGTCAAGCTGCTCGGCGAGTCCTCGATCGGCTCCGGCGTGCGCCGGGTCGAGGCCCTGGTCGGTGTGGACGCCTACAACTTCCTGGCCCGCGAGCACACCGTCGTGGCCCAGCTGACCGAGCTGGTCAAGGGCCGCCCCGAGGAACTGCCCGACAAGATCTCCGGCATGCTCGCCAAGCTCAAGGACGCCGAGAAGGAGATCGAGCGCTTCCGCGCCGAGAAGGTGCTCCAGGCCGCCGCGGGCCTGGCCGCCACCGCCCAGGACGTCAAGGGCCTCGCCCTGGTCACCGGCTCGGTGCCGGAGGGCACCGGCGCCGACGACCTGCGCCGGCTGGTGCTCGACGTACGGCAGCGCATCACCGGCGGCCGTCCGGCCGTCGTCGCGCTGTTCACGGTGGCCAACGGCCGCCCGCTGACCGTGGTCGCCACCAACGAGGGCGCCCGCGAGCGCGGCATCAAGGCCGGTGAGCTGGTTCGTACCGCCGCCAAGGCGCTCGGCGGCGGCGGTGGCGGCAAGGACGACGTCGCCCAGGGCGGCGGGCAGAACCCGGCCGCCGTCCAGGACGCCGTCGAGGCCGTGCAGCGGCTCGTCGCAGAGAAGGCGTGACGGTGCCGGAAGCCTTCGCCGGCGGGGACGCCGAGCCCGCGAGGCCCGCGATACGGCGCGGCCGGCGGCTCGGCGTCGACGTCGGGGACGCCAGGATCGGGGTCGCCTCCTGCGACCCCGACGGCATCCTCGCGACGCCTGTCGAGACGGTGCCGGGCCGGGACGTCCCCGCGGCCCTGCGCAGGCTCGCGGAGATCGTCACCGAGTACGAGCCGATCGAGGTCGTCGTCGGACTGCCGCGCTCGCTCAACGGCGGCGAAGGTCCGGCCGCCGCCAAGGTGCGGGCCTTCGCGCTGAGTGTGGCGAAAATCATCACTCCGGTGCCGGTGCGGCTGGTGGACGAGCGGATGACCACCGTGACGGCCACTCAGGGGCTGCGGGCGTCGGGCGTGAAGGCGAAGAAGGGACGCTCCGTAGTCGATCAGGCGGCGGCCGTCATCATTCTGCAGAGCGCGCTGGAGACCGAACGAGTGTCAGGCAAAGCTCCGGGGGAGAGCGTCCAATCCTTTATCTGATCGCGATACGGTAACGTTCCGCGCGACACGGCGGCGCCTTCTGGCGCCGCCCGTTTCGCAAGGTCGGCAGTCCCGCTGCCGACCGCGTACCAAGGGGACCGATGACTGACTATGGCCGGGGCTCCGGCTCCGAACCGTGGCACCCGGACGACCCGCTGTTCGGCGATGCGTACGACGGGGGCCAGGGCTACCAGCAGCCGCAGCAGCCTCCGCAGCAGGACCAGGGGGGCGAGTGGCAGCAGGACCCGTACGCCACAGGTCAGCATCAGCAGCAGTACCCGCAGCACAACACCGGCCAGTACCCCCACCAGCAGCCGCAGCAGTATCAGCAGCAGCCGTACCCGATGCAGCAGGACACCGGCCAGTACCCGCAGCAGCAGCCCCAGCAGCAATACCCGCAGCAGGGCGGCTACGACGGCTACGACACCGGCTCGCACGGGACCTACGACACCGGGTCGCATCCGGCCGGCGGCTACGGCAACCACGACCCGTACGGCGGCCAGCAGCCCCAGGACCCCTACGGCGGCCAGCAGCAGCCCGGCTACTACGGCCAGGGCGGCTACCCGCAGCAACCCCAGCAGCCGCAGCAGTACGGCCAGCAGCCCCAGCAGCCGGTCCCCGGCCTCCAGCAGCCGCAGGGCGGCCAGCCGGGCCAGCCCGGCCAGCAGCAGGGCCAGTCGGCGCCCGGCCAGGCGCGGCCCCAGCAGCCGGACCCGGGCGGGCACCCGCAGGAGCCCGGCGCCCGGCCGCTGCGCACCGCCCCGGCCAACACCGGCGAGTGGGACCCGGACGGCGAGGACGACCCGCGCGAGCACGCCTTCTTCGCCGGCCGCGACGACGATGACGAGGACACACCGGCCCCGGCCGGCGAGAGCGGCGGCCGGCGTGCCGGCCGGAACCAGCCCAAGGGCGGCAAGAAGCGCCGCAGCGGCTGCGCCTGCATGGTGGTGCTGCTGGTGCTCGGCGGCGGCCTGGCCGGCGGTGTCTACTTCGGCTACGGCGTCTACCAGGACCACTTCGGCCCGGCCCCCGACTACTCGGGCAACGGCAGCGGCAGCGTGCTGGTCGAGGTCCCCAAGGGCTCGACCCTGACCACCATGGGCAATCTGCTCAAGAACGCCGGAGTGGTCAAGAGCGTCGACGCCTTCACCGCCGCGGCCCGCAACAACCCCAAGGGCCAGTCCATCCAGGCCGGTGTCTACGCGCTCAACAAGAACATGTCGGCCGCCGCGGCCGTGACCATGATGCTCGACCCGACGTCGCAGAACGCCATGATCATCGCCGAGGGCATGCGCGACAAGCAGATCTACGCCGCCATCGACAAACGGCTCGACATCAAGCCCGGCACCACAGAGGGCATCGCCCACGCCCAGGCGAAGAACCTCGGCCTGCCCGACTGGGCCGACACCAGCGCGAACGTCAAGGACCCGCTGGAGGGCTTCCTCTTCCCGTCCCGCTACAGCGTGGCCAAGGGCATGAAGCCCGAGGACCTGCTCAAGCAGATGGTCGGCATGGCCAAGCAGCAGTACGCGCAGTACGACCTCGCGGCCGAGGCCAGGAAGCAGGGACTGAGCAGCCCCTACCAACTGCTCACCGTCGCCAGCCTGGTGCAGGCCGAGGGCAAGACCGACGACGACTTCCGCAAGATGGCCAAGGTCATCTACGACCGGCTGCTGCCCAGCAACAAGCAGGGCACCAACCAGCTGCTGCAGTTCGACTCCACGTACAACTACATCAAGAACTCCAGCGACACGAAGATCGCCATCAAGGACGTCTACTCGCTCAAGGACCCCTACAACACCTACCGGAACAAGGGCCTGACCCCCGGACCGATCGGCAACCCCGGCATCAACGCCCTCAAGGCCGCGATGGATCCCGACTCCGGGCCGTGGTATTTCTTCATCTCGCTGGACGGCAAGACCACCCAGTTCACCGAGACCCTGGACGAGTTCAACAAGATCAAGACCCAGTAGGCCCCGCGGCGGCAGGCAGGAAAGACGTCAGTGGACACCACAGCACCGACCCCGGGCACCCGCCGCGCCGCCGTGCTCGGCTCGCCCATCGCGCATTCGCTGTCCCCGGTCCTGCACCGGGCCGCGTACGCCGCGATGGGCCTGGACGGCTGGCACTACGACCGCTTCGAGGTCGACGAGGCCGCGCTGCCCGGCTTCGTCGCGGGCCTCGACCCGGCCGAGTGGGCGGGCCTGTCACTGACCATGCCGCTCAAGCGGGCCGTGATCCCGCTGCTCGACACCATCAGCGACACCGCGGCCTCCGTGGAGGCCGTCAACACCGTCGTCCTGGGCAAGGACGGCCGGCTCGGCGGCGACAACACCGACATTCCCGGCCTGCTCGCCGCGCTGCGCGAACGCGGCATCACCTCGGTGCCGTCCGCCGCCGTCCTGGGTGCGGGCGCCACCGCCTCCTCGGCGCTGGCCGCGCTCGCCCGGATCTGCACCGGCGAGGTGACGGCGTACGTACGCGGCCCGGCGCGCGCCGCCGAGATGCGGCAGTGGGGGACGCGCCTCGGCGTGACCGTACGCACCGCCGACTGGGCCGACGCGGAGCGGGCGCTGGCCGAACCGCTGGTCGTCGCCACCACCCCGGCGGGCGCCGCCGACCACCTCGCCGGCGCCGTACCGAAGCGGCCCGGCGCGCTCTTCGACGTGCTCTACCACCCGTGGCCCACCGCGCTGGCCGCCGCCTGGTCCGCGCGCGGCGGGCCGGTGCTCGGCGGCCTCGACCTGCTGGTCCACCAGGCCGTGCTCCAGGTCGAACAGCACACCGGGCACGGCGGCGTACCGCTGGACGCGATGCGCGCGGCGGGCGAGGCGGCACTCGGCGCGCACTGACCCCGGCCCGGCGCCGCACCGCCTCCCCTGTCGTGTCTCCCGCCGCGTCCCGCACCCTGGACGCGGGTCCTGGCGGCACGGTGAAACGTGGGAGAATCGGGGCGGGAAAAACGGCAGGCCGTTGTCGAGGGAGCACCGTTGAGCAGATTGCGCTGGCTGACCGCGGGGGAATCGCACGGCCCCGCACTCGTCGCGACACTGGAGGGCCTGCCCTCCGGGGTGCCCGTCACCACCGAGCTGGTGGCCGACGCGCTCGCCCGGCGCCGGCTCGGCTACGGACGTGGCGCGCGGATGAAGTTCGAGCGCGACGAGGTGACCTTCATCGGCGGTGTACGCCACGGCCTGACCATGGGCAGCCCGGTGGCCGTGATGGTCGGCAACACCGAGTGGCCCAAGTGGGAACAGGTCATGGCCGCCGACCCTGTCGACCCCGGGATCCTCGCGGGACTCGCCCGCAACGCGCCGCTGACCCGGCCCCGGCCCGGCCACGCCGACCTGGCCGGCATGCAGAAGTACGACCTCGACGAGGCCCGCCCGGTGCTGGAGCGCGCCAGCGCCCGCGAGACCGCGGCCAGGGTCGCGCTCGGCGCCGTCGCCCGCTCCTACCTCAAGGAGACCGCGGGCATCGAGATCGTCTCCCACGTGGTGGAACTGGCCGGTGCCAAGGCCCCCTACGGCGTCGTGCCGGTGCCCGGCGACGAGGCCAGGCTCGACGCCGACCCGGTGCGCTGCCTCGACGCCGCCGCCAGCGAGGCGATGGTCGCCGAGATCGACCAGGCCCACAAGGACGGCGACACCCTCGGCGGCGTCGTCGAGGTGCTCGCCTACGGGGTGCCGGTCGGCCTCGGCTCGCACGTCCACTGGGACCGCAGGCTCGACTCCCGGCTCGCCGGCGCCCTGATGGGCATCCAGGCGATCAAGGGCGTCGAGGTCGGCGACGGCTTCGGCCTCGCCCGGGTCCCCGGCTCCCAGGCGCACGACGAGATCCTGCCGGGACCCGACGGCGTCCGCCGCGCCACGGGGCGCTCCGGCGGCACCGAGGGCGGCATGAGCACCGGCGAACTGCTCAGGGTCCGCGCCGCGATGAAGCCCATCGCCACCGTCCCGCGCGCGCTGGCCACCATCGACGTCATCACCGGTGAGCCCTCGCAGGCCCACCACCAGCGCTCCGACGTCTGCGCGGTGCCCGCCGCCGGAATCGTCGCCGAGGCCATGGTCGCCCTGGTGCTCGCCGACGCGGTCGCCGAGAAGTTCGGCGGCGACTCCGTCGCGCAGACCCGGCGCAGCGTCCGCGGCTACCTCGACAACCTGGTCGTCCGGTGACCGCGCCGGCGGACACACCGGCAGGTCCCCCCGCGGTCGTCCTCGTCGGGCCACCCGGGGCGGGCAAGAGCACCGTCGGCCGGATCCTCGCCGACCGGCTCGGCGTCGGCTACCGCGACACCGATGCCGACATCGAGGCCACCGCGGGCAAGCCCATCCCGGACATCTTCATCGACCAGGGCGAACCCCACTTCCGCGAGCTGGAACGCGCCGCCGTGCGCGACGCGCTGGCCGGCCACAGCGGAGTGCTGTCGCTCGGCGGCGGCGCGATCATGGACGAGGCCACCAGGACGCTGCTCGCCGGACTGCCGGTGATCTTCCTGGACGTCGGCCTGCACGCCGCCGTCCACCGGGTCGGCCTCGACGCGCCCCGCCCGCTGCTCGCGGTCAACCCGCGGCAGAGCTGGCGCGAACTGATGGACACGCGCCGCCCGCTCTACACCGAGGCCGCCAGGGCCGTCGTCGGCACCGACGACAGCACCCCCGAGGACGTGGCCGAAGCCGTCCTCGACGCACTCCAGTTGAAGGACGCATGAGCGAGAACCGTCCCCTGACCGCGCCCCCCGTCCGCATCACCGTCGCCGGCAGCGCGGGCACGGCCGCCTACGACGTACTGATCGGCCACCAACTGCTCGGCGAACTGCCCGGGTTGATCGGCCCGAAGGCCAAGCGCGTCGCCGTCCTGCACCCCGAGGCGCTGGCCGGCACCGGCGAGGCGGTACGCGAGGACCTCGCGGAGCAGGGCTACGAGGCCATCGCCATCCAGCTGCCCAACGCGGAAGAGGCCAAGACCGCCGAGGTCGCCGCCTACTGCTGGAAGGCGCTCGGGCAGACCGGGTTCACCCGCACCGACGTCATCGTCGGCGTCGGCGGCGGCGCCACCACCGACCTGGCCGGCTTCGTCGCCGCGACCTGGTTGCGCGGAGTGCGCTGGATCGCGGTACCCACCACCGTGCTCGGCATGGTCGACGCGGCCGTCGGCGGCAAGACCGGCATCAACACCGCCGAGGGCAAGAACCTGGTCGGCGCCTTCCACCCGCCCGCCGGAGTGCTCTGCGACCTCGCCGCACTCGACACGCTCGCCACCAACGACTACGTCAGCGGGCTCGCCGAGATCATCAAGGCCGGCTTCATCGCCGACCCGGCGATCCTCGACCTGATCGAGGCCGACCCGCAGGCCGCCCGCAGCCCGCAGTACGCGCACACCGCCGAACTCGTCGAACGCGCCGTCCGCGTCAAGGCCGAGGTCGTCTCCACCGACCTCAGGGAATCCGGGCTGCGCGAGATCCTCAACTACGGCCACACGCTGGCGCACGCCATCGAGAAGAACGAGCGCTACAACTGGCGGCACGGTGCCGCCGTCTCCGTCGGCATGGTCTTCGCCGCGGAGCTGGGCCGGCTCGCGGGCCGTCTCGACGACGCCACCGCCGACCGGCACCGCGCCGTCCTCGGCGCGGTCGGCCTGCCGCTCACCTACCGCGGCGACCAGTGGCCCCGGCTCCTGGAGACCATGAAGGTCGACAAGAAGTCCCGCGGCGACCTGCTGCGCTTCATCGTGCTCGACGGCCTCGGCAAGCCCACCGTCCTGGAGGGCCCCGACCCGGCCGTCCTGCTCGCCGCCTACGGGGAGGTATCCGCGTGACCCGCCCGGTGCTGGTACTCAACGGTCCCAACCTCGGCCGGCTCGGCTCGCGCGAGCCCGACGTCTACGGCTCCACGTCCTACGCGGGGCTCGTCGAGGAGTGCCGCAAGGTCGGCGCGGACCTCGGCTTCGACGTCGAGGTCCGCGAGACCAACGACGAGGGCGAGCTGATCGGCTGGCTCCACGAAGCGGCCGACGGCCGCATTCCCGTCGTCCTCAACCCGGGTGCCTTCACCCACTACTCCTACGGTCTGCGGGACGCGGCGGCGCAGCGCACGGCGCCGCTGATCGAGGTCCACATCTCGAATCCCTACGCCAGGGAGGCCTTCCGCCACACCTCGGTCATCGCGGCGGTCGCCTCCGGCACGATCGCCGGCTTCGGCCTCGCCTCCTACCGCCTGGCCCTCCAATCCCTGGCAGACCCCCCGACTGCCTGAGGCAGCACCCCTCTCTGCCGCCGCGAACTGCCCGGTGCCCCCAGGCGGCGCGAGGAACCGCGCGCCCAGCCACGACGCTGCCGCGCTGTCCGCACACCGAGGACCTGCCCCTTCCCCGGCCGCGGGGGTTCCGCGGCACCCCATCGGCACGGGGGGCCGCCCTACAGGCGCGCGGGGAACGGCGCGCCCAGCCCCCAGCGGGGGCGCGCTGTCCGCACGGCGGGAACGTGCCCCTTCCCCGGCCGCGGGGGTTCCGCGGCACCCCATCGGCACGGGGGTGCCCCACAGGGGCGCGGGGAACGGCGCGAGCGACCACCCACCGCCCGGTGGTCCGGCTGCGACAGCAACACCCCCGCCGGTCCGGTGGCACCCGCGCCCCGGTCGGTGGGCGTACTCACCGCACGACGGTGAGCGAAAGGGCACCCGGGAGATTCCCGGGCGTTCACCAAAGAACGCACGGGAACGGTACCGTTCCCTCAACCCGCGCGGCAGCGCACCCCGCACGAGATGGAGTCCGCCGACATGCAGCACGCTGTGGGGGCGCCGCAGCCCGGCGGGGGGCCGACGCCGCCCGTCGTGAGCGGCACCGGGCACTTTCCGCTGCCCGCCGCGGCGCCGGTCCATCTGCCGGCGCCGGACGGCGCCGGCGGCGGCGCCCCCGGCCCGGTCGCCGTCCTGCTGATCGGCGCGGCGGGCGCGGGCAAGACGACCATCGCCCG
This sequence comes from Streptomyces sp. NBC_01477, assembly GCF_036227245.1. Lineage (GTDB taxonomy): Bacteria > Actinomycetota > Actinomycetes > Streptomycetales > Streptomycetaceae > Actinacidiphila. The sequence goes on from NZ_CP109445.1 coordinate 7,396,101, forward strand.
GCACTGGGCGGACAGCCGCGGCGCCGCGACCGCGCACATCAGCCTCGACGACGTACGCGAATGGGTACGCGCGGGCTTCGCCGACCCGCAGGCCGGGTGGAACGAGCACTCCGAGGCGCAGTACCGGCTGGCCCGCCGCACCTGCGGCTTCGCCGCCCGCAACTTCCTGGCCAACGGAGTGTCCTGCATCATCGACGACGCCGTCTTCCCCGACCGCCCCGCGGTCGGCCTCGGCGGCTGGAAGCGCCACGTCGGCCCCGGACTGCTCCCGGTGGTCCTGCTGCCCGGCCTGGACATCGTCCTGACCCGCAACGCCGAGCGCAGCGGCAACCGGCGGCTGTCCGACGAGGAGGTCGCCCGTATCCACGGCCGGATGGCCGGCTGGTACGGCTCGGGGCTGCCCATCATCGACAACTCCCAGCTGGACGTCGCCGCCGCCGCGGCGGCCCTCGACCGGGTGGTCGCCCGCAGCCTCCAGGGGCCCCCGGTCTGGTGACCGGGCGGCCCGCCGCGCCGGTGGCCGGGGAACGACCCCTTCGGCGGGCGAAAAGGGGCGGGCCACAGGTGGGCGCCATAAGCTCGCGGCATGGCGGAGGTGCATGCGACCCGCAGGGACCGGCTGCGTGAGCGGTGTGCGGCGGAAGGGCTCGGTGCCGCGCTGGTGACGCGACCGGCGAACGTACGGTATCTGGCCGGCTGCGCGCCGCCCGGCTCCGCGCTGCTGGTCGGCCCGGGACCCGAGGACATCCTCGTGCACCTGCGACCGCCCCCGGACGACGAGGGCGGCGGCCGGCCGGACGACCTGCGCTCGACCGTACTTCCGTCGCCCGACGGCGACGCCGCGGTGGCCGCGGCCACCCTCGCGTGGGAGCAGCACGCGGAGTCCCTCGCCGTCGAGGAGCACCACCTCACCGTGGCGCGGCACCGCGCCATAGGCTCGGTGGCGGACGCCCTCGCGCTCTCCGACCTCGGCGGCGCCGTCGAGCAGTTGCGCCTGGTCAAGGACGAGCACGAGATCGCCGCCCTGCGGATCGCCGCGGAGATCGCCGACCAGGCGCTCGGCGAGCTGCTGGAGTCGATCCTGGTCGGCCGCACCGAGCGGCACCTGGCACTCGAACTGGAACGGCGGCTCGTCGACCACGGCGCCGACAGCGCGGCCTTCCCGACCTCCGTGGGCACCGGTCCGCACTCCGGCACCGCCCGCCATGTGCCGACCGACCGCCGCGTCGAGGAGGGCGACTTCCTGACCGTCCGCCTCGGCGCGTGCTACCGCGGCTACCGCTGCGAGGTGGGCCGTACCTTCGTGATCGGTACGGCTCCGGCCGGCTGGCAGATCGACCTGTACGACCTGGTCTTCAACGCCCAGCGGGCCGGCCGTGAGGCGCTGGCACCCGGTGTGGCCTGCCGGGACGTCGACCGGGCGACCCGCCAGCCGCTGGTCGCGGCGGGGCACGCGGACGGGGTGGCGCAGTGGTCGGGCCACGGTGTCGGCCTGGAAATCGACGAGGACCCTCAGTTGTCCCCTGCGGCCATGGGTAAACTGGACGCTTGCGTGCCGGTCACCGTCGAACCGGGGGTCCACCTTCCGGGCCGCGGCGGTGTCCGCATCGACGACACACTCGTCGTACGCCCCCTGGCGGACGGCGGACCCGAGCTACTCACCATCACGACCAAGGAACTCCTCGCCCTGTGACGGGCGCGGGTCTCCGCGGTCCCCGAAGCAGCACTTTCAGGAGATTCCGCAACCGTGGCCACCACGAACGACCTCAAGAACGGCCTCGTGCTCAAGCTCGACAGCGGCCAGCTCTGGACCGTAGTCGAGTTCCAGCACGTCAAGCCCGGCAAGGGCCCCGCCTTCGTGCGCACCAAGCTGAAGCACGTGCTCTCCGGGAAGGTCGTCGACAAGACCTTCAACGCGGGTGTGAAGGTCGAGACCGCCAACGTCGACAAGCGCGGCATGCAGTTCTCCTACAAGGACGGCACCGACTTCGTCTTCATGGACACCGAGACCTTCGACCAGATCACGGTCACCCCCGAGGTCGTCGGCGACGCCGCCAACTACCTGCTCGAAGGCTTCGAGGCCGTCGTCGCGATGTACGAGGGCGCGCCGCTGTACATCGAGCTGCCCGCCTCCGTCGAGCTGGTCATCGAGTACACCGAGCCCGGTGTGCAGGGCGACCGCTCCACCGGCGGCTCCAAGCCGGCGCGGCTGGAGACCGGCTACGAGATCGGCGTCCCGCTGTTCATCACCACAGGTGAAAAGGTGAAGGTCGACACCCGCACCGGCGACTACCTCGGCCGGGTGAACAGCTAACCGTGGCTGCCCGGAACAAGGCCCGCAAGCGTGCCTTCCAGATCCTCTTCGAGGCGGACCAGCGGGGTGCAGACCCGGTCACCGTCATGGCGGACTGGATCCGGCTCGCCCGGACCGACGACCGGCAGCCGCCGGTCACCGAGTACACGATGCAGCTGGTCGAGGGGTACACGGCACACGCCGGGCCGATCGACGACCTGCTCTCCACGCACGCGGTGGGCTGGACGCTTGACCGGATGCCGGTCGTGGACCGCAACGTGCTGCGGCTCGGCGCGTACGAGCTGATCTGGGAGGACGGCGTCCCGGATCCGGTGGTGCTGGACGAGGCGGTGGAACTGGCCAAGGAATTCTCCACCGACGAATCCCCGTCCTTCGTCAACGGACTGCTCGGCCGGCTGATGGAGCTGAAGCCGACCCTGCCGCGCTAGGGGCCGGCCGGCCGTACCGCCTGCGACCAGGCCCGACAGCAGAAGTTGAACAATATTCTGCTTCGGGCCTGGTGTGTGCGGCGGGCTGTGGCCTAGATTCCGCCGCATGGACGAAGCGGCCGGACCCGGCGACGACGACACGATCCTGGCCCGCCTGGCGGGCCTGCGGGCAGCCGACCTGCCGGTGCGCGGCGGCCGGACCATGGCGTACGTCTACGACTCGGGGCTGGCCGGGCTCGACGATCTGGCGGCCCGCGCGCACACCGCCTTCGCCGGCGTCAACGGCCTGGACATGACCGTCTTCCCCAGCGTCGTCACGCTGGAGAACGACATCGTCCGGCGGACCGCGCGGCTGCTCGGCGGCGGCCCCGGCACCGCGGGCACCTTCACCAGCGGCGGCACCGAGAGCTGCCTGCTCGCCGTGCTGACCGCCCGCGAGCACGCGGCCAGGACCCGCGGGGTCACCGCACCCGAGATCGTGCTGCCGCAGACCGCGCACGCCGCCTTCCACAAGGCCGCCGCCCTCTTCGGCCTCACCGCCGTCACGGTCCCCGTCGACCCCGCCACCTTCCGGGTACGGCCGCAGGACGTCGCCGCCGCCCTCACCCCGCGCACCGCCCTGGTGGTGGCCTCCGCGCCCTCGTACGCGCACGGCGTGGTCGACCCGGTGCAGGACGTCGCCGCGGCGGCGGCCGAGCGGGGCGTGCTGTGCCATGTCGACGCCTGCATCGGCGGCTGGTATCTCGGGCACCGCACGCTCGCCGGCGGCATCGCACCGCCGCCGCCCTTCGACCTGGCCGTGCCCGGCGTCAGCTCGCTCTCGGTCGACCTGCACAAATACGGCTACACGCCCAAGGGCGCCTCCGTCCTGCTCTTCCGGGACGCGGACCTGCGCAGGCACGGCTGGTTCGCGCACGCCTCCTGGCCCGGCTACCCCGTGGTCAACGCGACGCTCCAGGGCACCAAGTCCGCCGGGCCGCTCGCCGCGGCCTGGGCGGTACTGCACAGGGTCGGCACCGCCGGATACGTCGAGCTGGCCCGCCGGGTGCACGAGGCGACCCGGCTGCTGGCGGACGGCATCGGGCGGATCGACGGGCTGCGGGTGCTCGGCGACCCGGACGCCTCGCTGGTCGCCGTCGCCGCCGACGACCCGGACCTCGATCCCTTCGTCGTCGCCGACGAGATGCGGCTGCGCGGCTGGTACCTCCAGCCGCAGCCCGCGTTCGCCGGCTCCCCGGCGAATCTGCACCTGACCGTGACCGCGGCCGTCGCCGACCCGGCCCGTATCGCGGAACTGCTGGCCGAACTCGCCGCCGCCACGGACCGGGCCCGCGCCCTCGGGCCCGTCACCGTCGACCCCGGCATCGTGGAGATCGCCGCCGCCCTCGACCCCGCCACTCTCGGCCCGGCCGAGGTCGCGCTCGCCCTGGAGGTCGCGGGCGTCGGCGCCGACGGCGCGCTCCCGCAGCGGATGGCGCCGGTGCTCGCCGTGCTCCAGGCGCTGCCCGCGCCCCTGACGGAGCGTCTGCTGCCCGAGGTCATCTCCCGGCTCTACGCCGGCTGAACTCCGCCGGGGTCCGGGTCTGCGTCGAGCTGGGGGCCGCCCGGGTCCGGCTCCACGTCGAGTTGAGCGCAGCCCGCGGAAAACCGGGTGCCGCGGCTGCCTCGCGCCCGCTACCGTCGCCCGTGGAATCGCGCGCCACCAGCCTGCTGCGGCGCGCGCGTTGACGAGTGAGGGGAGCCGGCCGTGCGCGAGCGCACCGCTGTTGTCGTCCCCCCGTCACGGCACAAGGTGATCCTGGTGTCCTCGCGCCTCCGGCGCCGGCTGCGCGGCCGGCCCCGGACCCCGTGACGCACCCCCGCCCCTGATCCGCCGGCCCACCGCCGGTACGGCGGGCCCGGTGCGCCCGGGGAATCGCGCCCGCCCTTTTCCCTGATCACCCGAAAGGCCCAGGGCCGTGCGCAGCACCCACGACCGCCAGACCGCCAACCCGCTCGCCGCCGTCCGCAACCTCGGCATCCTCGCCCATGTGGACGCGGGCAAGACCACCGTCACCGAGCGGATCCTCTACCTCACCGGCGCCACCCACAAGCGCGGTGAGGTCCACGACGGCACGACCGTCACCGACTTCGACCCGCAGGAGCGCGACCGCGGCATCACCATCTTCGCCGCCGCCGTCAGCTGCGCCTGGGACGGCCACCGGATCAACCTGATCGACACACCGGGACACGTCGACTTCGCCGACGAGGTCGAGCGCTCGCTGCGGGTGCTCGACGGGGCCGTGGCGGTCTTCGACGCCGTCGCGGGCGTCGAGCCGCAGAGCGAGTCGGTGTGGCGGCAGGCCGACCGGCACGGCGTACCGCGGATCGCCTTCGTCAACAAGCTGGACCGGGCGGGAGCCGACCTCGACACCGCGGTCGACTCCATCCGGCGGCGGCTGCACACCGTACCGCTGGCCGTACAGCTGCCGATCGGGCGCGAGGACGGCTTCACCGGCGTCGTGGACCTGCTCACGATGCGCGCACTGGTCTGGGCCGACGGCGCCGGCACGTACGCCGAGGGCGATGTGCCCGACGACCTGCTGGCCGAGGCGCGGCGCCGCCGCCGGCTGCTGGAGGAGGCGGTCGCGGAACTGCACCCGGCCGCGCTGGAGGAGTTCTGCGCGGGCGGCCCCGTCACCGCCGCGACCCTGGCCACGGCGCTGCGCGACCTCACCCGCGGCGGCGAGGCCGTGGTGGTGCTGTGCGGCTCGGCCTACCGCAACCGCGGTATCGAGCCGCTGCTCGACGCCGTCACCGCCTACCTGCCGTCACCGCTGGACGTCCCCGCGGTACGCGGCACGGCCGGCGACCGGCCGGCCGAGCGGCCCGCCGACCCGGCGGCGCCCTTCGCCGGGCTGGTGTTCAAGGTCGCCGCCACCGCCACCGGGCGGCTGACGTACCTGCGGATCTACTCGGGAACACTGCGGAAGGGGGACACCGTGCTCGACGCCGGCTCGCGCCGGAGCGAGCGGATCGGCCGCATCCTGCGGGTCCAGGCGGACCGGCACGCGGAAATGGACCAGGCGGTCGCCGGTGACATCGTCGCCGTCGTCGGGCCCAAGGCCGCCCGCGCCGGGACGACACTGTGCGCGCCCGGGGACCCGCTGGTCCTCGAACCGCCGACGGTGGCCGCGCCCGTGGTCTCCGTGGCGGTCGAGGCGGGCCGCAACGCCGACACGGAGCGGCTGGTAGCCGCGCTGGCCCGGCTGGTCGAGGAGGACCCGTCGCTCGCGGTGCGCACCGACCGGGAGACCGGGCAGCTGGTGCTGGCCGGTATGGGCGAACTGCACCTGGAGGTCGCGGTGGAGAAGATCCGCCGCGCCCACGGCCTCCAGGTCGCGGTCGGCCGCCCGCAGGTCGCCTACCGGGAGACCGTGCTGCGCGGGGTGACCGGCCATGTCCACCGGCACGTCAAACAGGACGGCGGGGCCGGGCAGTTCGCGCACCTCGTGATCGACGTGGCGCCGCTGGCCGCGGACGGGGCCACGGCTGCGGCCGCGGGGGAGGAGGACTTCGTGTTCGCCTCCACCGTGACCGGCGGGCGGGTGCCGCGCGAGTACGTGCGGGCGGTCGAGAACGGCTGCCGGGACGCGCTCGCCGAGGGGCCGCTCGGCGGACACCCGGTGACGGGTGTACGGGTCACGCTGACGGACGGGGCGACGCACCCGAAGGACTCCTCGGAGACGGCCTTCCGCACGGCGGGCCGCTTCGCCCTCCAGGAGGCCCTGCGGGCGTGCGAGGTGCAGTTGCTCGAACCGGTGGTCGAGGTCACGGCGACGGTGCCGGACGAGGCGGTGGGCGGCGTGCTCGGCGATCTCGCGGCCCGCCGCGGCCGGGTCTCCGGCTCGCTCGCCGCGGGGGGCACCACGGTCGTCTCGGCCACGGTGCCGCTGGCCGCGCTGTTCGGTTACGCAGGAAGCCTCCGCAGCCGCACACAGGGCCGCGGCACCTTCACCACCCGCCCCACGGGTTACGCCCCCACCCGCTGACCGTCCGGCCCCCTCCCCCCGCCCCCGGGGGGAGGGGGCGCCCCCTCAGGGGCGCGGGGAACTGCGCGCGCAACCACGACGGCGGGGAGGAGCCAGGCCACCGCAAGTGGTCCGTCACCCAGGGGGGCGGGGAACCGCGCGCCCAGCCGCGACGGCGGGTCAGGCGAACCGCCACCGCACGTGGCACGCACGCCACACCCCCCGGAGGGAGGCCGCGGAAACGGACCGCCCGGGGCGGTGGCCCGGGGTGAGCGGGGCCACCGCCCCGGGCGGCGGGACGTTTCTGCAGGCATGCGGGTAAAAGCCGGGCGTCAGCCCTCGTCGTGCTGAACCGCCCGCCTGGCGTCGGCGTCGAGCACGCCCCACCCGATGAGCTGCTCGGTGAGGACCGACGGCGACTGGTCGTAGATCACGGCGAGCGTACGGAGATCGTCCTGCCGGATCGACAGCACCTTCCCGTTGTAGTCGCCGCGCTGGCTCTGAATGGTGGCCGCGTAACGCTGCAGCGGCCCGGCCTTCTCCGGCGGGACCTGGGAGAGGCGCTCAAGGTCGAGCACGAGCTTCGGCGGCGGCTCTGCGGCCCCGCCGGGAGTCGTACCCGGCAGCAGCTCCTGCACGGGCACGCCGTAGAAATCGGCGAGCTCGGCGAGGCGCTGCACGGTCACGGCACGGTCGCCGCGCTCGTACGACCCCACGACCACTGCCTTCCAGCGGCCCTGGGACTTCTCCTCGACACCGTGCAGAGAAAGGCCCTGCTGCGTGCGGATGGCGCGGAGCTTGGCTCCGAGCTGTTTGGCGTAATCGCTGGACATATGGCTCCCCGGACGGAAACTCGGTGACTCACTGTGAGGTTACGCAGCGTAATCCACGCTCGTCAAGCCGAACGGGTCCGACCGGTCTCTGACCTGGGAGGTCTGCGTCACCTGATATCGTGATGACGTACCCCTGACGTCCTTTAACGCCCGTCCCGTGAGGCGGGGAAGGAGGTCCCCGACCGATGGTCGAAGACCGCACGACAGCAGGACCGCAGGACCGCCCGGTGCTCGAAGCGCCCGACATGGCCCGCGTCCTGACCCGTATCGCCCACGAGATCGTCGAGCGCGCCAAGGGCGCCGACGACGTGGTGCTGCTCGGCGTCCCCACCCGAGGGGTGTTCCTGGCCCGCAGGCTGGCCGCCAAACTCGCCGAGATCACCGGCCGCGAGGCCGCCGTCGGCTCGCTCGACACCACGATGTACCGCGACGACCTGCGGCTGCACCCGCCGCGGGCGCTGGCGACCACAGACATCCCCGGCGACGGCATCGACGGCCGGCTCGTCATCCTGGTGGACGACGTGCTGTTCTCGGGCCGCACCATCCGCGCCGCCCTGGACGCGCTCAACGACATCGGCCGCCCCCGCGCGGTGCAGCTCGCCGTCCTGGTCGACCGCGGCCACCGCGAGCTGCCGATCAGGGCCGACTACGTCGGCAAGAACCTGCCGACCTCGCAGCGCGAGACCGTCAGGGTCCTGCTCACCGAGCACGACGGGCGCGACAGCGTCCTGCTCGGCCAGCGGGAGCCCGGCGCGCGCAACGGCCACGGCGCGGCCGCGGACGAGTAGCGCCCCCGCACCAGGACCCGTCACGGGGTCCTGCGCTGCCGCGCGCCCGCTCGCCGCCCCGTACCGCCGCCCACCGCCAGGCCAGGCCCCAGCACCCCCGGAGACCCCGATGAAGCGCCACCTGATCTCGGCCGCCGACCTCACCCGCGACGACGCCCTGCTGATCCTCGACACCGCGGAGGAGATGGCCCGCGTCGCCGACCGGCCGATCAAGAAACTGCCCACCCTGCGCGGCCGTACCGTCGTCAACCTGTTCTTCGAGGACTCGACGCGGACGCGCATCTCCTTCGAGGCCGCCGCCAAGCGGCTGTCGGCCGATGTGATCAACTTCTCCGCCAAGGGCTCCTCGGTGTCCAAGGGCGAATCCCTCAAGGACACCGCGCTGACCCTGGAGGCGATGGGCGCCGACGCCGTCGTCATCCGGCACCACTCCTCCGGCGCCCCGCACCGGCTGGCGACCTCCGGCTGGATCAACGCGTCGGTCGTCAACGCGGGCGACGGCACCCACGAGCACCCCACCCAGGCACTGCTGGACGCCTTCACCATGCGCCGCCACCTGTCCGGCGTCGGCCGCGACCTGGAGGGCCGCAGGGTCACCGTCGTCGGCGACATCCTGCACAGCCGGGTCGCCCGCTCCAACGTCCTGCTGCTGACCACGCTGGGGGCCAGGGTCACCCTGGTGGCCCCGCCCACCCTGCTGCCGATCGGCGTCGAGCAGTGGCCCTGCGAGGTGTCGTACGACCTCGACGCGGTGCTCGCCACGTCCGACGCGGTGATGATGCTGCGGGTCCAGAGGGAGCGGATGAACGCCGCCTACTTCCCCACCGAGCGCGAGTACGCCCGCCGCTACGGCCTGGACGGCCAGCGGATGGCGGCGATGCCCGAGCACGCCATCGTCATGCACCCCGGGCCGATGAACCGCGGCATGGAGATCACCGCCGAGGTCGCCGACTCGCCGCGCTGCACCGCGGTCGAACAGGTCGCCAACGGCGTCAGCACCCGGATGGCGGTGCTCTACCTGCTGCTCGGCGGCTCCGAGCCGGCCATCAGCACCGACCGTTCCGACAGCGCCCGCACCGAGGAGAGCAAGTAACCATGAGCGACACCCTGATCCGCGGGGCGAAGATCCTCGGCGGCGCCCCCCAGGACGTACTGCTCAGCGGCGGGACCGTCGCCGCGGTGGGCACCGGCCTCGACGCGGACGGCGCCACCGTCGTGGAGGCCGCGGGCCACATCCTGCTGCCCGGCCTGGTCGACCTGCACACCCACCTGCGCGAGCCCGGCCGGGAGGACTCAGAGACCGTACTGACCGGCACCCGCGCCGCCGCGGTCGGCGGCTACACCGCCGTGCACGCCATGGCCAACACCTTCCCCGTCGCCGACACCGCAGGCGTCGTCGAGCAGGTCTGGCGGCTCGGCAAGGAGTCCGGCTACTGCGACGTCCAGCCGGTCGGCGCCGTCACCGTCGGCCTGGAGGGCAAGCAGCTCGCCGAACTCGGCGCGATGGCCGACTCCGCCGCCCGGGTGCGGGTCTTCTCCGACGACGGCAAGTGCGTGGACGACGCGGTCATCATGCGCAGGGCGCTGGAATACGTGAAGGCCTTCGGCGGCGTCGTCGCCCAGCACGCCCAGGAGCCGCGGCTCACCGAGGGCGCCCAGATGAACGAGGGCACCGTCTCCGGCGAGCTGGGCCTGACCGGCTGGCCCGCGGTCGCCGAGGAGTCGGTCATCGCCCGCGACGTCCTGCTCGCCGCGCACGTCGGCTCCCGGGTGCACATCTGCCACCTGTCCACCGCCGGCTCGGTCGAGATCGTCCGCTGGGCCAAGTCCAAGGGCTGGGACGTCACCGCCGAGGTCACCCCGCACCACCTGCTGCTGACCGACGAGCTGGTCCGCTCGTACAACCCGGTCTACAAGGTCAACCCGCCGCTGCGCACCGAGGCCGACGTCATGGCGCTGCGCGAGGGGCTCGCCGACGGCACCATCGACTGCGTCGCCACCGACCACGCCCCGCACCCGCACGAGGACAAGGACTGCGAGTGGGCCGCCGCGGCCATGGGCATGGTCGGCCTGGAGACCGCGCTGTCCGTGGTCCAGCACACCATGGTCGACACCGGCCTGCTGGACTGGGCGGGCGTCGCCGACCGCATGTCGGCCCGCCCCGCCGCCATCGGCCGGCTCGCCGGGCACGGCCGCCCGGTCGCCGCCGGCGAGCCCGCGAACCTGGTGCTGGTCGATCCCGCATACCGTGGGGTCGTCAATCCCGCGGGCTTCGCCTCCCGCAGCCGCAACACCCCCTACGCGGGCCGCGAGCTGCCGGGCCGCGTCGTCGCCACCTTCCTGCGGGGCCACGCGACGGTCATGGACGGGAAGCTCACATGACACCTCTGACGCAGCTCGCAGCCGCGCTCGCCACCGCACAGGGCGGCGAGAAGCACTCGGCGAAGGTCACCGACTGGACCGACAGGATCGGCTGGATCGTCGGCCTGATCCTGGTCATCGGCCTGGTCTACTGGCTGATGCGGCAGGGCTGGCAGTGGCGCCGCACCCTCCAGGGCGGCCTGCCCGCCCTCCCGCAGGCCCCCGAGGACGCCGGCGAACCCCTGCTGGAGACGGACGGCCGCTACCACGGCAGCACCACCGCCGGGCAGTGGCTGGACCGGATCGTCGCCCACGGCCTCGGCGTACGCAGCAGGGCCGCGCTCACCCTCACCGAGCAGGGCCTCGACGTGGACCGCACCGGCGCCCCCGGCTTCTTCGTGCCCGCCGCCGCCCTGCGCGGCGCCCGGCTCGACAAGGGCATCGCGGGCAAGGTGCTCACCGAGGGCGGCCTGCTGGTCGTCACCTGGGAGCACGGCGGCACCCTCATCGACTCCGGCTTCCGCTCCGACCACGCGGCCGGGCACCCCGCGTGGGTCGAGCAGATCAACCGGCTCAGTGGCGACAGCGTCGTCGTCTTCACCGACACCAGGCCGGGCACCAGGCACCACGAGAAGGAAGGCGCACAATGACGACCTCCACCCGGGCGGCCACCGCACCCGCCGTACTCGTCCTGGAGGACGGCCGCTCCTTCCGCGGCCGCGCCTACGGCGCGGTGGGGGAGACCTTCGGCGAGGCGGTCTTCTCCACCGGCATGACCGGCTACCAGGAGACGCTGACCGATCCCTCCTACCACCGCCAGGTGGTCGTCATGACCGCCCCGCACATCGGCAACACCGGGATCAACGACGAGGACCCCGAGTCCTCCCGCATCTGGGTCGCGGGCTACGTCGTACGCGACCCCGCGCGCGTCCCGTCCAACTGGCGCTCCCGCCGCTCCCTGGACGACGAACTCACCGCACAGGGCGTCGTCGGCATCAGCGGCGTCGACACCCGCGCCCTGACCCGGCACCTGCGCGAGCGCGGGGCGATGCGGGTCGGCATCTTCTCCGGCGGCGCGCTCGCCGACGACGACACCCTGCTCGCCCGGGTCCGCCAGGCACCCGAGATGACCGGCGCCGACCTGTCGGCCGAGGTCGCCACCGAGCAGGCGTACGTCGTTCCCGCCATCGGCGCCAAGCGCTTCACCGTGGCCGCGCTCGACCTCGGCATCAAGGGCATGACCCCGCACCGGATGGCCGAGCGCGGCATAGAGGTGCACGTCCTGCCCGCCACCGCGACCGTCGAGGACGTCTACGCGGTCGCCCCCGACGGCGTCTTCCTGTCCAACGGCCCCGGCGACCCCGCCACCGCCGACCTCACCGTCATCCAGGAAGTGCTGGCCCGCCGGACCCCGCTGTTCGGGATCTGCTTCGGCAACCAGCTGCTCGGCCGGGCGCTCGGCTTCGGCACGTACAAACTCACGTACGGCCACCGCGGCATCAACCAGCCCGTGCAGGACCGCGCCACCGGCAAGGTCGAGGTCACCGCGCACAACCACGGCTTCGCCGTGGACGCCCCGCTCGACCGGATCAGCGACACCCCCTACGGGCGCGCCGAGGTCAGCCACGTCTGCCTCAACGACCAGGTGGTGGAGGGGCTGCGGCTGCTCGACCGGCCGGCGTTCAGCGTCCAGTACCACCCCGAGGCCGCCGCGGGCCCGCACGACGCCGCGTACCTGTTCGACCGCTTCACACAGCTCATGGAGGCCCAGCGTGCCTAAGCGCACCGACATCCGGTCCGTTCTGGTCATCGGCTCGGGTCCGATCGTCATCGGCCAGGCCGCCGAGTTCGACTACTCCGGCACCCAGGCCTGCCGGGTCCTGAAGTCCGAGGGACTGCGGGTGGTCCTGGTCAATTCCAACCCGGCCACGATCATGACCGACCCGGAGATCGCCGACGCCACCTACGTCGAGCCGATCACCCCGGAATTCGTCGCCAAGATCATCGCCAAGGAGCGCCCCGACGCCCTGCTGCCCACCCTCGGCGGCCAGACCGCGCTGAACACCGCGATCTCGCTGCACCAGGACGGCACCCTGGCCGAATACGGCGTCGAGCTGATCGGCGCCAACGTCGAGGCCATCAACAAGGGCGAGGACCGCGAGCTGTTCAAGGGCGTGGTCGAGGCGGTCCACGCGAAGATCGGCCACGGCGAGTCCGCCCGCTCGGTCATCTGCCACTCCATGGACGACGTGCTCGCCGGCGTCGGCACCCTCGGCGGCTACCCCGTCGTGGTCCGCCCCTCCTTCACCATGGGCGGCGCCGGCTCCGGCTTCGCCCACGACGAGGAGGAACTGCGCCGCATCGCCGGCCAGGGCCTGACCCTCTCGCCGACCACCGAGGTGCTGCTCGAGGAGTCCATCCTCGGCTGGAAGGAGTACGAGCTGGAGCTGATGCGCGACAAGCACGACAACGTCGTGGTCGTCTGCTCCATCGAGAACTTCGACCCGATGGGCGTCCACACCGGCGACTCCATCACCGTCGCCCCCGCGATGACGCTCACCGACCGCGAGTACCAGACGCTGCGCGACATCGGCATCGCCGTGATCCGCGAGGTCGGCGTCGACACCGGCGGCTGCAACATCCAGTTCGCGGTCAACCCCGAGGACGGCCGGGTCATCGTCATCGAGATGAACCCCCGGGTGTCGCGCTCCTCCGCGCTGGCGTCCAAGGCCACCGGCTTCCCGATCGCCAAGATCGCCGCCCGGCTCGCCGTCGGCTACACCCTCGACGAGATCCCCAACGACATCACCCGCAAGACCCCGGCGTCCTTCGAACCCACCCTCGACTACGTGGTCGTGAAGGTGCCGCGGTTCGCCTTCGAGAAGTTCCCGGCCGCCGACGCCACCCTCACCACCACCATGAAGTCGGTCGGCGAGGCGATGGCCATCGGCCGCAACTTCACCGAGGCGCTGAACAAGGCGCTGCGCTCGCTGGAGAAGAAGGGCTCCCAGTTCGACTTCACCAGCCCGGTCGGCGACAAGGCCGACCTGCTGGCGCTGGCCGCCGTCCCCACCGACGGGCGGATCAACACCGTCATGGACGCGATCAGGGCGGGCGCCACCCAGGAGGAGGTCTTCACCGCCACCAGGATCGACCCCTGGTTCGTGGACCAGCTCTTCCTGATCCACGAGCACGCCCAGGCCCTCGCGGCGGCCGACCGGCTCGCCCCCGAACTGCTCGCCGACGCCAAGCGGCACGGCTTCTCCGACGCCCAGATCGCCGCGGTCCGCGGCCTGCGCGAAGAGGTCGTCCGCGAGGTGCGGCACGCGCTCGGCATCCGCCCGGTCTACAAGACCGTCGACACCTGCGCCGCCGAATTCGCCGCCGACACCCCGTACTTCTACTCCTCCTACGACGAGGAGAGCGAGGTCGCGCCCCGCACCAAACCGGCCGTGATCATCCTCGGCTCCGGCCCCAACCGGATCGGCCAGGGCATCGAGTTCGACTACTCCTGCGTGCACGCCTCCTTCGCGCTGCACGACGCCGGGTACGAGACCGTGATGGTCAACTGCAACCCCGAGACCGTCTCCACCGACTACGACACCTCCGACCGGCTCTACTTCGAGCCGCTCACCCTGGAGGACGTCCTGGAGATCGTGCACGCCGAGACCCTGGCGGGACCCGTCGCCGGCGTCATCGTGCAGCTCGGCGGCCAGACCCCGCTGGGCCTGGCGCAGGCGCTCAAGGACAACGGCGTGACCGTCGTCGGCACCTCGCCCGAGGCCATCCACCTCGCCGAGGACCGCGGCGCCTTCGGCCGGGTCCTCGCCGAGGCGGGACTGCCCGCGCCCAAGCACGGCACCGCCACGTCCTTCCCCGGCGCCAAGGCCATCGCCGACGAGATCGGCTACCCGGTCCTGGTCCGGCCCTCCTACGTGCTCGGCGGGCGCGGCATGGAGATCGTCTACGACGAGACCCGGCTCGCGTCCTACATCGCCGAGTCCACCGAGATCAGCGCCGACCGCCCGGTCCTGGTCGACCGCTTCCTCGACGACGCCATCGAGATCGACGTGGACGCGCTCTACGACGGCCACGAGCTGTACCTCGGCGGCGTCATGGAGCACATCGAGGAAGCCGGCATCCACTCCGGCGACTCCGCGTGCGCGCTGCCGCCGATCACCCTCGGCGGCCACGACATCAAGCGGCTGCGCACCTCGACCGAGGCCATCGCCCGCGGCGTCGGAGTGCAGGGCCTGATCAACATCCAGTTCGCGCTGGCCGGGGACATCCTCTACGTGCTGGAGGCCAACCCGCGCGCGTCCCGTACCGTGCCCTTCACCTCCAAGGCGACGGCGGTGCCGCTCGCCAAGGCCGCGGCCCGCATCTCGCTCGGCGCGACGGTGGCGGAACTGCGGGCCGAGGGCATCCTGCCCGCCACCGGCGACGGCGGCACGCTGCCGCTCGACGCGCCGATCTCGGTCAAGGAGGCCGTGCTGCCCTGGAGCCGCTTCCGCGACGTCCAGGGCCGCGGGGTCGACACCATCCTCGGCCCGGAGATGCGCTCCACCGGCGAGGTCATGGGCATAGACGCGGTCTTCGGTACCGCCTACGCCAAGTCCCAGGCCGGCGCGTACGGTGCGCTGCCCACCAAGGGCCGCGCCTTCATCTCGATCGCCAACCGCGACAAGCGCGCGCTGATCTTCCCGGCCCGCGCGCTGATCGAGCACGGCTTCGAGATCCTGGCCACCTCGGGCACGGCGGAGGTGCTGCGCCGCAACGGGATCCCGGCGCGGGTCGTGCGCAAGCAGAGCGAGGGCGTCGGGCCCGCCGGGGAGCCGACGGTGGTGACCCTCATCCACGAGGGGGAGATCGACCTCATCGTCAACACCCCGTTCGGTACGGGGGGCCGGCTCGACGGCTACGACATCCGCACGGCCGCGGTGGCCCGCGGGATTCCCTGCCTGACCACGGTTCAGGCGCTGGCCGCGGCCGTGCAGGGCATCGACGCGTTGACGCGGGGCGATATCGGTGTGTGCTCCTTGCAGGAGCACGCCCGGCTCCTCACCGCCGCCCGCGCCGACTGACCCGTCGGCCCCGGGGGGCGGGCTCCCCTTCGGCAAGGGGGCGCCCTACAGGGGCGCGGGGAACTGCGCGCCCAGCCCTCACCGGGGGCGTGCCGTTGGCACGGCGGATCGTGCCCCGTAAGGAGGCGCTGGGGGTACCCCCAGGCGAAGCTCTGGGGGCGGAGCTGCGCGAGCAACCACCCACCGGCCGGTGGTCCGGAGCGGACCGGACAGCCCCTCCGGGCCGGTGGCGACCCGCGCCCCGGTGGGGGCCGAGCGCGCAGTCCCGCGCCCCGCACGCAGCAGACCCCCCGGCTCCGCGGCAGCGGTCGGGCACCCCTGCCGAAGGGGGACCGCCCGACCCCCCGGCCTGGGGGACGCGTACCCCCCGGGCACAGAAACCCCCCGGCCCCGCGGCAGCGGACGGGCGCCCCGGGGGCGGAACCATGGCGCCCGGGCGGGCGCACCGGATGAGAGAAGGCGACGCCTTGTACCACCTGTTCTTTCGGCTGGCCTTCCGCAGGATGGACGCCGAGAAGGCCCACTACCTGGCTTTCCGGTGGATCCGAGCCGCCGCCCGCGTCCCCGCGCTGCGGACACTGCTGTCCGCCGCGCTGGCCCCGCGCCACAAGAGCCTGCGAACCCTCGCCTTCGGGCGCGAGATGAGCGGGCCGTTCGGCCTGGCCGCCGGCTTCGACAAGAACGCCGTCGCGATCGACGGCATGGCCATGCTCGGCTTCGACCACGTCGAGATCGGCACGGTCACCGCGCAGGGCCAGCCGGGCAACCCGGTCCCGCGGCTGTTCCGGCTGGTGGGTGATCGCGCGCTGATCAACCGCATGGGCTTCAACAACGACGGCTCCGCCGCCGTCGCCGCCCGCCTCGCCGCCCGGCGCACCGTCTTCCCGACCACGGTCGGCGTCAACATCGGCAAGACGAAGGCCGTCCCCGAGGGTGAGGCCGTACAGGACTACGTCACCTCGGCCGAGCGGCTGGCCGCGCACGCCGACTACCTGGTCGTCAACGTGTCCTCGCCGAACACCCCCGGCCTGCGCGACCTCCAGGCCGCCGCGGCGCTGCGCCCGCTGCTCGCGGCCGTACGGGAGGCCGCCGACCGGGCCGTCACCGACCGCCGGGTGCCGCTGCTGGTGAAGATCGCGCCCGACCTCGCCGACGAGGACGTGGACGCGGTCGCCGACCTCGCCGTCGAGCTGGGCCTCGACGGCATTATCGCGACCAACACCACGATCGCCCGCGAAGGGCTCGGCCTGACCGCGGAGCCGGCGCTGACCGGGCAGGCCGGCGGGCTGTCCGGCGCGCCTCTGAAGGACCGCTCGCTCGATGTGCTGCGGCGGCTGTACGCCCGGGTCGGCGACCGGATCACACTGGTCGGCGTCGGCGGTGTCGAGAACGCCGAGGACGCGTGGCAGCGGATCCTCGCGGGTGCCACCCTCGTACAGGGATACAGCGCCTTCATCTACCAGGGGCCGTTCTGGATGCGGGCGGTCCACAAGGGCCTGGCCGCCCGGCTGGCCGCGAGCCCGTACGCCACCCTCGCCGACGCGGTCGGCGCCGACACCAGGAAGGTCAGCTCATGACGACCCCGCACCCCGAACCCTTCGGCGCGCGGCTGCGCCACGCCATGGACACCCGCGGTCAGCTGTGCGTCGGCATCGACCCGCACGCCTCGCTGCTGGCCGACTGGGGCCTCGGCGACGGTGTCGCGGGCCTGGAGCGCTTCACCATGACCGTGGTGGAGGCGCTGGGGGAGCAGGTCGCGGTGTTCAAGCCGCAGTCCGCGTTCTTCGAGCGCTTCGGCTCGCGCGGTGTCGCCGTGCTGGAACGGGCGGTGGCGCGGGCGCGGCAGGCGGGTGCGCTGGTGCTGATGGACGCCAAGCGGGGCGACATCGGCTCGACGATGGCCGCGTACGCCGCCACGTATCTGGACAAGGACTCGCCGCTGTTCAGCGACGCGCTGACGGTCAGCCCCTACCTCGGCTTCGGCTCGCTGCGGCCCGCGCTCGACGCGGCGCGGATCTCCGGCTCCGGCGTCTTCGTCCTGGCGCTGACCTCGAACCCGGAGGGCGCGCAGGTGCAGCGGGCGACGGCGGGCGACGGCAGGCAGGTCGCGCAGCTGGTGCTCGACGACATCGCGGCGGAGAATTCCGGCGCGGACCCGCTCGGCTCGGTCGGCGCGGTGGTCGGCGCGACCCTCGGCGAGGCCGGCGTCGACCTGGCGGTGAACGGCCCGCTGCTGGCCCCCGGTGTCGGTGCCCAGGGCGCGACGCCCGCCGACCTTCTCGGGGTCTTCGGCGCCGCGCTCGGCAATGTGCTGCCGAGCGTGAGCCGCGGGGTGCTCAGGCACGGTCCTGACGGGCGCGCGCTGCGTGATGCGGCGCTGCGATACGCCGACGAGGTGCGCACCGCCTTCGAGGGGGCCTGAACCGGCCGTCGGAAGCGCGGACAGGCGGGGCAATAGTGCGGTAATACCCTCCGGTAATACGCTCGAATATCGAACCGAAAAAGGGTCGGTTTCAACCACCTGCGGCATTGAGCCCGCAAGGTGTTCCGCTTTGTCCCAAATATCCCCTCGGATCAAGGCTGACCAGGACTTTTCGTCTGTTCTCGCTGACTTGAGCCGTCCGGACCGCTAGTCTCCGACAGGAGCGCGCAGTTCACCCGCGCGGCTCTTCATCCCGCAGGTGCGGGGTGCGTTCCACAAGGTCCATATCCGATTGCTCTACATCCGAGGTGACGTAGGCGTGGCTCTTCCGCCCCTTACCCCTGAACAGCGCGCTGCCGCGCTCGAAAAGGCCGCCGCGGCTCGCCGGGAGCGCGCCGAGGTCAAGAACCGGCTCAAGCACTCCGGCGCCTCCCTGCACGAGGTCATCAAGCAAGGCCAGGAGAACGACGTCATCGGCAAGATGAAGGTCTCCGCCCTGCTCGAATCCCTCCCCGGTGTCGGGAAAGTGCGCGCCAAGCAGATCATGGAACGGCTCGGCATCTCCGAGAGCCGCCGAGTGCGCGGTCTTGGCTCGAACCAGATCGCGTCCCTGGAGCGCGAGTTCGGCGGCACCCCCGCCTGAGTTCCCGGGACGTCCGGGAAGCAGTGATAATCGCTCCATGAGTTCTGCAGTCTCCCGGGGGGCAGCGCGCCCCCTCGCTTCGCAGGGGGTCGCTCCGGCCCCCCCGGTCAGACGTCCGCGGCTGACCGTGCTCTCCGGCCCCTCGGGGGTCGGCAAGAGCACGGTCGTCGCCCATCTGCGCACGGTGCACCCCGAGGTATGGCTCTCGGTGTCGGCGACCACCCGCAAGCCGCGCCCCGGCGAACAGCACGGTGTGCAGTATTTCTTCGTCGACGACGACGAGTTCGACAAACTCGTCGCCAACGGCGAACTGCTGGAGTGGGCCGAATTCGCCGGCCACCGCTACGGCACACCCCGCCGGGCGGTGCTCGACAAACTCGCCGCGGGTGAGCCGGTGCTGCTGGAGATCGATCTCCAGGGCGCCCGGCTGGTCCGCGAGTCGATGCCGGACGCCCACCTGGTCTTCCTCGCCCCGCCCAGCTGGGACGAGCTGGTCCGCCGGCTCACCGGCCGCGGGACCGAGTCGCCCGAGGTGATCGAGCGGCGGCTGGCCGCCGCCCGGGTCGAACTGGCCGCCGAGTCCGAGTTCGACCGGACACTTGTCAACACCTCCGTCGAGGATGTAGCACGCGAGCTGCTAGCCTTGATGCAGATTGTCTGAACGGTTTTACGTTTGTCCATGCTGGTCCAGCTTTGTCCAGCATCATCCAATCAGTAGGGGTAGGTAGAGCGTGTCCTCTTCCATCAGCACGCCCGAGGGCATCATCAACCCGCCGATCGACGAGCTGCTCGAAGCCACCGACTCGAAGTACAGCCTGGTGATCTACGCGGCCAAGCGGGCCCGTCAGATCAACGCGTATTACTCCCAGCTCGGCGAGGGCCTGCTGGAATACGTCGGGCCCCTGGTGGACACCCACGTCCACGAGAAGCCGCTCTCGATCGCGCTGCGCGAGATCAACGCGGGTCTGCTGACCTCCGAGGCCGTGGAGGCCCCCGCACACTGAGCTCGCGCGCTCATGTCGAACATCCCGTACGGCACCTCGTACGGCACCACCACAGGCCCGGCGGCGCGACCGCCGGGCCTGTGGTGTGTCATGGGGTGAGCGGATCCTTCGACACCGGTGGGAGAGACGATGACGCGCGAGGCTGACGGCGGGCACGTGGCGGGCGGCAGGCCACGGGTGGTGCTCGGGGTGAGCGGCGGCATCGCCGCCTACAAGGCCTGCGAGCTGCTGCGCCGGCTCACCGAGTCCGGGCACGACGTCACCGTGGTGCCGACCGGGTCCGCGCTGCACTTCGTCGGCGAGGCCACCTGGTCCGCGCTGTCCGGCAACCCGGTCTCCACCCGGGTCTGGGACGGCGTCCACGAGGTGCCGCACGTCAGGATCGGCCAGCACGCCGACCTGGTCGTCGTCGCCCCGGCCACCGCCGACCTGCTCGCCAGGGCCGCCCACGGCCTCGCCGACGACCTGCTCACCAACACCCTGCTCACCGCCCGCTGCCCGGTCGTCTTCGCCCCCGCCATGCACACCGAGATGTGGGAGCACCCGGCCACCCGGGAGAACGTCGCGACGCTGCGCCGCCGGGGCGCCGTCGTCGTCGAGCCCGCGGTCGGCCGGCTCACCGGCGCCGACACCGGCAAGGGCCGGCTGCCCGACCCGGCCGAGATCTACGAGGTCTGCCGCCGGGTCATCGCCCGCGGCGACCAGCCGCGGGACCTCGTGGGACGCCACGTGGTGATCAGCGCCGGCGGCACCAGGGAACCCCTCGACCCGGTCCGCTACCTCGGCAACCGCTCGTCGGGCAAGCAGGGTTACGCCCTGGCGCGTACCGCCGTCGCCCGCGGCGCCCGGGTGACGCTGGTCGCCGCCAACGCCGCGCTGCCCGACCCGGCCGGCGCCGACGTGGTGGTCGCGGGCACCGCGGCCCAGCTGCGCGAGGCGGTACTCAAGGCCGCGGAGGACGCCGACGTCGTCGTGATGGCCGCCGCGGTCGCCGACTTCCGGCCCGCCGCCTACGCCGCCGGCAAGATCAAGAAGAAGGACGGCGAGGAGCCCGCGCCGCTCACCCTGGTGCGCAACCCCGACATCCTCGCCGAGCTGTCCGCCGACCGGCCGCGTACCGGACAGCTGGTCGTCGGATTCGCCGCCGAGACCGACGACGTCCTCGCCAACGGCCGCGCGAAGCTCGCCCGGAAGGGCTGCGACCTGCTGGTCGTCAACGAGGTGGGGGAGAGCAGGGCGTTCGGCAGCGAGGACAACGAGGCCGTGGTCCTCGGCGCCGACGGCAGCGAGACCGCGGTGCCGTACGGCCCCAAGGAAGCGCTCGCCGACACGGTGTGGGACCTGGTCGCGGCCAGGCTTCCGGCGGGTACGGAACAGAAATCCCCCGATCGGGCGCAATGAGGCGAACAAATCACCCGATATAGTATTTCAACGGGGCCGATCGTCGTACTGCGGACGCGGCGTTGGCAGCGATGGCATATCCAAGGATCGAGATGCCGTGCCCGTCCGAGCGGCGCGACCGATAAACTGACCCGCGGAGCGCCAGGCGCAGCCCGGTGCGCTCCGCCAAGATTCAGCCAGCAGCCGCTGCAACCCCAGGGAGCGATGTGTCCCGCCGCCTCTTCACCTCGGAGTCCGTGACCGAGGGCCACCCCGACAAGATCGCTGACCAGATCAGCGACACGATCCTCGACGCACTCCTGACGGCCGACCCCACATCCCGGGTGGCCGTCGAGACGATGATCACGACCGGCCAGGTGCATATCGCGGGCGAGGTGACGACCACCGCCTACGCGGACATCGCCACCCTGGTGCGCAACAAGATCCTCGACATCGGCTACGACTCGTCCAAGAAGGGCTTCGACGGCGCCTCCTGCGGCGTCTCGGTGTCCATCGGCGCGCAGTCCCCCGACATCGCGCAGGGCGTCGACACCGCGTACGAGAAGCGGGTCGACGGCGACGACGACGAACTCGACAAGCAGGGCGCGGGCGACCAGGGCCTGATGTTCGGTTACGCGAGCGACGAGACGCCCGTGCTGATGCCGCTGCCGATCACCCTGGCCCACCGGCTCTCCCGGCGCCTCACCGAGGTCCGCAAGAACGGCACCATCCCGTATCTGCGGCCCGACGGGAAGACCCAGGTCACCATCGAGTACGACGGCGACAAGGCGGTCCGCCTCGACACCGTCGTGGTCTCCTCGCAGCACGCCTCCGACATCGACCTGGAGTCGCTGCTCGCCCCCGACATCCGCGAGTTCGTTGTCGAGGTCGAGCTGAAGGCACTGCTCGAGGACGGCATCAAGCTCGACACCGAGGGCTACAAGCTGCTGGTCAACCCGACCGGACGCTTCGAGATCGGCGGCCCGATGGGTGACGCGGGCCTCACCGGCCGGAAGATCATCATCGACACCTACGGCGGTATGGCCCGCCACGGCGGCGGTGCCTTCTCCGGCAAGGACCCGTCCAAGGTCGACCGCTCGGCCGCGTACGCGATGCGCTGGGTCGCCAAGAACGTCGTGGCGGCCGGCCTCGCCGCCCGCTGCGAGGTCCAGGTCGCCTACGCCATCGGCAAGGCCGAGCCGGTCGGACTCTTCGTCGAGACCTTCGGCACGGAGAGTGTCGACGTCGAGAAGATCGAGCAGGCCATCACGCAGGTCTTCGACCTGCGCCCGGCCGCGATCATCCGGGACCTCGACCTTCTGCGGCCGATTTACGCGCAGACGGCGGCCTACGGGCACTTCGGGCGCGAGGGCGCCGACTTCACGTGGGAGCGGACCGACCGCGTCGACGCGTTGCGCTCCGCCGCGGGCCTCTAAGCCCCGGACCCCGCCGCGCAGTTCCCCGCGTACCGTTTCGCGGGGGGCTGCGCGTTCACGCGTCAGGGGGGACGTACCCGGGGGCGCGGGGAACTGCGCCGCCGGCCACGGTGGTGGTGCAAGGCGCGATGCCACCGCACGTGGCGCTGACGCAGCGCGCAGGCTGGTGTGTCGGACCGGTCTGTAAGAATCGGGACGGTGAGCGTCGAAGAACCCCCTGCGGCCGAGCAGCTCGCTCTGATCCGCGCCACCGCGCGAAAGGCCAAGCCGCGCACCTGGCGCGGAGCGCCCCTGGCCGAGGGGCTGCCCGTGGCCCGCGTCCTGGTGGACAAGGGGCTGCTGCACCTCGACCAGTTCTTCGACTACGCCGTGCCCGCCGCGATGGACGCCGACGCCCAGCCCGGCGTGAGGGTACGCGTACGGTTCGGCGCCCGCGTCGTCAAAGGCCGCCGGGAGGGCGGCACCCTCCATGACGGCTTCATCGTGGAGCGCCGTACCGAGAGCGACTACGCCGGCCCGCTCGCCCCGCTGGCCCAGGTCCTCTCCGGCGAACGCGTCCTCACGCCTCCGCTGCTCGCCCTGTGCCGCCAGGTCGCCGACCGCTACGCCGGCGCGCTCGCCGACGTCGTCGCCCTCGCCGTACCTCCGCGGATGGCCCGCGCGGAACGCGACCCCTCACCCGACCCGCTGCCCGACCCCGCAGCGCCCGAGCCCGGCAGCTGGGCGCGTTACGCCACCGGCCCCGCGTATCTCCAGGCCCTCGTCCGCGGCGACACCCCCAGAGCCGTCTGGCTCGCCCTCCCCGGACCGAGCTGGCCCGCCGAACTGGCCCGCGCCATCGCCGCCACCCTCGCCTCCGGGCGCGGCGCCCTCGCCGTACTGCCCGACGGCCGCTCCGCCGCCCGCGCGGACGCCGCCCTCACCGACCTCCTCGGCGAGGGCCACCACGTCATGCTCACCGCCGACGCGGGACCCGAGGAGCGGTATCGCCGCTGGCTCGCGGTCAGCCGCGGCGCGGTCCGCGCGGTCGTCGGCACCCGGGCGGCGATGTTCGCCCCCGTCGCAGGCCTCGGCCTTGTCGCCCTCTGGGACGACGGCGACTCCAGCCACGCCGAACCGCACGCCCCGCAGCCGCACGCCAGGGACGTCCTGCTGCTGCGGGCCGCCGAGGAACGCACCGCCTTCCTGCTCGGCGGCCTCACCAGCACCGTCGAGGGTGCCCAGCTCGTCGACAGCGGCTGGGCGCTGCCGCTGGCCGCCGCCCGCGAGGAAGTACGGGCCGCGGCTCCCCTGATCCGTACCGTCAGCGACGCCGACCAGGCCAGGGACGCCGCCGCCCGCGCCGCCCGGCTGCCCTCGCTCGCCTGGCAGGTCACCCGCGACGCCCTCGCCCACGGCCCGGTCCTCGTCCAGGTGCCCAGACGCGGCTACGTCCCCCGGCTCGCCTGCGGCTCCTGCCGCCTGGCCGCCAGGTGCCCGGCCTGCGCCGGTCCGCTGGAGCTGAGCGAACAGGGCGGCACCCCCGCCTGCGGCTGGTGCGGGCGGCCCGCCGCGGACTGGCACTGCCAGGAGTGCGGGGGGTTCCGGCTGCGGGCCCAGGTGGTGGGCGCGCGGCGCACCGCGGAGGAGCTGGGCCGCGCCTTCCCCCGGGTGCCGGTGCGCACGTCGGGGCGCGACGCCGTGCTCGCCTCGGTCGGCGCCGCCCCCGCGCTCGTCATCGCCACGCCCGGTGCGGAGCCCGTCGCCGACGCTCCCGGTTACGCCGCCGCGCTTCTCCTCGACGGCTGGGCCCTGCTGAACCGGCCCGACCTGCGGGCCGGCGAGGAGGCGCTGCGCCGCTGGGCCGCGGCGGCGGCGCTTGTGCGGCCGGCGGGGGAAGGCGGCACCGTCCTCGTCCTCGCCGAACCGACGATGCGGCCCGTGCAGGCGCTCGTACGGTGGGATCCGGCGGGGTATGCCGTGCGGGAGCTGGCCGAGCGGGCGGAGCTGCGGTTTCCCCCGGTGTCGCGGATGGCGTCGATCAGTGGGCCGGCCGGGGCGGTGGCCGAGTTGCTGGCGCTGGTGCGGTTGCCGGAGGGCACGGATCTGCTCGGGCCTGTGGCGGTGGCGGCCGGCGGTGAGCGGTTGTTGTTGCGGGTGCCGCCGGGGAAGGGGGCGGCGTTGGCCGCGGCGCTCAAGACGGGGCAGGTGGCACGGGCCGGGCGGGGTGGGGGGGAAGCGGTCGCTGTGCGGCTCGACCCGACCGATATCGGTTGATTTTCTTTGCCCGCCCGCCCACCCATGGGGGTACCCCCAGGCGAAGCTCCGGGGGAAGGTGTTTGGTCGGGTGCGGGTGCCGGTGGTGGGTGGTCGGTGCCGCTCCGGGGGTATCTCCTCGGACTGCGCACCCTGGCTCTGTGCGAACGTTCCTGCGGGAGTTGTGCGCAGTCCTGCGGGAACACCCCCGGATCGTCCCCTCCGCCACCATCGGCGTCCGCCGACCCGTGGGCGGTCGAGGCGGGGAGTCGGGCCGGGGAGCCGCCCGCCGCACCTTCCCCCGGGGGGTGCTTGATCGACCTGCCCGGCACGCCGTCACCCACGGGCGCGCTGTCGCCGACGCTCCAGCACCCGGACTCCTACCTGCACGGGCGAGCGAAGGTGCCTTGAGGCGAAGCCCAGGGGGAGGGTGGGAAACACCCCGCGCCGCCAGGCGCGGGAAACCACGCGCCGGCGTGCAGACGCCGACGGCGCAGCACCCCGCACGGACGTGCAGGCGTCGGCGGGGCGGCACCGACGTGGGTGCGGCACCCCGCACGGACGTGCAGTGGTGCGGGTTGGGGGGCGCGAGCGGCAGCTCAGCCGTTGCGTGGGCTGGGCAGGACGGCCGCCGCCGGCACCGTGGGCAGCGGCTCCTCCTCCGCGGGGGAGGAGGGCGGCACGGCGGGCCGCCGTCCTCCGTAGCGGCGGTGCACCGCCTGCTTGGTCACGCCGAGCGCGGAGCCCACCGCGTCCCAGGAGAAGCCGAGCGACCGGTCGAATTCGACGGCGGCCGTCACGAGCGTCTCGACGCTGTCCCGCAGCTCCTGCGCGAGCCGGACCGTGGGAGCGGGCGCGCGGCCGTAGACCACGAAGCCGGCCGTGGGGCCGCCGCGCCGCGGCCGGTACACATTGCCCAGTTGCGCGGTGAGGGTCCGTAGCGCATCCACCTGCCGGCGGACCCTTTCGATGTCCCGCACCAGCAGGTGCAGACTTGCCCGCGCCTGGGCGTCAGGGGTTGCGTGGTCGGGCATCAACAGGCCTCTCCAACCGACGGTGACAGGGGTCAAACTCTCTTGACCAACGCGCCACCGGCCCTTGGAGTCACGCTCCGGGGGCGTGCGGCCCTGTACGCACCCCCTGGCGCCCTAGAATTGGCAGTCGCCCCCCGTCCGGCAGGAGAGGAAACTCGTGACCGTCAAGCCCATCCGCCTGTTCGGCGACCCGGTGCTGCGCATGACGGCGCAGCCGGTCACGACGTTCGACGCGGAATTGCGCACCCTGGTCAAGGACTTGACCGAGACGATGCAGGCCGCCCCCGGCGCGGGGCTGGCCGCGCCGCAACTGGGGGTGTCGCTGCGGGTGTTCACGTACTTCGTGGAGGGCGAGCTGGGCCATCTGATCAACCCGGACCTCACGTTGAGCGTGGAGGAGCAGGACGGCCCCGAGGGCTGCCTGTCGCTGCCGGGGCTGCTGTACGACTGCCGGCGGGCGTTCGGCGTGGTCGCCCGGGGGTTCAACATGTACGGCGAACCGGTCACGGTCGAGGGGACGCAGCGGCTGGCCCGCTGCATACAGCACGAGACCGACCATCTGGACGGCATCATCTTCGTCGACCGGCTCGACCCGGAGCAGCAGGCCGCTGCGATGCTGGCGATCCGCGAGGCCGAGTGGGCCGGGGCGCCCGCGCCGCAGGTCAGGATCTCCCCGCACGGCACGTCCGGCCGCGCTCTGTGACACCGTCGATCCGAGAGGCACACCCCGCACGATGAAGCTCGTCTTCGCCGGCACCCCCGAGGTCGCCGTACCCGCGCTCGACGCCCTGATCGCCTCCGGGCGGCATGAGGTCGCCGCCGTTGTGACCAGGCCCGACGCGACCGCAGGACGCGGGCGCAAGCTCGTCGCCAGCCCTGTCGCCGAGCGGGCGGTGGCCGCCGGGATCGAGGTGCTCAAGCCGGCCAGGCCGCGCGACGAGGACTTCCTCGACCGGCTGCGGGAGATCGACCCCGACTGCTGCCCGGTCGTCGCGTACGGTGCGCTGCTGCCGAAAGCGGCGCTCGATGTACCGGCGCGGGGGTGGGTCAATCTGCACTTCTCGCTGCTGCCGGCCTGGCGCGGTGCCGCCCCCGTACAGCACGCGGTCATGGCCGGCGACGAGGTCACCGGCGCCTCGACCTTCCTGATCGAGCAGGGTCTCGACTCCGGGCCGGTCTACGGGGTCGTCACCGAGGAGATCAGGCCCGCCGACACCAGTGGTGACCTGCTCGGACGGCTCGCGGTGAGCGGCGCCGGGCTGCTCGTGGCGACGATGGACGGGATCGCGGACGGGCGGCTGTCCGCCAGACCGCAGCCCGCGGAGGGCGTCACCATCGCCCCCAAGCTCACCGTCGAGGACGCGGCCGTCGACTGGAACACGCCCGCGCTGCGGGTCGACCGGCTGATCAGGGGCTGCACCCCGGCCCCCGGCGCCTGGACCCTCATCGGCGGTGAACGCCTCAAGCTCGGCCCTGTCGCGCCGGTGCCCGAGCGCACCGACCTGGCGCCCGGCGAGCTGTCCGTCGGCAAGAACGCCGTGCTCGTCGGCACCGGAAGCCACGCGGTGCTCCTGGGCGACGTCCAGCCGCAGGGCAAGAAGCGGATGCCCGCCGCCGACTGGTCCCGCGGCACCCACCTGCCGGCCGGAACGGTCCTGGGCCGTTAGGGCACATTGCCCAGGACGTAGGGTGGCGGGGGTTCGAGGACGAGGATGCGGAGCACATTGAACGCGAAAGACCAGAAGCGCCGCCCGCAGGGCACCCCCTACCGCCGCCCCCAGCGCGACCCGGTGCGAGTGCTCGCGTTCGAGGCGCTGCGAGCCGTGGACGAGCGGGACGCGTACGCGAATCTCGTACTGCCCGGGCTGCTGCGGGCGGCGGAGCGGGAGGCGGCGGCCAAGGGCCGGGAGTTCGACCGGCGGGACGCGGCGCTCGCGACGGAACTGGTCTACGGCACGCTGCGGCACCAGGGCACGTACGACGCGGTGCTCGCCGCGTGCGTGGACCGGCCGCTGCGCGAGGTCGACCCGCCGGTGCTCGACGTCCTGGCTCTCGGGGCGCACCAGTTGCTCGCGACCCGGATCCCGCCGCACGCCGCGGTCTCGGCGACTGTCGACCTGGCACGGGTGGTGCTGGGGGAGGGCCGGGCGCGCTTCGTCAACGCCGTCCTGCGCCGGGTGGCCGCGCAGGACCTGGCCGGCTGGCTGGACCAGGTGGCGCCGTCGTACGACGAGGACGCGGAGCAGCACCTCGCGGTCGTCCACTCGCACCCGAGGTGGATCGTGTCCGCGCTGTGGGACGCGCTCGGCGGCGGGCGGGCCGGGATCGAGGACCTGCTGACCGCCGACAACGAACGCCCCGAGGTCACCCTCGTGGCCCGCCCCGGCAGGTCCACCGCGGCGGAGGTCGCCGCGTCGCTGCCGGACGGCGCGACAGAACCGGGCCGCTGGTCGCCCTACGCCGTACGCCTCGCCGAGGGCGGCGACCCGGCCGCGGTGGAGGCGGTGCGCGAGGGCCGGGCCGGCGTCCAGGACGAGGGCAGCCAGCTGGTGGCCGCCGCGCTGGCCGCGGTCCCCGTCGAGGGCCGCGACGAGTGGTGGCTCGACGGCTGCGCGGGGCCCGGCGGCAAGGCCGCGCTGCTGGCCGGCCTCGCGGCCGGGCGCGGGGCGCGGCTGGTGGCCGCGGAGAAGCAGCCGCACCGGGCGCGTCTTGTGGCCCGCTCCCTGGCCGGCAATCCCGGCCCCTACCAGGTGATCGTGGCCGACGGCACGCATCCGGCATGGGCGCCGGGGTCCTTCGACCGGGTGCTGGTCGATGTGCCGTGCACCGGTCTCGGCGCGCTGCGCCGCCGCCCCGAGGCGCGCTGGCGGCGCCGCGAGGCGGACGTGCCGGGCTTCGCGCCGCTCCAGCGGGGGCTGCTGACGGAGGCGTTGCGCGCGGTGCGGGTCGGCGGGGTCGTGGGGTACGCCACCTGTTCGCCGCACCCGGCCGAGACGCGGGCGGTCGTCGAGGACGTCCTCGCCCGCGAGCCGGGTGCCGAATGGATCGACGCCCGCCCCTTCATGCCGGACGTCCCCTCCCTGGGCCCCGGCCCCGACCTCCAGCTCTGGCCCCACCTCCACGGCACCGACGCGATGTACCTGGCCCTCCTCCGCCGCACCACCCCCTGACCCCCAGAGGGAGAAGGACGCTGCCCTGAAGGGGTGCGGGGAACTGCGCGCCCAGCGCAGACGCCGGATCAGCCGACTGACGACGGCGAGCGGCACCCTCCAGGGGCGCGGGGGAACCGCGCGACCAGCGGCGACGGCGGGAAAGACAGCACCGCCACCGCCAGTGGCAAGCCCCTCGGGGCCGCGGGGAACTGCGCTGCCGGGCGCGGCGGTGCGGCAGGCGGAGCGGACGAACCGCGGGGGGCACCCCGACCGGTTTTCGTGGGGCCGGGACATCTGGTTTGCTGGGCCCCATGACCGTGCAGATCAGCCCCAGCATCCTTTCCGCGGACTTCGCCCGCCTCGCCGAGGAGGCGAAAGCCGTCGAGGGCGCGGACTGGCTCCATGTCGACGTCATGGACAACCACTTCGTGCCGAATCTGACGCTGGGCCTGCCGGTGGTGGAGTCGCTGCGCAAGGCGACCGATACGCCGCTCGACTGCCATCTGATGATCGAGGACCCGGACCGCTGGGCGCCCGCCTATGTGGAGGCCGGCGCGTCGTCGGTGACCTTCCACGCCGAGGCCGCCGCCGCCCCGGTGCGTATCGCCCGGGAGATCCGCGCCAAGGGCGCCCGCGCCTCGATGGCGCTCAGGCCCGCGACGTCGATCGAGCCGTACGAGGACCTGCTGCCGGAACTCGACATGCTGCTGATCATGACGATCGAGCCGGGCTTCGGCGGCCAGGCGTTCCTGGACATCATGCTGCCCAAGATCCGCCGGACCCGGGCGCTGATCGACAAGCACGGGCTCGAACTGTGGCTCCAGGTGGACGGCGGGGTGTCCGGCGAGACCATCGAGCGCTGTGCTGAGGCGGGCGCCGACAATTTCGTGGCGGGCACCGCGGTCTACGGCGCGCAGGACCCGGCGGCTGCCGTACGGGCGCTGCGCGAGCAGGCCGCCGCGGTCCACCGGCACTGACCTTCGACGGCTACGCGCCCGTAACCCCCGGCGTCTGCGAGGATGAACGCGGAGCCGAACAGCTGGGCAACTGGGGAGAACCGACGTGAGCACAGGCCGCACACACGTGCGCATGGGCCCCGGAGAGATGGTCCAGGCAGCGGCGATGGCACGCCGTTTCTACCTGGAGGGCAAGTCCAAGATCCAGATCGCCGAGGAATTCGGGGTCAGCCGGTTCAAGGTGGCCCGGGTGCTGGAGACCGCGCTCGAACGCGACCTGGTCAGGATCGAGATCCGGGTGCCCGCCGAGCTGGACGCGGAGCGCTCGGACGCGCTGCGCGCGCACTACGGGCTGCGGCACGCCGTCGTCGTGCAGACCCCGCCGGACCAGGCCGACGCGCCCGACCCGGAGAATCTGGGCGTGGTCGCGGCCGGCCTGCTCGGTGAGCTGGTCACCGACGGCGATGTGCTGGGCCTGGCGTGGGGCCGGTCCATCATCACCATGGCCAACGCGCTCGACCGGCTCGCCCCCTGCACGGTCGTCCAGCTCACCGGCGTCTACGACGTCGGCACCGCCGAACGCGGGTCGGTCGAGGCGGTGCGCACCGCGGCGGCCGTCTCCGGTGGCGAGGCGCACCCGCTGTACGCCCCGATGGTGCTGCCCGACCCGGCGACCGCGGCGGCACTGCGGGCCCAGAGCGGTATCGCGGCCGCCATGGGCTATTACGACAAGGTGACCGTCGCCGTGGTGTCGGTCGGGTCGTGGGAGGCGGGCATCTCCACCGTCCACGACGCGCTCACCGAAGCCGAGCGCGAGCACTACGCGGGGCTCGGGGTGGCCGCCGAGATGTCGTCGCACCTGTTCGACTCGCAGGGCCGCAGGGTCGGCCGCGACCTGGGCGAGCGCTGCATCACCATCGAGACGGACCGGCTGCGCCGGATTCCCGAGGTGCTGGCGATCGCGGGCGGTACGCGCAAGGCCGCCGCGATCGACGCGGTGCTGCGCTCGGGCCTGGTCACCAGCCTGGTGACCGACACCGCCGCCGCCGACCAGCTGCTGCGGGCCACCTCGCCCGCGCGCCGCCCGGCACTGGACCGCGCCGACCCCGACGGGTCCTGAGCGCGCCGCCGGACCCGGGCGCGCTGCCGCGCCGCAGGTCACCCGCTGTGGCAGCATCGGCGCATGCGCGTGCTCGACCTGACCGGCGTCGACGACCGCCGGGCGTTCATGGACCGGTGCACCGCCGATCTCGGCCTGCCGGAGTGGTTCGGTCGTAGCTGGGACGCCCTCGCGGACTGCCTCACCGATCTGTCGTGGTGGCCGGCCGAGCCGGGCGGGCGGCGGCTGCACGTGCGCGGCTGGCACGGCTTCGCGACGGCGCTGCCGCGCGAGTGGCGGATCGTGAAGGACATCTTGCGGGACGCCGAGCTGTTCTGGCGGGACACCGACATCGAACTGGCGGTCGTCCTGGAGGAATGAACAGCCCGGGCGGAGGCGCCCACCGCTGATGAGGTCCAGGTCCAGGTCCAGGGTCTGCAGGTGGCGGGGCCGGCCCCATCTGAAGTCACTGGGGCCGGCTGCCGAGGGCGCGGCGTCGCGAACGCGGATGCGGCCGGGGCCTCGGCGGACCGGAATCCCCGGAGCTCACTTGGATTCGAGCCGTCCCAGCGGGTGGCCGTCGGCGAGAGCCTTCCGGGCCTTCTCCCAGTCGGTGTGGTCGGTCCCGGTGACATGGCGCAGATAGGCGAGGGTGACCTGCTGGACGAGAGCGACGCGGCCGGGGTTTTCGTCGGTGGTCTCGGTCACCTGGTAGCCGGAGATGCCGCCGAGGAAGTGCTCGCCGCCGTGGACGGTGAGCAGGCTCTTGCTGCCGTGGCTGAGGGTGTAGGGGTCGGTCGTCCAGGCCGGTCCCCGGGTGGTGAGCGGGAGGTCGTCCCTGTCTCCGGCGACGACGAGGCCGGGGGCGGTGATGTGGGAGAAGTCCTGATCACGCAGCCAGGGAAGGTTCTCGTGGGCGAAGGGGGTCAGTTCGTCGCCGCCCTTGCCGGCGGTGGCCAGCTGGATACTCGCCATGACCCGGGAGTCGGACAGGTCTTCGGCGGTGCCGGTGTGCGGGTCCCTGACGCGCAGACCCACGAGGATGCCCGCGGTCTGGCCGCCGAAGGAGTGGCCTGCCGCGACGATGCGGCTGTGGTCGACCCGGCCCGCCAGGCCGGGCACGGACGCCTCCAGAGTCCCCAACTCATCCAGGATGTGCTTCATGTCCTGCACGCGGTGGCGCCACACATGGGGCTTGCGGGGGTCGTCCGCAGTCAGGCCGAGCTGCTTGGAGTCCAGGTGGGTGGCCTGGACGACCACGAAGCCGCGGGAGGCCCAGTGGTCGACCAGCGGCGCGTAGCCGTCCAGGTCCGAGCCGAACCCGTGCGCGAACAGCACGATCGGCAGGTTGCTGCCGGTGACCGGTGCGGAGACGCGTACGTGCAGGTCCTCGCCGCGCTGCGGTGCGGGCAGCACGAGCGGCTTGACCGCTGCGGTCGGGGTGGGCGCGGTGCCGGCGAGACCGGCCGTCCGGTACGTGGTCATGCGCGTGTCTTCTTTCAGGCGGGGTGGTGCGTGCGGGGGATCAGGCGGTCTTGAGGTCGAGGATGCGTTCGGCGTTGAGGTGACCGAGCTTCGCCCTGCCGTGCTCGTCGAGGGGAGCGCTGTCGATGAAGGCGCGGGCGCCGCCGGCCCCGCCGAAGGAGCCGCGGGAGTCGACGCCGCGGGCGGCGTCACTGGCGGCGGTGGGGGCGGCGTCACTCATGGGTGCTTCGTTTCGTTCGAGCCGGGCCCTGTCGAGGAGGTGAACCGGTGGAAAGTTCCCGTGGAGACTCATATCGCTTACGCTAAAACTTGACGTTGACGTCAAAGGCAAGCCGCTGTGACGCAGAACATGTGAACGTGGAGCTGGGAATGCGCATTGGGGAACTCGCCGGCCGCACGGGCGTCAGCACCCGGGCCCTGCGGTACTACGAGGAGCAGGGCCTGCTCGCCGCCGAACGCAGCGACAGCGGCCAGCGCCACTATGCGGAAGCCGCGGTCGACCGGGTCCGCGTGATCCGGGAGCTGTACGCCGCCGGCCTGTCCAGCAAGACCATTGCCCAACTCACGCCCTGCGTCATCGACGGCAAGGCCACGCCCGAACTTCTCGGGCGCCTCGCCGTGGAACGTGACCACCTCGACCGGCACATCGCGGACCTCGCACACGCCCGGGACAGGCTCGTTTCGGTCATCGCCGCCGCCTCGGCCAACATGCACACCGGCATCCCCTGCCGACAGGACACGGCCGTCTAGCCGACGACCCGGCCGTCCAGGGCCGGTCGTCGTCGCCGAACACGGTCCCGACGAGCTCGGTGCGCGCGGTGGGCCCCGGTTCATCCCCGCCGTCAGCGGTCGGGGAAGGAGTAGCTGCGGCCGAGTTCGGTGAAGCCTCGGCAGGAGTACCACTCGCGCGGCCAGTCGGTCACGTCCGCGATGAGGAAGAGCTGCGGGATCCCGGCAGCGGCGGCCAACGCCAGCCCTGTGGCGAGCAGGGTGTCTCCGTGGCCCTGCTTGCGGTGCAGCACAGCGGTGACGAGGTCTTCCAGCTGAGCCAGCCCGGCGGTTCGGTCGAGGTAGAGGTCGGCCCAGGCCGCGATCTCCCCATCCGGTGTCCGGGCTGCCAGGAAGGACACCTTCTCGGCGCCGCGCAGACGGGCGGTACGGCGCTCGGTGAGCTGTCGGGCGAGATCCTCGTCCAAGCCCCAGTCCAGCTGCTGGCGGAACACCGCCGCTCGCAGCTCGGCCAGCTCGGCCAGCTCGACCGGGTGCGCGGCGGGTTCGGGCAGCGCGCAGCCAGCTGTCTCCCGGACCAGTATCAGTTCGGTGTCCCGGTCGTAGCCGGCGGCCGCCGGCACCGGGGTGGCCCGCTCCCCGAGCGCCTCGTCCAGCACCGTGATCCGGCACTGCTGGCGCGGTCCGAGGCCCTGGGCAGCCAGTTCGGGCAGTGCCGGGTGTCCCTCCTGGAGGTCTCCCGCTGGCCGGGGCACTCTACAATTCAGGTAACCGCGGACATCTATGGTCACCTGACCCCAGGCTCGGACGAGAAGCTGAAGCGTGTGATGGACGGGGTACCGACCAGCGCCATCGTGCTGGTTCCGTGCTGACTTCGGCTCGCCTGCGGGGCAAAGCCGCAGGTAGGAGCTACCGCGTGAGATTCCTCAATGATGTTCGGCCTCCGTACGACCTGACGTACGACGACGTTTTCATGGTGCCGAGCCGCAGTTCTGTGGGCTCCCGGCAGGGGGTGGACCTCAGGTCCCCCGATGGGACCGGCACCACCATTCCGCTGGTGGTCGCGAACATGACCGCCATCGCCGGCCGCCGGATGGCCGAGACCGTGGCCCGCCGCGGCGGCCTGGTCGTCATCCCGCAGGACATCCCGATCGACGTCGTCGCCGACGTGGTCGGCTATGTCAAGCAGCGCCATCTGGTGCTGGACACCCCGATCACGCTGGCCCCCGGCCAGACCGTCGCCGACGCGCTGTCGCTGCTGCCCAAGCGGGCGCACGGCGCGGGGGTGGTGGTCGAGGACGGCCGGCCGGTCGGCGTGGTCACCGAGTCCGACCTGACCGGCGTGGACCGCTTCACCCAGCTGTCCGAGGTGATGTCCGCCGACCTGCTGGTGCTGGCCGCTGACATCGACCCGCGGGACGCCTTCAACCGGCTGGAGGACGCGCACCGCAAGCTCGCCCCCGCGGTCGACGCGGACGGGCGGCTGGCCGGCATCCTCACCCGTACGGCCGCGCTGCGCGCCACGCTCTACCAGCCGGCGGTCGACGCCGAGGGCCGGCTGCGGATCGCCGCCGCGGTCGGCATCAACGGCGACGTGGCGGGCAAGGCCGCCCAGCTGCTCAAGGCCGGGGTGGACACCCTGGTGGTGGACACCGCGCACGGCCACCAGGAGTCGATGATCGCCGCGGTCCGCGCGGTGCGGTCGCTCGACCCCTCGGTGCCGCTGGTCGCGGGCAACGTCGTGGCCGCCGAGGGCGTGCGCGACCTGATCGAGGCGGGCGCCGACATCGTCAAGGTCGGTGTCGGCCCCGGTGCGATGTGCACCACCCGGATGATGACCGGGGTGGGGCGCCCGCAGTTCTCCGCGGTCCTGGAGTGCGCCGCCGAGGCCCGCACGTACGGCAAGCACGTCTGGGCCGACGGCGGGGTGCGGCACCCGCGGGACGTGGCGATGGCGCTCGCGGCCGGCGCGTCCAATGTGATGATCGGCTCGTGGTTCGCCGGTACGTACGAGTCGCCCGGCGATCTCCAGCAGGCCGCGGACGGGCGGCTGTACAAGGAGTCCTACGGGATGGCCTCGGCCCGCGCGGTCCGCAACCGCACCAGCGAGGAGTCGGCGTACGACCGGGCCCGCAAGGCGCTGTTCGAGGAGGGCATCTCCACCTCGCGGTTGTTCCTGGACCCGGCGCGGCCCGGAGTGGAGGACCTGATCGACTCGATCATCGCCGGGGTGCGCAGCTCGTGCACCTACGCGGGCGCCGGGTCGCTCGCCGAGTTCGAGCGCAACGCCGTCGTCGGCATCCAGAGCGCCGCGGGATACGCCGAGGGCAAGCCGTTGCACGCCAGCTGGCAGTAGCCGGCGGTAGCGTCGGGGCTCGTGCCGCTGAACGAACTCGA
This sequence comes from Streptomyces sp. NBC_01477, assembly GCF_036227245.1. GTDB lineage: Bacteria > Actinomycetota > Actinomycetes > Streptomycetales > Streptomycetaceae > Actinacidiphila. The sequence goes on from NZ_CP109445.1 coordinate 7,431,891, forward strand.
CGAATGCATCGTCCATGCCCTGGCCTCCGACGCCCGCCGCTCCTACGCCGACATCGGCGCCGAGGTGGGCCTGTCCGCGCCCGCCGTCAAACGCCGGGTCGACCGGCTGCTGGCGGCGGGCGCGATCACCGGCTTCACCGTACGGGTCGACCCCGCCGCGCTCGGCTGGCAGACCGAGGCGCTGGTGGAGCTGTACTGCCGCCACAACACCTCGCCCGCCGACATCAGGCGCGGCCTGTCCCGCTACCCCGAGGTGGCGTCCGCCTCGACGGTGACCGGCGAGGCGGACGCGGTGGTGCAGGTCTTCGCCGCCGACGTACGGCATTTCGAACAGGTGCTCGAACGCATCGCGGGCGAGCCGTTCGTGACCCGTACGAAGTCGGTGCTGGTGCTCTCGCCGCTGCTGCGCCGCTACGGGGCGGGCAGCCCCGGCTGATCCGACCTGCGGGTTTACGCGAGTGTGCGGTTGTTTGCGCAATTTGTCCGGCTTCCTAGGTTTTGCCGGAGTCTCTCGGGTAATCCGTCCATTGACCGTTCCCAGGTCACGGCAGCCCCGAGGAGGCGACATGATCACGCGCGAACAGATACCCCAGGTGGTGGGCCATCCGGTCCATGACGCCGAAGGCAAGAAGGTCGGCGATGCGAAGCACATGTACCTGGACGACAGCTCCGGAAATCCCGAGTGGGTGACGGTCAAGACCGGGTTCTTCGGTAGCAACGAGACCTTTGTGCCCACCCGTTCCGCGCGGCTGGTCCAGGACCATCTGGAGGTGCCGTACCCCAAGGAGAAGATCAAGGGTGCGCCCAACGTGGACATCGACTCCGGCGGTCACCTGTCGGTCGAGGAGGAGCAGCACCTGTACCGCTACTACGGCATCGAGCGGACCGGCGGCAAGAACATGTCCGCCGACAAGTCCGCGGGTGCGGCGGGAGCAGCAGGGGCCGCGGCCGGCGCCGGCACCGCGCCGGCCACGAAGTCCGGCGGCGACATCGGCACCGACATCGGCCGGGGGAGCGGCAGCGCGGGCATGGACACGTCCGCCGCCGGTTCCGGCGCCGCCTACGCGGCCGGCCGCTCCGGCTCCGCGGAGCGCCTGGGCGCCGGCGGGATCGAGTCCGAGGAAGAGGCGATGACCCGCTCCGAGGAGGAGATGCACGTCAAGGTCGAACGCCACGCCTCCGGGAAGGCCAGGCTGCACAAGTACGTCGAGGTCGAGGAGGTCGAGCAGACCGTGCCGCTGCGGCACGAGGAGGTCAAGCTCGAACGCGAGCCGCTCAGCGCCACCGATCGCGACGCGCTGCGCTCCGGCGCGGAGATCAGCGAGGCGGACCGCTTCGTGACACTGCACGAGGAGAGCCCCGTGGTGGAGACGGAAGTCGTCGCCAAGGAGCGGGTGCGGATGAACGTCGAGGAGCACGTCGAGCAGAAGAAGGTGCACGGGCGGGTCCGCAAGGAGCGGATCGAGGCGGACATGGAAGGGCCGAGCGATGCGATTCCGGGTGGTGAGGGCACCACCCGGGGTGGGCGGCCCGAACGCTGACCCTCGCCCCTGCGCGGCGCCCGGCCCCCTCTCCCCCCAGAGGCCGCCGGGCGCCCCCTTGCCCCGGCTCCCCTCCTGCAAGGGGAGCCGCGCAATGGATCGCCGGGGGGAGGGGGCAAGACGCAACGAATCGCGCCGTGGGGCGCAATGTTCGGGCCTTGTCGCCGGCCGCATCCGGGATTAGCGTCGAGGGGCACCCCTTGTACCCCCGTTGACCAGCAGAAAGAGGCACCGTGCGGATCGCGATAGCGCAAGGCACCGCGCCCGGCCTCGACGCGCTGGACGCCGCCGCGGCGGAAGCGGCCGGGCGCGGCGCCCGGCTCCTGCTCACGCCCGAGCTCGCCCTGAGCGGCTACGTGCTCGGCCCGCGGGCCGCCGCGTCCGCGGAACCGGCGGACGGCCCGGCCGCGCGCCGGGTCGAGGAGATCGCCGCGCGGCACGGCGTCGCCGTCGCCTACGGCTGGCCCGAGCGGGACGGCGGCGCCGTCTTCAACACGGTCCGGCTGGTCGGCCCGGACGGCACCGAGCTGGCGGCGTACCGCAAGACGCACCTGTACGGTGACCAGGAGCGCGCCGCCTTCACGCCCGGCGCGGAGCCGATCGTCCAGGCCGACCTCGACGGCGTCAGGATCGGCCTGCTGATCTGCTACGACGTGGAATTCCCCGAGCCCGTCAGGGCGCACGCGCTGGCCGGTACCGACCTGCTGGCCGTACCCACCGCCCTGATGCGGCCCTTCGAGTTCGTCCCGCGGGTCCTCGTGCCGGCCAGGGCGTACGAGAACGGCCTGCACATCGCGTACGCGAACCGCTGTGGCCCCGAGGGCGGGTACGACTTCGCCGGGCTCAGCTGCCTGGCGGGACCCGACGGCGAGGTGCGGGCCCGGGCCGGGGCCGGCCCCGAGCTGCTGATCGCCGACGTCGACCCGGAACGCAACGCGGCCGCCCGGGCGGTCACGCCGTATCTGGCCGACCGCCGCCCCGATCTCTACCGCACCATCGCCAGGAGCCCCTGCCCATGACATCCGTGCCCGCCGCCGTCCACGATGAGCAGCACATAGCGGCGCAGGCCGAGCCGCCCATCACCATGTTCGGCCCCGACTTCCCCTACGCCTACGACGACTTCCTCGCCCACCCCGCCGGGCTCGGCTCCGTACCGCCCGCCGAGCACGGCACCGAGGTCGCGGTGATCGGCGGCGGGCTGTCCGGGATCGTGACGGCGTACGAGCTGCTGAAAATGGGCCTGCGACCGGTCGTCTACGAGGCCGACCGGATCGGCGGGCGGCTGCGCACGGTCGGCTTCGACGGGTGCGACCCGGGGCTGACCGCCGAGCTGGGCGCGATGCGCTTCCCGCCGTCCTCCACCGCCTTCCAGCACTACGTGGACCTGGTCGGGCTGGCCACCAGGCCGTTCCCCAACCCGCTGGCGCCCTGCACCCCCTCGACGGTGGTCGACCTCAAGGGCGAGTCGCACTACGCCACGTCCGTGGACGACCTGCCCGAGGTCTACCACCAGGTCATGCACGCCTGGAACGCCTGCCTGGAGGACGGCGCCGACTTCTCCGCGATGCAGCGGGCGCTGCGCGAGCGGGACGTGCCCGCGATCCGGGCGATCTGGTCCGCGCTGGTCGACAAGCTCGACAACCAGACCTTCTACGGCTTCCTGTGCGACTCGCCGGCCTTCCGGTCGTTCCGGCACCGGGAGATCTTCGGGCAGGTCGGCTTCGGCACCGGCGGCTGGGACACCGACTTCCCCAACTCCATCCTGGAGATCCTGCGCGTGGTCTACACCGGCGCCGACGACGACCACCGCGGCATCGTCGGCGGCAGCCAGCAGCTCCCGCAGCGGCTGTGGGAACGCGCTCCCGACAAGGCCGTGCACTGGCCGCGCGGCACCTCGCTGGCCTCGCTGCACGGCGGCGAGCCGCGCCCGGCCGTCACCGGGCTGCACCGCACCGCGGGCAACCGGATCACCGTCACCGACGCCACCGGCGACATCCGCTCGTACAAGGCGGCGGTCTTCACCGCGCAGAGCTGGCTGCTGCTGTCGAAGATCGCCTGCGACAGCGCGCTCTTCCCGATCGACCACTGGACGGCGATGGAGCGCACCCACTACATGGAGTCCAGCAAGCTCTTCGTGCCGGTCGACCGGCCGTTCTGGCTCGACCAGGACCCGCGCGCCGGCCGGGACACCCTGTCGATGACGCTCACCGACCGGATGACCCGCGGCACGTATCTGCTGGACGACGGCCCGGACCGGCCCGCCGCGATCTGCCTGTCCTACACCTGGTGCGACGACAGCCTGAAGTGGCTGCCGCTGAGCGCGCACGAGCGGATGGAGGTCATGCTCACCTCGCTCGGCGAGATCTACCCCGGCGTCGACATCAGGAAGCACATCATCGGCAACCCGGTGACCGTGTCGTGGGAGAACGAGCCGTGGTTCATGGGCGCCTTCAAGGCCAACCTGCCCGGCCACTACCGCTACCAGCGGCGGCTGTTCACCCACTTCATGCAGGACGCGCTGCCCGCCGACCGGCGCGGCCTGTTCCTGGCCGGCGACGACATCTCCTGGACCGCCGGATGGGCCGAGGGCGCCGTGCAGACCGCGCTGAACGCGGTGTGGGGCGTCATGCGCCACCTCGGCGGCGGCACCGACCCGCTGAACCCGGGACCCGGCGACCGCTACGACGAGATCGCGCCCGTGCTGCTGCCCGAGGACTGACGCCCGCCGCCGGTCGGCGTCAGCAGCAGCCGCCCGACCAGCCCGACGGCCGCGTCCAGGTGGCTCACGCACTCGTCGTAGGCCTCGTGGGCGCCGCGCAGCGCCCACAGCAGCCGGGCCGCCGCCCAGGCCGCGTCCCTGGCCCTGGCCAGCGACCACGACCCGACCAGGTGCGTCAGCGGGTCGGCCGCCTCCAGCAGGTCGGGACCCGGCATCAGCAGCTCCCTGACCTCCGCCTCGATCTGGGTCAGCGCCTCGCCGACCCGGTCGAAGTCCGCTTCGAGGCCGGGGAGTTCGCGGCCCGTCGCCCGGCAGGTGTCCAGCACGGCCAGCGCCAGGTCGTGGCCCACATGGGCGTTGATCCCGGCGAGGGCGAATTGCAGCGGCCGGATGTCCGGGTGGGCGCGCATCCGCAGCAGTGGCCGCCAGCACGCGGGCGGGCGGCGGCCCGCCGCGTCGTCCGCCACCGCGGCGAGATAGCGCCCCGCGAACCGTACGGCCAGGTCACCGGCCGCCTCGGGGTCCGCGAAGTGCCCGGCGGCCAGCCGCCGGGCCACCTCCGCGGTCACCGCGGCATACACCCGGTTGAACACCGCCACCCCGTCGCCGGGCGGCAGCCCGGCGTCCACACCGTGCATCCGGGCGAGCACGCCGTCCACATCCGTTGTCATGCGTCCCAGTCTTCGCACCCGGCGCCCGCGTATCGCGCGGCACGCCGGACCGGGTCACAAGCCGCGCGTTCCGCAGCCCCGGCAGGGGCGGTGCCGCGTCCGCGTGCGGGCCTGCGATCGGGGGAGTGGCACTCCCTGGATAGTCGGCCGCCCCGGCCGCATGCTGGAAGGGTGGACCGACCAGAACTCGCCGATTTCCTGCGCCGCAGCCGCGACCGGCTGGGCCCCGCCGACGTGGGCCTGGGCGGCGGCTCCCGGCGCCGCACCCCGGGACTGCGCCGGGAGGAGGTGGCCCAGCTGGCCGACATGTCGGTGGACTACTACACCCGGCTCGAACAGGCCCGCGGCCCGCGCCCGTCCCGGCAGATGCTCGGCGCGCTCGCCCGCGCGCTGCGGCTGACCGCCGACGAGCGCGACCACCTCTTCCACCTGTCGGGCGAGGAGCCGCCGCGGGACACCGGCGGCAGCGACCACGTACGCCCCGGCCTGCTGCTGATCCTGGACCGGCTGCACGACACGCCCGCCCAGGTGGTCAGCGACATCGGCGACGTCCTGGTGCAGAACGCGATGGCGTCCGCGCTGCTCGGCGACGTCTCGGCCCGGCCGCCGGAGATGCGCAACACCGTACGGCGGGCCTTCACCGAGCCCGCCGCCATGGACATCTTCCCGCCCGAGGACCGCCCGGCACTGGCCCGCAACCATGTCGCGCACCTGCGCGCGGTGCTCGCCGCCCGCCCCGACGACCCGCGAGCGGTAGCCCTGGTCACGGAGCTGCGGGCGGCCAGCGAGGACTTCGCCCGGCTGTGGACGGAGCACGAGGTCGCGGTGCGGCGCTCGGACACCAAGCGCATCCGGCACCCGGTGGTGGGGGAGATGGAGCTGGACTGCGAGGTGCTGCTCAGCCCGGGGCGCGACCAGCGGCTCATCGTCTACACCGCCCGCCCCGGCACCGAGGCGTACGAGCGGCTGCAACTGCTCCGGGTGGTCGGCCTCCAGGACCTGACGGTGGGTTGACGCGGCGTCCCCAACTCCCGCCAGGGATACGGGAGATGTCGGCGCGCCTGTGCCATGGCGTAATCCCGCGGAATGAATTGCCCCTTCCGGGCTCCCCGAGGGGCGGGCGGCGCCGGTAACGTTGTTCTCGGTTCGGCGGGCGCGATTCCCCCGTGCGCGTCCGCCGAACTCTTCCGACCTGCCGCGTTGTGACCACTCCCGCGGCGGGCTCTGCCGTGCCGGCCGTACGGCACGGATCCGGCACCGCCGACCTCGTCACGACCCCGGCCCACCTGGACGGATCCGGAACGCCGGGCGGCGGGTGGCACCGGGCCGGCTCCCACTCCGGTCGGGGCCGCCCCGCCCGGCGGGCTCAGTCGGCGGCGACGCCGGCCGGCGCGGGCGCGCCCGCCACCTGCTTGGCGGCGCTCGGCCGGACGACACCGGCCCCCACCACCAGGCCCAGCGTCAGCACCGTGACCAGGGTGAAGGACACCGTCAGCGAGCTGGCGCCGGCGATACCGCCGATCGCCGCGGGCGCGACGAGCCCCGAGGTGTACGTGACGGTCGCGACACCGGCTATGGCCTGGCTCGGGTTCGGCCCGCTGCGCCCGGCCGCGGCGAAGCACAGCGGCACCACGACCGAGATGCCCACACCGATCAGGCCGAAGCCGGCGATGGCCGGGGCCGGCGCGTGCGAGAGCACCACCAGCAGCCCGCCGGCGGTGGCGACCACCCCGCCGGCCCTGATCGCGGTCACCGGACCCAGCTTGCGCACGGCGAAGTCGCCCAGCAGCCGGGCTGTCGCCATCGTGCAGGAGAACGCGGTGTACGCCAGTGCCGCCACCGCGGGCGAGGCGTTGGCGATGTCCCGCAGGTAGACCGCGCACCAGTCGGCGCTGCCGCCCTCGGCGAAGACCCCGCAAAAGCCGATCGCCCCGATCACCAGCGCCGCACGCGGCGGCAGCGCGAACCTCGGCGGCGCGGCCTCGTCGGCCGCCGGGTGCAGATCGGGCACCCGGGCGCACACCAGGAAGCCGGTCACCACCAGCGCGGCGGAGACCGCGCCCAGGTGGATCCGGCCGTCGAGCCCGGCGTGCGCGGCCGGTACGCCGATCGCGGCGCCCGCCAGGGTGCCCACGCTCCACATCCCGTGCAGTCCCGACATGATCGACTTGCCCTTGTGCTCCTCGACGGCCACCCCGAGGGCGTTCATCACCACGTCCGCCATGCCGGCGCTGCCGCCGAAGATCAGCAGCGACACGCACAGCCACGGAAGTCCGGGCGACAGCGCGGGCAGCGAGAGCGCCACGCACCACATCCCGAGCAGCAGCCGCAGCGCGGTCCGCGACCCGAGCCGGTGCATCAGCCGGCCGGCCAGCGGCATCGTCAGCATCGAGCCCACCGCGGGACACACCAGCGCCAGGCCCAACGCGCCCGCGCTGAGCCCGAGATGGTCCTTGATCCAGGGAATCCGGGTGGCGAACGTACCCTGCACCGCGCCATGCACGGCAAAGGCGGTGGCGATGGCCATATGGGCCCGGCGTACCTTGGCGGGCGACCACCGGGTGTCAGGAGCACTCGTCGTCATGCCGCGTAAACTATCAGGAAGCCTGCCTGAAAGTTAAGGCACTTACGGCCACCGGTCTGGAAGGATCGCCCGCATGACCGTCACCCGCGCGCAGCCCGGCAGGAACGCGTCACCGCGTACGGCCAGGGCCATCAACGACCGGCTGGCCCTGCGCCTGCTCCAGGAGGAAGGGCCGCTCACCGCCGCGCAGTTGAAGGAACTCACCGGCATGTCCCGGCCGAGCGTCGCCGACCTCGTCGAACGCCTCCAGGACTCCGGCCTGATCGAGGTCGTCGGCGAGTCCGGCGCCGCCAGGCGCGGCCCCAACGCCCGGGTCTACGGCATCGTCGCCGACCGGGCGCACGTCGCCGGGCTCGACGTGCGCATCGACAGCATCGGCGTCGAGATCGCCGACCTCCTCGGCCGCACCCTCGCCAGGGCCGACCTGGCCGTCCCCGCCGACGCCGACCCGGCCCGCACCATCGAGAACGGCATCGACCTGCTCCTCGGCGCGGCCGGCACAGTGCCCCTGCACACCGTCGCCTTCGGCGCGCCCGGCCTGATCAACCCGGTCACCGGGCGGCTCAGCACCACCGGTGAGCTGCCGACCTGGCACGGCGACCTCGTGGACGAGGTACGCACCCGGCTCGGCGTGCCCGTCCTGCTGGAGAACGAGGTCAACCTCGCCGCGATCGCCGAGCAGCGCTCGGGCGGCGTCGCCGCGGACGACACCTTCGTGCTGCTCTGGATCGGCGGCGGCGTCGGCGCCGCGCTCGTCCTCGACGGGCGCCTGCGGCGCGGCAATTCCGGCGGCGCCGGCGAGGTCGGCTTCCTGCCGATCTCCGACTCCGGCAGGCTTCCGACGTCCACGAACTGCGACGACGGCTTCCACGGGCTGGCCGGCAGCCGGGCGGTCTGCGCGCTGGCCCGCGCGCACGGTCTGTCCGTCCAGGGCTCCGACGCGGCTGCTGCCGCCGCAGCCGTACGGGCCGGGGGGCCCGGCTTCCTCGATGAGCTCGCGGCGCGGATCGCCGTCGGGGCGGCCTCCGTCTGCGCGGTGCTCGACCCCGGGCGCGTTGTCCTGGCCGGCGAGGTCGGCGCCGCCGGCGGTCCCGACCTCGCGGACCGCGTCGCCGCGAGGCTGGCGCGGCTCTCCCCGCTGCGGACCGAGGTCCGCCCCACCGCCGTGTCCGGCGGCCCGATCCTCCGCGGTGCCGTGATGACGGCCCTCGACTCCGCCCAGAACGCCCTCTTCACCCCCGCGGGATAACCCCTCCGACCTGCCCGCCCGCGCGACCCCCTGCGGGGTGCTGCGCCGTCGGCGTCTGCACGCCGGTGCGTGGTTTCCCGCGCCTGGCGGCGCGGGGTGTTTCCCACCCTCCCCCTGGGCTTCGCCTGGAGGCACCTTCGCTCGCCCGTGCGGGCATGGAACGTTCTCCCAGTGGGGATGCTGCAGCGTCGGCGACAGCGCGCCCGCGGGTGACGGCGTGCCCGGGCAGGTCGATCAGGCGCCCTCGGGGGAAGGTGCGGCGGGCGGCTCCCCGGCCCGACTCCCCACCTCGACCGCCCACGGGTCTGCGGACGCCGATGGCGGCGGAGGGGACGATCCGGGGGTGTCCCCGCAGGACTGCGCACGACTCCCGCAGGAACGTTCGCACAGAGCCGAGGTGCGCAGTCCGAGGAGATACCCCCGGAGCGGCACCGACCCCACCCACCACCGGCACCCGCACCCGACCAACCACCCTCCCCCGGAGCTTCGCATGGGGGTACCCCCACGGGTGGGCGGGCGGGAAAAGAAACCCCTGGAGCCCAGCACGGAACCCATGGCAGACTGGACCCCGTACCAGTGACGTTTGCGCACTCCGGGGTCGGTGTAATTCCGAACCGGCGGTTACAGTCCGCGACCCGTCCGCAGCCAGCGGCCGGTTGACCAGGTGAAATTCCTGGACCGACGGTGAAAGTCCGGATGGGAGGCAGTGCGCGGCGGGCGTTCACGACGGTACGCCGCCGTTCGGCGGGCCGCTGAGGCCCGCGAAACCGCGGTGTTCCGGACGTGCCACGTCCGCTCGCCCCGGAGTCCGTGCCCGATGCGGCAGGAGGACCCGGTGGCCACCACCACGAGAGCGGAAGCACAACCGCACGCGCCGCGCGCGGGCGTCCCGGCATGTCCGGCGCCCTCCGGCGCCGCCACCGCCGTGGTCCCCCCGCAGGAGCGCCCGGCGCGACAGACGCGCCCCCCGCGGCGAGCCGCAGGAATGCCCACCCCCACGCACGCGTTGCGGCTCACCGTGACCGAATTCGCTCGCCGCGGAAGCCGAGCGGCCGGAGCCGCCCGGCAGGAGCGCCGCATCGCCCCGCGTCCCACCGCCGTCCCCACTGCCGCACAGGAGAAGTGACGTGTTCACCGGAATCGTCGAAGAACTGGGTGAGATCACCGCGGTCGAGGAGCAGTCCGACGCCTCGCGCTTCACCGTACGCGGCCCGATCGTGACCGAGGGCGCCAAGCACGGCGACTCGATCGCGGTCAACGGGGTGTGCCTGACCGTGGTCGAGTTCGGCGACGGCGCCTTCACCGCCGACGTCATGGCCGAGACGCTCAAGCGCTCCAGCCTCGGCGCGCTGCGCCCCGGCTCGCGGGTCAACCTGGAGCGCCCGATGGCGCTCGGCGGCCGGCTCGGCGGGCACCTGGTGCAGGGTCATGTGGACGGCACCGGCACGGTCCTGGAGCGTACGCCGGCCGAGCACTGGGAGATCGTGAAGATCGCGCTGCCCGCCGAGATCACCCGCTACGTGGTGGAGAAGGGCTCGATCACCGTCGACGGCATCAGCCTGACCGTCGTGGAGGCGGCCACCGACTACTTCACCGTCAGCCTGATCCCGACCACGCTGGAGCTGACCACGCTCGGCCTCAAGCAGCCCGGCGACCCGGTGAACCTCGAAGTGGACGTCATCGCCAAATACGTCGAGCGCATGCTCGACGCGTCGGCGCCCGGCCCCGGGGACACCCGGTGAGCGCCCTGCACTGGCTGAACAGCGAGGCCTTCACCGCGTTCGACCAGCATGTGATGTGGTCCGACATGATCGGCAACCTGCTGGGCCTGGGCGCGCTCGCGCTCGGCTGGCGGCGGGCGATGCTGACCTGGCCGGTCCAGCTGCTGTCCGGCGCGGTGCTGGTGGCGGCGTTCTGGTCGGCCCGGCTGGGCGGCGGGGTCGGCAAGCAGTTCGTGGTGATCACCGTCGCCGTGTGGGGCTGGTACCAGTGGCGGCGCGGCCGGGCGGACAGCGGGCAGCTGGCCGTCAGGTTCGCCACCTGGCGCGAGCGGGCGGTGCTGGTGGCGGCCACCGCGCTGGGCACGGTCGCGGTCGCCTCGCTCTTCCTGGCGTACCCGAAGCTGTCCTGGAACCCGTGGCCGGACGCGTACATCTTCGTCGGCACGCTGGCCGCGATGTACGCGCAGGCCCGCGGCTGGGTCGAGTTCTGGTTCGCCTGGCTCGCCGTGGACCTGGTCGGGGTGCCGCTGAATTTCCACAGCGGCCTGCCCTTCTCCGGCCTGGTCTACATCATCTACTTCGTCCTGGTGATCGCCGGGATGTACGCCTGGTGGCAGCAGACCCGCAGGGCCGCACCGGCTCCGGCTCCGCGGCAGCAGGCCCAGCCGAGCACCACCGGCGTGGAAGGAGTGACGGCATGAGCGCCGTGACCGCACTGCAGGACGACTGGTACGACGAGGCGGACCTCGGGCTCGACCCGGTGGAGCGGGCCATCGCCGAGATCGCCGCGGGGCGCCCGATCGTGGTCGTGGACGACGAGAACCGGGAGAACGAGGGCGACCTGATCGTCGCCGCGGAGAAGATCACCCCGGAGATCGTGGCGTTCATGATGACCGAGTGCCGCGGGCTGATCTGCGTACCGATGGAGGTGCCCGACCTCGACCGGCTGGACCTGCCGCAGATGGTGGAGACCAACACCGAGTCGATGCGCACCGCCTTCACCGTGTCGGTGGACGCCAGCGGCGCGTACGGGGTGACCACCGGGATCTCGGCCGCCGACCGCGCGGCCACCATCCGGCTGCTGGCCGAGCCGTCGGCGGTGGCGGCCGACTTCGTACGCCCCGGGCACGTCTTCCCGCTGCGGGCCAGGAGCGGCGGGGTGCTGGCGCGCCCGGGCCACACCGAGGCGGGCGTGGACCTGGCCAGGCTCGCGGGGCTGCGCCCTGCCGCGGCCATCGTGGAGATCGCCCGTGAGGACGGCACCATGGCCCGGCTGCCCGAACTGGTGCCCTTCGCCCGCAAGCACGGCCTGGTCATCATCTCCATCGAGGACCTGATCGCCTACCGCCGCTCGTCCGAGCCCACCGTCCGCCGGGAGGCGGCGACCACGCTGCCCACCGCCTTCGGCGACTTCCAGGCCTACGGCTACCGCAGCACCGCCGACGGCGTCGAGCACATCGCGCTGGTGGCCGGCGACCTCGGCGACGGCACCGATGTGCTGGTGCGGGTGCACTCCGAGTGCCTGACCGGCGATGTGTTCGGCTCGCAGCGCTGCGACTGCGGCCCGCAGTTGCAGGGCGCGCTGCGCCGGGTCGCCGAAGAGGGCCGCGGGGTGGTGCTCTACCTGCGCGGCCACGAGGGCCGCGGCATCGGCCTGCTGTCCAAGCTGCGGGCGTACGAACTCCAGGAGCGCGGCCGGGACACCCTGGACGCCAATCTCGAACTCGGCCTGCCCGCCGACGCCCGCGACTACGGCGCCGCCGCGCAGATCCTCGCCGACCTCGGGGTGCGCTCGCTGCGGCTGATCACCAACAACCCGGCGAAAACCGGCGCGCTGGTCGGACACGGCCTGGACGTGCTGGGCCGGGAGCCGATGCCGGTCGGCGCGGGCGAGCACAATCTGCGGTATCTGCGGACCAAGCGGGACCGGATGGGCCACGACCTGCCCTGGCTGGAGACCGCGGACCGTACCCCCGTCACCGGCGCCGCCGTCGACGGCATCGAAAGCACTGAGCACCGAGGAGAGAAGTGAGCGGTAAGGGCGCCCCCGAGCTGACCGTCAAGAACTGCGGCGACCTGCGGGTCGCGGTGATCGCGGCCCAGTGGCACACGCAGGTGATGGACGGCCTTGTCGACGGCGCGATGCGCGCCCTGCACGACCTCGGCATCGAGGAGCCGACCGTGCTGCGGGTGCCGGGCAGCTTCGAACTGCCGGTCGTCGCCCGGGCGGTGGCCGGCCGCGGCTATGACGCGGTCGTCGCGCTCGGGGTGATCATCCGCGGCGGCACCCCGCACTTCGAGTACGTCTCGCACGGTGTCACCGCGGGCCTGACGCAGGTCAGCGTGGACAGCGGTGTCCCGGTCGGCTTCGGGGTGCTCACCTGCGACACCGAGGAGCAGGCGCTCGACCGGGCGGGACTTCCCGGGTCGAACGAGGACAAGGGGCACGAAGCGGTCACCGCCGCGGTGGCGACCGCGGCCGTCATCCGCTCACTATCCGAACCGTGGCGCTGAGCTGCGGGCACTTCCCCGTAGGCTAGGACCACCATGGCCAACAAGACATTCGAGCAGCTCTTCACCGAGTTGCAGCACAAGGCCGCCACCGGCGACCCCAGCACGTCACGCACCGCGGAACTGGTCGGCAAGGGCGTGCACGCGATCGGCAAGAAGGTGGTCGAGGAGGCCGCCGAGGTGTGGATGGCAGCCGAGTACGAGGGCGCCGACGCCACCGCCGAGGAGATCTCCCAACTGCTGTACCACGTTCAGGTGATGATGGTCGCCCGGGGCATCTCCCTGGCCGACGTCTACGCCCATCTGTGAGCCGTACGGCCCGCGCACCGCACGCACGGGCCGTACGCGCACGTCCGCACAACCCTCCCGCACGACCCGCACCGCCCCACCGCACCGACAGTGAAGGAACCCGCCCCCATGCTGCGCATCGCCGTCCCGAACAAGGGCTCACTGTCCGGACCCGCGGCGGCCATGCTCCATGAGGCCGGGTACCGCCAGCGCAAGGAGTCCAAGGAGCTGGTGCTGTTCGACAGCGCCAACGACGTGGAATTCTTCTACCTGCGCCCGCGCGACATCGCCATCTACGTCAGCTCGGGCCGGCTCGACATCGGCATCACCGGGCGCGACCTGCTGCTGGACTCCGGGGCCAGCGCCGAGGAGATCCTCCAGCTCGGCTTCGCCCGCTCGACCTTCCGCTACGCCGCCAGGCCCGGCACCGCGGACAGCGTGGCCGACCTCGGCGGTATGACGGTGGCGACCTCGTACGAGGGCGTCGTCGAGAAGCACCTCGCCGACAACGGCGTGGACGCGACCGTGGTCCACCTCGACGGCGCCGTCGAGACCGCCATCCAGCTCGGCGTCGCCCAGGTCATCGCCGACGTGGTGGAGACCGGCACCTCGCTGCGCAACGCCGGCCTGGAGACCTTCGGCGAGCCGATCATGGCCTCCGAGGCCGTCGTCGTCCGGCCGACCCGCGCGCCCGCGGACGAGCTGAAGGTGCAGAAGTTCCTGCGCCGCCTCCAGGGCGTCCTGGTCGCCAGGCGCTACGTGATGATGGACTACGACATCCGCGCCGAGCACGTCGACAAGGCCGTCGCCCTCACCCCGGGACTCGAGTCGCCGACCGTCTCCCCGCTGCACCACGAGGGCTGGGTCGCGGTCCGCGCCATGGTCCCCACCAACGACGCCCAGCGCATCATGGACGAGCTGTACGACCTGGGCGCGCGGGCCATCCTCACCACCGGCATCCACGCCGCACGGCTGTGACCGGCACCGACGACGACCGCGCGCTGGCCGCCGTCGCGGAGCTGCCGGTCACCTTCCGGCCGCTGGTCACCCGTGTGGTGCTGCTCACGATGGGGACGCTGCTGCTCGCCGTGCTCAGCGCGCTGGCCGTCCTGATGCCGCACGACGGCGCGTCCCCGTGGACCACCGGCGACCGGCTCACCGTGGTGGCCGTCGGGCTGCTGGCGCTGGCGCTGCTGACCCTGCTCAGCCGGCCCAAGGTCGTCGCCGACTCGGGCGGCCTGACCGTGGTCAACCTGACCGTCAAGAGGCGGCTGGCCTGGGCCGAGGTGCTGGCCGTCCGGCTGCGCCCCGGCGACGCGTGGGTCCATCTGGACCTCGCCGACGGCACCACGCTGGCCGCGATGGGCATCCAGCCCGGTATCGCCAGGCGGCAGGCCATCGACGACGCCCGGCGGCTGCGTGCCCTGGTCGAAGCGCTCGGCGAGGCCCGCGGCGGCCGACCGGTGTGACGGACGGGGCGGGGGGAACGTTTCCCGGTGAAGGGGGCGCCCGCCGTCCTTCGCGGCCGCCACCGCAATGATTACTCTGGATCCGGGCGGTGCCGACACGGCGCCGCCCGCCGAACCGCCCGACCGACCGAGGAGTGACACTCACACCCCGATGGACGAACCGTCCGGTAATACCTGCGCCGCCCCTCCCGCCCCGTCCCATGGAGCGGCGGCCTCATGAGTACGTCCCTGCTGCTGCTCGCGGCGGCCCTTGTCCTGATCCTCGCCAACGGATTCTTCGTCGCCGCCGAATTCGGCCTGGTGACCGTGGAACGCCCGGCAGCGGAACGCGCCGCCGCGGCGGGCGACCGCCGGGCGGCCGGAGTCGTCGCCGCCCTGCGCAAGCTCTCGTTCCAGCTGTCCGGCACCCAGCTCGGCATCACCATCACCTCGCTGGTCGTCGGCATGCTCGCCGAACCCGCGCTCGCCGACCTGCTGACCGGCCCGATCGGCGCCACCGGCATACCGGATGGCGCGGCCCCCGGTGTCGCCGTCGTGGTCGGCATGATGGCCGCGTCCGCCGTCCAGATGGTGATCGGCGAGCTGGTCCCCAAGAACTGGGCGGTGTCCAGGCCGCTGGCCGTCGCCAGGATGGTCGCCGGACCGCAGCGGGCCTTCTCCCGCGCCTTCCGGCCGGTCATCGAAGTGCTCAACACCGCCGCCAACCACCTGGTCCGGATGCTCGGCGTGGAGCCCGCCGACGAACTGGCCTCCGCACGCACCCCCACCGAGCTGGTCTCGCTGGCCCGGCACTCCGCCCTGGCCGGCACGCTGGAACAGGACACCGCCGACCTCTTCGTCCGCACCCTGTCGCTCGCCGACCTCACCGCGGAGAACGTGATGACCCCCCGGGTCAGGGTCAGCGCCCTGGAGGACACCGCCACCGCGGCCGACGTGCTCAACCTCACCCGCGCCACCGGCCTGTCCCGCTTCCCGGTCTACCGCGACCGGCTGGACGACATCGTCGGCATGGTCCACCTCAAGGACGCCCTCGCCGTCCCCGCCGACCTGCGCGTTCGTACCGCGGTCGGCCGGATCGCGGTCGTCCCGCTGCTGGTCCCCGAGACGCTTGCCGCCCAGCCGCTGCTGGAACTGCTGCGCAGCCAGCAGCCGATCGCGGTCGTCGTCGACGAATACGGCGGCACCGCGGGGGTGGTCACCCTGGAGGACATCGTCGAGGAACTGGTCGGCGAGGTCCGCGACGAGCACGACGCCGTCGACCTGCCCGACCTCGCCCAGGCCCCGCCGGAGAACGGCAGGCCCGCCTGGGACGCCGACGGCGGCTGCCGGATCGACACGCTGGCCCGGATCGGCCTGGACGCGCCGGAAGGCCCGTACGAGACCGTTGCAGGGCTGGTCGCCGATCTGCTGGCGCGGATTCCCGAGGTCGGCGACACCGCGGACCTGCCCGGGTGGCGGCTGCGGGTGGCCGAGGTCGGCCACCACCGGGCCGAACGGGTCAGGATCGTGCGTACGGCACCGGTCGCGGGGGAGGAGAGCCGGTGATGAGCGCACTCCAGCTCCTTTTCGCCCTGCTCCTGGTCTTCGGCAACGGATTCTTCGTCGGCGCCGAATTCGCCCTGGTCTCGGTCCGCCGCAGCCAGATCGAACCGCTGGCCGCCGTCCACCGCAGGGCGCGTACCGTCCTGTACGGCCTGGAGCACCTGCCGCAGATGATGGCCGCCGCGCAGTTCGGCGTCACCGTCTGCTCGCTGACCCTCGGCGCGGTCGCCGAACCCACCGTGGCGCACCTGCTGGAGCCGGTCTTCGTCGCCGCCCGGGTGCCGCACGACCTGGTGCACCCGATCGGCTATGTGCTGGCGCTGGCCCTGGTGGTCTTCCTGCACCTGGTCATCGGCGAACTCGTGCCGAAGAACCTGGCGATGGCCGACCCGGAGAAGACCGCGCTGTGGCTCAGCCCGGGACTCGTCGGCTTCGCCCGGGTCTTCCGGCCGGTGATCGTGGTGCTCGGCGCGAGCGCCCGGCTGATCCTGCGGGCCTGCGGAGTCGAGCCCAAGGACGAGGTCGACGCGGTCTTCACCAGCGCTGAGCTGACCGTCCTGGTCGAGGACGCCAGGCGGGCCGGGCTGCTCGACTCCGACGAGCAGGAACGCCTGGAGGACGCGCTGGAGCTGGGCACCCGCCCGGTCACCGAGGTGCTGCTGACCCCGGACCAGCTGATCACGCTGGCCCCGACCGCGACCGCCCGCGAGGTCGAGGAGCTGACGGTGCGCACCGGCTACTCCCGCTTCCCGGTCGCCGCGGACCCGGGCGCGGGCTACCTCGGCTATCTCCACGTCAAGGACGTCCTCGACCTGGAGGACCAGGACCGCCCGGTGCCGCAGCGGCTGTGGCGCCCGATCACCACGCTGCGCGCCGACCTTCCGCTGGACGACGCGCTGACCTCGATGCGGCGGGCCGCCTCGCACCTGGCGGCGGTCGCCGACCAGAGCGGGCGCGTACTGGGCCTGGTCGCCCTTGAGGACGTACTCGAAATGCTGGTCGGCGAGGTGCGGGACCCCTCGCACCGGTCCGCGCCCGGCGAACTGGTGCGCTGACGGCGGCCCCCGCCCGCGCCCGGCCTACTCGGCCGGGTCGGGCGGGGGGACGCCGGGGCCGCGGCCGGACAGGACCTCGCCGTAGGCCTGCATCAGGTCGGGCAGCCGCAGTGTGGACAGCTCCTCGCGGCTCGGCGTCGCCGGATACTCCGACAGCCGCAGATCACGGTAGGCGCAGCTCTTCTCGTACAGGGTGCGCAGCAGCCGTCCGTTGCCCAGCTCGTCTATCCAGCCCTGGTCCACGACATGGCCGCTGATCGCCCGCAGCTCCTCCAGCGCCTCGTCGTCCCACTGGTCGCCGTTCTCCGCGGCCAGCACCTGGCCGATCCTGGTGAGTTCCAGCGGGCGGTAGCTGGGGAAGTCCACCCGGGTGGTGAAGCGCGAACCGAGACCGGGGTTGGCGGCGAGCAGCCGGTCCATGCCTTCCGGGTAGCCGGCCAGGATGACGACCAGCCGGTCGCGGTTGTCCTCGGCGCGCTTGAGCAGCACCTGCAAGGCCTCGTCGCCGTAGGCGTCGCCCTTGCTGTAGCCGGAGTTGGACAGCGCGTAGGCCTCGTCCACGAACAGCACCCCGCCGAGCGCGGAGTCGATCAGCTCATTGGCCTTGACGGCGGTCTGCCCGAGGAATTCGCCGACCAGGTCGGAGCGCTGAGCCTCCACCAGGTGGTCGCCGCCGAGCAGGCCGAGGGCGTAGAAGACCCGGCCCAGTATTCGGGCCACCGTGGTCTTGCCGGTGCCCGAGGGGCCGGAGAAGACGAAGTGCCGCTTGGGCGGCTGCACCGGCAGGCCCTGCCCGGCCCGCAGCCGGGCCATCCGCAGCTGCGCGGAGAGCGCCTTGACCTGCCGCTTGACCGGTTCCAGGCCGACCATGCCGTCGAGTTCCGCGAGGGCCTGGGCGAGCAGCACCGGATCGGAGCCGCCGAGCGGCAGCTGGGCGGGCAGCGTGCCGGCCAGCGGCGCGGCGGCCCGGGAGCGTATGTCGTCGTCCAGCGCGCCCGCCGACGCCAGCAGCGCCTCGTCCATCTCGGCGCCGCCCGGCGGCCGGCCGTCGCCGGTGTCCGCGTACAGCGCCCCTTCCAGGTCGGCCGCGCCCTCCGGCACCGCCTGCCCGCCGCCGGCCAGCGAGACGGCGGTGGCCAGGCCCGCGCCCTCGTCCAGGCCGTCGTCGGTCTCGTGGATGGCGGCCAGCCGGGCGGCGGTGTCCATGAACGCCGGGTCCACCCGGTGCACGGCCCGGTAGAGCGGTACGGCGGCGGCGGTGCGCCCGGTGCCCTCGTAGGCGCGGGCCAGCCAGTAGCGCAGCTCCTTGCGCTGCGGCTGCTCGCTGCGGCACCGCATCAGGGCGGCGGCCAGCAGCGGTTCCGCCTGCCCGCACATTTCGAGCCGCACCCGGGCCATGCCGCCGAACAGGCCCGCCTCGATCCCGAGCAGCGGGTCGCCGAGCAGCGGCTCGGTGTGCCGGACCAGGTGCTCCCAGTCCTTGACCAGGTAGGCGCGGCAGGCGTGCAGGAAGCGGACCTGCGGGTCGGTGTCGACCGGCGGACAGTCGGCCAGCGCCCGGTCCAGCTCGGCGACATGGCGGCCGTCCAGCCAGTGCGAGGCGTGCGCGAGCAGCAGGTCCCTGCCGGTCTCCAGCACCGGCTGCACCCACCAGCCCAGCCAGTACCAGGAGTTCAGGGTGCGGCGGTGCGCGGCCCGCTGCTCGCCGAAGCGGTCCCTGTGCCGGTACATCTGGAGCAGCGCGGTCGCGGTGTCGGCCCGCAGCGCGTGCAGCCCGAGCCATGCGTCGGCCATGCCGGGGTCCAGCCGGACCGCGGTTTTGAACTCCTCCTCGGCCTGCGCGTAGGCGCCCACGGTGTACGCGTCGATACCGCGCAGCCACGCGAGATCGGCCGGGGCGCCCGCGCGGTCGGTCCCGAAGTCCATCTAGTCCCCACCCATCGTTCCCCCGCGCCCCTCGCCGCCGCCCGCGCGGCCAACTGGTAGGCGGCGCGCGGGAGTTGAACATGGCGGTGGCACCCCATGCCCCCGCCGACACCCTTTCCGCATCGTACCCGCGAAGAGGTCAACTCCGTAGTGGGCGTTGACCTGCGCACCTTCGCGCCGGAGGGCGTCCGGCGGGGGTCGCGCGCGCCCGCGGCGACGTGGTAGCCGAACGGTCACCGCGCGTAGTGGGCGCCTCCCCGCTGCGGGCCGGCGGGGCATGCCCGCACCGGGCGGCGACCGCGGGGTCCGCAGCTCTGCCCGGCCGGCGGCGGGCAGGACGAAGCCCCCGGTCACGGGGGAACAACCGGGGGCTCCGTGCTACGAAGCGGCCTTCCGGGGCCGCTTGGTTGAAAACGTAATTGCTGTGTGCCAAGCGGTCAAGCCGTGACGGCGGGCCGCCGCGTCATGTCACTCCATGTGACGGTACGGGCCGGGAACCGCACGGTAACCCTGCTCCGTCTGGTGCACCAGCAGGTCCGCGAAGGGCCGCGTCGGGTCCGCCGCGAAGTGCCGGTCCTCCGCCGCTGACCAGCCGGTCCAGAAGTGTTCGAGCGCCGGGCCGTCCCTGCGCACCCCGCGCTGCCGGGCGGTGGCCGGATCGACCTCCAGCCACAGGGTCAGCGCCAGCAGCGGGCGCAGCGCGCGCCGCCCGCTGCCGACCCCTTCGAGCAGCACCACCGGCGCCGCCGGGACGGCGCGCTCACCGGCGAAGCGGCGGGCGGTCCAGTCGTAGACCCGGTGCCGGGCGGGCCTGCCGTCGCGGAACGGCGCCAGCAGCTCGGCGGTGAGCCGGCCGGTCCAGCCGAACGGCTCCTCGTGCGTGGCCAGATCGTCGGTGTGCACCACCGGCGCCCCGCCGGCCTCCGCGGCCAGCCGCGTGGCCAGCGTGCTCTTGCCCGCGCCCGCGTGCCCGTCGACGGCCACCAGCCGTACCGGGCCGCAGGACGGCGCCAGCAGGTCCAGCGTGCCGGCCAGCTCGCGCAGCGTCAGCCCGGCCGGGCCGTGATCGTCCATGAACCCGGAGCATAGGGCCGCCCGCACCGCGTCCCGGTGCGCGCCGGGCCGTAAAGGGACGCGCCGGGCGGTGAAAGACGCGGCCGGCGGGACAGGAGCGCCGTGCCGGGAGGTCCGGCGTCCGCCGGGGGGAAGCGTCTACCGTGGTGGCCGTGACCGACTCCGAGCACTCCGCCGCCGCGCTCCATCCCGCCGAGCGCCTCGAACTCGCCAGGAAGGCCACCGCCGACGCCGCGGTGGACGCGCTGCTGGTCTCACCCGGCGCCGACCTGCGCTATCTGACCGGATATCAGGCGCTGCCGCTGGAAAGGCTGACCTGCCTGGTGGTGCCGGCCGAGACGGAACCCTTCCTGGTGGTGCCGGCCCTTGAACGGGCCGCCGCCGAGGCCTCGCCGGCCGGCGCCCTCGGCCTGGAGATCACCGGTTTCGCCGAGACCGACGACGCCTACGAGCTGATCGCCCGCCGGCTGCCGGTGGGCACCCGCCGTTTCGCGGTCGACAACCACATGTGGGCCGAGAAGCTGCTCGCCTTCCAGGCCGCGCTGCCCGACGCGCAGGCGTGCCTGGCCGGCGATGTGCTGACGGAGCTGCGGGTGCGCAAGAGCCCGGCGGAGGTGGCCGCGCTGCGCCGGGCCGGCGGCGCGATCGACCGGGTGCACCGCCGGATGGGGGAGTGGCTGCGGGCCGGGCGTACCGAGCGCGAGGTCGCCAAGGACATCGCGGACGCCATCATCGAGGCCGGCCACGAGACCGTGGACTTCGTCATCGTCGGCTCCGGGCCGAACAGCGCGAGCCCGCACCACGAGGTGTCGGACCGGGTGATCCGCCGCGGCGACCCGGTGGTGGTCGACATCGGCGGCACCACCGCGGACGGCTACTGCTCGGACTCCACCCGCACCTACGCGGTCGGCGAGCCGCCCGCGGCCTTCCGCGAGCTGTACGAGGTGCTGCTGCGCGCGCAGACCGCGCAGACCGACGCCGTGCGCCCCGGCATCACCGCCGAGCAACTGGACGCGGTCGGCCGGGACATCATCACCGCGGCCGGCTACGGCGAGCACTTCATCCACCGCACGGGCCACGGCATCGGCATGGAGTCGCACGAGGAGCCGTACATCGTGGCGGGCAGCCGGCGGGCGCTCGCACCGGGCATGGCCTTCTCGGTCGAGCCCGGCATCTATCTGCCCGGCACCTACGGCGCGCGCATCGAGGACATCGCGGTGTGCACCGAAGGCGGCGGCGAGCGGCTGAACCTGACCGGGCGTGACCTGGTGGTCCTGCCCGGCTGAGCGTCACAGGACCAGACCAATGTTGATCGCGCCACGCGGCCGGAAAACCTGGTGGAAAGGGCCGCGGGGCTGCGATGGTGGTGCGACCTGCCGCCGGGCGGGGTGTCCCGTACCCGTCGGGGAAAACGAGGGGATCAGCCATGACCAGTAACGCGCCCCGCCGCGCCGTCATCGCCGCCGCGCTGGCCGCCGCCGCGGCCGCGGCGACCACCGCCACCGCGCAGACCGCGTCGGCCGCACCGGCCGGCCCCGCCGCGCCCGAGGCCGCGCCGCCGGCGCACCGCCGCGACGGCGAGCCCGACGGCGCCCCGGTCGACTACCACGGCTGGACGACCTTCCCCGACTGGCTGTTCGGCGCGCACTCGGGCACCGTCCCGGTGCCCGGCGTACGGCCCGGCCTCACGATCGGCCGGACCACCGGCTCGCTGGCCTACACCGACCCGCACACCGGCACCACCGCCACCTGGGAGTCGGCCTCCTGGACCTCCCCGGTGCGCCGGGTGCCGCACCCGGCCAGCGAGCTGATCGCGTCCTGGAACGCGCACACCCCGGCCGGCACCTGGATCCAGGTGGAACTGCTCGGCACCTACACCGACGGCACCGCCACCCCGGCCTACGTCATGGGCCGCTGGACGGCCGGCGACAGCGACCAGGACATCCGGCGCACCTCGGTGGACGACCAGACCGACGGCAAGAGCAGCATCTGGACCGACACCTTCTCCATCGACGACGCGGCGGCCGGTCCGCTGCTCGCCTCGTACCGGCTGCGCCTCACGCTCTTCCGCAAGCCGGGCAGCCGGCTGACCCCGACGGTGTGGCGGCTCGGCGCGATGGCGTCCGACATCCCGGACCGCTACACCGTGCCGGCCTCGGTGCCCGGCGAGGGCGCGGGCGTGGAGCTGCCGGTGCCGCGCTATTCGCAGAACATCCACAAGGGGCAGTACCCGGAGTACGACAACGGCGGCGAGGCCTGGTGCAGCCCGACGTCGTCCACGATGGTCATCGAGTACTGGGGCCGCGGCCCGACGATGGAACAGCTGTCCTGGGTCGACCCGTCGTACGCCGATCCGCAAGTGGACCAGGGCGCCCGCTACACCTACGACTACCAGTACGAGGGCTGCGGCAACTGGCCGTTCAACGCGGCCTACGCGGCGACGTACAAGGACTTGCAGGGCGTCATCACCCGGCTGCGCTCGCTGAGCGACGTGGAGAAGCTGATCAAGGCCGGTATCCCGGTGATAACGTCCCAGTCCTTCCTGGCCAGTGAGCTGGACGGGGCCGGCTACGGCACCTCGGGGCACCTGATGTGCGTGGCGGGCTTCACCGCGGAGGGCGACGTGGTCGCCAACGACCCGGCCAGCGACAGCGACGACGCGGTCCGCAACGTCTACAAGCGGGCCCAGTTCGAGACGATCTGGCTGCGTACCAAGCGGATCAACGCCAGCGGCGGGGTCAGCGGCGGCACCGGCGGGGTCTGCTACCTGTACTTCCCGGCCCAGCCCAGCCCGGGCCAGCGGCGGGCGCTCGCGGCGGTCGGGGTGGTGTGAACCGGGGGCGCTCCGGGCACTCCTGAGCTTCGGCGGCGGCCTGCCGGACCACAGAATTGGTAGAGACCAATTGTGTGGGTTCCTCTAAAGGTCTGGACCAACTCATTGACGGGTTCGTGTCAGCGCAGCATTCTGCTGGCACGTTCCCCCACAGGAGGTCCAGACGTGAAGCGTCTCCATGCACTGGGTTCCGGCGTGGCCGCCGCGGCCCTCGCCGTCGCCGGGCTCGGCGCCAGCACCGCGCTCGGCGCGGGACAGGCCAGCGGCGCCACGGCGGCGCCGAACGCCCTGAGCAACCAGTGGTACGCCGCCGCTCCCTACCTGATGCCGACCGACAACAACCCGCCGGACGCGACCGCGATCATGGACGCCACCGGCCTCAAGGCCTTCCAGCTCGCCTTCATCCTGGCGCCCAACGGCGGCGGTTGCAGCCCCACCTGGGGCGGCACCAGCGCGGTGTCCTCCGACACCGCGGTCGCCGGCGTCATCTCGGCGATCAGGGCCAAGGGCGGTGACGTCTCGGTCTCCATCGGCGGCTACGGCGGCACCAAGCTCGGCCAGGCGTGTTCCGACGCGGCGTCCACCGCCGCGGCCTACCAGCAGGTGATCAGCAAGTACCAGCTCAAGGCGATCGACTTCGACCTGGAGGAGCCGGAGTACGAGAACACCGCGGCCGTCGCGCACGAGATCGGCGCGGCCAAGATCCTGCAGCAGAACAACCCGGGCCTGTTCGTGTCGGTGACCACCGCCGGCACCGCGGCCGGCACCGGCTGGTTCGGCCAGCAGATGCTCAACGAGGCCAAGTCGCAGGGCTTCACGCCCAACAACTTCTCCATCATGCCCTTCGACGGCGGCTTCAACGGCGCCGCCTCGCAGACCGCCGCGCTGACCGCCTTCAACGGCCTGCTCAAGTCCACCTTCGGCTGGGACACCGCCACCGCGTACGCCCACGAGGGCTTCTCCGGCATGAACGGCCGCAGCGACTCGGGCGAGTACTTCTACCAGGCGGACTTCCAGACCGTGCTGGACTACGCGACCAGCCACGGGATGGGCCGCTTCACCTTCTGGTCGCTCAACCGGGACCGCCAGTGCAGCCCGCCGGACAACGGCACCACGTCCGGTACGTGCAGCAGCGTGGCGCAGGGCAACTGGGACTTCGCCAAGTACTCGGTGAAGTTCGCCGGCGCCACCCCGCCCAGCACCCCGCCGCCCACCACTCCGCCGACCAGCCCGCCGACCAGCCCGCCCGGTGGCGGCAGCTGCACGGTCGCGGCCTGGACCGCGTCCGCGGTCTATGTCGGCGGAAACGAGGTGTCCCACAGCGGCCACAAGTGGAAGGCCAAGTGGTGGACCACCAACGAGGAGCCCGGAACCACGGGTGAGTGGGGCGTGTGGCAGGACGAGGGCACCTGCTGACGGCTCATAGGTTGGCCGAAAACTGATGGTGGGTCCGCGGCGATCAGGCCGCGGACCCACCCTTGTGTCGGCCCCCGCCCGGTCTGGCGTGCGCAAAATAGCCGTGGCGCGTTTTCGCACCTACACATGCCGGTGGTTGTTGACCGAAAACGGACGTCGCACCACCGGTTCAGTGTTTCGTTCGGTACAGGTGATCAGTAGCCTCGCAGAGTAAGCGGCCCACCGTCCGGGAGACCCGGACGAGTTGACCCGGCACCACGATCTGGAGACTCCCACCGTGACCGACCGGCCTTCCTGGGCACCGCCCGGCATCGACATCACCGTGCCCAGCGTGTCGCGGGTGTACGACTACTTCCTCGGCGGTTCGCACAACTTCGAGGTGGACAGGGAAGCGGCCCGGCACGCGCTGCAGGCGATGCCCGGCATTTCCAGGATCGGCCAGGCCAACCGGGCCGCCATGCGCCGCGCGGTGCGCTTCGCCATGGACCGCGGCATCGACCAGTTCCTCGACATCGGCTCCGGCATACCGACGTTCGGCAACGTCCACGAGGTCGCCCACTCGCTCAACCCGGACGCCAACGTGGTCTACGTCGACAACGACCCGGTCGCGGTCGAGCACAGCAAGGCCGTGCTCGACGGCCACCAGCACGCCGCCATCGCCGCCGCCGACCTGCGCGACCCGCGCTCGATCCTGGAGCACCCCGAGACGCGGCGGCTGCTGGACCTCGACCGGCCGGTCGGGCTGCTGCTGGTGGCCGTGCTGCACTTCCTGCCCGAGCAGGACGACCCCTACGGCGTCGTCGCCACCCTGCGCGACGCGCTCGCCCCCGGCAGCGTCATGCTCATCACCTGCGCCACCCTGGAGGACGGCCCGCTCAGGGACAGCCAGCTCGGCGTCCAGGCCGCCTACCAGCGCACCAGCACCCCGCTGCTGATGCGTACCAAGCCCGAGGTGGAACGGTTCTTCGACGGCTTCGACCTGCTGGAGCCCGGGGTCGTCCCGCCGCCGTGCTGGCGCCCCGACACCCCGCCGGACGAGGACGACCCCGCGGTGCGGCACGGGCTCGCCGGTGTGGGGCTGAAACCGTGACCGCGTGGCCCGCCGTCGCCGGGTACACGGCGGCGAGCGGAAGTCCGGCGGCGAGCGGTACGGCGGTGGCCGGCGACAACCTGGCGCGGTTCGCCGCGATCTGGAGCCGGGCCATCTACCCGGTCACCGCGACCTCGATGACCAGGCCCGAGTTCGAGCAGCACCTGCTGCCGCTGGCCGGCGTCCTGCGCGACGCGCTGCACGCCTACCGCTTCGAACCGCGCGACGCCGTCCCGGTCGGCGCGGGGCTGGTCGCCGCGCACTGCACCGACCCGGAGGCGCTGCCCAGCATCCTCGGCGTGATCGACGCCTACCTGGTGCTCTACTGCGGCCCCGGCCTCGACCTGCCCGCCGACGAGATCCGGGTGCGCTGCTCACGGCTCCAGCACGCGGTCGCCGTCGGCTTCTCCCGGGCGCTGCGCGAACGCACCCTGCACGAGCAGGAGTCGATCTCCCGGGCCGCGCTGAACGCCAAGTCCGAGGCGGAGAGCGCGCTGGCCGCCAGCGAGGCCCGCTTCCGCGCGGTCTTCGAGGGCGCCGCCGTCGGCATCGGCATCGCCGACCTCGACGGCACCGTCGTGGAGATCAACGAGGCGCTGACCCGGATGTTCGGCAGCGAGGCGCACATCATGCGCCGCAAGGCCAGCGAGTGGGTGCACCCGGACAACGCACCCGAGATGCAGAACCTCAACCGCGAACTGGTCTCCGGCGAACGCGACCACTACCACATCGAGAAGGCCTACCCGAAGGCCGACGGCTCCGTGCTGTGGGCCAACGTCCAGGTCTCGCTGCTGCGCGACGCGGCCGGCCTGCCGCAGTACCAGCTGGCCCTGCTCGAGGACATCACCGAGCGCCGCCGGCTGCTGGAGCGGCTGCGCCACCAGGCCACCCACGACGCGCTCACCGGACTGCCCAACCGGGCGCTGTTCTTCGAACGCCTGGACCGCGCGCTCAGCGACACCGACGACCACGGCAACGACCTGGGCGACCGCAGGATCGGCGTCTGCTACCTCGACCTCGACGGCTTCAAGGCGGTCAACGACAGCCTCGGCCACGCCGTCGGCGACCGGCTGCTGGTCGCCGTCGCCGACCGGCTGCGCGGCTGCGTGACCTCGCCCGACCAGCTGGTCGCCAGGATCGGCGGCGACGAATTCGTCGCGGTCTACGCCGACCCGCCGAGCCTGCGCGCCGTCACCGACCTGGCGGGCCGCATCCTGAACGCGCTGTCCACCCCCGTGCTGCTCGACGACCGCCAGCTCCCGGTGCACGGCAGCATCGGCATCGTCCACGGCCCGGTCGGCGCGCGCGGCCCCGCCGATGTGCTGCGCAGCGCCGACATCACGATGTACCGCGCCAAGGAGCGCGGCGGCAACCGCTACGAGGTCGCCGACGCCGCCGCCGACGCCCGCGCCATCACCCGGCACGGGCTGACCAACCAGCTGCCCAGCGCGCTGCGGCACGGCGAGTTCTTCGTGGAGTACCAGCCGCTGATCGGCCTGGAGAACGGCGCCGTGCTCGGCGCCGAGGCCCTGGTGCGCTGGTGCCACCCGGTGCACGGGGTGCTCGGCCCCGACCAGTTCATCCCGCTCGCCGAGAGCACCGGGCAGATCGTGCCGCTCGGCCGCTGGGTGCTGGAGCAGGCGGCGCTGCAGGCCCGTGACTGGCAGGACCGTCACTGCATGGGCCCCGCGCCCCGGATCAACGTCAACCTCTCGCCGGTGCAGCTGGGCCACCCCGACCTGGTGGCCGAGGTCGCCGCGGTGCTCGACGAGACCGGTCTGCGGCCCAGCGCGCTGTGCCTGGAGGTCACCGAGAGCGCGCTGATCGGCGCCGACGAGGACGCGCTCAAGCCGCTGCGCCGGATCGCCGACCTCGGGGTCGCGATAGCGCTGGACGACTTCGGCACCGGATACTCCAACCTGTCGTCGCTGCGATGGCTTCCGGTCAGTGTGCTCAAGCTCGACCGGTCCTTCACCCGCGGCATGCGGCAGCAGCCCGCCGACCCGGTGGAGATGAAGATCGTCGAGGGCATCGTCTCGCTCGCCCACACCCTCAACCTCACCGTGACGGTCGAGGGCGTCGAGACCCGCATCCAGGCGGAACACCTGCGCGCCCTGGGCTGCGACACCGCCCAGGGCTGGTATTACGGCAAGGCGGGACCGGCCGACCAGCTGCACCGGCTGGCCCGCGCCGACGCGCGCTGACCGTCCGCACCGGCGCCGTGCGACGCGCACCGGCCCGCGTGGGCGGGCGGTACGGGCCGATGTGATGAAATCCCCAGGTACACCGCATTCGGACCGGGGAGTTCGCACTGAGTACCGCAGCCGCAGAGACGCTGTCCGTCGCCGCGCTGCTCGTCGTCCTGGGCTTCGCGGTGCTCCGGCCGCACGGCTGGCCCGAGGCCGTGGCCGCGGTGCCGGCCGCGGCGCTGCTCACCGCGGTCGGCGCGGTGCCGCCGTCCGCCGCCTGGCACCAGATCAAGGAACTGGCCCCCGTCGTCGGCTTCCTGGCCGCCGTGCTGGTGCTGGCCGAACTGTGCGCGCAGGACGGGCTGTTCACCGCCGCGGGCGACGCCATCGCGCAGGCGTGCAGGGGCGAACCGCAGCGGCTGCTCGGCGGGGTCTTCGCCGTCGCGGCCGTGGTGACCGCGGTGCTCAGCCTGGACGCCACGGTGGTGCTGCTCACCCCGGTGGTCATCGCGACCGCCGCCCGGGCCGGCGCCCGCGCCCGCCCGCACGTCTACGCCTGCGCCCACCTGGCCAACTCCGCCTCGCTGCTGCTGCCGGTCTCCAACCTGACCAATCTGCTGGCCTTCACCGCGGCCGGGGTGACCTTCACCCGTTTCGCGCTGCTGATGGCCGTGCCGTGGCTGCTGGCCGTCGGCATCGAATACCTGGTCTTCCGCCGCTTCTTCGCCGCCGACCTGAAGGTCACCGAACACCCGCCCGAGCGCGGCGAACCGCCCGCCGTACCGGTCTTCACCCTGGTGGTGCTCGGCCTGACGCTCGCCGGCTTCGCGGTCACCTCGCTGGCGGGGTTCAATCCCGCGTGGGCGGCCCTGGCCGGCGCGCTGGTGCTCGGCGGACGGGCGCTGCGCCGCCGCCGGGCCACCGTGGGCGGGCTGGTGGCCGCGGCGGGGCCGCTGTTCTGCCTGTTCGTGCTCGCGCTCGGCGTGGTCGTCGAGGCGGTGGTACGCAACGGGCTGTCCGACGCCGCGGACCGGATCCTGCCCTCGGGCAGCGGGCTGCTCGCGCTGCTGGGGACCGCCGCCTTCGCCGCGGTCCTGGCCAACGTCATCAACAACCTGCCCGCCGTCCTCGCGCTGCTCCCGCTGGCCGAGAGCGCGGGACCGGGACCGGTGCTCGCCGTGCTGATCGGCGTCAACCTCGGCCCCAACCTCAGCTACGCCGGGTCGCTGGCCACCCTGCTGTGGCGGCGCGTGCTCCACGACCACGGCACCGAGGCGTCGCTGCGCACCTTCACCCGGCTGGGGCTGCTCACCGTGCCGCCGACGCTGGTGGCCTCCACCGTCGCGCTGTGGGCGGGGCTGCGGCTCACCGGCACCTAGGGGTGTCGTGGGGCCGCGGCCCCGCCCACGTCAGTCCTGCTTCTCGAAGGAGGTCGGCGACCCCGCCACCTGCGAGCCGCTGCCCAGCCGCAGATGCTTCGCGTCGGTCATCGACAGGGTGTACAGGCCGCCGGAAATGCAGCGCAGATTCGAATCCGGGTCGCTGGGGACACTGGTGACCGCCCGGAAGACCATGGTGGCGCCCTGCGCCTGGGAGAGCTGGAGCTTCTCGGTGCAGCCGGCGTCGGAGCCCGAGCCCGCCAGCCGGACGGCGCTGGACTGCTGCCCGACGGTGCTGCCCAGCCCGCCGCCGGTCAGGGTGAGGGTGACCTTGATGTCCTCGGTGCCCTGGCTGAGGCTGCCGGTACCTTCGCCGTACCAGGTGCCGACCCAGGCGGCGGGCAGCGCGTCGGCGCCCGACGACGGGGCCGACGGGCTGCCCGTGCCCTTGTCGCCGGAGCCGCCCCCCGAGCCGCCGGTCTGGCTGAGCACCACCGCGACCACGGCGCCCACCACGGCGACCGCGGCCACGACGGCCACCAGGCTCGTACGCCGCCGCCGCCGCGGGCCGGGCGGCGCCGGGTAGGAGCGGGCCGGGCCACCGTAGGGGCCGTAGGACGGCGTGACCGGCGCCGGGCCGACGGGGGCCGTCGCCGCGTACGCGGCCGGGGCCGGACGGGCGGGCGCCGGCGCCGCGTACGCCGTGCTCGCCGGGCCGTACGGCGAAGGGCCGAGGCCCGCGGTCGGCGTCGCTCCGAGCGCGGCCCGCGCCAGCGAGTCCCTGGCCCGCAGCTCGGCGGCCAGCTCCGGCAGCGCCGCCGGCCAGCCGCCGGGGGCCGCGGAGCCGGGCAGCAGGCCCGCCGCGGCCCGCGCGTCGGGGCGGTCCCCGGGGTCCTTGGCCAGGCACGCGCGGACCAGCGGCAGTACCGACTCGGGCACACCGCTCAGGTCGGCGTCCTCGTGCACCACCCGGTAGAGCAGCGCGGGCGCCGACGGCTCCTCACCCGGACGGTGGAAAGGCCCGCGCCCGGTGGCGGCGTAGACCACCACCGCGCCCAGCGCGAACAGGTCGCCCGGCTCGGACGCCACCCCCGCGGTCGCCTGCTCGGGCGGCATGTAGCCGGGGGAGCCGATCATCCCGCCGGTACGGGTGTGCCGGGAGTCCTCCGCGGCCCTGGCGATGCCGAAGTCGATCAGCAGCGGGCGCTGCCCGGCCAGCAGCACGTTGGACGGCTTGACGTCGCGGTGCGCCAGGCCGGCGTCATGGACGGTCCGCAGCGCCGCGCACAATTCGGCGGCCAGCGACGCCACCGCGGGCGCCGGCAGCGGGCCGCGCGCCGCGACCCAGTCGGTCAGCGACGGCGCCGGCACGTACTCGGTCGCCAGCCACTGGGGACTGCCGCCCGGCGGGCTGAAATCCACCACCGCGACCGTCCACGGCGACCGCACCCGGTCGGCGTGCCGGATCTCCCGCGCGAACCGGTCGCCGAAGCCGGGATCGAGGGCGAACTCCGACCGTACGGTCTTCAGCGCCAGCGCCCTGCCCGCCGGGGTCCGCGCCAGAAAGACCTGCCCCATACCGCCCGCTCCCAGCCGTGCGAACAGCGGATACCCGCCGATCGACCGCGGGTCGCCGGCCCCCAAGCTCTCCATGCGCGAAGCGTACGACGGCCCGCCCGCCCGCCCGCGCCGCTTCGGGAAACCGGTGGCCGCGCCCCGGATCCGCGGGTCCCGCCGGGCCGAGGCACCGGTGACGGAGTGTCGCCCGATCAGGCATACTCCAACCGCCGGTCCCGTTGATCGACCCGTGCCGTGATCCGGTACGGGAGTGGCGTGGCCGGGTATGCCCATCGGACGGCACCGCCCACCCACGGTGGTATGCCGCCGTCGCCCCCGAGAGGGAGGAGTGCGCCGCCATGCAGCAGTACGGCCCGCAGCCGGTGTCCCGCCAACTGCCCACCGAGGAGGCGCGGGATCTGCTCGCGCTCACCCGGGACCTGGCCCAGCGGGAGATCGCCCCCGCCGCGGCCGCCGATGAGGAGGCCGGGCGCTTCCCCCGCGAGACGTTCGCCCTGATCGGTGAGGCCGGGCTGCTCGGCCTGCCCTATCCGGAGGAGTACGGCGGCGGAGGCCAGCCGTACGAGGTGTATCTCCAGGTGCTGGAGGAACTGGCGGCGGCCCGGCTGACCGTCGGCCTCGGGGCCAGCGTGCACACCCTGTCCTGCCACGCCGTCGCCCACTACGGCAGCAAGGAGCAGCGCGCCGAGCACCTGCCCGGCATGCTCGGCGGCGCCCTGCTGGGCGCGTACTGCCTCTCCGAGCCGACCTCTGGCTCCGACGCCGCGGCGCTGCGGACCCGGGCGGCCCGCGACGGCGACGTCTGGACGATCGACGGCACCAAGTCCTGGATCACCCACGGCGGCATCGCCGACTTCTACACGGTGCTCGCCCGCAGCGGCGGCGAGGGCGCGCACGGCATCTCGGCGTACCTCGTACCGGGTGACACCCCCGGCCTGTCGGCGGCCGTGCCCGAGCGGAAGATGGGCCTGAAGGGCTCACCCACCGCGCAGGTGAATTTCGACGCCGTCACGGTGCCCGACACCCGCAGGATCGGGGAGCCGGGCCAGGGCTTCGCCATCGCGCTCGGCGCGCTGGACTCCGGGCGGCTCGGCATCGCCGCCTGCGCGACCGGCCTGGCGCAGGCAGCACTCGACGCCGCGCTCGGATACGCCCTGGAGCGGCGGCAGTTCAACCGGCCGATCGCCGACTTCCAGGGCCTGCGCTTCATGCTCGCCGACATGGCCACCAGGATCGAGGCCGGCCGGGCGCTCTACCTGGCGGCGGCCCGGCTGCGCGACGCGGGACTGCCGTTCTCGGCGCGGGCGGCCATGGCCAAGCTCTTCTGCACCGACACCGCGATGCAGGTGACCACGGACGCCGTCCAGGTGCTCGGCGGGTACGGCTACACCGCCGACTTCCCCGTGGAGCGCTACATGCGCGAGGCGAAGGTGCTGCAGATCGTGGAGGGCACCAACCAGATCCAGCGGATGGTCATCGCCCGTCATCTGGCCGGCCCCGAGTCCAGGGGCTGACGGCCTCGCCCGCGGCCCGCGGGAAAATGCCGGGCCGGCGTCGTCCACGCCGGCCGGGCGCCGCGACGGTGGAACTAGGCGGCGAGCCCCTGCTCCGGCATGGAAATGGGGCGCGACTCGGGGCCGCCGACGTGCGAGAACGGCTGCGTACGCCAGTCGAGGCCGGCGGGCAGCGTGAGCAGCCTCGCGAGGTCCTGCTGCGCGACCGCGTCCGCGCCGCCGCCGGCCGGGCGGGCGTCGGCCACCGCGCGGCCCGAGCCCCCGCACACGGTCAGGCCGAACGGATTCCACGGCGTGGGGCACAGCGCGTGCTGCGGCAGCTGCTCCTCGTCGGTGAAGACCGCGATGGGCCGCCCGCAGTCGGGGCAGGACAGCCGGACGACATCGCCGAAGTCCTCCTCGAACACCTCATCGGCGTCCAGTCCTTCGGCACCGTCCATGAGGTCGTCCGACACGTCGGTGTCGGAGTCCGCCGGCTCGGCGGCCGGGAAGGCGAACGCGTCGCGTTCGTGGCCCTCCTCGAACGCGGGCCTGATCCGCTCGCTGCGGCTGTGGCGCACGTGATTACGCATGCTGCGTCTCCCCTTGGGTGGGATGCCCTTCATCGGGTCGGCCCGGCGTCACGCCCATGGCCATAGCGAGCACTTCCCGCCACGCTACGCGAGTAACCACGCCATAGCGGACCGAGCCGTCCACCCGGTGTGGCCTTCGTCACACTCGTCGTTATGGCTGGTTCATGCGCCCCTGCCGTGCGCCCGCGCACCCCCTTGTGCTCCCGTGCGGTGCCTTGCCGTTCGGCCGGATATGGTGCCAACGGGCGAGGCCAGGACAGGTCCCGCCGGGAGCGGAAGCGTGACGTGATGCGAAGCAACTGGGCCGGGAACCTGACCTTCTCCGCGGCCGAAGTGCGCCGTCCCGCCACCGTCGCGGAACTGCGCTCGCTCGTCGCCGCCGGCCGCCGGGTCAAAGCACTCGGCAGCGGCCACTCGTTCAGCGACATCGCCGACACCGACGGCACCCTGATCGATCTGTCCGCGCTGCCGCCCGAGATCGACGTGGACACCGCCGCCCGTACCGTCCGGGTCGCCGCCGGTGTGCGCTACGCCGAACTCGCCGCACACCTGCACGCCCGCGGTTTCGCGCTGCCCAACATGGCCTCGCTGCCGCACATCTCGGTCGGCGGCTCCGTCGCCACCGGCACCCACGGCTCGGGCGACGCCAACGGCGGCCTGGCCACCTCGGTCTCCGCGATCGACCTGGTCACCGCGGACGGCGGCGTCCACGCCATGAGCCGGGACGCGGACGGCGACACCTTCGACGGCGCCGTCGTCGCGCTCGGCGCCCTCGGCGTCGTCACCCACCTCACCCTGGACCTGCGGCCGGGGTTCGAGATACGCCAACGGGTCCTCACCGGCCTCGAACTCGCCGACGCCACCGCGGACTTCGACGCGATCACCGCGGCCGCGTACAGCGTGAGCCTGTTCACCGACTGGCGCGGGCCGCGCTTCACACAGGTGTGGCTCAAGCAGCTCGCCGACGCCCCCGGCGCCGACTTCCCGTGGGCCGAGCCCGCCGGCACCAAGCTGCACCCGGTGCCCGGCGTCGACCCCCTGCACTGCACCGAACAGCACGATGTGCCAGGCCCCTGGCACGAGCGGCTGCCGCACTTCCGGCCCGGCTTCACGCCCAGCAACGGCGAGGAGCTGCAGTCCGAGTACCTGGTGCCCCGCGCGCACGCCGCCGCCGCGCTGACCGCCCTGGACGGCGTGCGCGACACCGTCGCGCCGGTCCTGCAGATCTGCGAGGTCCGCACGGTCGCCGCCGACCGGCTCTGGCTCAGCCCCGCCCACGGCCGCGACACCGTCGCCCTGCACTTCACCTGGGTCAAGGACACCCCGCGGGTCCTCCCGGTGCTCACCGCCGTCGAAGCGGCCCTGGCCCCGTACGAACCGCGCCCGCACTGGGGCAAGCTCTTCACCACCGCCCCCGCCGAGGTCCGGGCCCGCTACCCGCGCATGGGCGACTTCCTCGCGCTGGCCGCCGCCACCGACCCGGCCGGCACCTTCTCCAACGGCTACCTCGATCGGATGCTGCACGCATGACCGAAACCACCGGCGGGCCGGTAAGGTCGTCGGCTGTGGAGGAGCTGGATCGTCAGATCGTGGAACTGCTCATGGCCGACGGGCGGATGAGCTACACGGACCTGGGCAAGGCCACCGGCCTTTCCACCTCGGCGGTGCACCAGCGGGTCCGCCGGCTGGAACAGCGCGGGGTCATCCGCGGGTACGCCGCGATCGTCGACGCCGAGGCCGTCGGGCTCTCGCTGACCGCGTTCATCTCGGTCAAGCCGTTCGATCCCAGCGCGCCCGACGACATCCCCGAGCGGCTGGCCGACGTCGCCGAGATCGAGGCGTGCCACTCCGTGGCGGGGGACGAGAACTACATCCTCAAGGTGCGGGTCGCGACCCCGATCGAGCTGGAGCACCTCCTCAGCCGGATCCGCACCCTCGCCGGCGTCTCCAGCCGCACGACGGTGGTCCTCTCCACCCCGTACGAGTCCCGCCCGCCGCGCATCTGAGGGCCGCCCGCCGCGCGCCCCGGCCCTCACCGCGGGAAGGCCGCGGGGCACGCGGACAGGGTCGGACGGGGGGACCCCGGGGGCGGGGAGGCGTGTCCGCCCGGCAGACTGTGGCGCATGCGCCCCAGTACCCCAACGACGACCAGGCCCTCGGTGGAGGGCACACCCCGCGGCACCACCGTGATGCTGCGCGGCGGCTTCGTGTACAGCCCCGCCGACCCCTTCGCGACGGCGATCGTCGTGGACGGCGGCACCGTCGCCTGGGTCGGCGGGGAAGCCGCCGCCGACTCCTTCGCCGACGGCGTGGACGAGGTCGTCCAGCTGGACGGCGCCCTGGTGACCCCGGCGTTCACCGACGCGCATGTGCACACCACCGCCACCGGCCTCGCCCTGACCGGCCTCGACCTGACGAGCGCGGTGTCCCTGCCGGAAGCCCTGGCCAGGACCGCCGCGCACGCGGCGGCGCACCCCGCCGACCGCGTCCTGCTCGGGCACGGCTGGGACGAGACCCGCTGGCCCGAGCAGCGCCCGCCGACGCGCGCGGAACTGGACCACGCGGCCGGCGGCCGGCCGCTGTACCTGTCGCGTACCGATGTGCACTCCGCGGCCGTCAGCAGCGCCCTGGCCGCGCTCGTACCCGGCCTCGCCGGGCTGCCGGGGCACCACCCGCAGTCGCCGCTGACCCGCGACGCGCACCACGCCGTACGCCGGGCCGCGTACGCCGCCGTGACCCCCGCCCAGCGGGAGGCCGCCCAGCGGGCGGCGCTGGAGCACGCGGCGGCGCAGGGCATCGGCTCGCTGCACGAGTGCGCCGGGCCCACCATCTCCTCGCAGGACGACCTGACGGGCCTGCTGGCGCTTGCCGCGGCGGGGGAGGGGCCGCGGGTGTTCGGCTACTGGGGCGAGCCGGTGCGCACACCCGCCGACCTCGACCGGGTCCGCGACCTCGGCGCGGTCGGCGCCGCGGGCGACCTGTTCGTGGACGGCTCCCTCGGCTCGCACACCGCCTGCCTGCACGCCCCCTACGCCGACGACGCGGCCACCACGGGCGTGTCGTACCTGGACGGCGAGACCATCGCCCGCCACCTGCTGCTGTGCACGCAGGCGGGCGTACAGGCCGGTTTCCACGCCATCGGGGACGCGGCCGTCGACGCCGTCGTGGCAGGGGTGCGGGCCGCCGCGGAGGCGGCCGGCCTGGACCGGGTGCGCGCCCTGCGGCACCGGGTCGAGCACGCCGAACTGCTGACCGGTGCCGCCCTGGCGGCCTTCGCCGAATTCGGCCTGGTCGCGTCCGTGCAGCCGGCCTTCGACGCGGCTTGGGGCGGCCCCGACGGGATGTACGCGGCCAGGCTCGGCGCCGAGCGGGCCGCCGCGCTCAACCCGTACGCCGCGCTGACCCGGGCCGGGGTGCCGCTCGCGCTCGGCTCCGACAGCCCGGTCACCCCGCTCGACCCGTGGGGCGCGGTGCGGGCCGCCGCCTTCCACCGCACACCCGGGCACCGGATCTCCGCCCGCGCGGCCTTCACCGGGCACACCCGCGGCGGCTGGCGGGCGGTCGGCCGCGACGACGCCGGTGTCCTGGTGCCGGGCGCGCCGGCCGACTACGCGGTGTGGAGCGTCGGCGACCTGGTCGTCCAGGCCCCCGACGAGCGGGTCGCGAACTGGTCGACCGACCCGCGCTCCGGCACCCCCGGCCTGCCCGATCTGACCCCGGGCGGTGAGCTGCCGACCGCGCTGCGTACGGTCGTCGCCGGCCGGACCGTCCACCGGCGGCCGAACGGGTGACCTGCGGCGCCCCCGGATGCGGCCGAACGGTGCTGCCTCGGCCGCGTCGGGCGTGTCGCACCCCGTGCGGCCGGTCCGCACTGACCTGCTGATTTGGTGAAACCCCGCAGGTCAAAGGGCTGTTGACAGTTGCCGGTCGGAGGCGAGTAGGTTCGGCGACGTCCACCACAGGACGTCGAACCGGGGGTCCTCCGCGCTTGTGTCGACCGCCGCTGGGCCATGGGGTGTCGCGCCGCACGTGCACGCCGCCACTGGCAGCCAGGTCCAGCGCGCACGACTCGGAACGCGGCTCGCCAGTGGGCCTCTCCGCCCGTGAGGGTACGGAGGGTGAGCGCCGCCCGATCGGCAGGTGTGACCCGGGAAGGGCCCGGA
This sequence comes from Streptomyces sp. NBC_01477, assembly GCF_036227245.1. Classification (GTDB taxonomy): domain Bacteria; phylum Actinomycetota; class Actinomycetes; order Streptomycetales; family Streptomycetaceae; genus Actinacidiphila. The sequence goes on from NZ_CP109445.1 coordinate 7,468,975, forward strand.
AGCCCAGTAGACAACGGCCTTGGTACGACCCGCAGCCGGCGGGTCCCAGGTCGGCCCGAAGGGCATCCGGGCCCGTCCCGCAGACCAGCCGCGCGGGACGCGGACTTCTGGCGGGGTGCGGCGCAGTGGGAAGCTTTGCGCATCCGCGGCTCACCCTCGCGCCATCACGAGGTACGGTCGCCTTCACCACCCCTCCACCTGCAGGAAGGCCGCGACCGTGCGCCTGCGCCCCGAAGCCGCCCCCGCGGCGCCCCCGGCGGATCCCGGTGTACCGGAAACGGAGCCCGGCGCCCCGCTGGACGAGCCGGAGCGCGGCGCCGCCGAGCAGCCGCCGGCTCCGGCGCGCGCCTCGCGGCGCGGCCGGTTCGCCGCCCTGGCCAGGAAGTCCGCGCCCAGCAGCGCGGTCGCCGCGGCGAGCGGCCTGGCGCTGGCCGCGGCCTTCCCGCCCTACGGCCTGTGGCCGCTGTCGGTGGCCGCGGTGGCCGCGCTGTCGCTGCTGACCCGCGGCAGGACCGTACGCCAGGGCGCCTGGCTCGGCTTCGCCTTCGGGTGGCCCTTCTTCATCTGGCTGCTCCAGTGGCTGCACACCGTCGGCTGGGACGCCGTGGTGGGCCTGGCCGCGATCGAGGCGGCCTTCCTGGCCGCGCTGGGCGCCTGCCTGGTGCTGGGCCAGCGGCTGCCCGGCTGGCCGCTGTGGGCCGCCTGCCTGTGGGTGGCCGAGGAACTGGCCAGGGACCGGCTGCCCTTCGGCGGCTTCCCGTGGGGCCGGCTGGCCTTCGCCAACACCGGCTCGCCCTACACCCCGCTGGCCGCGCTCGGCGGCGCCCCGCTGGTGACCTTCGCCGTGGCGCTCAGCGGCACCCTGCTGGCCTGCGCGGCGCTCGCGGCCGTACGGCTGCGTCCGGCCGGTGCGCGGTCCGTACGGGCCGTCCTGCCGGCCGCGGGGGCCCTGGCGCTGTCCGCGGCGGTGCTGCTGGCCGGGCTGTTCGTACCGGTGCCGACGAACGCCACCGACCACGTGCGGATCGCCGTCGTGCAGGGCAACGTCCAGCAGCCGGGCCTGCACTTCCTGGGCCGGCCGATGATGATCCTGGACAACCACGTCAAGGCCACCCTCAAGCTCGCCGCCGACATCAAGGCGGGCCGGGTGCCCAAGCCGGACCTGGTGCTGTGGCCGGAGAACTCCTCCGACCTCGACCCGTTCACGAACCCGGCCGCCTACGACAGGATCACCGAGGCCGTGCGGGCGGTCGGCGTGCCCGTGCTGGTCGGCGTCCTGGTGGACGGCCCCGACGCCGACCACGTGCAGAACGAGGGCATCGTGTGGGACCCGGTCGACGGCCCCGGCGCCCACTACACCAAGCAGCACCCGGTGCCGTTCGGCGAATACGTGCCCTTCCGCGAGGAACTGACCAAGGTCATCAGCCGGCTCGACGAGATCCCGCGCGACTTCTACCCCGGAAAGACCACCGGTGTGCTGCAGATCGGCCCGGCCAGGCTCGGCGACGTGATCTGCTTCGAGGTCGCCTACGACGGCATCGTGCGCGACACCGTCAACGCCGGGGCGCGGGCCATCGTCGTACAGACCAACAACGCCACGTACGGCAGGACCGGCCAGCCCGAGCAGCAGCTGGCCATGTCCCGGCTGCGCGCCATCGAGCACGGGCGGGCCGTCGTCACGGCCGCGACCAGCGGGATCAGTGCGATCGTCGGCCCTGATGGCAAGATCGAACAGCGCAGCAAGGAATTCACCCAGCAGGTGCTCAGCGCCGACATCCCGCTGCGCGACGGCACAACGCTCGCCGATCGCGTCGGTGCGGCACCCGAGTGGACCCTCGCTATGGTGGGGCTTCTGTCCTGTGCGGCCGCCCTCGCGCTCGGCAGGCGGGACCGTCCCCGCACCACGAAAGGACAAGAACAGCAGTGAACGACGGCGAGCAGCGGAACTTCGGGCCGCTCGGCAAGGTTCTGGTCATCATCCCGACGTACAACGAGGCCGAGAATGTCGTGCCGATCGTGCAGCGGGTACGGGCCGCGGTGCCCGAGGCCGAGATCCTCGTCGCCGATGACAACAGCCCCGACGGCACCGGCAAGATCGCCGACGAACTGGCCGCCGCCGACCAGGCGGTGCGCGTCCTGCACCGCAAGGGCAAGGAAGGCCTCGGCGCCGCCTATCTGGCCGGCTTCCGCTGGGGCATCGACCACGGCTTCGACGTCCTGGTCGAGATGGACGCCGACGGGTCGCACCAGCCCGAGGAACTGCCCAGGCTGCTGACCGCGCTCAAGAACGCCGACCTGGTGCTCGGCTCGCGCTGGATCCCCGGCGGCCGGGTGGTGAACTGGCCCAGGAGCCGCGAGATCATCTCCCGCGGCGGCAGCACGTATTCACGGCTGATGCTCGGCGTCACCATTCGCGACGTCACCGGCGGATACCGCGCCTTCCGCAAGGAGACCCTGCTGGGACTGGGCATGGACGAGGTCGCCTCGGCCGGCTACTGCTTCCAGGTCGACCTGGCCTGGCGCGCGGTCAAGGCCGGCTTCCACGTGGTGGAGGTGCCGATCACCTTCGTGGAGCGGGAGCGCGGCGACAGCAAGATGAGCCGCAACATCGTCGCCGAGGCCTTCCTGCGGGTCACCGCGTGGGGCATCAGCGACCGGGCGGGCAAGATCACCGGCGGCCGGCCGGAGGCCGCGGGCGAGGCCGGGGCGCAGCCCGTGTCCGGCGCCACCGCGGAAACCGACGCCGACGCCGACGCCGGGATCGTCGCCGAGGCGGGCCGGCCGTCGCCCTCGTAGGGACTAGCCGAGGATGTTCACCGCCCGCGCCACCACCAGCACCACCGTCAGCAGTGACACCGCCGACTGCGCGAGCATCAGCGCCTTCGCCCACCGCGTCATCGGCATCACATCGGTCGGGCTGAACGCGGTGGAGTTGGTGAACGACAGGTAGAAGTAGTCGAAGAACGCCGGCTCCCAGTGCGCCGGCGCCAGGTCCGGCGACTGCATCTGGACGAACAGGAAGTCCGGCACGTCCCGCTCGCCCTGGGCGCGGGCGGCCGGACCGCCGCGGTCCAGCTCCCAGTACAGCAGCGCGAAGATCACCATGTTCGTCAGCCAGATCGCGCCGCCGGTCAGCAGCAGCGTCCCGGCCGGGGCCTTCTCGGTGCCGCGGATCAGCGCCGCCACCAGACGTACCGCCGCGTAGGCGTTGGCGCCGCCGATGACCACCGCGAGCCCCAGGCCCAGAGCCCGGTAGGTGCGCGAGCCGCGCTCGATGCGGTGCGGGTTGCCCGCGATCAGCGCCACCAGCAGCGCCAGCTCCACGGCCGGCATCAGCCAGCGCGGATGAACGGCCAGCCGGGACGGCAGCGCCAGTTGGATGACCACCACGGCCAGGACCGCGGCGGTCGAGGCCCAGCGCGCCTCCCCCCGGGTGACCCGGCGCCAGGCCGGTGCCACCCGGCGCTGGGCCGCGGCCAGCTCGCCCTGGGCGGGGGCGAGCAGCGTCTCGATCCTGGCCAGCCGCTCCGCGAGGACGTCCGTGCCGGGCTGCGGGCGGGCTCCTTCGTACGGCCCGGCCGCGTCGTGCGGGCCGCCGCCGTCGGGGGGCTCGGGTGCGGGGTCCTGCGGGTTGTGCGTCACCTGGCACATCGTGTCGCCACGGCGGTGCCGAGTCCACCGCGGGCCGCCGGTCCCCACTCGGCCTTTACCTGCTCTTTGGCACACTTGAGCTATGACGACGAGTACACCGCCCCCTGTCCGCCCGCGCCCCGCGCAGCCGCGGCGGCGCTCCCGCGCCCGCACTGTGGTGCCGCTGGTGATCGCGGCCTGGGCGGTGCTGGAGATCTGGCTACTGGTGCTGGTGGCCGAGGCCACCAGCGGCCTGGTGGTGCTGCTCTGCATCGTCGCGGGCTTCGTGCTGGGCGCGGCGGCCGTCAAGCGGGCCGGGCGCAGCGCCTGGCGCAATCTGACGTCCGCGGTGCAGCAGCAGCAGAACGCCGCCCAGGGCACGGCTCAGGGCGCCACGGTCGCGCCGGTGGGCGGCGGGCGCACCGGGCTGCACATGCTGGGCGGGGTGCTGCTGATCATCCCCGGCTTCCTCTCCGACGCGGTCGCGCTGGTGCTGCTCTTCCCGCCGACCCGCAAGCTGGCCGGCTCGCTGGCCGAGCGCGCCGCCGAGCGGTCCCTGCGCCGCCACCCGCCGGCGGCGGACCCCGGCTCGCTGGGCGACTTCTTCCAGCAGGCCCAGCAGGCCGGTGAGCAGACCCGTATCCACCGCCCCGACGGCAAGGTCATCCAGGGCGAGGTCGTCGACCGGGACGAGCCGCCGAAGGACTGAGCGCGCCCTGCCCGGGGCGGCCCCGCGGGGCCCGGCCCCGGGAGGACGTCCGGACCAGGAAAGGCCCTCGCGGACTGCCCGCGGGGGCCTTCGGGCGCGCGAGCCCGGGCACGAGAGCCCGGGCGCGCGAGCTTTCAAGCGCGGGGCTTTCGGAGACGTACGGCTTTCGGACACGACAAAGCCGCCCGGCGGAAAACGCAACACTGCGTTCCGCGCCGGGCGGGAAGGTCGGGGCTGCCCCCGGACGTCACCCGGGGGGCCGGTCTCAAGCGGTCTTGCGGTTGTCCCGCGGATGCACCGCGATGTTCATCGCCCCGGAGCGCAGGACGGCCAGCCGTTCGGCCAGCACCTCCTCCAACTCCTCGAGCGTGCGCCGCTCCATGAGCATGTCCCAGTGCGTGCGCGCGGGCTTGGTGGTCTTTTCCTCCGGGCCCTCTCCGTCCACCAGGAGAGCGGTCTGGCCGCAGGCGCGGCACTCCCACTCCGGCGGAATCTCGGCCTCCACCGAGAACGGCATCTCAAAACGATGTCCGTTCCGGCATGCGTACTCAACGGTCTGGCGCGGGGCCAGATCGATACCGCGGTCGGTCTCGTAGCTGGTGGCCCCGAGTCGCGTGCCGCGGAGAGCTCGCTCACTCATGAATCGTGCCTCCCGGGCTTGGTCGCCCACAGGACAGGTGTCGCTGTCGTCGTCATCCGGTCAACGTCCGGTCGGCGGTGAAGATTCCCGATGCGGGATATGCGTCGCCCGTCGTGTCGCCCCTGTTTCTACCCACCGGCGCCCGGTTTGTCACATCTGAGGGGAGATGTCACCCGGTGTTGTCATATCTTTTGCGTGCAGTAACGGTCAAGCTACCGGGCCAACCGCGTACACTACCGGTCCGCGCCGCCTCAGGCTAAATCGTGTCCGCGACCTCGCGTTCCCGGAGGCCCGGGCCCGCCGGTGCGGCGGCGCTGGGTCGCGTACCCGCCCCGGAGCCGCCGAAAACCCGCAGGAAGAACTGCGCGAGCGGGCCGATCGCCAGCGCGTAGAGCACGGTGCCGACGCCGACCCCGCCGCCGAGCACGAAACCGGCGGCGAGCACGGCCAGTTCGATGCCGGTGCGGATCAGCCGCAGCGAGCGTCCGGTCCTGCGGTGCAGCCCGGTCATCAGGCCGTCCCGCGGTCCTGGGCCGAAGCGGGCGGCGATGTAGAGGCCGGTCGCCACCCCGTTGAACAGCACGCCGGCGAGCAGCAGCGGGACACGGGCGGTCAGCGCCTCCACGTGCGGGACCAGCGCGCAGGTCGCGTCGATCGACGCGCCGACCAGGACGACGTTGGACACGGTGCCCAGGCCCGGCCGCTGCCGGATCGGCCACCACAGCAGCAGGACCACCGCACCGACGAGAATGGAGATGGTGCCGATGCTGATCCCGGTGTGCCGGGACAGGCCCTGGTGGAAGACATCCCACGGGTCCAGGCCGAGGTCGGCGCGGATCACCAGGCCGTCGGTCACGCCGTAGAGGACCAGGCCGACGTAGAGCCGTACGAGGCGGCCCACCGGAAGCGGGCCACGCGGGAAGGCGGGTGGACGGAACGGGAACGGGCGAAACGGTGACAACGGAACCCCCCTGGCGGTCGTGCGAGCGCGCATGCCACTGTGTGGCCTGCAAGGGGAATGAATCCATGGCCAATCCGCGGAAGGTGGACTGAATTACATGTCGCAGTGGACTGCGTCGGTGAGCGCGGCACATCTGGCCCGGCTCCTGGAGCCGGGACCGCCGGCCGGCGGTGGCGGCCGCAAGCTGCCCGCCTACCGCGGACTGGCCGACGGGGTACGGCTGCTGGTGCTCGAAGGCCGGGTCCAGGTCGCGGCCAGGCTGCCCGCAGAGCGGGAGCTGGCGCTCGCGCTCGGGGTCAGCAGGACCACCGTGGCGGCGGCGTACGAGGCGCTGCGCGCCGAGGGCTTCGCGCGGTCGCGGCGCGGCGCCGGGAGCTGGACGGCGATCCCCGAGGGGCATGTGCTGCCCACCCGCAGCCTGGAGCCGCTGCCGCCGGACGCCGCGGGCTCCGTCATCGACCTCGGCTGCGCCGCGCTGCCCGCGCCCGAGCCCTGGCTGACCCGCGCCATGCAGGGCGCCCTCGCCGAACTGCCCGCGTACGCCGCCACCCACGGCGACTTCCCCGCGGGCCTGCCGGTGCTGCGCGAGGCCATCGCCGACCGCTACACCGCGCAGGGCGTGCCGACCATGCCCGAGCAGATCATGGTGACCACCGGGGCGATGGGGGCGATCGGTGCCGCGGCCCGGCGGGTGGTCGGCTTCGGCGAGCGGGTCGCCGTGGAGTCGCCCAGCTACGCCAATGTGCTGGAGCTGTTCCGCGAGACCGGGGCGCGGCTGGTGCCGGTCGCGCTGCGCGAGGGCCTCGGCGGCTGGGACGTGGGCGCGTGGCGCCGGGTGCTGCGGGACGCGGCACCGCGGATGGCGTACGTGATGCCGGACTACCACAACCCGACGGGGACGCTGATCGGCGACGAGGAGCGGCGCGAGCTGGTCGAGGCGGCGCGGGCCGCGGGCACGGTGGTCGTGGCCGACGAGACGATGGCCGAACTCACCCTGGACGGTGCGGAGTCGGGCGTACGTCCGATGGCCGCGTTCGACCGCGGCGGGACCGTGATGACGGTGGGCTCCGCCAGTAAGGCGGTGTGGGCCGGGCTGCGGATCGGCTGGGTCAGGTCCACGCCCGACGTGGTGCGGCGGCTGGTCTCGGCCCGCGCCTACCTCGACCTCGGCTCGCCGGTCGTCGACCAGCTCGCCGTCGCCTGGCTGCTGCGGGGCGGCGGCTGGGACCAGGCGCTGGCCACCCGGCGGGCGCGGGCCCGCGAATGCCGCGACGACCTCGCGGCGGCGCTGCGCGAGCGGACTCCCGGGTGGGACTTCACGGTGCCGCGCGGCGGTATGACGATGTGGGTACGCACCGGGGACGTCTCCGGCTCCCGGGTCGCCGTGGCCGGCGAGCGCCTGGGCGTCCGCGTGCCCTCGGGACCCCGTTTCGGCGTGGACGGCGCCTTCGAGTCCTACGTCCGGATCCCCTTCACGGTCAGCGGCACGACGGCGGTGGAGGCGGCGATGCGGCTCGCCGCGGCGGCGGATCTCGTCCGTTCGGGCGCGGCGCCCGACGCAGAGGCCACGGGCCTCTTCGTCGCCTAGCCCCTCCGGGGGCGCGGCGGTTGTGCGGTTCCCCTCCCGCAAAGGGGTACGCCTCCCCGCGCGCGGGCCGGGTGCCGCTGCGTCGCCGGGTACGCATCCCCCGGGGACGGGGGTCCGACGGCTCCCCTTCCGCAAGGGGGCGCCCCCCAGGGGCGCGGGGAACTGCGCGAGCAACCACCCACCGGCCGGTGGTCCGGATGCGACAGCAACAGTTCCTTTCGGCCGGTGACGACCCGCGCCCCGGCGGGGGCTGAGCGCGCAGTTCCCCGCGCCCCTGGTGGCGTGCGGTCCGTCCGCACACGACGGTGGGTCGTGGCTGGCCGCGCAGTTCCCCGCGCCCCTGTAGGCCACCCGGTGACGTGGCGGTACCCCAGCCCCGTGTCCGCGGACGGCCACCCGGTGACGTAGCGGTACCCCGAGCCCGTGCCCGGGGGACGGGCACCCGGTGACGTGGCGTCACCCCAGCTCCGTGTACCGGGGAAGGGCACCCCCTTCACGCCGTGGAACCGCAGAACCCGCGTCAGCGGTAGGCCACCCGGTGACGTAGCGGTACCCCGAGCCCGCGTCAGCGGAAGGGCGCTGCCTCACGCGGTGGAACCGCAGGCCCGTGCCCGGGGAGGGCAACCCGGGGACGCAGTACCCCCCAGCTCCGTGTACCGGGGAAGGGCGCCCCCTTCACGCCGTGGAACCGCAGAACCCGCGTCAGCGGTAGGCCACCCGGTGACGTAGCGGTACCCCGAGCCCGCGTCAGCGGAAGGGCGCTGCCTCACGCGGTGGAACCGCAGGCCCGTGCCCGGGGAGGGCAACCCGGGGACGCAGTACCCCCCAGCCCCGTGCCCGGGGAAGGGCGCCCCCTTCACGCCGTGGAACCGCAGAACCCGCGTCAGCGGAAGGGCGCCCGGGGGAAGCAGCAGCCCCCGAACCCCGCGGTAGCGGGTGGGTGCCCGGGGGGCGAGGGGAACGCCGACCTTGGTCAACCGAGGTCGGCGACGGTGCGGATGACGGCCTCCTTGCGGAGGAGCGCGGGGGCGGGGTCGGGCGCCGGGGCCGGGTCGGGGGTGGCGCCGGGGAGGAGGGACAGCACGGCCTCCCGCTGCGGGGACGTCGTCTCGTCGTCGTACGGATCGGGCGTCGCCGGCACCTGGAGGCGGAGGACGGGCCCGGTGCCGAGCCGGGCGTAACCGCGCCCGGGCGGGGCGTCCGCGGCCGGCGTGGTGCGCTGCGCGGCGCCCAGCACGGCCTCGACGTGCTCGGGGGCGAGCCGCCCCAGCACCACCCGCGCGCGGGTGTGGGCGATCACGACCGGCGCCAGCGCCTCCGTCGCGTCGAGCTGATCGGCCACCGCGACGGCCACGTTGACCGTACGACCGTGCCGCAGCGGTACGTCCAGCAGCAGCTGCGGGTCGGGCCGCCCCTCCGCCAGCGCCAGCTGGCTCAGCGCGGTCGGCCGGTCGACCAGGATCCACAGCGGGCGGCGCGCGTCCTCGTCCACCGGCCGGCCCGCCTGCCGGGCGCGGTTGACCGCGATGAGCCGCCGCTCGGTCTCGTGCGTGGCCCACTCCAGCGTGGCGGACGCGCCGAGCAGCCCGTCCTCGACCGCGAGTACACCGGGCCGCCCGGTCAGGCACGCGTACTCACCGGTGCCGCTGCCGTCCACGATGACGACGTCGCCGTGCACCAGCGACTGGAGCGCGATGGACCGCAGCAGGCTGGTCGTCCCGGTGCCGGGCTGGCCGAGCGCCAGCAGGTGCGGCTCGGTGGAGCGCGCCCCGGTGCGCCACACCACCGGCGGCGCGTCCCTGGTCTGCTCGCCGCTCCCGGCGACCGGCACGGTCCGCGGTACGGCCTCGGCGTCGGTGAAGCCGAGCACCGTCTCGCCGGGCGCGGTGACGAAGCGCTGGGCGACGATGTCGGTGGGCAGCGGCGGCAGCGCGGTGAGGACGAGGTGGTTGTCCTCCTCGTTCCAGTCGAAGCGGTACTCCCTGCCCCGCCCGGCCTTGGCGTGCAGCAGCTGCTCCACCCGGGTACGCGAGTCGGCCTCGCCGTCGGTGAAGTACGCCGGGTAGCGCAGGTCGAGCCGCACCAGCCGGCCGGCCTCGAAGTCGTAGGAGCCGAACGCCTTCGCCCAGCTGCCGTCGTAGGTGTAGAGCGGCGCCGGGTCGGCCGGGTCGGACAGGTACGGAACCAGCGCCTCGTACAGCGACTGCAGCCGCGCGGTCTCCGCCTCGCCCGGCCCGGCCGCCGCCGGGGTGCGGTCCCGGCCCATCCACGCCGCGGACGCGGCCAGCGCGGCGACGGCCAGCAGCGGGCCGTACGGCATCATCACCACGACCACCGCGCCGGCGGCGGCCAGCAGCAGCGCGGGGCCGCGCCGGTCCTTGGGGGTGCGGGCCCACCAGTCGCCGGTCCAGGCCGCCTGCCGGCGCATGCCGCGGGCGATGGTGATGACCGGGTGCAGGACGTCGGAGGCGCCGTCGGCGGCGCTGCGCGCCAGGTCGCGGCTGCGGACGAGCGCCGGTCGGCTGCTCAGGATGCTGGGAAGGGGACGCCTGGCCACGGTTGCTCCATGGGGTGACTCGGGTGCGGGGACCGCGGGGGACGCGCGGCGGGGCGGAGGGGGAGGGGCCGAAAGCGACCCGGGAGCGGGGCGACCGCTCCCGGGTCCGGGGGTGACATGTGCGCCGTCTGCCGTGGACGGCGGGCTAGATCTTGATCCCGCTCAGCATGCCGGCCAGGCTCGCGCCGCCCGCGGTGATGCTCGGAGCGATGGCGGTGCTCGCGAGGTAGAAGCCGAAGAGAGCGCTGACGATGCCGTGGGACACCTTCAGCCCGTCCTTGCGGAAGAACAGGAAGACGACGACGCCGAGCAGGACGACGCCGGAGATCGACAGGATCATTGCTTTCTCCTGGGTGCTGGGGACGGTCACCATGAGTTCTTCAAGAGTCACAAAAAGTCATGAATCCCGCTCGGTGGCAAATGGGTGATTTGTAGATAATTTGGCCCACGAGGGTGGAAGCCCGGACGAGTCGGCCCGGATGCCGCCGCGCCCCCGCCCCGCCGCGCCCCGGCCGATCCCGCCCGAACGAGTGAGCCGGCGTCCGCACGCCGTGCGGCCGGTCCGCTCCGGCAGGATGGCCGTGTGCAGCTCACCCCGATCACCTGGCCCCGGCTCGCCGAAGCCCTCGCCGACCGGATCACCGCGGCGCCGCCGCCCGCGGGCCCCTGGTGGCGCGTCGCGGTGGACGGCGCGCCCGCCGCCGGCACCGCCGACCTCGCGGACGCGCTGGCCGCCGCGCTGCCCGCGCTCGGCCACCCCGTGCTGAGGGTGCGCTCGGCCGGCTTCTGGCGGCCCGCCTCGCAGCGCCTGGAGTACGGGCACGAGGACGTGGACGCGTACTACCAGCTGTGGCTGGACACCGGCGCCCTGCGCCGCGAGGTGCTCGACCCGCTGGGCCCCGGGGGCACCGGCCGCGCCCTGCCGTCGCTGCGCGACCCCGGCACCGACCGCTCCACCCGGGCGGAATACGTGACGCTGCCGCCCGGCGGCGTCCTGGTGCTGGACGGCCCGCTGCTGCTCGGCCAGGGCCTGCCGCTGGACCTGACGGTCCATCTGCGGCTGTCGCGGGCCGCGCTGGAGCGGCGCACGGAGGCGGCCGAGCACTGGACGCTGCCCGCCTACGAGCGCTACGCCCGCGAGGCGCTGCCGGAGGAGAGCGCCGATGTCCTGGTGCGTGCCGACGACCCGCGGCACCCGGCCTGGACCGGCTGAGGGCAGGCGCGCCGTACCGGGACCGGCGCGGCGAACGGGTGCCGTGCCCCGGCCCGGACCGGCGCGGCAAACGGGCGCCGCGCCCCGGCCCGGACCGGCGCGGTGACGGGTGCCGCGCCCCGGCCCGGACCAGCGCGGCAAACGGGCGCCGCACCCTGGCCCGGACCGGCTGAAGTCCCCGCCCCGCACCGGCCGGCGGCCCCGGGACGTCCCGCCTTGCCCTGGGGGTGCGCGCCCCGCTAGCGTCCTCGAACACCATGACTGTCGCCACCGCGCCGCTGACCGCCGAGCACATACCCCTGGCCGTGCAGCGCTACGACCGCTGGTTCTCGCGTGCCCGGCTCCCCCCCTCCCAGCGGTCCTGGCTGGCGGACGGACCCGTGCGCGGCGACGAGTTGGTGGGCAAGCTGCACGCCGTGCCCGGCCTCGAATCCTGCCGCGCGCTGGACGGCGACGGCAATCTGATCGGCTACCTCGCCGCCCAGCCGGTCACCCTCGACCCGGACGACCCGGCGGCGCTGCGCACCCACCCGCGCTCCGCCCTGGTCCCCTACGGCGGCCACGCGCTGCCCGGCGGCCGGGAGACCGAGGTGCTGCGCTCGCTGTACGCCAGGATCGCCGACCGGCTGGTCGCCGACCGCCGTCTGGTCCACTACGTACAGGTGCCGGCCGGCGAGATCGCCACCGCCCCCTGGTCCGACCTCGGCTTCGGGCGCGAGCTGGTGCACGGCCTGATGGCGGTCAAGGCCAGGGGCCGCCAGCCGCGCGGCGTCGACGGCCTCGGCATCCGCCGGGCCGGCCCCGGCGACCTGCCGCAGATCGGCCGGATGGCCGCCGAGTCCTCGCGGCGGCAGCGCGAGTCGGCGATGTTCCAGCCGCAGCCGGAGGGCGCGCTCGCCGCGCTGCGGCTGCACTACGCCGACGCGCTCGCCGACCCGCGCTGCGGCGCCTGGATCGCGTCCCGCAGGGGCGAGGAGATCGCCATGGTGCTGGTCGTCCCGGCCGTCGCCGACCCGGTGACACCCGAGTCCTGCGTCGAACTCGCCGAGGCGTACGTGGCGCCCGCCGCGCGCGGCGAGGGCATCAGCCGGGTGCTGCTGGCCACCGCGCTGGCCTGGGCCTACGACGGCGGCCACCGCTACATGTCGGCCCGCTGGCACTCCGCGTCCCCGCTGGCCGCCGGGCACTGGCCCGCGGTCGGCTTCCGGCCGGTGGGCTACCGGCTCAGCAGGACGCTGGACGCGCGGATCGGCGGAGCGCCGGGCAGCTACTGACGGGCGGACCGGCGTCCCGTCGTCCGCGACTCATGACACATCCGAAATAGCTGTACAAATCCGGCATTTCACGGTGATGCGGGTCACCTCCGGCTCGTCGTGTGACCGGCGTCATGGTGTGAACACGGTCCGGCTTCCCCGGACCACCCGCTGTTCACAGCGCGGCCCGTTTCTCACCCCGCGCACCCCGCCGCTCGACCCGCCGTGACCGGCGCGCACACGTACCGGTGCGCCCGGGTGGCGAGGAGTAACCACCGGTACGGGCGGAATGGTGCGGCATGCCGCGTTTGGTTGCCCGCCGCTCGGGGCGTCGTCTAGCTTCGCCCTACCGCGGGCCGGACGTCCGCGAGATCCGCCGGGCGGAACGCCGAATCCTGCCGCCGCCCGGTCACCGGAACAGCCGAGCATTCAGGGCAGGAGCGGGGGACCCGGGTAAGCCGCCGTCCGGGAGGACCCGGACGGCTCGGGGTGAAGCCGCACCGCCGTACGCGCACCGCACAGCGCGACCACGGCGGACCGCGGCCGGGCATCTCCTGCCCGAACCCGACAGCTCACCTCGCAGGCGTAGGAGAGGAAATCCCCCATGCCCGCAAAGGGACAGCACCGCAAGCCCCGCTCACTCAACCGCCTCACCCGCGTGTGCATCGCCGCGGGCACCGGAGGCGCCGCCCTCGTGGTGCCGCTGGTCGGCGTCGCCCACGCGTCGGCCGCCGAGCCGGCCAAGGCGCCGGCCGTGTCCGCCAAGGCCCAGCAGTACACCGTGGTCCCCGGCGACACGCTGGCGAAGATCGCCGCCGCCCACCACGTCAAGGGCGGCTGGAAGCCGCTCTACGAGGCCAACAAGAAGGTCATCGGCGCCAACCCCGGCCTGATCCGGCCCGGCCTGCACCTCACGCTGAACACCGCCCCGGTCAAGGCCGCCCCGGCCCCGGCGGCGAAGACCGCGTCCGCCCCGGCCGCGAAGGCGGCGCCCGCCGCCGCCGTGAAGGCCGCCAGCTCCGCCGCCTACAGCAAGCCGGTCGGCGACGCCGCGATCGGTACGCAGTACCACGCCGAAGGCTCCAACTGGTCCTCCGGCTACCACACCGGTGTCGACTTCCTGGTCGACAGCGGCACCCCGGTCCACTCGGTGGCCGCGGGCACCGTGGTGCACGCCGGCGCGGACGGCGCCTACGGCAACGACGTGATCATCCAGCACGCCGACGGCAAGTACACCCTGTACGGGCACCTGACCAACCCGGTGGTCTCGGTCGGCCAGACCGTCACCTCAGGCCAGGAGATCGGCATCTCCGGCGCGACCGGCAACGTCACCGGGCCGCACCTGCACTTCGAGGTGCGCACCACCCCGGACTACGGCTCCGACATCGACCCGGTCGCCTACCTCGCGGCGCACGGCGTCACCGTCTGACCCTTCGGCGCGACCCCCCGAGAACGTGCCCGCCCGGATTCCATCCCCGGGCGGGCACCGCCTTTTCCCCGGCCGCTCCCCGGCGTCATCCTTCGGTCCCGGCTACCCGAACATCCCGGCCAGTTCGCCGCGCGAGACCACACCGAGCTTCGGATACGCCTTGTAGAGGTGGTAGCCGACCGTCCGCGGACTGAGGAACAGCCGGGCCGCGATGTCCTTGTTCGACAGGCCCTCCGCGGCCAGCCGCACGATCTGCGACTCCTGCGGAGTGAGCCCCGCCGCCGCGTCCACCGGGCCGCCGTCCCCGGCCGCCTCCGGCACCGTGCCGCCCGCCGCGCCCAGCTCACCGCGCGCCCGGTCCGCCCACGGGCGCGCGCCGAGCCGCTCGAAGGTGTCCAGGGCGCCGCGCAGCCGCACCCGGGCCTCGTTCTTGCGCCGCGCCCGCCGCAGCCACTCCCCGTACAGCAGCTCGGTGCGGGCCGACTCCATGGCCCGCCGGTGCGGGTCGTGCGCCGCCAGCGCCTCGTGGAAGTACGCCTCCGCGCCCGTGTCCGGCGCCCGCAGCGCCCGGCAGCGGGCCACCAGCGCCGCCGCCCACTCCTGGCAGGACCGCGCCGCCCACGCCTCGAACCGGGCGAAGGACGCGTCCGCCCGCCCGGGCTCGCCGACCCGGACCGCGGCCTCCACCAGGTCGGGCACACTGCGGGTCGCGCAGATGTGGTGGCGCACCGACTCCTCGCCGAGCAGCGCGAGCCGGTCCAGCGCCGCCCGGGCGCGGCCGAGCCCCAGGTCCAGCAGGCCCTGCGACCAGTACGCCCAGGGCGCGCCCGGCGCCATCGCCGTACCCGAGCCGCCCGCGAGGGCCGCGTCCACCATGCGGCGGCAGCCGTCCTCGTCGCCGCGCAGCGCGGCGATGTGCGCCAGGGCGCTGCTCAGCTGGCTCACCCACTGCCGCTGGCCGGTGTCCGCCGCGATCCGCAGCCCCTCCGCGGCGGTCGCCGCCGCGTCGCCGTAGCGGCCGTCGAAGATCTCCGCCTCCGCGCGGAAGAACATGATCGTGGTGAGCCGCCCCACCCCGCCGCTCTCCCGGCTCTCCGCGGCCAGCGCCGTGGTCAGCTCGTGCGACTGGGCGTCCTGGCCGAGGGTGAGGCCCACCCCGCACAGCATCACCAGATCCCGCGGGTCCACCCGCCCGCCGTGCGCCGCCCGCGCCGCCGCGGCGGCCTCGCCGACGGCCGGCGGCACCCGGCCGGCGGCCCCCCGGCCCAGCGCACCGGTCAGGAAGCCGGCGACCGGCAGGATCGGGGCGCCGGCGGGCAGCCGCAGCGCCGCCAGCCGCTCGACGGTGTCGGCGACCTCCTCCGCGCCGAGATACCACGCGGTGTGCGTGGCCTGCACCAGCATCCGCGCCGCCCGCGCCGGATCGGTCCCGGCGACCAGCGCGGCGCCCTCGATGAGCATCCGGTGCGCCCCGGGGAAGTCGCCCTCCCAGAAGCCGGCCAGCCCCCGTACGTGCAAGGTCCGCGCCGCCGCCTGTCCGGCGGGGTCCGCGCCGGGGGCGGCCGCCGCGCGGGCGGCCTCCTCCGCGAAGGTGCGGGCACGCGGGATCTCGCCCGCCTCCGAGGCGGACTCCGCCGCCAGCAGCAGCCGGCGCAGCCGGGCGCCCGGGTCGGTGCTCAGGCGCGCGGCACGGTCGTAGGCGGCGGCTGCCGCGGTGTGCCCGCTGCGTTCCCCGGCGCGGCTCGCGGTCTGTTCGAGCGCGGTCGCCACCTCCTCGTCGGGGCCGGTCGCGGCGGCGGCCAGGTGCCAGGCCCGGTGGTCCGGGTCGCGCCGCGGGTCGGCGGCGCGGGCCAGGGCGCGGTGGGCGGCGAGGCGTTCGGGCAGCGCGGCCCGCTGGTGGATCGCGGCCCGCACCAGCGGGTGGCGGAACCGCAGCGCGGTGCCGTCCACCGTGACGAGCCCGTTGTCCTGCGCGGGCGGCAGGTCCGCGACGCCCGCGCCCAGATCGGCCGCGGCCCGCAGGATCGTGCCCAGCTCGCCGGTGTGGTCGGCGGCGGCCACCAGCAGCAGCGTCTGGGTGGCCCGCGGCAGATGGCTGACCCGGCCGTGGAAGGCCAGTTGCAGCCGGCTGGTCAGCGGCAGCGTCCCCGCCGAAGCCGCGCCCGCGTCCGTACCGCGCAGGCCGACCGGAAGTTCGAGCAGCGCCAGCGGATTGCCCTGCGCCTCGGCGAGCACCCGGCGGCGTACCGGCTCCGCGAGCGGCCCCGCCCGGTCGGCGAGCAGCGCGCCGGCCGCGGCCTCGTCCAGCGCGGCCGGGCGCAGCTCGGGCAGCCCGGACGCGGTGAAGGCGCCCTCGCCGTCCCGCGCGGCGAAGACCATCGCGATGCCCTCCGCGTCCAGCCGCCTGGCGGCGAACAGCAGCGCGTCGGTGGACGCCCGGTCCAGCCACTGGGCGTCGTCCACCACGCACAGCAGCGGCCCGTCCCCCGCGTGCTCCGACAGCAGCGACAGCACCGCGAGCCCGACGAACATCGGCTCGCCGGCCCCCTCGGTCGCCAGCCCGAAGGCGGCCCGCAGCGCCCGCCGTTGCGGCTCGGGCAGCGCGTCCAGCGAGCCCAGCGCGGTACGCAGCAGCAACTGGATTCCGGCGAAGGGGAGTTCGGCCTCGAATTCGACGCCCGAGCCGCGTACCACCGTCATCGGGCCGGCCGCGGCCACCGCGTGTTCGAGCAGCGCGGTCTTGCCGATCCCGGCCTCCCCGCGCAGCACCAGCACCCCGCTGCGCCCGGCCCGCGCGTCGTCGAGCAGGACACGCAGCGCCGCGGCCTCCCCGTCCCGTCCGTGCAGCATGCCCAGCACGCTAACCGATCGGCCCGCCGCGGTCCGCCCCGGCGAGCCCCCGCCGGATCGCCGGCTCCACCGGTGTGTACGCCCCGTCGGCCCGCTCCAGCTCCAGCGGCGCCGCCGGACAGAGCGGCGGCTGCGCCAGGAAGCGCGGCCTGGTGCCGTGGTTGGGCTGCGCCGCGCACTCCTGTGCGGTCGCCGCAGGGAGGGCGCCCTCGATCTTCACGAAGCCGTCCCGCAGGAAGGCCTCCGTCATCGCCGCACCGGCGGCCGTGTCGTGCGCCTGGTCCATGGGTCCGATCATCATCCGCCCCGGACACCCGCGGCCACCGGATTTCCGCCCCGCGTCCGCCCGCCGCGCCGGCCGGTCGCGGGGTCGTACGCGGGCGGCCCTGCCGGTCAGCCGCCGGTGGGAACGGTGGACTGCACCTGGCGCAGGAAGGCCGCGTTGTCCGGCGTCCTGCGCAGCTTGTCCAGCAGTACGTCCAGGCCGGACTGCGCGTCCCGGCCGTGCAGCACCTGCCGCAGCCCGCGGATCACGGACAATTCACCGGCCGGCAGCAGGAGTTCCTCCCGCCGGGTGCCGGAGGCGGTCACGTCCACCGCGGGGAAGATCCGCCGCTCGGCCAGCGAACGGTCCAGGTGCAGCTCCATGTTGCCGGTGCCCTTCAACTCCTCGTAGAAGAAGTTGTCGGCCCGCGACCCGGTGTCCACCAGCGCGGTCGCCAGGATGGTCAGCGACCCGCCCTCCTCGGCCAGCCGCGCCGCGCCGAACAGCCGCTTCGGCGCCAGCAGCGCGGCGGCGTCCACACCGCCGGACAGCGTACGGCCGCTGCTCGCGCCCGCCGTGTTGTGCGCCCGGCACAGCCGGGTCAGCGAGTCCAGCAGGATCACCACGTCCTGCCCCAGCTCCACCAGCCGCTTGGCCCGCTCCACCGCCAGCTCGGCCAGCGCGATGTGCTCCTTCGCGGGCCGGTCGAAGGTCGAGGAGAGCACCTCGCCGCGCACACCGCGCCGCATGTCGGTGACCTCTTCCGGGCGTTCGTCCAGCAGCACCACCATCAGGTGGCACTCCGGGTGGTTGGCGGCGATCGCCGCCGCGATGTTCTGCAGCAGGATGGTCTTGCCCGCCTTCGGCGGGGCCACGATCAGACCGCGCTGGCCCTTGCCGACCGGCGAGACCAGGTCCATCAGCCGGCCGGACAGCGCGCCCGAGCCCTTGAGCAGCGGGCTCTCCAGCCGCAGCCGCTCCCGGGGGTGAAGCGGCGTCAGGTCCGCGAAGTGCGGCCGGCCGTGCCGGGCCGGCACACCGTTGACCAGTGTGACGTCGCCGAGGACGCCGGGCCGCAGGGCCGTGCCCTCCACCAGGTCCCCCCGGCGCAGGCCCGCCCTGCGGATCTGCGCCGCGGAGATCTGGACGTCGCCGGGGGCCGCGTGCCACCCGGAGGTGCGCAGGCGGCCCTGGCCGCCGGCGCCCTGGATGTCGAGGACACCCGCCACGCGGGCGGATGTCTGCGGCCGTACGTCCGGCCGCTCAAGAATGTCGGTCATGAAAAGTCGTCCTTTCGCGGACGGAAGAAGAAGAGGGGAAAGCGGGGTGTGCGGCGCGAGCGGACTCGTCACGCTCCGCGACCGCGGACGTCGCCCGGTGGCCCGGGCCGCGGCATCTCGCCACGGCGCTGGGGGCGAACCGGCGCACATCACTGGGTGTGGGGCTATGGGGGACCGCACTCTCAGGATTGCGGAGAAGAACCACCGGGCCGGACAGGATTGCCGACGGGCGATGGGATTTCGGAACCAGCACCGGCGCCGCTGAAAAGAGGGCGCAGACATGTGCTACTCGAACTGTAGCACGCGATCCGCGGCGCCCGGGGCGGCGCCGGGCGGTCCGCCGTCACCGGTTCCGGCCGCCGCCGGTCCTGCGCCGCAGCAGCAGCACGGAGCCGGCCGCCAGCACGGCCAGCCCGCCGCCCACGTACCAGGCCCGCGCCGAGGCGTTCGAGGAGTGCGCGGCGGGCGCGGGCGCCGGGCGCGGGTGCCGCTGGGCTGGCACCGGGGCCTGCGCGGGGACGCCCGCCAGGTGGTACGCGGTCGGCGCGGCGTTCAGCGTGCCCACGGAGGCGGTGTGCCCCGCGGCGGCGAAGCCCCAGTCGAGCAGCTTGCCCGCCTCCGTGTAGACCGCCTGCGGCACGCCCGACTGCGGGTTCATCACGGTGACGATCAGCGTCCTGCCCTGCCGGGTCGCGGCGGCGACCAGGGTGTTGCCCGCGTTGCTGGTGTAGCCGTTCTTCACCCCGATCAGCCCTTCGTACGGATGGACGCCGCCCGCGCCGGTCAGCAGCCGGTTGGTGTTCTGGATGCCGAACGACTTCACGAACACGCCGTGCGCGTCGTAGCCGCCGGGGAATTGCGCGGACGCCGTCGAGGCGTAGGCGGCGAAGTCGCGGTTGCCCAGGCCCGCGCGGGCGAACAGCGCCAGGTCGTAGGCGGACGAGACCTGGCCGGGGTTGTCGTAGCCGTCGGGGGAGACGACATGCGTGTCGTCGGCGCCCAGCATCCGCGCCTTGGCCTGCATCTGAGCCACCGTCTGCGACACCGAGCCGTTCATGTGCGCCAGGACGTGCACCGCGTCGTTGCCCGACGCGAGGAAGACGCCGCGCCACAGGTCGGCGACGGTGTACGTCTGCCCGGCCTGCACGCCGACCATGCTGCTGCCCGCGCCGATGCCGGTCAGGTCGTGATCGGTGACCGTATGGGCCTGGTCGGCGGGGAAGCGGGGGAGCACCGTCACCGCGAAGAGCGTCTTGAGCGTGGAGGCGGGCGGAAGCCGGCGGTGCGCGTTCTTCGCGGCGAGGACCTGGCCGGTCCTGGCGTCGGAGACGGTCCACGACAGGGCGGAGATGCCGGAGGGCAGTTCGGGGGCGCCGTCCTCGCGGTCCACATGCACGCCGGGCTCGGCGAGCAGCGCCCCGCCGGCCTGCGCGGCCGGCCCCCCGTCCGCGGCCTGGGCCGGCGCCGCGAGCACGCCCAGGCAGCACGCCGCCCCGAACACGGCGGCGACGCGGCGGCGGACGCGGGCGGCTGCGCGGCGGTTGCTCATACGCTCACCGTATGAACGCGGTCAGCTCGCGGGCGCGGTGACGAGGCCCATCCGGGCCAGGCTTGCCACCCCCGGGTGAACGACCTCTGCTCCGACCAGCCGATCCCCTCCGGGGGCGCGCGAGCTGTACCGCACCCCTGCCGCGCGAGGGCGCACCTCCGGAGGGCACGACCTGTCCGCGGCCCCACCGTGCCCCGGCAAGGGCGCGGGGAACGGCGCGGGCAGCCCGCCGTCGGCGGGTGGTCCGGAGCGGACCGGACAGCCTTTCCGGGCCGGTGGCGATCTTTCCGGGCCGGTGGCGATCCGACCCCGATGGGGGCCGGCCGCGCCGTTCACCGCACCCCTGGGGGTTGCCCTCTGCGGCGGGGAATCGCCTGCGGGTTGGCCTCTCCGGAGGAGGAAGCCGGGCTCAGCCGGCAGCCGGCCCGGGGTGTACGGGACCCTCTGCGGGAGGCAGGGAGAGGACGCCGGCCAGAAGCCGGTAGGAGTCGATCAGCCGACGGCGGTCATACGTACTGGTCGTCACCAGGAATTCATCCGCCCCGCTGCGCCCGAGCAGCGAGGAGAGAGCCGCCGCCACCTCACTTGGAGCACCGTGCACCTGCCCGGCCAGCGCCGCGTCGAAGCGGCCCCGCTCCGCGGCGGTCATCGTCATCGCCTCGATCGCCTCGGCCGGCGCGAGCGGGGGGAAGACGCCGTGGGTGCGCGAGTACGCCGTCGACCAGGCCTCGGGGATCAGCATGCGGCGGGCCTCCGCGGCCGAGGGCGCGACCGCGACCGTACCGGAGAGCACGACGTGGGGCGCGTCCGCCCAGGCCGAGGGGCGGAAGGCGGCCCGGTAGCGGTCGACCGCCCGCAGCATCGCGTCCTCGCCGCGGATACCGCCGATGACCAGCGGCAGTCCCAGCTGCGCCGCGAGGTCCGCTCCGCTGCCGGTGGCCAGCAGGAAGGGCGCCGGGCGCAGCCCTTCCGCGGGCCACGCGCGCACCCGCGGGTGCGCGGCCCGGTCGCCGGTGAACCAGCCGAGCAGCTCCGTCAGCTGCTCCCCGAACGCCCCCGCCGCGTCCTTGCCGCGCCCCAGTGCCCGCCGGACGTCGTCGGTGAAGCCGACCGAGCGGCCGAGGCCCATGTCGATGCGGCCGGGGAAGAGCGATTCGAGTACGCCGAACTGCTCGGCCACGACCAGTGGTTGGTGATTGGGCAGCATCACCCCGCCCGTACCGACCCGGATCCGCGAGGTGGCCGCGGCGACCGCGGCGGCCAGGACCGTGGGCGCGGAGCCGGCCACCCCCGGCACCCCGTGGTGCTCGGCGACCCAGAAGCGGTGAAAGCCCATGGCCTCGGCCTCGCGGGCGAGGGCCACCGTGTCGCGCAGCGCCCGCGGGGCGTCCTCGCCCTCCCGGACCCTCGACCGGTCGAGGACCGAGAACGGCGTGTCGCGCAGTACGGAACTCACCCTCATTCCAACGCCCACGCCCGCCGGTGATTCCCGGACACCCGCGGCCGTACGGGGGCGCACACGTGCTGTGCGCCCTTGTGGCGCGCCCGGGCCGGGCCTAATCTGTGGCGCGCCCGGCCAATCGGGCATACGGCAGCCCGGGTCGCGGAGCGCGGCGCCGGGCCGGTCCTGGGGAAGGACTCGTGCTATGCCCTTACGCGGTCGTCACCGCCGTTATCGCCCGAGCCGGGTCTCCCAGGCCTCACTGACCGTCACCGCGGGCGGCGCGGGCCTCGCGCTCCCGCTGATCGGCCTGAGCAGCGCGCACGCGGAATCGGCGGGCGTGTGGGACAAGGTCGCCAACTGCGAGTCGTCGGGCAACTGGCACGTCAACACCGGCAACGGCTACTACGGCGGCCTGCAGTTCACCACCTCCACCTGGAAGTCCTTCGGCGGCGGCAGCTACGCGTCCCGCGCGGACCTCGCCACGAAGAACCAGCAGATAGCGGTGGCCGAGAAGGTGCTGCGCAGCCAGGGCCCCGGCGCCTGGCCGGTCTGCTCGATACGGGCCGGGCTCACCCGGCAGGCGGCCACGGCGTCGCACGCCGTGCACGTGCCGGCGGCGAAGATCAAGCCCGTGGCGAAGAAGCACACCACCGCGGTGAAGGCCCCCGCCAAGGCGCCGGTGAAGGCCCCCGCCAAGGCGCCGGCGAAGACGCAGGCCAAAGCGCCGGCCCGCCCGGCGGCGCACGACCGCTACACGGTCGCCTCCGGCGACACGCTGTCGGGGATCGCCGCCGACCAGCACGTCAGGGGCGGCTGGCCGCGGCTCTACGCCGACAACCGCTCGGTCGTCGGCAGCGACCCCGATCTGATCATTCCGGGCCAGCGCCTCGCCCTGACCGCCCCGCCGGCCGCGCCCGCGAAGGCCGCGCCGAAGCCGGCGCCCAAGGCGGCCCCGAAGCCCAAGGCCGCCCCGAAGAAGACCGTCACCCCCGCCTCGGCCCACACCAAGCCCGTCGCCGCCCCGCACACCGGCTACACCCTGCCGGTGCACGCCAAGCTCGGGACGCCGTACGACGCGTCCGGCAGCCACTGGGCCAGCGGCCACCACACCGGTATGGACTTCCTGGTCCCGACCGGCACCGCCGTGCACTCGGTCGCCGCGGGCAAGGTCGTCACGGCCGGCTGGGGCGGCTCGTACGGCTACCAGGTGGTGGTCCTGCACGCGGACGGGCACTACAGCCAGTACGGCCACCTGTCGCAGATCTCGGTCAAGGTCGGCCAGCACGTCACCGAGGGCCAGCGGATCGCGCGGTCCGGCTCGACCGGGAACGTCACCGGCCCGCACCTGCACTTCGAGATCAGGACGGGCCCGGTCTACGGCGACGACATCGACCCGCTGCGGTATCTGCGCGCCCACGGCGTCTCGGTCTGACCGCCGGGCGTCCTGGCGACTGCCGGGCGTCCCGGGCCGGCCGCAGGGTCCGCTCAAGACGTTCAAGGCGCTCAAGGCGCTCAAGGCGTTCAGGCGCTCAGCGGCGGCAGCGGCCGGGACAGCCCCGGCCGTACGGTCGTCGCCCGGGTGGCCCTCCCACGGCGGCGGGGCGCGCGGCCGTACGCCCCGGCCGCGCGCCGCCGTACGCTACGGCCGGGCCGTGGGGACGTTGTCGTGCACCTTGACCGGGTCGGTCACCGCGACCGGTTCGAGGATCTGCTCGATCTTCGCCATGACCTCGGCGTCGATCCGGACGCCGGACGCCTTGGCGTTCTCCGCGACCTGCTCGGGGCGGGACGCGCCGACGATGGCGGCCGAGACATTGGGGTTCTGCAGCACCCAGGCCACCGCGAGCTGCGCGAGCGAGAGGCCCGCGTCGGCGGCCAGCGGCTTGAGCTCCTGGACCCGGGCCAGCAGATCGTCCCGCATCCAGCGGTTGATCATGTTGGCGCCGCCCTTGTCGTCGGTGGCCCGCGAGCCCTCCGGCGGCTGCTGGCCCGGCAGGTACTTGCCGGTGAGCACGCCCTGCGCGATCGGTGAGAACACGACCTGGCCGAGGCCCAGCTCCTCCGAGGCCGGCACGACCTCGCCCTCGATGATCCGCCACAGCGCGGAATACTGCGGCTGGTTGGACACCAGCGGGATCCGCAGCTCGCGCGCCAGCGCGTGGCCGCGGCGGATCTGGTCCGCGGTCCACTCCGACACGCCGATGTAGTGCGCCTTACCGGAGTGCACGACGTCGGCGAAGGCCTCCATCGTCTCTTCGAGCGGGGTGAACCGGTCGTAGCGGTGGGCCTGGTAGACGTCGACGTGGTCGGTCTGGAGCCGTCGCAGCGAGTTGTCGATCGACTCCATGATGTGCTTGCGCGACAGGCCCCGGTCGTTGCGACCGGGGCCTGTGGGCCAGAAGACCTTGGTGAGGATCTCCAGGCCTTCGCGGCGCTCACCCTTCAGCGCCCTGCCGAGTACGGACTCCGCGCGGGTCTGCGCGTAGACGTCGGCGGTGTCGAAGGTGGTGATGCCGACGTCCAGCGCGGCGCGTACGCACGCGGTGGCCGCGTCCTCCTCCACCTGGGAGCCGTGGGTGAGCCAGTTTCCGTAGGCGATCTCGCTGACGATCAGGCCGCTGCGGCCGAGGTGACGGTATTCCATGGTCCTGGACCTTAATCGTCACCCCGGCACGCGGAGAAGGCGGCTCAGGAGGCGTAGGCCTCCAGCTCGGACAGCTGGCCCGCCGGCCAGCCGGTGTTGCCGGTGATGGTCAGCCGCAGGTAGCGGGTGCTGGTGGGGGTCAGGGTGATGGTGGCGGTGTTGCCGGTGGCCGGGTTGAGGGTGTAGCCGGCCGAGTTCTTCAGGGTGGTCCAGGTGCTGTTGTTGGTGGAGCCGAGCACGGAGAGGGTCTCGGTGCGGGTGGCCCAGGCGGTGGCCGGGGGCAGTTTGATCACGACGCGGCCGACGGTCCTGGCCGCGCCGAGGTCGACGGTGATCGACTGCGGGAAGGCGTTGTTGGTGCTCTCCCAGTAGCTGTTGGCGTTGCCGTCGACCGCGTTGCCCGCGGTGTAGACGTCGGCGTGGCCGGTGTCGCTGACCGGGCGGCCCAGCGCCAGGTTGCTGTTGGCCGGAGTGGTCGGCGGGGTCGTCGGCGGCGTCGTCGGGGGAGTGGTGGGCGGCGTCGTCGGAGGTGTCGTCGGCGGCGTGGTGGGCGGGGTGGTCGGCGGGGTCGTGCCGCCGCCCGTGGTGCCGCCGCCGCTGCCGCCGGTGGGCACACCGCTGTTGGTCCAGATCGGGGCGGGCCAGGTGCCGGTGCAGGTCTGGCCGGTGTTCCAGCCGGAGTTGCCGCCGCCGTCGGTGATCTGCAGGACGTTGCCGACGCAGTTGTGGATCGGGGTGGCGGCCTGGCCGATGTTCTTGGCCTTGACGTTGATGAAGGTCATCTGCGCCGCGGCCTGCGCCTGGATGGCGTAGGTGCCGGCCCCGTCGATGTTGATGTTCTTGAAGGTGGCGCCGATGACGCCGCCCTCGATGGTCTGGATCGCCTCGTAGGAGCTGTCGAGGATGTCGGTGTCACTGATCTGGATGTTGGCGTTGACCACGCCCTGGAGGCCGTCGAACCAGATGGCGCCGACGCCGAACTGCCAGTTGTAGTCGCTGTTGCCGGTTCTGATCAGCGTGTTGCGGGCCGCGGTGATCGTGCCGGAGACCCCGTTGGGGCCGCCGCCGTTGACGCCCGGGTAGCGGTTGGCGATGTGCAGGCCGCCGCCGTTGCTGATGGTGTCCGCCATGACGTTGTCGGACAGATTGAAGTCCTTGCCGCCGTACGTGACGATGTTGTTCGCCAGGATCGGCAGGATGACGGTGTTGTGGTCGAAGCTGTCGCTGACGTTCGGCGCCTTCTCCGGCCACGAGGCCAGACCGTCGTCACCCACGTTGCGCACGAAGGTGTTGGTGACGGTCGAGTTGGTCACGCCGGAGTGGAAGTTCACGCCGTCGGCCGTGGTGTCGAGGATGCGGCTGTTCTTGATGGTGAAGTGGTCCATCGGACCGTCCATCCAGGCGCCGACCTTGACGTGCTGGATCCACAGGTCGTCGATGGTGGAGTTCGACATGGCGCCGCCGATGCCGTTGACCTGGTCGTCGTCCACCCGCTCCTGGATGTCGCCGATGATGGCGAAGTCCTTGAGCGTGACGTTCTTGCTCGGACCGCCGGCCTCCTGCGGGCGGACCGGCCCGCCGTAGCCGCCGTTCGCCGCGTACTTGCCGTAGAAGCCGGCCGCGCGGTTGCGGTTGACCGGGTCGCGGCCGCCGAAGACGGTGTACCAGGGACCGGCGCCCTGGACGGTCACGCCGTCCACGATCACGTGGTCGTAGAGGGTGTAGTTGCCCTGCGGAACGTAGACGACCTTGCCCTGCGCCTGGCCCGCGTTGACCGCCGCCTGGATCTTGGCGGTGGAGTCGGTGGCGCCGGTCGGGTCGGCCCCGTAGTCGGCCACCGCGTCGATCGCGCCGGCCGGCTTGGCGATGGGCGCGGCCACCTGCTCGAAGTCGGCGAGGTCGATGGTGAAGGACGGCGACTGCGCGGTCGACGTCACCTGGAACCTGATCTTGGTGCCCGCCGGGTAGGTGGTCCCGAACTGCGTCCTGGACTCGTCGTAGAAGTGGTGCGGGTTGGTGTCACCGGGGTTGTTGTTGAACGGGTAGCCCCCGTAGAACCAGCTGTACTTGGACGTCACCGGCAGGGTCTTCACCGACTGCCCGTTGGCCTGGACGTCCAGGGTGGAGCTGCGGCCCTTGCCGTCGGCGCTGTCCGGCAGGCTGTAGCGCAGCGACACCGCGTTGGCCGGCGCGGTCAGCGTGAACTCCACGTACTGGCCTACCGCGTTGAGCGTGACCGCCTGGCGGCCCGAGGCCTCGGACGGCAGGTGGCCGTACAGCCGGTCGGGGCCGATGAGCGTGCCGTTGGTATTGGCGTACTCCGCCTCCAGCTCCTTGAACGGCACGTTGGCGCCGCGGCCGGAGATGCCGACGGGGGAGGGGGCGGGCACACCGCCCGCGGCGTGCGCGGTGGGGGCGCCCACCAGCGTGACGGCGGTCAGCGCGGCGGCGCCGGCCACCGCGAAGGACAGGACGGCCGCCATACCGCGGCGTCTGGCCCTGTGGCGTCGTTGGGGGGTCTGCTCGGGGCTGTGCGGTGGGTGCAACACAGGCAGAGTCCTTGCGGCTCGGGGGTGGGGGGAAGGCGGAATCGCCCGGCCGGGGCGCAGCAGAGACTACGAGCGTCGCCGCAGTAAGTCCATAACTCTGCGCAAAACAGCGATGGTTCTTCGCAATATTCACGACACCCAACCGTCATAGACGGGGCGGGACGCAGAGATTTTTTGATCACCTGCGCATGTCCCGGCCGGCGGGCGGGCAGGCCGCACGGCAGGGCTGTCGGGGATGCGGAACCGGATCCCGAAACAGCTGAGGAAGAAGAGGGGGACGAGGTCAGCGGGTCCTGCGGGGGGAGGCCAGCAGGAAGGGGGCGCCGCCACGGGCGCGGTGCTCGGTGCACTGCCAGCCGTACCGGCCCAGCCAGTCCGCACAGCGGGCGAGCGCCCGCGCGGCGGTCTCCGCGTCAGGTGCGCCGCGCCACGCGACCTCGGGCAGCCCGTCCTGGCCGCCGGCCGTCACCGCGTAGCCCGCGCCGCCGGCGCCGGCCGGCGGGCAGCCGGCCGCCTCAAGGGCCAGTGCGACCGCGTGCACCGCCCGGTCCCGCTCCCAGGGGGCGGGCACATCCGTCGCGCCGTCCAGCAGCAGTGAGCGGATCCGGAGCAGGCCCTCCCACGCGGTCGCCACCTCGGCCGCCCGCCGCGCCCCGCCGGGCGGCGCCGTCCCCGTGCCGTCGTCGGCCGCGAAGGTGTCCGCGGCGGGCGCCGGCCGGCCGGGCGCCGGGACGTCGGGCCGGGCCGCCGTCAGATCGGCCCGCAGCCGCAGCCCTTGCGGCGACAGGTAGTAACTGTGGTGCCCGCTGCGGCCGTGCGGCACCGCGAGCCCGCGCGCGGCCAGCGCCGCGCACACGTCGGCCCGCGCGGTCAGCCGCCCGGTCGCCGGGTCGGAACCGGTGACCGCCCGCCGCTGGGCCGTGGTCAGTGCCGTGGCCATGGCCGCTCCCTCCGCCCTCGGTGCCGTGCCCGCACCGTACCCCGGGCCGCCGACACCCCGGCCCGCGATAACACCGCTGAATTCGCTACGGAATTCGTAAGGGCGCCGCCCGGTGAAAGCGCGGGGAAGGGCAGGGTGTAACGTCCCGGTCCCACAGTAAAACGGCGGGCGGGCGCCGTACGGGCGAAGTCCGGTCTGTAATGGGAGGGTTCATGAAATTGACGGTTCAGGGCCGCAGGAGATCCGCGGCCATAGCGGCGGCCGGAATGGCCGCCATGATCGGTACGGCCGTGCTGGCGGCGCCGGCCTCGGCGCACACGCCGGTCTGGTCGGTCACCTGCAATTCGGTGCAGGTCGACCTGACGAACTACAGCACCGGCAGGCACGTGCAGAACTCGGTGTCGCTCACCGTCGTCGGCGGCGAGGGCGCGCTGGCCGACAACGAGGACTTCGGCGGCAGCTTCCACGCCACGGAAGCGCTGCCCGCGCACGACAGCCCGCTCACCGTGCGCCTGGTGGTCAAGGCCGGTGACAACAAGAAGTACAACGTGGACGAGACCAAGGTCTCGCCGGTGTGCGACACCCCCACCAGCCCGTCGGTGACGCCGTCGACCACCCCGCCGACCACCGCCCCGGAGACCACCGCGCCCGGGACGACCGCGCCGACCACCGCCCCGGTACCGGCCGGCACCACCAACGCTCCGGTCGTCGCGGGCACCACGTCCGCGGCCGGCGGCGGCGACCTGGCCGAGACCGGCAGTTCCAGCGCCACGCCGATGATCGCGGGTATCGCGGTCGCCGTCGTGGTGGCGGGCGGCGGCCTGGTGCTCTGGACCCGCAGGCGCGGCTCCTCGGCGCACCGCTGACCGGCCCGACACCACCGGCCGGCAGGCCGGACCGGGGAATGCGCCAGTGATGAGCGGCGCATTCCCCGGAAATGCCGACCCGCGGCCATCGCCCGCCCGGCGGAATTCCTTGATCGACAAATGCGCGGACGCGCGACCGGCCTGCGCCGCGCCACCGGCGGAGATCAACTCCCGGTGAAATCAACGCACTTGCGGGATTACGCCGGGAGGCCTTCCGGCCCGGCGTTCCCGGCCGCCGGGGCTGCGCCGACCGGGCACCGCCCGCTGTGAAAAGCCGGAGAAATCACCGCCTGTGTCCGGCTCGCCCGTGAGGCCCGCTTAGGATCGAGGGATGGATCTTCGATGGCCGCGGCGCAAGCGGTGGTTGGCCGGGGCAGGGGCGCTCGCCGTACTGGTGGCGGGCGGCGCGGCCGTCGGGACCGCCGCGGCGGCCGGCGGCGGCGGCTCGGTGCACCGCAGTGACGCGATGCTGACCGGCGCCGGCGGCGTACGCCTGGACACCTCGTACTTCACCACCGGCGGCAGCGCCCGCAAGCCCGCGGTCCTGCTCGGCCACGGCTTCGGCGGCAGCAAGGACGACGTGCGCGGCCAGGCCGAATCGCTGGCCGAGCACGGTTACGCGGTACTGACCTGGTCGGCCCGCGGCTTCGGCTCCTCGACCGGCGGAATCGGGCTCAACGCGCCGGACGGCGAAGTCGCCGACGTCAGCCGGCTGATCGACTGGCTGGCCGCCCGCCCCGACGTCCGGCTCGACGCGCCCGGCGACCCGCGGGTCGGCATCTCGGGCGTGTCGTACGGCGGCGCGATCTCGCTGCTGGCCGCCGGGTACGACCACCGGGTCGACGCGATCGCGCCACGCGAGACGTACTGGAATCTCGCCGACGCCCTCTTCCCCGCCGACGTCTACAAGAAGCTCTGGGCCGGCATCTTCTTCTCCTCCGGCTCCGCGGCGCTCCCGGACGGCGCACAGAAGCCGGCCGCACCCGGCGCCACCGAGAATCCCGTCGGGTCCGCCGCCCCGCCCAGGGCGGGCAACCCCCTGTGCGGCCGCTTCACCCCCGCCGTCTGCGCGCTCTACCAGCGCGTCGCCACCGCCGGCCGGCCGGACGCCGCCGCCCGCGCGCAGCTCGAAGCGCTCAGCCCGTCCGCGGTCGCCTCCCGTATCAAGGTCCCGGCGCTGATCGTGCAGGGCCAGACCGACTCGCTGTTCACCCTGGCCCAGTCCGACGCGATGGCGAGCGCGATCACGGCGAACGGCGCGCCCGTCGCCGTGGACTGGATCGCCGGCGGCCACGACGGCGGCGACACCGAGGACGCCAGGGTCGACCGCCGGGTCACCGCGTGGTTCGACCACTACCTCAAGGGCAGCGCCGGCACCGGCACAGGACCCGCCTTCCGGGTCACCCGCACCGGCGGCCTGAACTCCACCGACGGCAGCGTCGTGCTGCGCGGCGCCGACAGCGGGAGTTACCCGGGGCTCGGCGGCGCGACCGCCCGCCGGATCACGCTGGCCGGCCGCGAGCAGCCGATCGTCAACCCGGCGGGCGGCGCGCCGCCGGCGATCTCCGCGGTGCCTGGCACCGGGGCGCTCAGCGAACTGTCCTCGCTCGGCGCGGGCCTCTCGCTCGACATCCCGGGCCAGTACGCCCAGTTCGAGTCCGCCCCGCTCAAGGGCGGCACCCATCTGACCGGCGCGCCGACTGTCGCCGTACGGGTCCGCACCACAGCGCCCGACGCGGTGCTGTTCGGCAAGCTCTACGATGTCGCGCCCGGCGGCAAGGCCACGCTGCCGTCCGCGCTCGCCGCCCCCGTCCGGGTGCAGGGCTCACCGAGCGGCAGCACCGTACAGCTGCAACTGCCCGCCGTCGACCACGACTTCGCGGCCGGCCACCGGATGCGCCTGGTGCTGGCCAGCACCGACCTGGGCTACGCCTCACCGGCCGCGCCCGCCATCATGTCGGTGTCGCTGGCCTCGCCGCAGCTGACCGTACCCGTCGACAGCGCGCTCAGCGACGCCCCCGCCGCGCTGCCCTGGTGGACCTGGGCGCTGCCGCCCGCGGCCCTGCTGATCGCCGCCGCGCTGCTGCTCACCGGGCGCCGCCGGGTGCGCCTGCGCCCCGCGGACCCGGCGCTGGCCGCGGTGCCGCTGCAGATCACCGGCCTGAGCAAGCGGTACGCCAAGTCGGCCGACCGCTACGCCGTCCGCGACCTGTCCTTCCGTGTGGAGCCGGGCCAGGTGCTCGGCCTGCTCGGGCCGAACGGCGCGGGCAAGACCACCACGCTGCGGATGCTGATGGGGCTGATCCGCCCCGACGACGGCGAGATCCGGGTGTTCGGCGAGGCGGTGCGCCCGGGCGCGCCGGTGCTGTCCAGGCTCGGTGCCTTCGTGGAGGGCGCCGGCTTCCTGCCGCATCTGACCGGCCGCGCCAACCTGGAGCTGTACTGGCAGGCCACCGGCCGCCCGGCGCGGGACGCCCGGTTCGCCGAGGCCCTGGAGATCGCCGGGCTCGGCGAGGCGCTGGAACGCGCGGTGCGCACGTACTCGCAGGGCATGCGCCAGCGGCTCGCCATCGCCCAGGCCATGCTGGGCCTGCCGGACCTGCTGATCCTCGACGAGCCGACCAACGGCCTGGACCCGCCGCAGATCCGCGAGATGCGCGAGGTGCTGATCCGCTACGCCGCCGCCGGGCGCACCGTCATCGTCTCCAGCCATCTGCTGGCCGAGGTCGAGCAGAGCTGTACGCATCTGGTGGTGATGGACCGCGGGCGGCTGATCACCTCCGGTCCGGTCGCCGACATCATCGGCTCGGCCGACACCGTCCTGGTCGGCGTGGACGGCGAGATGCCGCAGAGCGTGGTCGACAAGGTCGCCGAGCTGCCCGGGGTGGCCACCGCGGTACGCGAGGAGGACGGCCTGCTCGCGGTGCTCGACGGGCTGACCGCCGCGCAGTTCGTGGCCGAACTCGTCCGGCTCGGCGTGCCGGTGGCCCGGGTCGGGCCGCACCGCCGGCTCGAGGACGCCTTCCTGACCCTGATCGGAGGCTCGGCATGAGCGCCGCACCCCCCGCAGTCCCGGCCCCCGCCCCTTCGGCCGTACCGCCGCCGCGCGCCGGCGCGGCCGGCTACCGGCCCGGCCGCACCCTGCGGCTGCGGGTCGAGGCCCGCAGGCAGCTGCGCAGGCGGCGCACGATGATCGTGGGCGCGCTGCTGGCGGCGCTGCCCTTCATCCTGATCATCGCCTTCGCGATCGGCGGCACCCCGGGCGAGGGCCGCAACGGACCCACCCTGATCGACACCGCCACCGCGTCGGGCGCCAATTTCGCCGCGACCTGCCTCTTCGTCTCGGCGGGCTTCGTCCTGGTGGTGCCGGTCGCGCTCTTCTGCGGCGACACGGTCGCCTCCGAGGCGGGCTGGTCGAGCCTGCGCTATCTGCTGGCCGCGCCGGTGCCCAGGACCCGGCTGCTGAGCGTGAAGCTGGCGGTGGCGCTGGGCTTCAGCGCGGTCGCACTGGTGCTGCTGCCCGCGGTCGCGCTGGCCGCGGGGACGGTCGCCTACGGCTGGGGCGACCTGGAACTGCCCACCGGCGGGACGCTGGCCTCGGGCGACGCGCTGCCGCGGCTGGCCATCGCGGTGGTCTACATCTTCGTCAGCCAACTGGTCACCGCCGCCCTCGCGTTCTGGCTGTCGACCAGGACGGACGCGCCGCTGGGCGCGGTCGGCGGCGCGGTCGGGCTGACCATCGTCGGCAATGTGCTGGACGCGGTGACCGCGCTGGGCTCCTGGCGGGACGTACTGCCCGCGCACTGGCAGTTCTCCTGGGCCGACGCGCTCCAGCCCACCTTGGAGTGGTCCGGCATGCTCCAGGGCGCGTCGGTGTCGGTGTCGTACGCGATCGTGTTGACCGCGCTGGCCTTCCGCGGCTTCCGCACCAAGGACATCGTGTCCTGAACGCCGGCTGAATGCCGGCTGAGCGTCCCGCCGCACGCTGACCGAGCGTCCGCCGAGCGTCCGGGCCGAGGGTGCCGAGGACCGCCGGCGGCCGTCCAGAACCGGCCTGCGGTCATGTCATGGTCATGGAAAAGCAAAGGGAGGGCCATCCGGGTAAAACGACCGCAGGAAAACGCCGGATCCGCTTGTCCTGGGCATGATCTGTGGATGTGATCACGTCATCCGTCTCGTGCGGTTGTCCTCCACACAAGGAGTGTCCATGCGCAGAGTCCGTCCGCGGTTCGGTGCCGCGGTCGCAGCGGCCGGGGCCACCGCCCTCACCGCCGCCGCCTTGATAGCCGCTCCCATCGGCGGCGCGCCGGCCGCCGCGCCGGCCGGCCGCGCGCCCGCCGTCAAGGCGGTGCCCGCGGTCGCCGGCCACCGGCTGATCCACGGCGTGAGCAGCCCGCTGACCAACGCACAGTGCCAGGCGACCTGGGGCGTCAACTGCTACTCCCCGCTCCAGTACCGGCAGGCGTACCACCTGAACGCGCTCTACCGCGCCGGTGTCACGGGCAAGGGCCGCACCATCGTCATCGTGGACTCGTTCGGCTCGCCGACGATCCAGCACGACCTGGACGTCTACAGCGCCCAGTGGGGCATCAAGAGCTCCACGGTGCAGGTCGTCAAGTGGGGCGACGTACCGCCGTTCGACCCGACCGACCCCGACCACACCGGATGGGCCGGCGAGAGCACGCTGGACGTCGAGATGGCGCACGCGGTGGCTCCCGACGCGCACATCGTGCTGGTGGAGACCGGGGTCGCCGAAACCGAGGGCGTCACCGGGCTGCCGGAGATGATGGACGCCGAGAAGTCGCTGATCGACCACGGTGTGGGCGATGTGATCACCCAGAGCTTCGGGGCGACGGAGAACACCTTCCCCGGCTTCGACCAGGGCGACTTCTCCAGCATCCAGAAGCTGCGCTACGCCTTCCAGGACGCGGCCAGGCACGGTGTGACCGTACTGTCCTCCTCCGGCGACGGCGGCGCGACCGACGCGATGGCCGACGGCTCCACCGACTACCCGTACCCGGTGAATTCCTGGCCGTCGGCGGACCCGCTGGTGACCTCGATCGGCGGCACCCAGCTGCACCTGGACGACGCGGGCGACCGCACCGCGCCCGACAGCGTCTACAACGACTACGGAGCCGGCGGCGGCGGCCAGTCGCACGTCTTCCCCCGGCCCTCGTACCAGAACGGGGTCAAGAACGTGGTCGGCGCCCGGCGCGGCACCCCGGACATCTCGATGACCGCGGCGGTCGACGGCGGCGCGTGGGTGTATTCCAGCTACGACCCGACGGCCACCGGCTGGGACGTCTACGGCGGCACCAGCGAGTCCAGTCCGCTGTTCTCCGGTGTCATCGCGCTGGCCGACCAGCTGGGCGGCCACCGGGTGGGCGACATCCACCAGGCGCTCTACGCCCTGGCGAAGGGCGACCCGAGGTTCACCGGGATCGTGGACGCCAAGGACGGCACGAACAACTCCTACGACGGCGTCACCGGTTACACCGCGGTCAAGGGTTACGACATGGCGACCGGTGTCGGCACGCTGGACGCCTCGCGGTTCGTTCCCGCGCTCGCGCTCACCGCCCGGGGCCGCTGACCGGCCGCAGTGCCATCGGTACAGGTCACCGCCGCAACCCCGCCGGTCGCGGCGGTGACCACCGCTGCGTCCGGTGCCGGAAAGGCCGGAATTCGTCCGCCGGGTGGTCCAAGTCCATTATCTGTTAGGACTCTTGACAGTCGGGTGGTCCAGACCAGCAATATTGGTCCAGACCAGCAGACCGCCGTCTGCTGATCCCCCCACCTGGAAGGAGCGCGGTCCATGACCGGACCCGTTCGCAGACTCCCCGTCCGCGCACTGCTCACCGGACTCGTCACCGCCGCCGCCTCGGCAGGGCTCGCCCTGACCGGCAGCGGCACCGCACACGCGGCCACCGCACTGCCCACCCACATAGCGGCTCCGTACTTCGAGGCCTACAACGGCGACAGCCTCTCCGGGCTCGCCGCCGCCTCCGGCAACAAGTACCTGACGATGGCCTTCATCCAGACCCCGTCGGTCGGCTCCTGCACCCCGTACTGGAACGGCGACAGCTCGCTGCCGATCGCCCAGGGCAACTTCGGGGCCGACATCGACACCATCCAGGCCGGCGGTGGCGACGTCATCCCGTCCTTCGGCGGTTACGCGGCCGACAACACCGGCACCGAGATCGCCGACAGCTGCACCAACGTCAGCTCGATCGCCGCCGCGTACGAGAAGGTCATCACCACCTACGACATCAGCCGGATCGACCTGGACATCGAGGACAACTCGCTGACCAACTCGGCCGGCATCGACCGCCGCAACAAGGCCGTCAAGCAGGTGCAGGACTGGGCCGCCGCCAACGGGCGCCCGATCCAGTTCTCGTACACCCTGCCGACCACCACGCACGGCCTCGAAGGCGGCTCGGTCGGCTCGGGCAGCGGCCTCGCCGTCCTGCAGAACGCGGTGAGCAACGGCGTGAAGCTCGACGTCGTGAACATCATGACGTTCGACTACTACGACAACGCCACCCACAACATGGCCACCGACACGCAGACCGCCGCCCAGGGCCTGCACGACCAGCTGGGCGTGCTCTACCCGTCGAAGACCGACGCGCAGCTGTGGAACATGGTGGGCGTCACCGAGATGCCCGGCATCGACGACTTCGGCGCCGCCGAGACCTTCACCACCGCCAACGCCACCACCGTCTACAACTGGGCGGTCAGCAAGGGCATCAACACGCTGTCCTTCTGGGCGCTCCAGCGCGACAACGGCGGCTGCCCGGGCCAGGGCGGCTCCGACTCCTGCTCCGGCACCACCCAGAGCACCTGGCAGTTCAGCCACACCTTCGAGCCGTTCAACGGCGGCACCACCACCCCGCCGCCGGCCAACGACTTCTCGGTGTCGCTGACCCCGGCGTCCGCCACGGTCGCCGCCGGCGGCTCGGCCACCTCCAGCGTGCACACGGCGGTGACCACCGGCTCCGCGCAGTCCGTGACCCTGTCGGTCAGCGGCGCCCCTGCCGGGGTCACCGCCTCGGTCAGCCCCGGCTCGGTCACCGCGGGCGGCAACGCCACCCTGTCGGTGTCCACCACCGCCGCGGCGGTCTCCGGCAGCTATGCGCTGACGGTCACCGGCACGGCGGCCGGCACCAGCCACTCGGCCACCTACACGCTGACCGTCACCGGCGGCACCAGCGCGTGCACGGCGGCGGCCTGGAGCTCGACGGCCGTCTACGTGGGCGGCAACACCGTCTCCTACGGCGGCCACACCTGGAAGGCCAAGTGGTGGACGACGGGCGAGACCCCCGGCACCACCGGTGAGTGGGGGGTCTGGCAGGACCTCGGCGCCTGCTAGGACGCGCTCCTCATGCGGTCAGGCGGCCGGGCCGCCCCGGATTCGGGGTCCGGCCGCCGATCCTCTAAAGTCGCACCGACGTCTACGGGAATGTAGTCGCAGCTGTAGTCGGAGCGTGCCGGGCGATCACCGGCAGACCAGGGGACAGGACCACCCATGAGTGCCATCGGCATCGGCCAGGCCGTCATCCTCGGAGTCGTGGAGGGAGTCACCGAATTCCTGCCGGTCTCCTCCACCGGGCATCTGAAGCTGGCCGAGGGCCTGATGAACATCAAGGTGGACGACGACGCCGTCGTCGGCTTCACCGCGGTGATCCAGGTCGGCGCCATCGCCGCGGTGTTCGTCTACTTCTTCAAGGACATCGCACGATTCGTGACCGCGTGGCTGCGCGGGCTGACGGACAAGAGGGAGCGCGACAACCACGACTACGAGTTCACCTGGTGGGTGATCTACTCCACGATCCCGATCGTGATCGTCGGCCTGGCCGCCAAGAGCCTGATCGACGGCCCGCTCGGCTCGCTGTGGGTGGTCGCCGGATCACTGATCGGCGGCAGCATAGTCATGTGGGTCGCCGAGCAGATGGCCAGGTTCAAACGCGGTGAGCAGGAGGTCACGTTCAAGGACGCCATGATCGTCGGCACCTCGCAGATCCTGGCGCTGCTCTTCCCCGGCTTCTCCCGCTCCGGCGCGACCATCTCCACCGCGCTGATCCGCGACCTCGACCGGATGGCGGCCACCCGGCTGTCGTTCTTCCTCGGCCTGCCCGCGCTCACCGGCGCCGGACTGTACGAGCTGAAGGACGCCACCGGCGGCGGGGTCAGCGCCGGCGCGCTCGCGGTCGGCACCCTGGTGTCCTTCGTGGTCGCCTACGGTGCCATCGCCTGGCTGCTGCGTTTCGTCGCGCGGCACTCCTTCAACTCCTTCGTGATCTACCGGATCGTGCTCGGCTTCGTCCTGATCGGGCTGCTCGCGAGCAACGTCCTGGACGCCTGACCAGCGGCGCGATCCAGTGCACCGGGCCGGACCTCAAGGTCCGGCCCGTGTTTTCCCCGCATAGTTCACGACTTATTTTTTGATGTGTATTGACTCCCCGACAGGCGGCCCCTAGCGTCCACACCGCATCGCGACCCCACAACGCGACCGAGGAGACACGTGTGACCCAGGTACCCGCCGGGCCCGGCACGCCCGCCCGCACCCCCCGCCACCGCAGACGAACAGCCGCCCTCGTGGCGGCACTTCTGATACCGGTGGGCGCCGGCATCGCACTGGTCTCCGCCCCCGAGGCCGGAGCCGCGACCATCCCGACCGCCCCGGCAACCGTGACCGGCGTCGGCAGCGGCAAGTGCGTGGACGCCCGCGCCGCCGCCAGCGCCAACGGCACGGCCGTCCAGCAGTACACCTGCAACGGCAGCGCCGCGCAGCAGTGGCAGTTCACCGCCACCGACAGCGGCTACTACCGGATCGGCGCCGCCTCGGCCCCCGGCCAGGTCTGGGACGAGACGAACGTGTCCACCGCCGACGGCGCCCTCACCCAGCTGTGGCTGTACGGCGGCGGCGCCAACCAGCAGTGGCAGCCGGTCGCCGAGTCCAGCGGCGCCTTCCACTTCGTCAACCGCAACAGCGGCAAGTGCCTCGACGTGCCCAGCGCGTCGACCGCCGACAGCGTCCAGCTCCAGCAGTACACCTGCAACGGCAGCGCGGCGCAGTCCTTCAACGTCAGCGGCTCGGGCGGCGGCACCACCACCCCGCCGCCCACCGGAGGCGACCCCGACCTCGGCCCCAACGTGGTCACCTTCGACCCGTCGATGTCGGCCTCCTCGATCCAGTCCAGGCTGAACACGATCTTCAGCCAGCAGCAGACCAACCAGTTCGGCGGCCAGCGCTACGCCGTGCTGTTCAAGCCCGGCACCTACAGCGCCGACGTCAACGTCGGCTTCTACACCGAGGTCGCCGGACTCGGCCTGAGCCCCGACGACGTCACCATCAACGGTGCCGTGCACGCGGAGGCCGACTGGTTCCAGGGCAACGCCACCCAGAACTTCTGGCGTGACGCCGAGAACATGTCGGTCAACCCCACCGGCGGTACCGACCGCTGGGCCGTCTCGCAGGCCGCGCCCTACCGGCGGATGCACGTACGCGGCAATCTGGCGCTGGACGACGGCGGCTGGTCCAGCGGCGGCTTCATCGCCGACACCAAGGTCGACGGCCAGATCCGCTCCGGCTCCCAGCAGCAGTTCCTGACCCGGGACTCGACGATGGGCAGCTGGTCGGGCTCCAACTGGAACATGGTCTTCGTCGGCGACCAGGGCGCGCCCGCCCAGTCCTTCCCGACCTACACCACCGTCGCCTCCTCGCCCACCATCCGCGAGAAGCCGTTCCTGTACATCGACAGCTCCGGCAAGTACCAGGTCTTCGTGCCCGCGCTCCAGTCCAACGCGTCGGGCACCACCTGGAGCGGCAAGACCCCGGCGGGCCAGTCGCTGCCGATCGACCAGTTCTACATCGTCAAGCCCGGCGCCGCCGCTTCCGACATCAACGCGGCCCTCGCGGCGGGCAAGAACCTGCTGGTCACCCCCGGCGTCTACCACCTCAACCAGACGCTGAACATCACCCGCCCCGACACCGTCGTGCTGGGCCTGGGCCTGGCCACCCTGGTGCCCGACAACGGGATCACCGCGATCAGCACCTCCGACGTCGACGGCGTCAAGCTGGCGGGCCTGCTGATCGACGCGGGCACCACCAACTCCCAGCAGCTGATGCAGATCGGCCCGGCCGGCTCGTCCGCCAACCACGCGGCCGACCCGATCAGCCTGTCCGACGTCTTCTTCCGGATCGGCGGCGCCACCGTCGGCAAGGCCACCCAGTCACTGGTGATCAACAGCAACAACACGATCATCGACCACACCTGGATCTGGCGCGCCGACCACGGCAACGGCGGCACGGTCGGCTGGACCACCAACACCGCGGACAACGGCCTGACCGTCAACGGCAGCAATGTGACGGCGTACGGCCTGTTCGTGGAGCACTTCCAGAAAACGCAGGTCCAGTGGAACGGGCAGGGCGGCAGAACGTACTTCTTCCAGAACGAGATGCCCTACGACGTGCCCAACCAGGCCTCCTGGATGAACGGTTCGTCGCAGGGCTACCCCGCCTACAAGGTCGCCGACTCGGTCACCAGCCATGAGGCCTGGGGCCTGGGCAGCTACTGCTTCTTCAGCACCAACCCGTCGGTTGTCTCCGCCAACGCCTTCCAGGTGCCCAACACCTCCGGGGTGCGGTTCCACGACATGGTGACGGTCTCGCTGGGTGGCAGCGGCACGATCAGCCACGTCATCAACACCACGGGGGACGCCGTGAACAGCGGCCACCAGGTGACGTACCTGACCAGCTACCCGTAAACCGGATCGCGGCGGGAAGCAGGGGGGCCGGTCGGCCCGGGACACGTCCCGGGCCGACCGGCCCCCCGCCCGTGCGTGCGGCCGGCGGGCGGCCCGGCGGCGGGCGGGAAGACCCGGCCGACCCATCCCCCCACGGGTGGGCCGACCGGGCGTGAGCGGGCCGCGCGCCCAGGGGCGCGGCGGCCGGGTCGGGCACGGTGGCAGCGACGCGTGTCAGGTGAGCGTCGCTGCCACCGGGTTCCAGTCGGCCGGCAGGACCGGCACCGCGGGGGCCCCGGACTCCAGCGGCAGGACGGCGTGGCTCTGCGCGGACTCGGTGATCGTGGACATCAGCTCCAGCACGTGCTGGGCCAGCTCGCCCGACGCGCGGTGCCCGGTGCCGGTGCGCAGGGCGCGGGCCATGTCCAGCACGCCCATGCCGCGCCCCGCGGTGGAGCCGGCCACCGGCAGGTCGCGCCAGGCCTGCTCGCCGAACGCCTGCACCCGCAGCGGCCCGTCGAAGGTGTTCGGGTCGGGCAGCGACAGCGTCCCCTCGGTGCCGGTGATCTCGATCATCCGGCGCGGCACCGAGGAGTCGAAGCTGAACGTCGCCGACGCGCTCGGGCCGTCGGCGAAGTCCAGCAGCGCGTGCACATGCGTCGGCACCTCCACCGCGAAGGACGTGCCCGCCTTCGGCCCCGACCCGATCACCCGCTCCGCCCGCGCCTGCCGGGCCGTCGCCGACACCCGGCTCACCGGGCCGAAGAGCGCCACCAGGGCCGTCAGGTAGTAGGGACCGATGTCGAACAGCGGCCCGCCGCCGTACTGGAAGAGGAATTCCGGGCTCGGGTGCCAGCTCTCGGGTCCCGGCCCCTGGGTCACCGCGGTCACGCTGACCGGCTCGCCGATCACCCCGGCGCTCACCGCCCGGGCGGCGGACTGGAGTCCGGCGCCCAGGAAGGTGTCGGGGGCGCTGCCCACCAGCAGGCCCGCGGCCTGGGCCTCGGCGAGTATCTTCGCCCCGTCGGCCGGCGCCAGCGCCAGCGGCTTCTCGCCGTAGACGTGCTTGCCGGCCCGCAGCGCCGCGCTCGCGACCTCGGCGTGCGCCGCCGGGATCGTCAGGTTGACGACGATCTCCACCTCGG
Source organism: Streptomyces sp. NBC_01477 (assembly GCF_036227245.1). Classification (GTDB taxonomy): domain Bacteria; phylum Actinomycetota; class Actinomycetes; order Streptomycetales; family Streptomycetaceae; genus Actinacidiphila. The sequence continues at coordinate 7,509,230 of NZ_CP109445.1, forward strand.
GGATCGCCAGCACCGAGGCGACATCGCCTGCCGCCGGCACCCCGTAGGTCTCGGCGGCGGCCCTGGCCCGCTCGACGTCCAGGTCGGCCACCGCGAGCACCCGCACATCGGGGAAGTTCGACAGCGCCGTCAGATACTGCGTACTGATCACCCCGGCGCCGACCAGGGCGACGCCGACAGGACCGCCGGTCATGAACGCCCCTCCAGCGCCGTCAGATAGACGTGGCTCTCGGCGACGGCCTCGAAGACGTCGCCCGCGCAGCTGTCCAGCTCCACGATCCTGACCGCCCGCGGCGCCGCCGCGAGGATCGACGGCACATCGATGGTGCCCTTCCCGACCGCGGTGTGCGGCTGCTCCTTGACGCCGGGGCCGTCCTTGACGTGCAGCGCGAGCACCCGGTCGCCCAGCGACCCCAGCAGCGCGGGCACGTCGGCGCCGCCGACGGCCGCCCAGTAGGTGTCGACCTCCAGGAAGACCTCCGGCGCCAGCAGGCCGGCCAGCACTTCCAGAGCGGTCCGGTCCTCGAAGCGCGGCTCGATCTCCCACCAGTGGTTGTGGTAGCCGATCCGCATGCCGTGCTCGGCGGCCTTGGCCGCGAAGCCGTTCAGCCGGTCGGCCACCCGCTGGAGCCCGTCGAGTGTGGTGAATTCGTCGTGGTCGATCCCGCCGGGGATGATCGCCAGGTCGGTTCCGATGGTGCCGACCGCGTCGAACACCTCCCCGGCGTCCTTGCTGAACAGCGCGTACGCGTGGGTGCTGGTGACGCTCAGCCCCAGCGCGTCCGCGGTCTTGCGGAAGCCGGCCGGGTCCGCGGTCGGGTCGTAGGGCTCCACCGAGCGGTAGCCGATCTCGGCGAGCCGGGCCAGCGTGCCGTCGCGGTCGGCGGCGATCTGGTCCCGGAGGGTGTAGAGCTGGATGCTCAGGGGCGTTGCCATCGAAACGATGCCTCCTGGAAGTGCGGCAGGTGCGGTACGGGCGGTACGGGTGCGGCCCGGCGGAGCCGCGTCTTCGGCGCGAACAGGCGGTCAGCCCACGATGAGCGGGCGCAGGGTGCGGTGGGCGATCTCCAGTCCCCGGGTGACCCTGGCGGTGTCCCCGCTCCACACCGGGTCCTCGTGCTCCACGGACAGCACACCGGTGAAGCCGCCCTCGTAGAGCGTGTCCACGATCCGGCGCCAGTCCACATCGCCCAGGCCCGGCACCCGGTAGCGCCACCAGCCGCTGTCCCAGCCGTCGGCCCGCCCGACCGTACGGCCGAAGAAGCCGTAGCGGTCCCTGGCCCGCGGGTCGAGCTGGGCGTCCTTGGCCTGGGCGTGCGGGATGCGGTCGACGTACGGGCGCAGCGCGGCCACCGGGTCGATGCCCAGCCACAGCAGGTGCGAGGGGTCGTAGTTGAGATAGAGGCCGAGGCCGAACATCCACTCCCACAGCTCGGGGGAGTAGGCGAGGTTGCCCGGGTAGCCGTCCGGGTGCCAGCCCTCCATCACGCAGTTCTCGATGATGATCCTCACCCCGCGCTCGCCCGCGTACTCCACCAGCGGCGGCAGTTCGTGCTCGGCCAGCGCGATGTTCTCCTTGACCGACAGGCCGGGGTGGCGGCCGATGAACGTACCGACGTACTCGACGCCGAGCAGCGCCGCCGCGTCGACGTTGGCCCGTACGTGGGCGGCGATCTCGGACCTGCGGGCCGGGTCGGGGTGCAGGTTGTTCTCGTAGTAGGCCAGCGCCGACAGGGTCAGCCCGTGCCGGTCGAACAGCGCGCGCACCTCGTCGGCCTGCCGCTTGCCGAAGCCGGCGACGTCGATGTGGCTGGCCTCGAAGTCCCGCGACCCGGTGGAGGGCCAGGTGGCGACCTCCAGGGCCTGGTAGTCGTGCGAGGCCGCCCACGCGGCGATCTCGTCCAGCGGCAGCTGCGGAAGGCAGGCGGTCAGGAAGCCCAGCTTCATGTCAGGAGACCTCTTTCCAGGACCGGTCCGCCGCCGACCGCAGAACGGCCTCGGTCAGGCGCACCATGCGGGCGGCGTCGTCGAAGGTGGGGAAGGCCCCACCGGTGCCGTCCTCGCGGACGGCGGCGTGCACATCGCGTACGAAGGCGGCGAAGCAGTCGAGATAGCCCATCGGGTGCCCGCCGGGCACCACCGACAGCCGGGCGGCCGCGGGGGACAGGACGGCGGGGTCGCGCTGCACCGCGGCGTTCTCGCCGCGGCTGCCGACGAAGAGGGTCTCCGGATTCTCCTGGTCGAAGGCCAGCGACGTGGCGCTGCCGTCCACCTCGAACCACAGCCGGTTCTTCCGGCCGGGGGAGATCTGCGAGACCGTCACCGTGCCGGTGGCGTCGCGGTCGGTGCGGAAGAGCAGCAGCACCGCGTCCTCGGTGTCCGGTACGCCGCCGGTCCTGGCCAGCGTCCGGCTCGTCGCGGTCAGCTCGGTGATCCGGTGGCCGGTCACCCACTCGACCAGGTCGCACCAGTGCGAGCCGATGTCGGCGAAGGCCCGGGACGGGCCGCCGGCCACCGCGTCCACCCGCCAGTTGGTGTCGTCGGGCTCCGACAGCCAGTCCTGGAGGTAGTGCCCGTGCACCAGTCGTACGTCGCCGGCCCGGCCGTCGAGCACCCGCGCCCTCGCCTCGGCCGCCATCGGGTGGTAGCGGTAGACGAACGGCACCGCCGCCACCCGGCCCGACTCCGCCGCGAGCGCCGCCAGCGCGTCGGCGGTGGCCGACGAGGTGGTGAGCGGCTTCTCGCAGACCACGTGCTTGCCGGCCCGCAGCGCCAGCTCGGCCAGCCGGGCGTGCGCGTCGTTGGGCGTGCAGATGTGCACCACGTCCACGTCGTCACTGGTGACCAGGTCCTCCGAGCTGTCGAAGGCCCGCTCCACGCCGAGCGCGGCCGCGGCCTCCTTGGCCCGCGCCGGCGTCGAGGCGCTGATGCCGACCACCGGCGCGCCCGTACGGCGTACGGCGTCCAGGTGCACCCGTCCGATCATCCCCGCGCCGGCGATCGCCGTACGCAGCGACGGCACGGACGACAACGACACTGCCGTTGGTATACCGCCCACAAATGGCCTCCCATTCCGCTTGCTTGAAACGCTAGCCATCCCTGTTTCGGTTGACAATGGCAGGGTTTCCGCTAACTTCTGTCATAAATCAGCCGGACGGCAGCCGGGACGACACCCTGACGGCGGCCCGGACGACACCCTGACGGCGTCCTTCCCGGCTCACGCCCCGAGCCCCGACGAAAGGCAGCCCCAGGTGACCGCAGCAGGCGACCGGCAGCTGACCGCGCTCAGCGAACTGGCCGGCCTGGTGGCCGGCGGTACCACCCGGCGCAGCCAACTCGCCACCGCCACCGGCCTGTCACGGGCCGCGGTCGCCCAGCGGGTGGACCTGCTGATCGCCAAGGGCCTGCTGGTGGAGACCGGCACCGTGGCCACCGAGCGCGGCCGTCCCCCGCTCACCTTGCGACTCGCCTCCGCCACCGCCGTGGTGGGCGCGGTCGACCTCGGAGCCACCCACAGCACGGCCGCCGTCGCCGACCTCGGCGGCACGGTCCTCGCCGAGGCCACCGAGGGCCTGGACATCAACGACGGCCCCGAGGCGGTGCTCACCGGCCTGCACCGGCAGCTCGGCCGGCTGCTCGCCGACGCCGGGCACCCCGCCGAGCACGTGCGGGCGATCAGCATCGGCCTGCCGGGACCGGTCGAGGCGAGCACGGGTACGGTCATCCGCCCGCCGATCATGCGCGGCTGGGACGGCTACCGGGTGCCGGCCTTCTTCGCCGACCGCTACCAGGCCCCCGTCCTGGTGGACAACGACGTCAACATGATGGCCCTCGGCGAGTACGGCCACCGCCCGGCCACCGCGCACCTGCTGTACGTCAAAGTCGGTACGGGTATCGGCTGCGGCATCGTCTCCGGCGGTGTCGTGCACCGCGGCGCGACCGGCGCGGCCGGCGACATCGGCCACATCCGGGTGCCGGGCCACGACGAGGTGCTGTGCCACTGCGGCAACACCGGCTGCGTCGAGGCCGTCGCCTCGGGCGCCGCCATCGCCGCGACGCTGCGCGAGGCGGGCCTGCCGGCCGAACACGCCGCCGACGTGGTCCGGCTGGTCGCGGCGGGCGACCCGCTGGCCCGCCGCCAGGTCCGGCTGGCGGCGCAGCGGCTCGGCGACGTCATCGCCTCGCTGGTCAGCTTCTACAACCCGGACACGATCGTGCTGGGCGGCAGCATCGCCAGCCTGCACGACGACCTGCTGGCCGACATCCGCGCCGCCGTCTACCGCCGCGCGCTGCCGCTCGCCACCCGTACCGTCGCCATCGAGACCACGCTGCTCGGGCGCAGGGCCGGCATCGAGGGCGCCAGGCGGCTCGCCGTCCAGCACCTGCTCTCGCCGGCGGGGATCGGCCAGATGCTGGCCGGCACCGGGGCCTGAGCGGTGGCCCCGGGCGGTGGCCCCGGGCGGCAGCCCGGCGGGCGCGGACAATACGACACCGCTCCCGAATCGGAAGTGCCTTTCACAGAACAACCGCCTCCCGGCGCGACGGGTGGGCATGCTGGTGCCATGGAGTCCTCCGCCGACAACGCCACCGTCTACCAGACCATCCGGGTCACCGCCCCGGAGTCACCGGTCGCGGCACTCGCCGACGTGGAGGCGTGGAAGGCGCGCAAGACACACCCCTCCATGCTCTTCGCGGGCGGCCCGGTCTTCGGTGTCGCCCGCGAGAGTCCGGACGGCGGATGGGTCCTCCAGCCGTACTTCAGCGGGCTCGCCCCGCAGGACGCCAGGGACGGCCTCGGCTCGTACTTCCGCCGGGTCGCGATGGAGGCGGCCGAGGGCGGGGACCCGCGGCGCGCGGCCGAATACCAGGCCGCGGGCGAGCTGCTGGACTGGGAGGCGCTCAACGACCTGACGGTGTGCGGGTGCCGCTACCGCGTCGTCCGGGCGGAACGCTTCATCCGGATGGGACCCGACGGCCCCGAGCCGCCCAGGATCACCGACCCCGACCCCAGCGAGCCCGGCGAGTCCCACGAAGGGCTCGACCCGGCAGCGGGCTTCGTCATCGACCCCTACGACCCGACCGGGGTCTCCGAGGGCATACTCAAGGCCGAACTCCTCGCGGCGCTGCGCAAACACGGGACCGTGCCGCGCGACGTCCGCGACGACTCGGGGACCGCGGCGGCCACGCACCCGGGCGGGGTGCTGCTCCCCGCGGCCTTCATGACCGCGGAGCGCGAGGGCGGCCAGTGGCGCCCCGGCTCCAGCGGCACCGCCGCGACGCCGCAGTCCGCGCGGGACGGTCTCGCGATGCAGCTGCGGGTCATGGTGCCCTGGCAGCGCGACCTCACCACCGAGCAGCGCTGCGTCTACAACGACGCGGCCGACCGGCTCGACGCCGAGCGCTGCGACGAACTCGACGTGGCCGGGCGCCACTTCCGCATCGTGCGGGTCGAACGCCTGGTCCGCGTCGGCCCCGACGGCCCCGAGAGCCCGCGCCCCTCCGACCCCGACCCGGTCCCCCCGGTCATGGTCCAGGACCGCGAACTGCGCGAGCAGGGGGTGCTCCGGGAGGAGGAGGACGGGGCGGAGGAGCCGGACGAGAGCACGCAGAAGTTCCTGCGGCTCTTCGACGAGGAACGGCGCCGCAGGGAGTCCTTGCGACGGCATTAGCGGTATACCGCCCGCCCCTCCGCGCCCGGTCGCACCCGGACCTTCTCCGGCGGTGGGTTGCTCGCGCAGTTCCCCGCGCCCCTGAGCACGCCCGCCCGCGTCCCGCGACGACCACCTCGCCGGCGAGGAGCAGTTGCGGCCGGCGTGCCCCTCGGGGGCGCGAGGAACACCGCGAGGTGTGAGGCCCACGGCAAGTGGCGCGCCCTGAGGGGCGCGGGGAACGGCGCGCCCAGCCACAGGCTCACCGCAACGTGCGGGCGCCACCGCACGTGGCAACCCCCTCAGGCGCGCGGGGAACTGCGCGGCACGTTCGCCGCCGGGGGAAGGTCCCGCGACAGCGAGGTCGCCCAGACGTGGTGGGTCGCGTACGTGCGCCAGGGGCGCCACCGGGCGGCCGGGGCGGAGCCCGGGAGGAGGAGGACGTCGGGGTCGCCCAGCGCCCGCATACGGATGACCGCGGCTGTCCGCACCCCCACCCCTGGCAGCGCCACAAGCAGGCGCTCCGCCTCGTCCCGGTCGGCCCCGGGATCGAGCCGCAGCTCGCCGGTCGCAAGCGCGGCGGCGACCGCGCGCAGGACCGGGCGGACGTCGGCGTCCACCTCCGTCAGCTCGGCCTCCGCCAGGTCCGCCGGGCGGGGGAAGAGCCGGGTGAGGCCGCCGCTGGGCGCGGCCAGCGGCTCGCCGTAGGCCGCGGCGACAGCGGCGGCCCGCGCGGCGTCACCGATGACCGCGTGCAGCGCGAATTCCTCCGGGTCGGCGGTGCCCGGCGCCCGCAGCCCCGGGCGCAGGGCGACGGACCCGGCAAGTACCGGATCGGCCCCGAGGCGTTCCGCGACCGCGAACGGATCCGCGTCGAGGTCGAAGAGCCGCCGCACCCGCTGGGTCGCCGTCGTGAGGTCGCGCAGGTCGCCGAGGTGCAGCCGGCATTCGAGCCAGCCGCCGCTGCCGAGGCCCTCCTCGACCTCGGCGACACCGGAGCCGTGCGGCAGCCGCAGCGTACGGCGGTAGACGCGCGCGCCGCGGTCGCCGGTGACCTCCTCGATGCCGCAGACCGCACGCGCGGCGAGGTGGTCGAAGACCTGCGCGGAGTCGTAGCCGCCGCGGTAGGCGAGCCGCAGCGGCACACCGGTCGCGGTGCCGTGGTCCCCGCAGGGTCCGGCCGGGGCGGCGGCGACCGGGCCGAAGCGGGAGCCGCGGCCGGGGCGGGCGGCCCGCAGTTCGGTCGGGGTGGCCGCGTAGATCTCCCTGATCGTCTCGTTGAACTGCCGCACGCTGGCGAAACCGGACGCGAAGGCGATCTCGGCCGCCTGGAGGGAGGTGGTCTGGAGCAGCACGCGCGCGGTGTGGCCGCGCTGGGCCCGGGCGAGCGCGATGGGCCCCGCGCCCAGCTCCGCGTTCAGCTGCCGCTGGACCTGGCGGGCACTGTAGCCGAGCCGGGTGGCGAGGCCCGCGACGCCCTCGCGGTCCACGATGCCGTCCCCGATGAGCCGGATCGCCCGGCCCACCACGTCGGCCCTGGCGTTCCAGTCCGCGGAGCCGGGCACCGCGTCGGGCCGGCAGCGCCGGCACGCCCGGAACCCGGCGCCCTGCGCGGCCGCGGCGGTCGGGAAGAAGGAGACGTTCGCCCGCTTGGGCGTGATCGCGGGACAGCTGGGCCGGCAGTAGATCCCGGTGCTCGACACGGCGAAGAAGAAGACCCCGTCGAATCGCGCGTCCCGGCTGCGGACCGCCTCGTACCTGCTGTCCTCGGTCGTCATGTGTCCAGTATGGCCACCCGCCGGACCCGGGGCTAGCGGATATCGGACGTGGTGTCCGGCCCGCCGGGACTCAGCGCGGGCGGACCGCGCGGGGGCCGACGCAGTGCGCGCCCGCCGCCTCGACCCGGGCCCGCAGGCCCCGGTCGGCGGTGACCACCAGGCAGGGGCGGCCCGCGGCGTCCGCGGCGAGGCCGGCGATCAGGTCGTCGCCGCTGCCGGGGGCCTCCTCGATCCGCACGCCCGGTACCGGCGGCACCCCGCGGGCCGCGCCCTCGGTCACCAGCAGGACGTCGAGCGGTACGCCGGTCGCCCACGGCGGGGCACCGCTCGCCGCCGGCAGCCCGGCGGCGGCCAGCGGGACCAGCAGGTCGCGCAGCCGGGCCGCGGCGCCCCGCCGGTCCCGCCACCAGCCGTCGGGCACCGAGCCGACGACGTTCGCGCCGTCCACCACCAGCAGCGGCGCCGGCCCGGTCACGGCCGCTCCCCGCCGCCCGTGGGCCGCTGAGTCCCGCCCGCCAGGTGCGGGAAGCGGAATTCGGTACGGCTGCGCAGCACCTCGCCGGGCCGCAGCACGGTCGACGGGTAGCCGGCCCTGTTCGGCGAGTCGGGCAGGTGCTGGGTCTCCAGGCACACCGCGTCGTGCGGCCCATAGCGGCGGCCGTCGGGACCGGCGAGGGAGCCGTCGAGGCGGTTGGCGGTGTAGACCTGGATGCCGGGTTCCGTGGTGCGCACCTCCATCGTCCGGCCGCTGCCCGGATCGTGGAGCACCGCGGCGGTGCGCGGCACCCCGGGGTCGGCGGACGGGCGCAGCACCCAGCAGTGGTCGTAGCCGTCGGCGGCCTTGACCTGCGGATCGGGCGCGCGCAGGCCGTCGCCGAGCGCGCGCGGCGAGGTGAAGTCGAACGGCGTGCCCGCCACCTGCTGTTCCGGACCCCACGGGATGGACTCGGTGGAGACCGGCAGGAAGCCGTCGGCGTCGATACGGAGCATGTGCCCCAATATCCCACCGGGTCCGGGTCCGGGTCCGGACCCGGACCCGGACCCGGACCCGGACACCGGCCCGTCATCCGCTCCCGTGCCCGCCAGGTTGAAATACGCGTGGTTGGTGAGGTTGACGACCGTCGCCCGGTCCGTGCGCGCCTCGAAGGACAGCGCGAGCGTCCCGTCCTCGCCGAGCGCGTAGGTCGCGCTGACGTCCAGCCCGCCGGGGAAGCCCATGTCGCCGTCCGGGCTGTGCAGCGTCAGCCGCAGCGCCCCGGGCAGCGGTTCGGCCTGCCACAGGCGGTGGTGGAAGCCGTCCGGGCCGCCGTGCAGGGTGTGCCCGCGGTCGTTGGCGGGCAGCCGGTGCAGCCGGCCGTCGAGCAGGAAGCGGGCACTGCCGATCCGGTTGGCGTAGCGGCCGATGAGCGCCCCGAAGTACGGGCTGCGCTCGGCGTACGCCGGCACGTCGGGCAGCGACAGCACGACCGACGCGCGGCGCCCCGCGGGGTCGGGCACGTGCAGGGCGTGCAGGATGCCGCCGTAGGTGAGGATCTCGGCGGCGACCCCGGCCGCGGATTCGAGCCGCCAGCACTCCACCGGCTGTCCGTCGGGGGTGCGGCCGAAGGGGGAGCGGTGCGGTAGGGGCGCGGGCATCGGCGGTCCTCGGCGGTCGGCGGATCGGGACATTGACGGGCGTGCGGGCGCGTTCACCCGGAGCGCGGGCGTACGGAACACGCGTCCGCGCTCACCCGGTGCGCGCGGCGCTGGACTCCCGCGCGACCAGCGTGTAGCCGGGACGTATCCGCTCCGGCTGCAACTGCGGGTCGCCGGCCAGTCTGGCCACCACCCGCTCGACTGCCAGCCGGGCGATGGCCTGCTTGTCGGGTGAGACCGTGGTCAGCGCGATGGTGGAGAAGCGGCCCTCCTCGACGTCGTCGAAGCCGACCACCGACACGTCCTGCGGCACCCGCAGCCCCCGCTCGACCAGCGCCCGCATCGCGCCGAGCGCCATCAGGTCGTTGTACGCGAAGACCGCGTCGGGCTCGGCGCCCCGGTCGAGCAGCGCGTTCATCGCGGCGGCGCCGTCCCAGCGGCCGTAGCCGTCGGTGGCGGCCACCAGCGTCTCGTCGTGCGGCAGGCCGGCCGCGGTCAGCTCCTCGCGCCAGCCGCGCAGCCGCAGGTGCGCGGGCTGCCGCGCCATCTCCCTGCGCGCGCCGAGGAACGCGATCCGCTGCCGGCCGAGCCCGGCCAGGTGGCGTACCGCGCTACGGGCGGCGGCCACGTTGTCGATGGCGATGTGGTCGTAGGGCGCGTCGTACTCGCGCTCGCCGAGCAGCACCAGCGGCGCGTCGCCGGGGCGGCCGAGGAGGTCGGCGGCCTCCAGCTCGATCGGGCTGAGGATCAGGCCGTCGATGACATGGGCCCGGAAGCCCTGCGAGACCAGCAGCTCCTTCTCGCGCAGGCCCGCGGTGTGGTCGAGCAGCACCGTGTAGTCGTGCCGCGCGGCGGCGTCGATGACGGCGCCGGCCAGCTCCGCGAAGTACGGGTTGCCCAGCTCCGGCACGGCCAGCGCGATGATGCCGGTCCTGCCCTTGCGCAGGTGGCGGGCGGTCAGGTTCGGCCGGTAGCCCAGCTGGTCGATGGCCCGCTGGACGCGCTCGCGCATCCCGGGGGTCACATGGGGGTAGTTGTTCACCACGTTCGACACGGTCTTGACGGACACGCCTGCCAGCTGCGCGACGTCCTTGAGGCTGGCGCCCACGGAGTTCCTTCCCTCGGCCGTCCTGCGGAGGCACGGCGGTTCCGGCCTCAGTGTGCCGGTCCCGTATGTGGTGCGGGTGCGCGGCCGGTGTCCGTCAGGTACCGCGTCTGGCGGCCGACAGATACCGCTGGGCGACCACGACCACGATCAGGAAGCCGCCGCTGACCACCGACTGGTAGGAGGAGTTGAGCGAGCCGATCTGGTTGATCAGGTTCTGGATGACGCCGAGCAGCAGCACCCCCCACAGCGTGCCCGACACCGATCCCGCGCCGCCCACCAGCAGCGTGCCGCCGATCACCACCGCCGAGATCGCGTCCAGCTCCATGCCGACGCCGATGATGGTCACCCCCGACGACAGCCGGGCCGCGTTCAGCGCGCCGGCGAATCCGGCGAGCAGCCCGCTGAGCGTGTAGACCAGCACCTTGGTACGCGCCACCGGCAGGCCCATCAGCAGCGCCGCGTCCCCGCTGCCGCCGACCGCGAACAGCGCCTGGCCGAACGAGGTGCGCTGCAGCACCAGGCCGCCCAGCCCGAACAGCGCGAGCGCGATCAGCACCGGGTAGCCGAAGCCCCACACCGCGCCGCCGCCCAGCTTCTGGAAGGCCGAGCCGCGCGGCACCAGATACGTCCTGGCGCCCTCGTGGGTCAGCGCGAGCAGCAGCCCGCGGGCGCCGAGCAGCGAGGCGAGTGTCACGATGAACGGCGCCATGCCGGCCTTGGCGACCAGCAGCCCGTTGACCGTGCCGATCGCTCCGCACACCACCAGCGGCAGCAGCAGCGCGGGCAGGAAGCCGTACTGCGACGCCCAGGCGGCGACCACTCCGCCGAGCGCGAAGACCGAGCCGACCGACAGGTCGATGCCGCCGGTGACGATCACCAGCGTCATGCCGAGCGCGACGACCGACAGGAAGGACGCCTGGATGGTGATGCCGCGGGTGTTGTCCAGCGTCGCGAAGGAGGAGAAGAGGAAGGAGGAGATCACGCAGAGCAGGACCAGGACCGCCAGCACGCCCTGGCGCTGGAGCAGTTCGGCCGCGCGCTGCCGGCCGCCGGGGCGGGGTTCGGCGGCCACGGTGAGCGGGGGCGGCGGCCCGGCGGGTGCGGGCGGGGCGGGATTCACGAGGGACTTCATCGGGCTCTGCGCTCCCGGGCGACGTAGACGGCGACGAGGATGATGCCCGCCTGGACCATCTGGGCGGTGGAGTCGTGCAGGTCGTGGGTGACCAGGGTGGCGTGCAGCAGCTGCATCAGCAGGGCGCCGAAAACGGTGCCGAGCACCCGGACGGAGCCGCCGGTCAGCGGGGTGCCGCCGACCACGACCGCGGTGATCGCGGACAGTTCCATCAGGTTGCCCAGCGACGAGGGGTCGCTCGCGGTCAGCCGCGCGGTGGCGAGCACCCCGGCGAGCGCGGCCAGCACCCCGCAGATGACGTAGACCCCGATCAGGACCCGCCGCACCGGCAGTCCGGCGAGCGCGGCGGCCTTGCGGTTGCCGCCGACGGCCACCAGTTGGCGCCCGAAGGTGGTGCGCTGGACGAGTCCCGCGACCAGCGCCGCCAGCACCCCGGCGATCAGCACGACCACCGGGACGCCCAGCACGCTGTCGGTGCCGAGGCTGAGCAGGTCGGTGTTCTCGATCTGCTTGAGCTGCCCGTCGGCGATGACCAGGGCCAGGCCCCGGCCGCCGACGAAGAGCGCGAGGGTGGCGACGATCGGCTGGAGGCCGACCAGCGCCACCAGCGAGCCGTTGACCAGCCCGACCACCACCCCGGCCAGCAGCGCCACCAGCAGCGAGGGCAGCAGCCCGTACCCGAGGTAGAGCGGCAGCAGCGCGCCGGACAGCGCCATCGTGGAGCCCACCGACAGGTCGACGCCCTCGGTGCCGATGACCAGCGCCATGCCGAGCGCGACGATCACCACGGGCGCGACCTGGACCAGTTGGGTGCGCAGGTTGTCGGCGGTGAGGAAGTGGTCGGTGAAGATGCCGTTGAAGACCAGCAGCGCCAGGACGGCGCCGTAGACGCCGTAGCGCTGGAGCGCGTCGGCGATCCGCGGCCGGTCCAGGCCGCGGGGGAGCGCGAACGACGTCATCGGGGGTCCTCCTTCTGCGGGCCGGGTGCCTGCCCGGCCGTACGGTCCGCGGCGTCGTCCGCCGTCCGGTCCGCGGCCTCGTCCGGAGCGTCCCGCGGTCCGTCCAGCTGTCCCCTCCGCGGTCCTCCCGGCGGTTCCGCGCTGTCCGCCGCGGGCTCCGGTACGGGTTGCGGCGCGGTCTCCGCCAGTACGGTCAGCAGCGCGCCCTCGGAGACTTCGTCGCCGGTCAGCTCGCCGGCGACCGCGCCGGCCCGCAGCACCACGATGCGGTCGGCGCCCTCCACCAGCTCCTCCAGCTCGGAGGAGATCAGCAGCACCGCCAGGCCCTCGGCGGCCAGTTCGTCGATCAGCGTCTGCACCTCCGCCTTCGCGCCGACGTCGATGCCCCGGGTCGGCTCGTCCAGCAGCAGCACCCGCGGTTCCAGGCACAGCCAGCGGGCCAGCAGCACCTTCTGCTGGTTGCCGCCGGACAGCTCGCCGACCTTCTGCTCGGGGCCGGCCGCCTTGATCCGCAGCCGCTTCATGAAGATGTCCACGACCCGGTCCTGCTTGCGCCGGGAGATGAAGCCGAACCGGGACAGCCGGGGAAGGGCGGCGAGCACGATGTTCTCCCGGACCGACAGGCCGGGCACGATGCCCTCGGCCTTGCGGTCCTCGGGCAGCAGGCTGATCCCGGCCCGGATCGCGGCGGCCGAGCTGATCCGGGACAGCCGGCGCCCGCCGACCGTGATCTCGCCGCCGTCCAGCGGCAGCGCGCCGGCCAGCGCCTTCGCGGTCTCGCTGCGGCCCGACCCCAGCAGCCCGCCCAGGCCCAGCACTTCGCCGGGCCGCAGGTCCAGGCCGATACCGTCGAGCAGATGCCGGCGGGTCAGCCCGGTCGCGGTGAGCACCGGCTCGGCCGCCGCGGTCCTGCTGTCGCCGAAGCTGGTGGCGCCCTCCTTGCGCACCTGCGCCAGCTCGCGGCCGAGCATCATCGAGACCAGCCGCACCCGGTCGGTGTCCTTGAGGTCGCCGGTGTGCACCAGGCGCCCGTCGCGGAGCACGGTGACCCGGTCGCAGATCCGGTACAGCTCGTCCATCCGGTGGCTGACGTAGACCAGCGAGATGCCGCGGCCGTGCAGTTCGCCGATCACCCGGAACAGCGTCTCGACCTCGCGCGGCTCCAGCGACGAGGTCGGCTCGTCCATCACCACGACCCTGGCGCGTACCGAGACCGCCCTGGCCAGCGCGACCATCTGCTGGGTGCCGATGCCGAGGGTGTGCAGCGGGCGGCGCGGGTCGGTGGTGATGCCGAAGCCGCCCAGCAGGTCGGCGGTCTCCCGGTGCATCCGGCGGAAGTCGACCAGGCCGAGCCGGGTCCTGGGCTCCCGGCCCAGGAAGATGTTGCGGGCCACGCTCATCAGCGGGACCAGGTTCACCTCCTGGTAGATGGTGGAGATGCCGGCCTGCTGCGCCTCGTGCGGGCGGTGGAAGGCGACCTGCTCGCCGCCGAGCCGCAACTCGCCCTCGTCGGGCCGGTGGACGCCGGTGAGGATCTTGATCAGCGTCGACTTGCCCGCCCCGTTCTCCCCGACGAGCGCGTGGATCTCACCCGCGCGCAGGGTGAACGAGACATCGTCGAGCGCCACCACACCGGGGAAGCGTTTGCTGACGCCGACCGCCTCCAGTACGGGGGCCGGTGGGGCCGCGGGGGTCCGGGGGCCGTCGGGACCCGGCGGAGCGGACTGCGCCGCGGCGGCTTCTGGTGGTGCCATGTCGGTGGCCTGGCCTTCCGGGTGTCAGGGGGCGGGTCGCTCAGAAGGCCCCGGCCACCGAGTCCTTGGCATTGCTCTCGTCGTAGGCGCGGTCGGAGATGATGACGTTCTGCGGTATCGCCTCGCCGCCGTAGAACTTCTGCGCGGTGGCGAAGGCCAGCGGCCCGAAGCGCGGGTTGGACTCGATCACCGCGTTGTACTGGCCGTTGACGATGGCCTGGACGGCGTTGCGGGTGCCGTCCACCGAGACGACCTTGACGTCCTTGCCGGGGTTCTTGCCCGCGCTCTTGAGCGCGGTGACCGCGCCGAGGCCCATCTCGTCGTTCTCCGCGTAGACCGCGGTGATGCCGGGCTTGGACTGGATGAGCTGCTCCATGACCTGCTGGCCCTTGTCGCGGGTGAAGTCACCGGTCTGCTGGGCCACCACCTTCAGGCCGGGCGCCTTGGCGGCGATCTCGTCCAGGAAGCCCTTGGTGCGGTCGGTGGTGACGTTGTTGCCGGAGGAGCCGAGCAGGATCGCGACCTGGCCCTTGCCGCCGGTCGACGCGATCATGGCGTCCGCGGCGCGCTGGCCCTGCTTGACGAAGTCCGAGCCGAGGAAGGTGACGTAGTCCTTGCAGGAGGTGGCGTTGATCTTGCGGTCGATGGTGATCACCGGCACGTGCTTGGCCGCGGCGGCCTGCAACGCGGGCTCCAGGCCGTCGGAGTTGAGCGGCGCCACGATCAGCAGCTGCGCGCCCTGGGTGAGCATGTCCTGGATGTCGCTGATCTGCTTGGGCAGTTGGGACTGCGCGTCGGTGGTGAGCAGCTTCTTCACCCCGAGCCTGGCGGCCTCGTCCTTGATCGACTTGGTCTCGGCGATCCGGAACGGGTTGTCCTCCTTCTCGGACTGCGAGAAGCCGACGACCGCGTTCTTCAGGTCGAGCTTCGGCGCGCCGTAGGCGGCCAGGGTGCAGCCGTCGGCCGCCGCCGTGGCCGACTCGGTGACCTGCTGCTGGGCCGCGTCCTGGGAACCGCTGGGCGCCGCCGCCTTGTCGTCGCCCTCGGACTTGGAGCAGCCGGTGGCGGCGAGGCCCGCGGTGGCGAGCAGCAGGCAGGCGGCGGCCAGGGTGCGGGTTCTGTGCTTGGTCATGCTCACGACACTCCTTGGTCTCGACGGAGGTGCGTCCGTCGGTCGTACGAGTGGTCCGGGGCGGCGCGCCGGAGAGTGGGAACAGGTGTCCCGGGGCGCGGCTTTACAACGTTATATACGCGGCTCCCGACCACGACAAGAAGGCGGTCGAGAGTTTCGAAAACCCGCCAGCTGCCGCCTCCGGCCACTGTCCGACGGGGCGGGTGGGACTTCAGGCGACTTCTGTGTGAGCTATGGACATGACAGTCCGTGCGTGCTGTCATGCCGGGTGGCATCGGTCTTTCCAACGTTGGAAGAACACCAGGAGGCCACCCCCCATGCCCCTGAACCGCCGACAGTTCGTCACCACCGCACTCACCGCGGGCGCCGCGATCCCGCTGCTGCCGGCCGCGCCCGCCCATGCCGCCGCCGGGGGTGGAGCCCCGGGCCGTGCCTCGTCCCGGGTCGCCCCCGCCCCCGGCGGTCTCTACAGCCCCAACGCCGCCCCGCTGGCCCCCACCGCCTTCCTGCGCCTGCCGCCCGGCGCGGTCACCGCCCGCGGCTGGCTGGACGGCCGGCTCCGGCAGCAACTCGCCGGGCTGTGCGGGCAGTACGCCTCGACCTCGCACTTCCTGGCCATGGACAACAGCGGCTGGGTCCACCCGGAGAAATCCGGCTGGGAAGAGGTCCCGTACTGGCTGCGCGGCTACACCGACCTGGCGATCCTCACCGGCGACAGCACCGCGCTGGCCGCCGTACGCCGCTGGGTCGACGCGATCGTCGCCACCGCGCAGCCGGACGGCTTCTTCGGCCCGACCTCGCTGCGCACCTCGCTCGGCGGCGGCCCGGACTTCTGGCCGTACCTGCCGCTGACGTGGGCGCTGCGCAACTGGCAGGAGTACAGCGCCGACGCCAGGATTGTGCCGCTGCTGACCGCGTTCTTCCGCTACATGAACGCGCAGGGCCCCGGCGCCTTCAACCAGAGCTGGGTCTCGGTCCGCTGGGGCGACGGCCTGGACAGCGTCTTCTGGCTCTACAACCGCACCGGCGACTCCTTCCTGCTCGGCCTCGCCGACAAGATCCACGCCGGCGGCGCGAACTGGGTGAACAACCTGCCGAGCCTGCACAACGTCAACATCGCCCAGGGCTTCCGCGAACCCGCCCAGTACGCGCTGCGCTCGCCGTCCACCGCGCTGTCCCAGGCCGCGTACCAGAACTACACCGCCGTGATGACCGCCTACGGGCAGTTCCCCGGCGGCGGCTTCGCGGGCGACGAGAACGCCAGGCCCGGCTTCGGCGACCCCCGGCAGGGCTTCGAGACCTGCGGCATCGTCGAGTTCATGGCCAGCCACCAGCTGCTGACCCGGATCACCGGCGACCCGGTGTGGGCCGACCGCTGCGAGGACCTGGCCTTCAACTCGCTGCCCGCCGCGCTCGACCCGACCGGCAAGGCGGTGCACTACATCACCAGCGCCAACAGCGTGGACCTGGACAACACCGCCAAGACGCAGGGGCAGTTCCAGAACAACTGGGCCATGCAGGCCTTCCTGCCCGGCGTCGACCAATACCGCTGCTGCCCGCACAACTACGGCATGGGCTGGCCGTACTTCACCGAGGAGCTGTGGCTGGCCACCCCCGACCACGGCCTGGCCGCCGCGATGTACGCACCCAGCGCGGTGACCGCGAAGGTCGCCGGCGGCACCCAGGTGACCCTCACCGAGACCACCGACTACCCCTTCGCCGACACCGTGACGCTCACCGTCAGCGCCCCGGGACCGCTGGCCTTCCCGCTGTATCTGCGCATTCCCGGCTGGTGCACCGCCCCCCGCCTCACCGTCAACGGCGCTGCCGTCGGCGCCTCCGCGGGACCGGCCTTCACCGTCGTCAACCGCACATGGAACAACGGCGATTCGGTCGTGCTCACCCTGCCGCAGGCCACCACCGTACGCACCTGGCCCGGCAACCACGGCGCCACCGGCATCGACCACGGCCCGCTCAGCTACGCGCTGTCCATCGGCGAGAGCTACGTCAAGACCGGCGGCAGCACGCAATTCCCCGAATACGCCGTGCACGCCACCGGCGCGTGGAACTACGGGCTCGCCCTGGACGCCGGCACCACCGCGTTCAGCCGCGCCGGCGGCCCGCTGCCCGCCGACCCCTTCACCCGTGACAGCACCCCGGTGCACATCACCGCGCCCGCCCGCCGGATCGCCGAATGGCAGGCGGACAGCCAGCACGTCGTCACCCCGCTCCAGGCGTCACCGGCCCGCAGCACGGCCGCCGTCGAGACCGTCACCCTGATCCCGATGGGTGCCGCCCGGCTGAGGATCGCCGCCTTCCCCACCACCGCGGCCAACGGCCACCAGTGGTCCACCACCGGCGACTACCGCAGGATCCGCAACCGCAACTCCGGCAAGGTGATGGGCGTCGACGTGATGTCGACCGCGAACAGCGCGCACGTCGTGCAGTTCGACGACAACGGCACCGCGGACCACCTGTGGCAGCTGGTGGACAACGGCGACGGCTGGTACCGGATCCGCAACCTCAACTCGCAGAAGGTGCTGGGCGTGGACCTGATGTCCACGGCCAACAGCGCCCAGGTGGTGCAGTTCGACGACAACGGCACCGCGGACCACCTGTGGCAGCTGGTGGACAACGGCGACGGCTGGTACCGGATCCGCAACCGCAACTCCGGCAAGGTCCTCGGCGTGGACCTGATGTCGACCGCCAACAGCGCGCCCGTCGTCCAGTACGACGACAACGGCACCGCCGACCACCTGTGGCAGTTCGTCTGACCCTCCGGCGGCCGGTCCTCCGGCCGTCGATCCGCCGACCGCGGCCGGTCCCGCGACGGCAGCCGCAGGACCCCGCCGCACCGCTCCCTCGACTCCCCCCACCCCTCCCCGAGGACGGACCCCCATGACTTCCGATGACCTCCGCACGCCCGGGCCAGGGCGCCGCGACCTGCTCAAGTGGAGCGGCGCGCTGACCGCGGCCGCCGCCACCGGCGGCTTCTTCACCCTCACCGCCGCGCCGGCCGCCCAGGCGCGGGCCGCCGCGCAGGGGCTCGCCCCGGCCGCGAGCACCTTCGGGCCGATCCGGCCGCCCGCCGTGCCGCTCGCCGTCCGCTCGATGTACCTGTCGACCTGGCTGCCGGCGGACAACCTGGCCGGCACCTGGCCCACCTTCTGGAACGGCCACATCACCGCGCTGTGCGGCCTGGCCAGGATCGACGGCGCCGCCTACATCTTCGCCGGCTCACCCGCGCTGCCCGCGGGACCCGCGCTGGCCACCATGCAGCAGACCTCGCTGCAACTGACCGCGACCCGCTCGGTGTACACGCTCACCGGCGGCGGCGTCACCTTGACCGTCACCTTCTTCTCCCCGGTCGACCTCGGCAATCTCCAGCGCCAGTCGGTGCCGCTCAGCTACGTCACCGTGCAGGCCGCGAGCGCCGACGGCCGCGCCCACGCGGTCGACGTCCACCTCGATGTGTCGGGGGAGTGGGTGCACGGCGACACCGCCACCCCCATCACCTGGGACCTCCAGCAGGCCGGCCGGATGACGGTGCTCAGCGCGCAGCCCGCCACCCCCGGAGTGCTGCAGGAGCACGGCGACCAGGCCTCATGGGGCCGGCTGGTGCTGGCCGCGCCCAGCGGCACCGGGGTCACCGCGCAGATCGGGCAGGACACCGTCGTCCGCGCCGCCTCGGCGGGCAACGGGCGGCTCGACGGCTCGGTCGACAGCGCCAAACCCCGTGCCATCAGCGACCGCTGGCCGGTGCTGGGCCTCAACCGCGACTTCGGCACCGTCAACCCGGGCACGCCGTCAGCGGAATTCACCGTCACCCTCGGCCATGTCCGCACCCCCGCGGTCACCTACCTCGGCGCCCAGCTCCAGCCGTGGTGGACGCACTACTGGGGCTCCTGGACCGACATGGTCGGCTGGTTCGACGCCGACCACGCCGCCGCCCTCAGCTCGGCCGCCGCCCTCGACCAGCGCATCCACAACGACGCGGTCGCGGCGGCCGGCGGCGGCGCCACCGGCGACCACTACGCGGCCGTCTGCGCCCTCGCGCTGCGCCAGGCGGTGGCCGGCACCGAACTGGTCGACCGGAACGGATCGCCCTGGGCGTTCCTGAAGGAGATCTCCTCCGACGGCAACATGTCCACCATCGACGTGACCTACCCGGCCTTCCCCGCCTACCTCTACCTCTCGCCCGCCTACCTGCGGCTGCTGCTCGAACCGCTGCTGGACTACGCCGAACACGGCGGCTGGCCCAAGGAGTTCGCCGAGCACGACCTCGGCTCCGGCTACCCCAACGCGACCGGGCACAACGACGGCAACGAGGAGGACATGCCGGTCGAGGAGTCCGCGAACATCCTCATCATGGCCGCCGCCCTCCTCCAGCGGCTGCCCGCCGCCGACGCCGCCGCCTTCGCCGCCGCCCACTACCCGATCCTGCGCCGGTGGGCCGAATACCTCGCCGCCAACGCCCTCGACCCCGGCTTCCAGAACCAGACCGACGACTTCACCGGCTTCATCGCGCACAGCGCCAACCTCGCGCTCAAGGGCATCGTCGGCATCGGTGCGATGAGCGTGGTCGCCGCCGTGAACGGCAACACCGCGGACGCCGCCCACTACCGCACCCTGGCCCGCAGCTACATCAGCCGCTGGACGTCAATGGCCGAGGACTCCTCCGGCGGGCACCTCAAACTCGCCTACGACCAGGACGGCACCTGGAGCCTGAAGTACAACGGCTTCCCCGACCGGCTGCTCGGCCTCGACCTGGTCCCCACCGGCACCGCCGCCCGCGAGGCCGCCTGGTATTCCGCGCGGGCCGGCGCCAACGGCGTCGTCCTCGACCCGCGCAACGACTACACCAAGGGCGACTGGGAGGTGTGGACCGCCGCCTGGCTCGCCGACCACGGGACGACCCGCGACCAACTGGTCAACGGCGTCTACAACTTCGCCAACAGCACACCCCAGCGCGTGCCGTTCAGCGACTGGTACGTCGTCGCCAGCGGCGCCCAACGCGGCTTCCAGGACCGGCCGGTGGTCGGCGGGATGTTCGCCCTGCTGCTGCCGCCGGCCGCCTCCGCGGTGAGCTGGCACCGCATCCAGAACCGCAACTCGGGCAAGGTGCTGGCCGTCTCCGGCATGTCGCTGGCCGACACCGCCGAGGTCACGCAGTACGCCGACAACGGCACCGCCGACCATGTGTGGACCCTGCTGGACAACGGGGACGGCACCGTACGCATCGCCAACCGCAACAGCGGCAAGGTGCTCGCCGTCCACGACCAGAGCACCGCCGACGGCGCCCACGTCCAGCAGTACCAGGACAACGGCACCCCCGACCACCTGTGGCGCATCACCGACAACGGCGACGGCTGGTCGAAGATCGTCAACGTCCACTCCGGCAAGGTGCTCGCGGTGGACGGCATGTCGCAGGCCGACAGCGCCCAGGTCACCCAGTGGACCGACAACGGTTCGGCCGACCACCTGTGGCGGCTGATCTGACGTGCCGTGAGCCGTGCCCACGGCACGTCGGACGGATCCCGCCGGTGCCTCCTCCTCGCCCGGCGGGGTCCGTGGCACGCCCCTGCCGGGCGGGGCGGGGTCAGCAGGGCTCGCGCCAGGCGTCGAGCGACAGGTGCTTGGCCATCGAGCTGAATCCCAGCTTGCGCACCGCCGGACAGAAGCGGGCCGGCTTCAGCTCGTACTCGACGTGGAAGACCGGCTTGCCGGCCGCGATGAACGGCGACAGCCGCCCGCACTCGTCGTACTGCGCGCACTGCTCGTCCACCGAGAAGTCGAAGTCCCGCAGCAGCTGCGGCACTTGGCCGAGGTCGTTCTTGAGCCCGACGGCGAGCCCGCGGGCGTGGGCGAGACCGGCGATCATCCGGTTGTACGCGAGCTGGTCGGCGGCCGTCAGCGGGAAGCCGGTGGAATCGGCGTACCCCTCGACCAGATCGGGCTCGACCGCGTCGAAGCCCTTGGCGCGGCACATGTCGAAGCGGGCCGCCATCAGCGGGCGCAGCCGGTCGAGGGCGCGGATGTCCAGCCAGCGTTCGCCGTCCCAGCCGTCGCCGCGGCCCAGCAGCGCGGTCGGGAAGCGCGCGGCGTCCGGGCGGAAGGACTCCCACGCACCGGCGTTGACGTAGCAGATCACCCGGCGCCCGGCGTGGTGCAGCCGCGTGACGACCCCGGCGTCGTTCTCGAACCCGTCGATGTCGTAGACCGGTACGTCGACGGACGTGTCGACGGTGCCGCTGAGCTGCCACTGCCAGGCGGCGCCGGGAGCCGGCCGCCACCGCCCCGCGGCTGCCGCCGCCCCGGAGCCGGACGGGGACGGGGGAGTGCGCGCGGAGGCCGGCGCGGACGGAGCCGGGCCGCTGTCGCCGCCGCCCGGCGAGGAGCAGCCCGCCGCCGCGAGCAGCAGCACGGCCACGGCGCCGAGCGCGCGGGCGGCCCGGCCGCTCACGCGGCGCCCGACGGCACGTACTGCCAGGGATTGGGCGGCCCGCCCGGCACCGCGCAGTGCACGGCCGCGCCCCGCCCCGCCGCCGTGCGCGCCACCGCGCGCGCGGCCGCGGTCCCGGGCACGCCGTAGACCAGGTGGCAGAAGCGGGACGGGGGATGGGCCGCCGTCCAGCCGGGAACGGCCGCCGCCGTGTAGTCCTCCCAGCTGCCCTCGTACGTCACCAGCAGGTCCGCGACCGCCGCGTAGCCGGGGTCGGGGTGCACCCCGGGGTTGAGCACGACGGCCCGCGCACCACCGCGCCGGGCGGCCACCGCCACCCGCCGGTAGTACCGCAGCCGGTCGCGGCCGGAGGCGACCCGGTCGAAGAAGACCCCGCTCACCCCGTACCAGTCCTGGTGCCGCCGCAGGTCGCGAGCGACCTCCCGGGCGGGCCGGGCCGCGTAGTCGGTGTCCACATAGCCGAACAGCCGCACTCCGGCCGCCCGCAGCCGCCGCGCCGCCGCCGCGACGACCGTGTCGGGCGGCCCGGCTCCCGGCCCGTCCGCGACGTTGACCACCACGCCGTACAGCCGCCCCGCCGCCTGCTCCAGCGCCCGCCAGGCACCCGGGTCGAGGGCGGGATGGACGTACAGCGGCACGAGCAGCGAGCGCGCGGCGGCGACGGGCGGCACCGCGGGCTGCGCCACCGCCTCCGGCGGCGTGCGCTCGGGCCCCGGCGCGTACGGCGGTACGGGCGTGGGGCCGCCGTACGCCGCCGGCCGCTCGGGGGCGGTCATGCCGACGCCCCGGCGGCCGGGGCGGTGGTGAGCCACAGCGCCGCCAGCGCGTCGCGCAGGGTGCGGGCCGGCTGCCAGCCCAGGGCCGCGGCGGCCAGCGCGATGTCCGCGCACACCCAGGACGCGGCGGCCGAGCGCTCCGAGCCCGCGCCCGACTCCTCGATCCGCCCGGTGAAGCCGGCCAGCCCGGCCAGCTCCGCCGCCAGATCGCGGGCCGGCCTGGCGCGGCCCGACCCGATGTTCAGCACCGGGGGCAGCGGCCCGGCGGCGGTGGCGGCCAGCGCCACCGCCGCCGCCACGTCGTTCACGTCCACGAAGTCACGGTACGCGCCCAGGTCGCCGGTGCGGACCGCCCCGTCCGGCGGTGCGGCGCGGAAGGCGGCGGCGAGCCGCCCGGGCAGCCCGGACGCGGGTGCGCCCGGGCCGACCGGGTTGAAGACCCGCAGCACCACCGCGTCGAGCCCCGACCCGGTCACCGCCAAGGTGCCCGCCAGCTTCGTGGCGCCGTAGACCCCGGCGGGCCGGGCCGCGGCCGACTCGTGGACCGGTGTCCCGGGCGTCCCGGGGCCGTACTCCGCGGCCGAGCCCAGCTGCACCAGCCGGGCCGCGGGCACCGCGGCGGCCATCGCCTCGCACAGCGCGGCCGGGCCGCGGGCGTTGACCGCCGCCAGTGTGCTCGCCGGCCCGCCGGTGAGCCCGGCGCAGTTGACCACCACGTCGGGGCCGAGCGCCGCGAGCCCGCCGGCCAGCACGTCCACCGGCACCGTGCCCAGGTCGGCCGGCAGGTCCGGCGCCGGGCGACCGCCCGCACCGCCCCCGCCGTCCGGCGCCGCGCGCCCGCCGTGCAGCACGGTCGCCCCGGGCAGCGCGCCGAGCCGCGCGGTCACCGGGGCGCCGAGGTAGCCCGCGCCGCCGAGCACCAGAATCCTGCTCATGCCGTGCTCACGCCCCCTTGAGCAGCAGCCCGCGCAGGCTGCTGAATTCGGCGTTCGCCCGGTCGTAGTCGTCGGGTCGGCCGATGTCCAGCCAGTAGCCGCCGAAGTCGTGGGCGTGCGGCGGCCGGTTCGCGGCGAGCAGGTCGAGCACCAGCTCGTCGAAGCCCAGCGGCAGCCCCGGCGTGTAGCCCGAGAGCGTGTCCCGGGAGACCCCGTAGACCCCCATCGACACCCGGTAGTCCATGCTCGGCTTCTCGGTGAAGCCCACCACCTGGCCCTCGTCGGTGGTGAGCACCCCGAAGTCGATGTTGACGGTGCGCCGGTAGGTGGCGATCGTCAGCGGGGCGCCGGAGCCGCTGTGCCCGCGCAGTAACTGCGCGAAGTCCAGGTCCGTGAGCACATCGCCGTTCATCACCAGGAAGTGCTCGGGCAGTTCGTCGCGCATCGTCAGCAGCGGGCCCATCGTGCCCAGCGGGTTGTCCTCGGTCACATAGTCGACGTCGATCCCCCACTGGGAGCCGTCGCCGACGTAGGCGCGGATGATGTTGCCGAGGTGGCCGATGGCGATCGTGCAGCGGAGGAAGCCCGCGGCGGCCAGCTGCCTGAGCACGATCTCCAGGATCGCGTGGCTGTCGCCGATCGGCACCAGCGGCTTGGGCAGCGCGGTGGTGTAGGGCCGCAGGCGTACGCCCTTGCCGCCCGCGAGGATGACTGCGTGCATGGTGGGTCCCCCCAGAAGTGGTGTGGTCAGGGTCGATTCCGACGTACGGTCAGACGTTGTAGGCGCCGGTCCTGTAGCGGGCCAGGTGGACCGGGTCGCGGAAGAAGTCGATGGTGCGGGCGAGGCCGTCCTCCAGCCGGTGGGCGGGCGCCCAGCCGGTCGCCTCGCGCAGCCGGCTCGCGTCGCACACCAGCCGCATCACCTCGGACCCGGCCGGGCGCAGCCGCTGCGGGTCCTCCAGCACCGCCAGGTCGGTGTCCATCAGGGTGCCGATCAGCCGCACCAGGTCGCCGACCGAGATCTCGCCGCCCGTACCGGCGTTGAAGGTCCTGCCGACCACCCGCTCGGCCGGCGCGGTCCCCACCGCGAGGAAGGCGGCAGCGGTGTCCTTGACGTAGGTGAAGTCCCGGGTGGGCCGCAGATCGCCCAGCGTCACCTTGCGCTCCCCGGCGGCGACCTGCCCGATCACGGTCGGGATCACCGCCCGCATCGACTGCCGGGGGCCGAAGGTGTTGAAGGGCCGCAGCGTCACCACCGGGGTGCCGAAACTGGCGTGGTAGCTGTCGGCGAGCCGGTCGCCGCCCGCCTTGGACGCCGCGTAGGGCGACTGGGTCACGATCGGGTGGTCCTCGCTGATCGGTACGGTCTGCGCGGTGCCGTACGTCTCGCTGGTCGAGGTGTGCACCAGCCGCGGTATGCCCGACTCCCGTACCGCCTCAAGGACGTTGAGGGTGCCGCTGACATTGGTGTCGACGTAGCTGCGCGGCGCCCGGTAGGAGTACGGGATCGCGATCAGCGCGGCCAGGTGGTAGACGGTGTCGCAGCCGGCGACCAGGTCGCGCACCGAGCCGGGGTCGCGGACATCGCCCAGGACGACGTCCACGCAGTCCGTCACCTCGGGCGGCAGCAGCTCCAGCCAGCCGTGCGAGGAGAAGGAGTTGTACTGCACCATCGCGCGCACCCGGCGGCCGGAGGCGACCAGCGCCTCGACCAGGTGCGAGCCGATGAAGCCCTCGGCGCCGGTGACGGCGACGGCAGTTGCGGTGGACACAGGTGTGATCTCCTTGTGGCAGAGGTGACGTGAGGTACCCGCCGGGGGACGGGCGGTCAGCGGTGTGCGGTGACCCGGGCGGTGACGGTGGCGGCCGCGGTGAGCAGGACGGCGGCGGCGCCCGCACCGGTCAGGCCGATGACGGCGCCGGGCGCGCCGATGTGCGCGGCGAGCAGCGCCACGGCGGTCGTGGTCGCTGCCGACAGCACGGCGGCGGCGGGCCAGGGCCGGTCGCAGGACTGGAGCAGCAGCGCGAGCCACAGCGTGCAGCCGAGCGCCAGCAGCACGCCCAGATGCGGCGCGTCCCAGGGCGCGGCCCCCGGCAGCGCCGCGGACTCGGCGCCGGCCAGCGCCACCAGCGCGGCGGCGTAGGCCCCCAGGCAGCGCGCCAGCACCCGCCACGACCGGGTGAAGAGCCGCTCACCGACCCCGGTCCTGCGCAGCGCCGCCAGAGCGCGGCTGCGGAAGCGGAAGAGCAGCCATTCGGCCACCCCCATGCTCACGGTGAGCGTGGCGACGAATTCCCCGGCCAGGGCCGCGGTCACCACCAGCGCCCCGGCGCCGAGCCCGCCGAGCGCCAGCGGCACCGACCGGCCCACCGGCACGTGCGGGCCGCCCTCCCCGGCCTCCCCGCCCTCGCGCGGCTCCGGCCGCCCGGCGCGGGTCCGGCTCCCGCGCAGCCGGACGCCGAACCACCCGGCCCCCGCGGCGCGGGCGGCACCGCCCGCGGTGTGCACCGCCGCGGCGATGGCGGCGCCGACCGTCGCCGTGAGGATCGCGGCGACCACGGGCGAGGGGAGTCCCGTCGCGCCGCACCCGGCCGCCACGGTCAGCGGCGCCAGCACGTACAGCAGGGACCGCTCGCGGCCGAGCACCAGCAGGACGGTGGCCGCCGCCATGTACAGCGCCTGGCCGAGCGCGAAGAGCGGCGGCGCCGGGTGCGCGACGCCCGTCACGGCCAGCGCCGCCGCCGTGGCCGGCACGGTGCCCGCGGCGGCGCCCACGAGCAGGCAGCGGGCCGCCGCCCGCGGGCGCTGCGCGAGCAGCAGCAGGCCCGCCCGGTGCGAGAGCCCCTGGTTCCAGCTCCAGCTGCACAGCGCCGCCGCCGCCCAGCCCGCGACCGCGGCGGTCACCCCGAACGGCCCGTCGGGGCCGTCCGCCCAGCGCCCGCCGACGACATAGGCGACGCCCGGCAGCGCGAAGGTCAGTCCGCGCAGGACACAGCGCCCGGCGTCGGTGCGCCACGGGTCGGCGGCCGGTTCCGGCTCGGGGTAGGCGCGCGGCACCAGCGCGAAGAGCGACTCGGCGAGCGAGAACAGGTCCCGGTGCTCGTAGTGCCCGGTGACCTGCTCGTCGGTCAGCCCCTCGGACTCCAGCAGCGCCGCGATCTCGTCCGGGTGCACCGCGCTCGCGCACGGCCCGGCCAGCCGCTCCGCCAGCTCGACGACCGGGTCGCTCTGCGCCCACGACGGCGTCCGCCGCCGCCGCGGCAGCCGCACCACCGCGCCCCTCGCCCCGTCGGCGCCGGCCGCGCCCACCAGCGACAGCGGCCCGCTCACGCCGTGCCCTCCGCGGCGGCCCGCTGCCCGGACCCCGCCGCGGTGTCGGCGCGCCGGACCCGGGACATCCACGTCACCCCGCCGTACTGCTGCCCGGTGCGCGGCTCGGCCGGCGACAGGCCGGTGTAGATGCCGCGGAAGGCGTCGATGGTCTGCCGCAGGGTGAACTGGTCGATGACCCGCAGCCGGGCCGCCTCGCCCAGCGCGGCCCGCCGCACCGGGTCGCGCAGCAGCGCCAGGGCGGCCACCGCCATGGCAGCGGGGTCGCGCGGCGGGACGACGAGGCCGGTCTCGCCGACCGCCTCGCGCACCCCGCCGACGTCGGTCGAGACGGTGCAGCGCCCGCAGGACATCGCCTCGATGAGGGTAAAGGGGAAGCCCTCGCTGATGCTGGAGAGCATCACGACCTGCCCGGCCGCGTAGGCGGTGCGGATGTCGTCCACCCGGCCCTCGAAGCTGACCGCCCCGGCGGACCCGAGCGCGGCGGCCAGCGCCTCGCAGCGCGCGCGGTAGTCCTCGCCGCCGCGCGGGGTGCCGCCGAAGATCCGCAGCCGCGCCTCGGGTATCTCCTCGCGGACCAGCGCGAACGCGCGGATCAGCGTCTCCAGGTCCTTGATCGGGTCGATCCGCCCGGCCCAGGTCAGCGTCGGCACCTCGGGTTCGGGCCCGGCGAGCGGGAAGGCGGCGGGGTCGACCCCGTTGTAGACGGTACGGATACGGCCCGCGTCGGCGCCGCCGTGCTCCTCCCAGCGGCGGTTGTAGCGGTTGCCCGGGGTGATCAGCGCGCTGTGCCGGTAGGCCTCGCGGGCCAGCAGCCGGAAGAAGTGCAGCATCAGGGACTTCACCGGCCAGCGGTAGGGGCCCGTGCGGTGGCCGAGGTAGCGCTCCCGCTGGTAGACGCCGTGTTCGGTGAGCAGCAGCGGCACCTGGTCGCGGTGGTGGGCGAGCAGCCCCGGCAGGGTGGCGAGGCCGCCGCTGACCGCGTGCGCGACTCCGGTCGGCGCGCCGGCGGCCAGCGGGCGCAGCGCGTGCTCCAGCAGGTCGGTGCCGGTCAGCGCGTCGTACTGGGTCGGCAGGGCCGCCGCCACGTCCGTACCCGGGCGCCGCCACAGCCCGGCCAGGGCGCGTACGGCCGCCTCGGAGCGCAGGCCCGCCGACAGCGTGCCGGCGTCCGCCCAGTCGGCGAGGTCGTACAGCGCGGGGCCGAACAGCTCGTCGGTGCCGGCCCTTTCACCGTCCCCGCCGCGTCCGCCCTCGGCCAGCAGCGAGGTCAGCAGCCGCTCCCAGGCGCTGAGGAAGGCCCGCCGGTCCCGGCCGCGCGGCTCCTTCCCCCGGGGGACGGCGCCCCACATCGGTATCGACTCCACCGCCCGCACGTGCGACGGCAGTTCCCACACCGGCTGCTCACGTCCCGTCGCGGTGACGGCCGTGACCCGGAAGTCCACATCGGGCATGGCGCGTACGAGCTGGTCGCACCAGACGCTGACCCCGCCGGGGCTGTGCGGGTAGGTCCCCTCGGTCAGCAGCGTCACCTGCGCGATACGCGAGGGCGGTTGGCCGAGCACTGCGTGCATGTGTCCCCCCGGGACAGGTCGGTACGGCCGGGGCGCGGGCGCGCCCCGGCGTGCGGGCGGGGCGGTCACCGCCCCGCCCGCACGCGTTCGCGTCTGCCGTGTCAGGGCCGCTTGCTGTCGCCGGGCCCGGCGGGCACGGCGACCGCCACGCCCTTGGGCACCGGCAGCCGGCCGACCGGGGCGGCGAGCGCCGCCGGGCTGTTCGCGGCGGCCTTCGCCGGCGCCGCGGGCACCGCGCCGGACGGCAGGGTCAGCGACACCGCGAACTGCAGCAGCCCCGGCTGCGTCCAGCCCGACAGCCGGCCCGCGTAGGCGGTGCCGAAGGCCGTGGAGCCGAGCAGTTGGGCCTGCCGGGTGCCGGACGGGACGGTCGCGTCCACCTGGACGCCGCTCGGCGCGCTGACGGTGACCGTGTCGCCGATGCGGTAGGCGGTGACGTCGCCGCCCTTCCACGCCGTGCTCCACGCGGCCCTGCGCTGCAATTCGGTGGCGATGTCCGAGGTCCGCAGATTCACCGTGGGCGTGTTCGCCGCGAACAGCGCCGCGTAGTCGCCGAGCACCCGCTCCAGCACCGGGTACGCGATCCGGTCCTCGGCCAGGTTCGACTGGTGGAGGAAGTGCGGGCGCGGATTGTTGCCCAGCACATGGCCGAGGTCGATCCTCGACTCCAGCGGCACGATGTACGACGCGTAGCCGGTGGCCGGGTCCAACGGGGCGGTCAGGCAGGTGGAGTTGCCGGAGGTCGTGCAGGCGCCGCTGCCGCCCTGGGCCTGGCTGGTGTAGATCCAGTTGTACTCGTCGGTCTCCTCCTGCGCCGTGCCGGCGTTGTAGAAGACGTTCATCGGGAAGCGCGGCACGGTGACCGCGGGGCCGGCCTGGCGCTGGTCGGGCTCACGGGAGTTGTCGCTGGCCAGGTACTTCACACCGAGCACGGTCAGCGCGGAGGCGAGGTTGGGGTTGTCGGCGGGCTGCTGCGGCAGCAGCTTGAGCCCGGAGTGCTCGCCGGTCACCAGCTCCTGGTCGTTCAGGGACAGTCCGTGCGTCGCCGCCCAGGTGCGGTTGTCCTGCACCGCCGAGGTGATGTCGGAGGTGCTCACCCACTGGACGGCGCCGCTCGCGGTCGTCTGGCAGCGCCACGGCACCACGCTCACGTCCTGCACACAGCCCAGGAAGGAGTGCAGATAGGTGTGGTTGACCCACCGGTAGGTGTTCTTGTCGGCGATCAGCTGGTTCGCCAGCGGGTCGGTCGTCGTGTCGTGGTCGGACTTCCAGTCCTCGCTGCCGCCGCCGTTGAAGACGAAGTCGAAGGTGAGGCCGTGCGCCTTCGACCACTGAGCGGCGTAGGCCGCGTCCGCCGCCGTCATCCGGACCGGGTCGGTGTCGTCCCCGGTGCCGATCGGGCAGTCCACGTCGCCCGGCGTGCAGTTGAGGGTGGGATTCCACCGGTCGTCGGCGAGGAAGACGTCGTCGACCTGCACCTCGAAGTAGTTGCGGTCGGCGCCCAGGTGGATGCCCTGCGTCATCCACTCCACGATGCCGCGGGCCAGCAGCCGGAACTGCTGCTGGTACTGGTTGTAGACGAACGGGATCACCAGCTCGCTGCGCCCGTCGTGCGTGTACTGCCCGACCAGCACCCCGCGTTCGGTGCTGCCCGGGATCGGCGCGTCCACCAGCGGGGTGAAGCTCGCCCCGGCCGCCTGGGTGGCCAGTGGCGTCGCCAGGTAGCCGTAACTCTCCGACTGGTAGGGGTCGTTGTCCTCGAAGGGCACCGCGCCCTTGAGGTACCCGAAGTCGCCCGCCGCGCCCTGCGCGGTCACCTGCCCCTGCACGCCGTCCAGCGGGCCGAGGTAGCCGCCGGTCTGCGCGTAGTTGAGCCCGACCGAGGGCTGCGCGTAGGTGTACGCGTCCACCTGCCGGATACCGAAGGCTGTCTCGTACGCCGCCAGGGCCGCCATCTCCGTGGAGCCCGCGCCGAACGGGTTGTCGCTGGGCAGCACCACCGCCTGGAATTTGGCCCGAGGCCGCCCCGACACGGTGTCGCTCAGGAAGCCCGCGGTGATCACCGGCCGGCCCGCCGCGGTGAGGTCCACCGTGGTGTACGGAGTGCCCGCACCGTCCAGCTCCGAGGTGATGGCCGCGGTCGCCGGACCGCCGTCGTCCACCACCAGCACCCTGAGATCGACCCGCGGCGGCACCGCGGCCCGCGCCGACGGCGGCGCGACCGCCAGTGCCACCAGTGCCGCCGCGGACGCGACGGTTGCGGCGCGTAAAGCTCTGCCCATGAATTTCCTCCCCCGGCAGCCGCCGATTCCCGATCGGCGTGCTCCCACTCCAACGGCCCTTTCCGGCCGTATTCCGGGGACCATCGTGGGGTAGATCGCGGAGGAGTTGTGACCATTTTGCGGAGGTGACTGGACCGCATGCGTCATGCGTCGCGGGGGCGTGCGGGACTTCGTGCCTCCCACCTGCGGCGTTGATCTCTGTCATGCTCACGGCGCGCACGGATTATCGACCTAAATGATGAATGACCGAGCATATTTTCGATTCATGCTGGGAAAGCCGAATGAATCGACAACACATGCGAATCCGTGCGCCCCGAAAAGTGCCTGCCGCGGCAGAGTGATTACGCGTGCGCCCCGTGGAGGCGGGTTCAGTCGATCGGGGGCGGGGCCGGCGCCGGCGTGGGCTCGGGTGTGGGCGGCACCGGGGACGGCGGGGTCGGCAGCGGGCTCGGGGCGGGGCCGGGAATCGGACTCGGCTCCGGCGTCGGAACCGGGTCGGGCCCCGGCGACGGCTCGTCCGGGGGCGTCGGCAGCGGCGGGTAGGGGTCGGGAAACGGGGTGGACATGGCACCCTCCAAAGAAGATCGCGTTCCGTTCGCCCCCACGCGTACCCCGGTCCCGCGCACCCATGCGGCGCGCCCTGGCGGCGCCCGGCTTCCACCCGAACGGACCCGCCGGCCGCCGTCCGTACCCCGGCGGCCAACGCGGCCCGCCCCGGCGGGAGTCGGGCGCGCGCCCGCCGAGGAGCACCGGCCGGACGTGCCGTCCCGGCGGGCGGGAAGCCCGGCGGCGCCGTGGGATACCGGAAGAGTGCCGGCCGAGCCGTTGGAGCGGTCACAGGACCGCCCCCGGCACGGGAGAGCCGTATGCGCGCCGGCCGGATATTCGCAGCCGCCCTCGCCCTGGCCGGGCCGGCGGTGCCGGCCGCCCTGGCGGCACTGGTGGCCCTGGCCGCCGCGGCGCCCGCTTCTGCGGCGGCCCCGGCCGACCCCTCCGGCTTCACCGCCACCCCGGCCACCGTCACTCCCGGTGAGATCGTCACCTTGCGCGCGACCGGCTGCGCGGGTCCCGCGACCGCCTCGGCGCCCGGCCTGTTCGGCGCGGTGGCCCTCGGTGCGGGCGGCGGCGCCGGGCAGAGCGCGACGGTCACCGTCGGGCGGTACGCGAGGCCAGGCGCGCGCTACGACATCGGCTTCGGCTGCGACGGCGGGCAGGGCACCGTGCCGCTGGCCGTCGAGGAGCGGGCCGCCGCCATGCCCGGCACGCTGCGGACCGGACTCGGCGGCGGCGTGACCGGCCCGGGCTCGCTCAAGGTCGTGGCCGTCGGCGCGCTGGTCGGCGTGACGGGCCTGGCCGTCGTACGCCGCCGTCGTCCGGCCTGCGCCTGACGGCCTGAGCGTGAGGGCCTGCGCCTGACGGGCTGCGTCTGCGTCTGCCCCGGGACTGGCGCCCGGGGCCGCTCGGGTCGGGGTATGCCGCCGAACGGGGCATACTGGCTGTAATGCCTATGAAGCCTGCCGAAGTGCATCCCGCGATTCGCCGCGCGGAAGCGGCCCGATGACCGCAGGCCCGACCCCCGGAGCGAGTGCATGACAGCGCGTAACCGGTCGGTCCGCAGCGGCTACGACCCCAGGGTCGGGCCGATCCTCGCCCTGGGACGGCCTCCGGAGACGGAGATCGGCCCGGGGGAGCGGCTGGCCATGAACGGCATGGGCAGCTTCGACTGGGACCTCGACCAGGGGGTGCTGGAACTCGACGAGGCCGCCCTGCGGGTCTTCGACCTGCGGCCCGGCGAATTCGACGGGCGGCCCGAGTCGCTGGTGCTGCGGGTCCCGCCCGAGGAGGGCGCCCGGGTGGACTACGCGCTCAGGAGAGCGCTCCAGGCCGGCCGCCGCACCTACGGCGGCTACTTCCAGGTGACCCGCAGGGACGGCGCCAAGCAGTGGTCGCACACCCAGGGCACGATCCTGCGCGACAAGCGGGGCAACGCCTACCGCATCGTCGGCATCGTCAGGGACGCCACCGACGAGCTGACCCACACCCCCGACGTGCGCGTCAGCCGGCCGGCGGGGGAGCGGCAGAGCCTCGCCCCGATCGTCCGGCTCACCACCGAGGCGCTGTCCCGCGCGGTGACCGTCGAGGAGGTCACCGCGGTGCTCACCGGCGCGGGCGGGCTCGAGCGCTTCGGCGCCGACGGACTGGCGCTCGGGCTGGTGGAGGGCGGCAATCTGCGGATCGTCGGGGTCAGCGGCGAGCCGGTGGCCGGGATGTCGGGGCTGTCCCCGCGCCGCCTGGACGGCGCGCTGCCGCTGGGCGAGGCCGTGATGACCCAGCGGCCGCGTTTCGTCAGCTCCTTCGCCGAGCTGGGAGAGCGGTTTCCCGCGGTCCTGCCGTATGTCGCGGCCATGGACGAGCTGAACGCCGCCGCTTTCCTGCCGCTGGTCGCCCAGGCCCGCTCCATCGGCGGTCTGGCGCTCTTCTACCGCTCCGGCGACGTCTTCACCCACACCCACCGCGAGCTGTGCGCGGCGCTCGCCGCGATCGTGGCGCAGTCCCTGCAGCGGGCGATGCTCTTCGACCGGGAGCGGGAGTTCGCCACCGGGCTGCAGGCCGCGATGCTGCCCCGGGACGTACCGCGCTTCGACGGCGCCGACATCGCGGTCCGCTACCACACCGCGTCCAGCGGCCGGGAGGTCGGCGGCGACTGGTACGACGTGGTGGCGCTGCCGCAGAACCGGGTGGGCCTGGTCGTCGGCGACGTCCAGGGCCACGACACCCACGCCGCGGCCGTCATGGGCCAGCTGCGGATCGCGCTGCGCGCCTACGCGGCCGAGGGCCACCCGCCGTCGACCGTGCTGGCCAGGGCCTCCCGCTTCCTCGCGGAGCTGGACACCGAGCGCTTCGCGACCTGCGCGTACGCCGAACTCGACCTGACGGGCGGCTCGGTGCGCGCGGCCAGGGCCGGCCACCTCGGGCCGCTGGTGCGGCACACCGACGGCCGCACCGGCTGGCCCCATGTGCGCGGCGGCCTGCCGCTGGGCCTGGCCACCGCCTTGGACCTGCACGAATTCCCCGAGACCCGGCTCGATCTGGTGCCCGGCGAGACCCTGGTGTTCTGCACGGACGGGCTGGTCGAGGAACGCGACCTGGACATCACCATCGGCATGGAGGCGCTGGCCGCGGCGGTGCGGGACGGCCCCGACGAGGCCGAGGAGCTGGCCGACCACCTCGCGGACAACCTGTGGGAGCGCTGGGGCTCGCAGGACGACGTGGCTCTGCTGATCCTGCGCCGCGACCCCGACCCCGGCACTTCGCGGGCGCCCAGGATGCACTCCTACGTCCACCAGGCCGACCCCGAGGGGCTGGCCGACGCCCGCCTCGCGCTGCGCCAGGCGCTGGAGGCGTGGCAGCTCGCCGAGCTGGCCGACGACCTCGAAGTCGCCGCGGGCGAACTGCTGGTGAATGTGCTGCTGCACACCGAGGGCGGCGCCGTGATGACCCTTGAGGTGCTGCCCGAACCGGTCCGCCGGGTCCGGCTGACCGTGCAGGACCGCTCCAGCGTGTGGCCGCGCCGCCGCAGCCCCGGCGAGGCCGCCACCTCCGGCCGCGGGCTGCTGATGATCGAGGCGCTTGCCATCCACTGGGGTGTCGAGCCGCGGGGCGACGGCAAGGCCGTGTGGTGCGAGTTCGGCCCGGAGAGCCAGCGCAGCCTGCTCGGCTGACGGCCTCCCGCCGGCCGGCGCGGGACCGCCGGCCGGACAGGAGGTGCGGGCGGTCAGCTGATGGTGATCGCCACGTCGTCGATGACGAACGACGTCTGGAGCTTGGAGCCTTCGGTCCCGGTGAATTTCAGCGTGATCGTCTGCCCGGCGTAGGCGCTCAGGTCGAAGGTGCGCTGGGTCCAGCCGGACGCCGCGTTGGCGTTGCTGTACGTCGCCGGGGTGCTCAGGACGGTGCCTGAGGAGTTCAGCACCTGCACCTTGAGGGTGTCGTACGCCGTGCTGCCGGTCTCCGCGGTGTCGATGTGCAGCCAGAAGGAGAGCCGGGCCGAGCAGCCGGACGGGATGGTGACCGACTGGGAGACCGTGTCGGTGGTCGCGGTGCCGTAGCCGTCGAGCCACGCCTTGTAGGAGCCGGCGTGCGCGGGCTCGCCGCTGCTGTTGTTGATCACTCCGCTGCTCGCCGACCACGAGGAAGCGCCGGACTCGAAGCCGGGGTTGGCCAGCAGCTGGCCGCCGGTGCAGCTGCCGCCACCGCCGGTGGTGCCGCCGGTCGGCGGGGTGGTGGGCGGTGTGGTGCTGCCGGAACCGGACAGCCAGGCGGTGGCGTTGAGCGCCAGCGCCGCGTCGGTGCCGGCCGGGTCGTTCCAGCCGTCGTAGAGGGTGTTGCCCGACTGACCGGTGCCGTCGTCGGCGGGCGAGCTGTCGCCCCAGATCGCCACCCGGCCGCTGCCGAAGGTGCTGGTGACGAAGAAGGCGCCGCTGTTGCCCGACGAACCGGTGTGGTAGAGCAGGCCCTTGACGTTCGGGTTGTCGGCCGGCTTGAGGGTGAAGGTGGTGCCGTCGCGCAGGATGCTGCCGGTGACCGTGCCGAACGGGCCGTGCAGCACCGGGTCGGAGGAGCTGCTGATCGCCCGCGGGTTGTCGGTGCTGATGTCGAGCAGGTCGACCGAGAAGCCGAACGGGTCGGTGTTGTCCACCCCGTTGCTGGTCAGCAGGTCGTTGATCACGCACGGCGAGTCGCAGCCGTCGTTGTTGCGGTCGCTGTTGTTGTGGTCCGAGATCAGGAACAGGCCGCCGCCGTTCTTCACGAAGGTCATGACGGCGGTCTTCTCCGCGGCGCTGAGCTTCACGTTGGGCTCGGTCAGCACGAAGGTGTCGAAGTTGCTCAGGTCCTGCGCGTTGGAGCTGTTGCCGTAGGTGATGGTCCGTCCGGACGGCAGCGTGTTGAGGCTGTAGCCGCCGGCCTTCTGCAGGGCGACGCCCCACGAGGACAGCGCGCCGGTCCAGTCGGTCTCGGCGTTCGGTGTGGAGTCCTGGCCGAGCGGGTCGGGCTGGCTGGTGCTGATGATCCAGTCGGCGTTGCCGGCCGTCTCGGCCTTGGTGTTGTCGAACAGCACGCGATGAGTCGCTGCCGCAGCCGCGGCCGGCACCGCGGCGCCGGCCGGTGCGGCCTGCGCGCTGCCGGTGGCGACACCGGC
Source organism: Streptomyces sp. NBC_01477 (assembly GCF_036227245.1). Lineage (GTDB taxonomy): Bacteria > Actinomycetota > Actinomycetes > Streptomycetales > Streptomycetaceae > Actinacidiphila. The sequence continues at coordinate 7,544,937 of NZ_CP109445.1, forward strand.
CGCGGCCAGGGCGATCACGCCCAGTGCCGCGGTCGCGCCGAGCGCGATCCTGCTGCGGGACATACGTGGACCAGGCATCCGTCAACCTCCATGTGGGGGGCGGTGGGTGGGGTGCGGGAATCGATTCTGCGCGCGTAGAAGCTGTGGCTGATGTGGCGGACGTTACGGGCGGATGAACGCTCCAGGTCAACTGGTCGCCGCCCGCGCGCCGCCGGCCGATGAATCACCCGGACGGTGTAATGGCGGGGTGCCGGGTTGCGCCGGGCGGGTGCCGTCCGCCGCCGCCCGGCCGCAGCACCGCCGCCCGGCGCCGGGGCGGGGGCAGGATGGCGGCGCAGCCGCATGGACCCGGCCGCCGCGGGTACCCGCGCCTCGTGGGCGCCCGGCCCGCGCGCCCGCCCGGCCGGCCCGCGGCACGAGGAGGAGCAGCATGCCGATCGCCACCGTGAACCCCGCGACCGGGGAGACCGTCCGCACGTTCGACGCACTCGACGCGGACGGGATCGACCAGCGGATCACCGCCGCGCACCGCGCGTTCCGCGGCTGGCGCGAGACCGACTTCGGTACCAGGGCCCGGCTGCTGCACGCCGCCGCCGACCTGCTCGACAAGGAGCGGGACGAGATCGCCCGCGTCATGACCACCGAGATGGGCAAGACGCTGGCCGCGGCCCGCGCGGAGGCGGCCAAGTGCGCCAAGTCGATGCACTGGTACGCCGCCCACGCCGAGGACCTGCTCGCCGACGAGCACCCGGCCGCCGCCGACGTCGAGGACAGCGGCGCCACGCGCGCGTACGTCCGCTACCGGCCGCTCGGGGTGGTGCTCGCGGTGATGCCGTGGAATTTCCCGCTCTGGCAGGTGATCAGATTCGCCGCCCCCGCGCTGATGGCGGGGAACGTCGGGCTGCTCAAGCACGCCTCCAACGTCCCGCAGACCGCGCTCTACCTCGGCGGGCTGTTCCACCGGGCCGGCTTCCCCGAGGGCTGCTTCCAGACGCTGCTGGTCGGCTCCGGCGCGATCGAGGACGTCCTGCGCGACCCGCGGGTGGCCGCCGCCACCCTCACCGGCAGTGAGGGCGCGGGCCGCGCGGTGGCCGCGATCGCGGGCGACGAGGTCAAGAAGACGGTGCTGGAACTCGGCGGCAGCGACCCCTTCGTGGTGATGCCGTCGGCCGCGGACGAGCTGGACCGCGCGGTCGAGGTCGCCGTCACCGCCCGGGTGCAGAACAACGGCCAGTCCTGCATCGCCGCCAAGCGCTTCATCGTCCACACCGACATCCACGACGCCTTCGCCGAGCGCTTCAGCCGGGCGATGAGCGCCCTGCGGGTGGGCGATCCGACGACACCGTCCACCGACGTCGGCCCGCTGGCCACCGAGCAGGGCAGGGCCGACCTGGAGGAGCTGGTCGAGGACGCGCTCGCCAAGGGGGCGCAGGCGCTGTGCGGGGCCCGCCGCCCCAAGGCGCTGCCGCCCGGCTGGTACTACGAGCCGACCGTGCTCACCGGGGTCACCGAGCGGATGCGCATCCACCGCGAGGAGGCGTTCGGCCCGGTGGCCACCCTCTACCGGGTGGCGGACCTGGACGCCGCCGTCGCGCTGGCCAACGACACGCCCTTCGGCCTGAGTTCCAATGTGTGGACCACCGACGAGGACGAGCAGCGCCGCTTCGTCCGTGACCTGGAGGCGGGCGGGGTGTTCTTCAACGGCATGACCGCCTCGCACCCGGCGCTGCCCTTCGGCGGCGTCAAGCGCTCCGGCTACGGCCGCGAGCTGTCCGCGCACGGGATCCGCGAGTTCTGCAACATCACCACCGTCTGGTACGGCCGCTGACCCCGGACGCCACTGCGTTGTCATGTACATCTGCCTCCCCATGGGGAGTCGTCTTCACCCATGGGGAGGCAGAATCATTGGCGCCCGAGGCCGGACGGCCTCAGGCCGGGCCTGTCAGGTGACCGTCCAGACGAAGGCCGCGGTGTCGGCCGCGCCCTGCCCGTCCGAGGCCGTCACACTGACCGTGCTGGTCCCCTTCGCCGTCGGGGTGCCCGAGATCACCCCGTCCTTGCCGATGCTCAGCCCGGCCGGCAGCCCGGTCGCGGTGAAGACCGGGGCGGCGCCGCCCGTCGCCTTCGCGGTGACCGCGAGCCGCGCCGGGGTGCCCGCCGGGCTGCTCATGCCGTGCGGGTTGGCCACGGTGACCGAGGCCGCCGAGGTGGTCGCCGCGCCGACGGTGTTCGCGTTCATCGCGGTCGCCACGTTCAGCGTCCCGGTGAGCGGCAGGTTCCGGGACGAGTCGCCGACCAGGATCTGGTAACCGCCCGCCGCCGTCGTCCACTTGCTCGTGGCGGTGTTCCAGTAGGCCAGGTCGTGCGCGGTCACCGTGAAGGTCACCTTCGCACTCGCCCCCGGCTGCAGGTCCACCCGCTGGAAGCCCTTGAGCTGCTTGGCGGGTTCGCCCGTGGAGGCCGGGTCGCCGACGTACAGCTGGGCGATCTCGGCGCCCGCCCGGGTGCCGGTGTTGGTGACGGTCGCGCTCACCGTGGCGTTGCCGCTGCCGTCCAGCGCCCCCACCTGGAGCCCGGAGAATCCGAAGGTGGTGTAGGACAGGCCGAACCCGAACGGGAACAGCGGGGTGATGTTCTGCGCGTCGTACCAGCGGTAGCCGACCTTGAGGCCCTCGCTGTACTGCACATTGCCGTTGCCCGGCCACTGCGCCGTGGTGTGCGCCGGCACGTCGTTGAGGGACGCGGGGAAGGTGACCGGCAGCTTGCCCGACGGGTTGACGTCGCCGAACAGCAGCGCGGCGAGGGAGTTGCCGACCTCCTGGCCCGCGTACCACTCCTCGATCACGCCCTTGACCTGCCCGAGCCACGGCATGGTGACCGCGGAGCCGGTGTTGAGCACCACGATGGTGTTCGGGTTGGCCGCGGCCACCTGCGTGATCAGCTGGTTCTGCGTGTCGGGCAGGTCGATGCTGGTCAGGTCGGTGCCCTCGTTCTCGCCGTAACCGACCGCGACGACGGCGACATTGGCGTTGCGGGCCGCGGTCACGGCCGCGTTGATGTCGGTGCCGTCGTTGTAGGTGACGGCGCTGGCCGAGCCCATCCGGTTCTGCAGCGCGGTCAGCGGCGAGACCGTACCCGAACTCGTCGCCGTGGCGCTGCCGCCGCCGACACTGCGCACGCCGGCGCCGCCGTCGGGGCCGATCACCGCGATGGAGTGGGTGGTGGCCGTGGACAGCGGCAGCACACCGGTGTTCTTGAGCAGGACGCTGCCCTGCTCGGCGACCTGGCGGGCCGTCGCCTGGTGCGCCGGGGTGGTCACCACGGAGTTGCGGTCACCGGTCTTGTGCTTCTCGAACAGGCCGAAGGCGAACATCTGGGTGAGCACCCGGCTGACCATGGTGTTCAGCGTCGCCTGGCTGACGGTGCCGTTGGCGAGTGCCTGGGCCAGGAAGTCGGCGTAGAAGTAGCCGCCCGGCATCTCGATGGTCATGCCGTTGTTCGCCGAGTCGACCGTGGAGTGCGCGCCGCCCCAGTCGCTGGTGACGAAGCCGCCGAAGCCGGCCTGCTGGTAGAGCGCGTTGTTCAGCAGGTTGGCGTTCTGGCACGCGTAGACCCCGTTGACGGTGGAGTAGGCGCACATCACCGAGGCCGACGCGCCCTTGCTCACCGCCGCCTGGAAGGCCGGGAGGTAGATCTCCTGCAAGGTGCGCTGGTCGATGATCGCGTTGTCCTGCGGCCCGTTGCGGTTGGTCTCCTGGTTGTAGACCGCCACGTGCTTGGCCTCGGCCATCACGCCCTGGCTCTGCAGGCCCTGGATGCTCGCGGTGGCCATCTGGCCGGCCAGGAAGGGGTCCTCGCTGTAGGTCTCGAAGGCCCGGCCCCAGCGCGGGTCACGCACGATGTTCATCGTCGGGCCGAGCGCCACATCCGCGCCCTTGCCGGCGAATTCGGCGCCGGCGACCGTGCCGTAGCTCTTCTGGAGAGCGGTGTCCCAGGTCGCCGCGGACGACACCGCGGACGGCAGCTGGGTGACCCCGCCGAAGCCGTCGCCGACCCCGCTCGGGCCGTCGTGGAAGCCCATCGCCGGGATGCACAGCGAGGGGATCGCCGACATGTCGCCGATGTACGGCTGGGTGGCGCCGTTGCCGTGCAGCATCTGGATCTTCTGCGCCTGCGTCATCTGCGCCAGCAGCTGGGAGACCCGGGTGGCCACCGGGGCGGTCGAGCCGACCCACGGGCAGTCACCGGTGCCGCCGCCCGGCGGGGTCGTGGCGTCGCCCGGGGTGAGCAGGGTGAAGTCCCACAGCGAGTAGCCGTACTGGGTGGCGCGCGCGGTGCCGTACATCCGCACGTAGCGGCCGGTCGCGGTGAAGGAGTGCGTCTCGGTGCCGCCGGGGCCCGCCGTCGTGGAGTAGACGGTGTTCCACGTGCTGCCGTTGTCCGAGACCTGGATCTGGTAGGCCGTCGCGTAGGCGGCCTCCCAGGTCAGGCTCACCCCGCAGACCTGCTGCGAGGAGCCGAGGTCCACCTGCACCCACTGCGGGTCGGCGGCGGCGCTGGACCAGCGGGTGCCGGGGTCGCCGTCGAAGGCCGCGGAGGCGGGGGTGCCGGCGTTCTCCGTGGAGGAGGCGGTGGCGGGCTTGCCGACGCCCGCGGTGGTGTTGCCGCAGGCCGTCGGCTGGGTGCCGCCGGAGCCGCCCCAGACCTGGAACTCCCACAGCGAGTAGCCGTACGCGGTGGCGCGCGCGGTGCCGTACATCCGCACGTAGCGCCCGGTGCCGGTGACGTTCAGGGTCTGGGTGCCGCCGGTGGCGGTCGTGGTGCTGTAGACGTCGGTCCAGCTGGTGCCGTTCGCCGAGGTCTGGATCTTGAAGGCCGTGGCGTAGGCGGCCTCCCAGTTCAGCACGACCTTGCTGATCGGCTGCGAGGAGCCCAGGTCGACCTGGAGCCACTGCGGGTCGGTGAAGGCGCTGGACCAGCGGGTGCCGGTGTCGCCGTCGACGGCCGCCGAAGCGGCGGTGCCCGCGTTCTCCGCGGACGAGGCGGTGGCCGGCTTGCCCTGCGAGAGCAGCACCGGGTCGGCGGCGCGGGCGATCCTGGGCGTGCCGACCAGGGCCAGCGCGACGACCAGGACGAAGCCGATGACGGCGGCGAGCCGCGACTGGGCGGCGGTCAGCCGCCGTCGTCGTAGGGGCGGGGGAGTGCGATAGGAGGCTTGCAGCATGGAAGTCGCCTCTCTCACCCGGCGGCGGGGGCGCCGCCGGAGGTGGTGGGGGGAAGAGTGGATGCCCGGGTCCCGTACCGCGTGGGACCCGGGCATCCGGGCGATCGTGCGTTACTGCGAGACGCGCACGTAGTCGATCAGCATGCGCTGCGGGAAGACCGTGCTGGCGTCCGGAGCGCCGGGCCAGTCACCGCCCACCGCGTTGTTGAGGATGATGTAGAACGGGTGGTCGTACACCCACGGACCCCGGGTGGCCTCCACCGTCGCCTTGTCGGCGGTGAAGAAGGCGTGGCCGTCCACCGAGAAGGTCATGTGGGTGGAGTCCCAGTCCACGGCGTAGGTGTGGAAGTCCGACGCGAAGTCGGAGCCGGCCAGGGTGTAGGGGGACCCGTAGCCGTTGCCGCCGTTGTAGGCGGGGGCGTGCAGCGTGGAGTAGACCGAGTCCGCGACCTTGCCGACGTGCTCCATGATGTCGATCTCGCCGGAGTTCGGCCACGGGGTGCCGGTCTTGAAGTTGGACCCCAGCATCCAGAACGCGGGCCACAGGCCCTGCGTGCCGGACACCTTGATCCGCGCCTCGACGTGTCCGTAGGTGAAGTTGAAGTGGTCGGAGGTGTTGATCCGGCCCGAGGTGTACTGGCCGTTGGCTTCCTTCCTGGCCTCGATGACCAGGTTGCCGGCGCCGTCCATGGTGGTGTTGTCGCCGTTGGTGTAGGTCTCCAGCTCGCCGTTCTGGCCGTTGCCGGTGTCCTGGGTCCACTTGCCGGTGTCCGGCTTGGTGCCGGCCGCGCCGTTGAACTCGTCGCTCCACACCAGGTGTTCGGGGTTGCCCGGGTTCGGCGGCGCGGCGGGCGGCGCGGTGGGGTTGCCGCCGGTGCCGTAGACGTCGAAGGTCCACAGCGAGTAGCCGTAGCCGTTGCTGCGCGCGGTGCCGTACATCCGCACGTAGCGCCCGTTGCCGTCCACGTTCAGGGTCTCCTTGAAGCCCTTGCCCGTGGTGGTGGAGTAGATGCTGGTCCAGTTGGTGCCGTCGGCCGACGTCTGGATCTGGTAGGCGACCGCGTAGGCCGGGTCCCACTGCAGGACGACCTGGCTGATGTGCGCGGTCGCGCCGAGGTCCACCGCGATCCAGCCCGGGTCGACCCAGCCGTTGGAGTCACTGGTCGCCCAGCGGGTCGCCGGGTCCTCGTCGAAGGCCTTGGACGGCGTGCAGCCGGTGCAGCTGTTGGCGTCCTGGTACGTCGAGGCGGTGGCGGGCTTGTTGTACGACAGCAGCTTCGCGCCGGTGGGCGGCGGGGTGGTGGTGCCGCCCGTGCCGCCGCCGGTGGTGGTGCCGCCGGTGCCGCTGCCGCCGGTGAAGACCTGGAACTCCCACAGCGAGTAGCCGTAGGCGGTGGCGCGCTGGGTGCCGTAGACCCGGATGTAGCGGCCGGTGCCGGTCAGCGTGATCAGCTCGGTGGCGCCGGGGCCCGTGGTGGTGGAGTAGGCGTTGGTCCAGTCGGTGCCGTTGGCCGAGACCTGGATCTGGTAGGCCTTGGCGTAGGCGTTCTCCCAGCTGAGCTGGACGCCGCAGATGTTCTGCGAGGAGCCGAGGTCGACCTGGAGCCACTGCGGGTCGGCCGCGGCGCTGGACCAGCGGGTGCCGTTGTTGCCGTCCACCGCGGAGGAGGCCGGGGTGCCGGCGTTCTCGGTGGAGGAGGCCGTGGCGGTCTTGTTCAGCGCCGCGTTGACGGTGCCGCAGGCGGAGTTGCCGGCGCCCGTGCTGCCGTAGACCTGGAACTCCCACAGCGAGTAGCCGTACTGGGTGGCGCGGACCGTTCCGTACAACCGGACATAGCGCCCGGAACCGTTTACGGTGAGCGTCTGGTTGCCGCCGGTGGCGGTCGTGGTGGAGTAGATGTCGGTCCAGTTGGTGCCGTCCGCCGAGGTCTGGATCTTGAAGGCCTTGGCGTAGGCGGTCTCCCAGTTGAGGGTGACCGACGAGATGGTGTCGGTGGCGCCGAGGTCGACCTGGAGCCACTGCGGGTCGGTGGCGGCGCTGGACCAGCGGGTGCCGGTGTTGCCGTCGACGGCGGCCGAGGCGGGGGTCCCGGCGTTCTCCGTGGAGGAGGAGGTGGCGGTTCTGCCCTGCGAGAGCAGGGTGCCCGCGGCCTTGGCCGGGCTCTGGGTGACCGCGAGGGCGAACGCCGCGAGCACGGCCGCGATGAACGCGAAGACAAGTGAGCGGGGGAAGCGTCTGGACAGATGTGGGGGGTTGCCGGTCACGGCGTCTCCTGGGTGCGTGTGAGAGCGCTCTCTGGTTGCTGTGATGATTACGGCGCTGTTGCTGACGCGTCAAGAAAGTGAACGAAATTGGTACGGCTGTTTCGGCGCGCTGCAGCTTGCTGACGAGCTCCGAACGATCAGCGAACTCCTTGCCCTCATAGACGAGTTATGCGGCATTTCGCTGAGTGCAAGATCTTGACGCGCCGTCCGCTCCCGTTGTCGCGCGCTTGCGCGCGCCGGACACCGCTTCCTCCTCCGCGGAGATCGAGGTGCCAGGCCCTAGGCTGGCCGGGCCAGTGAGATCGCCAGGAGCGGGAAGGCCCATGGGATGCCTGACGTACCAGAACCCATGGTCAAGCTCGTCCGCTGGACCGCGGAGCCCGCCGCCGCGCAGATTCTGCGGTCCACCGCGGCGGCCGTCCTCTCCTATGTGGTCGCCCTGTGGCTCACCCCGCAGCCGGCGCCGCTGACCGCGCCGCTCACCGCGCTGCTGGTGGTCCAGGTGACGCTGTACTCCACGCTCACCACCGGTATCAACCGGGTCAACGCGGTGATCGCCGGGGTGCTGATCGCCATCGGCTTCAGCACCCTGGTGGGGCTGAGCTGGTGGAGTCTCGGCCTGACGATCCTGACCTCGCTGGTGATCGGCCGCTTCGTGCGGGCCGGCGAGTTCGTGATCGAAGTGGCGATCAGCGCGATGCTGGTGCTCGGGGTGACCCGGGTCGCCAACACCGCCTGGGACCGGATCTTCGAGACGCTGATCGGTGCCGCGGTCGGGCTGCTGTTCAATCTGCTCTTCGCCCCGCCGGTCTGGGTGCAGTCCGCGGGCGGGTCGATCGAGTCACTGGCCCGCCGGATGGGCGGGCTCTTCAGGGACATGGGCGGCGAGGTCGCCGGGCACCTGCCGGTCGAGCGTGCCGCCTCCCGCTTGCACGAGGCGCGCCGCGTCGACCACGCCATTGTCGAAGTGGACGCCTCGCTCCGGCAGGCCGAGGACAGCCTGCGGTGGAATCCGCGGGTGCGTGAGGGAGCGCTCTCCCGGATCGTGCTGCGGACCGGTCTGGACACCCTGGAGATCTGCGCGGTGGTGCTCAGGGTGATGTCCCGTACGCTCACCGACCTCGCCAAGCAGCGCACCGACGAGGAGCTGTTCCCCGACGACGTGGCGGGCGAGCTGGAAATACTGTTCGATCATGTCGCGTATGCGATCGAGAGCTTCGCGGTCTTGATCACCAGTCAGGTTTCGGCCAACGCGCAGACCGCGGAGGACCGGCTCGCGCAGGCGCTCACCGACAGCGCGCTGAGCCGGGACCGGATCGCCGACATGCTGCTGCTCAAGGTGCAGGAGCACCCCCGGCAGTGGCAGCTGCACGGCGCCCTGCTGGCCGAGGTGGACCGGATCCTGGACGAGCTGGCGGTGGAGAAGCGCTCCGAGCGGCTGGTGGAGGAGCTGGACCGGTACGGCAGCGAGGCCAGTGAGCGGCACCCCCGGCTGCAGATGATCAAGCGCCGGCTGGGCGACAGCGGCGTCTACCGGCGCTCCTCCCGGGTGGTCCGCGGCGCCTTCAAGTAGCCCGCGGGGCCGGCCCGGCGGGCCGCCGCGCGACCCCGGTCCGGCCCGGTGCGGGCCGCCCGGGCGGCCCGGCGCGCCAACTTTCCTTGTGCGCGCATGAATCGTTGCCTGCCGAGGCGTAGACGCCGCCGTAGCGCGTCTGTAACACTCTGCCAACACGTACGCAAATAATGAGCAGAACAACGATGGATCTGCATGGGATGAGCGCAACTTCATATGCTCAGCCCGCACGTTTCGGATAGTCCGTCTCGCCCTTCCCCTGATCTTCCCCACACGACACAGAGGGACGTTATGAGAACGAAGCGCTCGATTCCACGGCTGATGGCGGGGGTGGTCGCCACCAGCCTGCTGGTGCTGGGCGGTTCCGCCCTGCCCGCCATGGCCGCGGCCGTGCCGGACCTCGCCGCCGGCAAGGCGGCCTCGGCCAGCAGCACCAGCGGCAAGAACACCGCCGACCGGCTCAACGACGGCGACCAGAGCTCCTACTGGGAGAGTTCGGGCAGCGCCCTGCCCCAGTGGGCGCAGGTCAACCTGGGCAGCAGCACCCTGATCGACAAGGTGCAGCTCAAGGTGCCCGCCTCCTGGAGCGCGCGCACCGAGACGCTGGCGCTGCAGGCCAGTGACGACGGCACGCTGTTCTCCACGGTCGTCGGCTCGGCGGCCTATACCTTCACCCCCGCCAAGGGCAACACGGTCACGATCAGCTTCCCGGCCACCAAGGCGCACTACCTGCGCGCCGACGTGTCGGCGAACTCCGCGGGCAAGACCGCGCAGCTGTCCGAGCTGACCGTGCAGGCCGCCGCTGCCGCCACGGACAACCTGGCCGCCGGCAAGCCGACCGCCGAGTCCGGGCACTCCGACGTCTACGGCTCGGGCAACGCGGTCGACGGCGACGCCAACACCTACTGGGAGAGCACCAACAACGCCTTCCCGCAGTGGCTCAGGGTCGACCTCGGCTCCGCGGTGCCGGTCAACAAGGTGGTGCTGAAGCTCCCGCCCGCCACCTCGTGGGCGACCCGTACCCAGACGCTCGCCGTCCAGGGCAGCACCAACGGCACGACCTTCAACGACCTGGTCGCGTCCACGGGTTACTCCTTCAACCCGTCCAGCGGCAACACGGTGACCATCACCTTCAACACCGCCACCACCCGGTACGTCCGGCTGAACATCACCGGCAACACCGGCTGGCCGGCCGGCCAGATATCCGAGTTCGAGGTCTACGGCCCCGCCACCGGTGACGTCACCGCCCCCTCGGCGCCGGCGAACCTGGCCTACACCCAGCCCGCCTCCGGCCAGGTCAAGCTGACCTGGAGCGCGGCGACCGACAACGTCGGCGTCACGGGCTACGACATCTACGCCAACGGCCAGCTGCGCACCTCGGTCGCCGGCAATGTCCTCACCTACACCGACAGCCAGCCCGACACGGCGACGGTGGCGTACTACGTACGGGCCAAGGACGCCGCGGGCAACCAGTCGGCGAACAGCAACACCGTCACCCGTACCGGCACCTCCGGCGACACGCAGGCGCCCACCGCGCCCGGCAACCTCGCCTACACCCAGCCCGCCTCCGGCCAGATCAAGCTGACCTGGAGCGCGTCGAGCGACAACACGGCCGTCACCGGCTACGAGGTGTTCGCCAACGGCAGCAAGATCGCCACCACCAACGGCAGCACCCTCACCTACACCGACAACCAGCCGGCCACCGCCACCGTGGCGTACTTCGTCCGCGCGGTCGACGCGGCCGGCAACGAGTCGGGCAACAGCAACACGGTGACCCGCAACGGCACCACCCCGCCCACCGGCGGCACCAACCAGGCGGTCGGCAAGCCGATCACCGCCACCTCCACGGTGCAGACCTTCGTCGCGGCCAACGCCAACGACGACGACCTGACCACGTACTGGGAGGGCAGCGGCACCAGCTCGCTGACCGTCTCGCTGGGCTCGAACGTCGACACCAGCTCGGTCGTGGTCAAGCTCAACCCGAGCAGCGCCTGGGGCGCGCGCACCCAGACCATCGAGGTCCAGGGCCGCGAGCAGAGCGCGAGCGGCTTCACCCAGCTGGTCGCGCCGAAGAGCTACAGCTTCGACCCGGCCTCCGGCAACTCGGTGTCCATCCCGGTCACCTCGCGGATCGCCGACGTCCGGCTGGTCTTCAGCAGCAACTCGGGCGCCGGTGGCGGCCAGGTCGCTGAATTCCAGGTCATCGGCGTCCCCGGCCCGAACCCGGACCTCACCGTGACCGGCCTGACCGCGTCGCCCGCCGCCCCGGTGGAGACCGACCCGATCACGCTCAGCGCGACGGTGAAGAACGCCGGCACCAACGCCTCGCCGGCCACCAACGTCAACCTCTACCTCGGCACCGTCAAGGTCGGCACCGCGAACGTCGGCGCACTGGCCGCCGGCGCGAGCAGCACCGTGACGGCGAACATCGGCGCCAAGGACGCGGGCAGCTACCAGCTGACCGCCAAGGTCGACGAGGCCAACGCGGTCGTCGAGCAGAACGAGACCAACAACACCTACACCAACCCCACCGCTCTGGTGGTCAAGCCGGTCGACACCTCCGACCTGGTCGCCTCGCCGGTGGCCTGGTCGCCGGGCAACCCGTCGGCGGGCAACAACGTCGCCTTCTCGGTGGCGATCAAGAACCAGGGCACCATCGCCTCCGCGTCCGGCGCGCACAACGTCACGCTGACCGTCGCGGACGCCACCACCGGCAGCGTCGTCAAGACGCTCACCGGCTCCTACAGCGGCGCCATTGCGGCCGGGGCCACCACCAGCCCGGTCAGCCTGGGCAGCTGGACCGCGGTCAACGGCAAGTACACGGTCAAGACCGTGATCGCCGCGGACGCCAACGAGCTGTCGATCAAGCAGGCGAACAACACCAGCAGCCAGTCGCTCTTCGTGGGCCGCGGCGCCAACATGCCGTACGACACCTACGAGGCCGAGTCCGGTGTGCTGGCCGGCGGCGCGACGGTGCTCGGACCGAACCGCACCATCGGCGACCCCGCCGGTGAGGCGTCGGGCCGCAAGGCGGTGCACCTGGCCGCCAACGGTGCCTCGGTGGAGATCACCACGCTGAACAGCACCAACACGCTGGTGACCCGCTTCAACATCCCGGACGGCACCGACTCGACGACGCTCGACATCTACGTCGACGGCACCTTCCTGAAGACCATCACCCTCACCTCGAAGTACGAGTGGCTGTACGGCGACGAGGCCAGCCCCGGCAACTCGCCCGGCGCGGGCGCCCCGCGGCACATCTACGACGAGGCCAACGTGCTGCTCGGGACCACCGTCCCGGCCGGCCACAAGATCCGGCTGCAGAAGGACGCGGCCAACTCCGCGGCCTACTACAACATCGACTCCATCGACCTGGAGCAGGCGACCGCGATCGCCAACCCGGACCCGACCAAGTACGTCGTGCCGGCCGGCTTCACCCAGCAGGACGTGCAGAACGCGCTGGACACCGCACGGCAGGACACCACCAAGCTCGGCGTCTACCTGCCCGCCGGTGACTACCAGACCTCCAGCAAGTTCAACGTATACGGTCGCGCCATCAACGTGATCGGCGCCGGCCCCTGGTTCAGCCGCTTCTACACCCCGACCGGGCAGGAGAACACCGACTCCGGCTTCCTGGCGTCCGCCAGCGGCACCAAGTTCAGCGGCTTCGGGATCTTCGGCAACTACACCAGCCGCATCGACGGCCCCGGCAAGCCGTGGGACCTGACCGGTGTGTCGAACATGACCATCGACAACGTGTGGATCGAGCACACCATCGTCGGTGTCTGGGGCACCAACGTCGACAACTCGACCATCACCAACCTGCGGATCCGCGACACCTTCGCCGACGGCGTCAACCTGACCAACGGCAGCAGCGGCAACACGGTCAGCAACATCGAGGCCAGGAGCACCGGCGACGACAGCTTCGCGCTCTTCCCGGCGATCGACCACACCAATGAGCAGGAAGTCAACAACACCTTCCAGAACCTCACGGTGAAGAACGTCTGGCGCGCGGCGGGCGTCGCGGTCTACGGCGGCGGCGGCAACACCTTCAGCAACCTCTACATCGCCGACAGCCTGACCTACCCGGGTATCACCATCGGGTCGCTCGCCTTCGGCGGCATCCCGGCGCTCGGGTTCGAGTCCACACCGCAGACCACCTTCTCCAACATCTCGCTGGCCAGGGACGGCGGTCACTTCTGGGGACAGCAGGCCTTCCCCGCGCTGTGGATCTTCTCCGCGGAGTTCAAGCTCCAGGGGCTGCGGATCAACAACGTCGACATCACCGATCCGACGTACGCGGGTGTGATGTTCCAGACCAAGTGGAACGGCAGCACCTCGCTCAACCCGATCAGCGACACGGTCTTCACCAACCTGTCGGTGACCGGCGCCCACAAGAGCGGAGACGCCTTCGACGCCAAGTCGGGCTTCGGACTGTGGGCCAACCCGCAGCCTGAGGCGGGACAGGGCCCGGCGGTCGGCTCGGTGACCATCAACGGGCTGCACGAGAGCGACAACGCGGTGGACATCCAGAACACCACCTCCACCTTCACCATCAACGTCAACAACTAGGGCCGCAGGCCAGAGAGGTGCCCGCGTTCGAGAGCTGAACGCGGGCACCTCCGCATGCCCTGACGGGCCGTGTGCCGCACGCACTTTGTATTCAGTCGCTGAACGCGGGGGCTTGACGGGGCATTGGTCTAGTCCTACGGTCACCGATGCGCCGACAGTCAGGTCGGCGTCCGCCGTTCATTCATCTGAATCGACGGACCGGGCTGTCCGCTACGGAAGGCCTCCCCCCATGCCACGACCGCGCATCGAGTTCAAGACACTCGGCGCCCTCACCGCAGTCCCCGCTCTGGCGGCCGGCCTGCTGCTCGCCACCGGCGCCCCCGCGCACGCCGCTGCCAACCCAGGACCGGGCTTCCCCGCGCAGTACGCCGCGCCCTACGCCGAGGTCTGGAACTCGCCGTCGGCGCTGACCAACGCCAAGAACGCCACCGGCGTCAAGTACTTCACCCTCGCCTTCGTCATCGACGGCGGCGGCTGCAACGCCACCTTCAACGGCGACACCTCCATCACCGACGCGAGCTGGACCTCCGCCATCAACAGCCTGCGGTCCGGCGGCGGCGACGTCATCGCGTCCTTCGGCGGCGCCTCGGGCACCGAGGAGGCCATCGCCTGTACGTCGGTCTCCGCCCTGGAGACGCAGTACAAGCGGGTCATCGACGGGCTCAACCTGACCCGGGTCGACTTCGACATCGAAGGGTCGGCGCTGAACAACACCGCCGCCAACGACCGCCGCAACACCGCGCTCGCCGACCTCCAGCAGCAGTACGCCGCCCAGGGCAAGCGGCTGGACGTCCAGTACACCCTGCCGGTCGACCCCAGCGGCCTGGAGTCCAACTCGCTCAGCCTGCTGAACAACGCCAAGAGCCACAACCTGAACGTCAACCTCGTCAACGTCATGACGATGGACTACGGGTCCGCCATGGACATGGGCAACGCCGCCATCAGCGCGGCACAGGGCCTGCACACCCAGCTCGGCCAGATCTGGAACACCAAGACCTCCGCGCAGCTGTGGGCGATGGAGGGCAACACCCCGATGATCGGCGTCAACGACACCTCCAGCGAGATCTTCTCCACCTCCGACGCCCAGGACCTGGAGAACTTCGCCAAGTCCAACGGCATCCAGGAGCTGTCCTTCTGGGCGCTCGGCCGTGACAAGGCGTGCGCCACCAACGGCGGCTCCGCGCAGAGCGGCTGCAGCGGCACCTCGCAGTCCGCCTGGCAGTTCTCCAGCATCTTCAACGCCGTCACCGGCGGGGGCGGCGGCACCACCCCGCCGCCGGCCGGCGGTACCGGGCCGATCCACTCCGGATACGCCAACAAGTGCGTCGACATCGCGTCGGCGAGCAGCGCCAACGGGGCCGCGGTCCAGCTCTACGACTGCAACGGTACCACCGCGCAGAACTGGACCGTCGCCTCGGGCGGCGCCCTCCAGGCGCTCGGCAAGTGCATGGACGTCGCGGCGGCCGGCACCGCCAACGGCACCCAGGTGCAGCTCTACGACTGCAACGGCACCGGCTCCCAGGTCTGGCAGAAGGGCACCGGCAACACGCTGGTGAACCCGCAGTCCGGCAAGTGCCTGGACGCCACGGGCCCCAGCTCGGCCAACGGCACCCGGCTGCAGATCTGGACCTGCGCGGGCGCCGCCAACCAGCAGTGGACGCTGCCGTCCTGACCTGCTGCGCGTCCTGACCCGAGGACGCCACCCGATCGCCCGGCCCCGGGCGGGTCCCCACGACCCGCCCGGGGCCGGCGTGAATCCGCGCGCTCTTGCGCCGGCGATCGGCGAGGATCGGATCATCAGGCCGCCACGGGACCGCCGGGCCCCGCGGCGGCGCCGCCCCGCCGCGAGGAGCCCCCGATGAACACCGCAGAACTGCTGACCGAGGCCTACGGCCGGATCAAGGAGGTCGTCCACTCCGCCGTCGACGGCCTGACCGCCGACGAGCTGGCCTTCCGCGTCGACCCGGAGGCCAACACCGTCGGCTGGCTGGTCTGGCACCTGGCCCGGGTCCAGGACGACCACGTCGCCGAGGTGGCGGGCCGCCCGCAGACCTGGACCGAGGACGGCTGGGACAAGCGCTTCGGGCTGCCGCTGGACACCGCCGACATCGGCTACGGCCACAGCCCGCAGGAGGTGGCCTCGGTCACCGTGTCCTCCGCGGACCTGCTCACCGGCTACTACGACGCGGTCCACGAGCAGACCCTGGCGTACCTGCGCTCCCTGGCCGACGCCGACCTCGACCAGGTGGTGGACCGCCGCTGGGATCCGCCGGTGACCCTCGGCGCCCGGCTGGTCAGCGTGATCTCCGACGACCTCCAGCACGCCGGGCAGGCCGCCCTCCTGCGCGGCATCCTGCTGCGCCGCCGCGGCTGAGCGGCGGGGCACCCCCCGATGATAGAGTTACTTAACCTAAGTTAAGTAACTGACCCGGGCGGGGTGTGAAGGGCCTGATGGCGACAGAAGACGCGACGAAACGAATACAGCGGCGGCCACCGCGTATCGCAGCCGACCATCCGCACTACAAGTGGGTGGCGCTGTCCAACACCACCCTCGGCATGCTCATCGCCACGATCAACTCCTCGATCGTGCTGATCTCGCTGCCCGCGATCTTCAACGGCATCAGGCTCGACCCGCTCCAGCCCGGGAACGTCAGCTATCTGCTGTGGATGCTGATGGGGTACATGCTGGTCACCGCGGTCCTGGTGGTCACGCTCGGCCGGCTCGGCGACATCCTGGGCCGGGTCAAGATCTACAACGCCGGCTTCCTGATCTTCACCGTCACCTCGGTGATCCTCTCCGTCGACCCGCTGCACGGCGGCGGCGGAGCACTGTGGCTGATCGGCTGGCGGGTCGCCCAGGCGGTCGGCGGCTCCATGCTGATGGCCAACTCGGCGGCGATCATCACCGACGCCTTCCCGGCCCGCCAGCGCGGCATGGCGCTCGGCGTGAACATGGTCGCCGGCATCGCCGGCTCCTTCATCGGCCTGGTGCTCGGCGGCCTGCTCGCCGAGTGGAACTGGCGTTCCATCTTCTGGGTCAATGTGCCGATCGGCCTGATCGGCACCGTGTGGGCGTACCGCTCGCTGCACGAGACCGGGATACGCCGCCCGGCGAAGATGGACTGGTGGGGCAACATCACCTTCGCGGTCGGCCTGACCGCGCTGCTGGCCGGCATCACCTACGGCATCCAGCCCTACGGCGGCCACACCATGGGCTGGACCAACCCCTGGGTGCTGGCCGGGCTGATAGGCGGCGTCGCGATGCTGGTGGCCTTCTGCCTGGTCGAGTCCAGGGTCGCCGAGCCGATGTTCCCGCTCAAGCTGTTCCGCAACGCGGCCTTCGCCGGCGGCAACGCGGCCACCCTGCTGGGCTCCATCGCCCGCGGCGGCCTCCAGTTCATGCTGATCATCTGGCTCCAGGGCATCTGGCTGCCGCTGCACGGCTACAACTACGCCGACACACCGCTGTGGGCCGGCATCTACCTGCTGCCGCTGACCGTCGGCTTCCTGGCCGCGGGACCCGTCGCCGGCGCCCTGTCCGACCGCTACGGTGCCCGGCTCTTCGCCGCCTCCGGCTTCGTGGTGATGGCCGGCTCCTTCGCCGGGCTGCTGCTGATCCCCACCGACTTCAGCTACTGGGTCTTCGCGCTGGTGGTCTTCCTCAACGGCCTCGGCGGGGGCCTGTTCGCCGCGCCCAACACCTCGATCATCATGGCCAGCGTGCCCGCCGAGTCCCGCGGCGCCGCCTCCGGCATGCGCGCGACCTTCCAGAACGCCGGCATGGTGCTGTCCATCGGCGTGTTCTTCTCGCTGATGGTCGCCGGCCTCGCCCGCTCGCTGCCGCACACCCTCAGCACCGGTCTGATGGCCCAGGGCGTGCCCGCGGCGAACGCCCACGACGTGGCGAACCTGCCACCGGTCGGCACGCTCTTCGCGGCCTTCCTCGGCTACAACCCGATCCAGCAGCTGCTCGGCCCCGACCTGCTCGGCAAGCTGCCCGCGGCCAACGCGCACACCCTCACCGGGCGGGAGTTCTTCCCGCACCTGATCTCCGGACCCTTCCACGACGGCCTGGTCGTGGTGTTCGCGCTGGCGATCGTGATGTCCTTGGTCGCAGCAGGCGCGTCGCTGATCCGCAGCCGCCGCACCGGCACGGACAGCTGACCGCGGTACGACCCAGGAGGCGCCCCCCGCCATGACCGACACCAACGGGCGCGGGGCGCCCTCCTCGGCCGCCGTACCCCGGCTGCGGCTGGTCATCGCCCGGCTCTACCGCCAGCTCGCGCAGGCCTCGGGAGACGACCTCAACCTCACCTACGCCCAGCTGTCCGCGCTGGCCAGGACCCAGGAGCACGGCCCGCTGCGGATCGGTGAGCTGGCCGCCCACGAGCAGGTCGCCGCCCCCTCGCTGACCCGTACGATGGCGCCGCTGGTGGCTGCGGGGCTGGTCGCCAAGCAGCCCGACCCCTCCGACGGCCGCTCCTGGCTGGTCAGCATCAGCCCCGAGGGCGGCGAGCTGCTCGGCCGGATCCGCCGCGAGCGCTCGGAGCTGCTGGCCCGCAGGATGGCCCGGCTCGACCCCGAACGGCTCGACACGCTGCTGGCGGCGCTGCCCGTCCTGGAGCAACTGCTCACCGAGCCCGAGCCGGCGGACGCACCCGGGCCGGAGGACGCACCCGGGCCGGAGGACGTCACGGCACCGCGGGGCGCCCCGGGCCGGAGGGCGTCACCGCACCCGAGGGCGTAACCGGGGCGCGGCCCGTCACCGCGGCCGAGGGCGTACCCGAGGCGCGGGGGAGCGCCGCCGGGCCCGGGCGGAGGACGGACCGGGGGGTCACTGGCGGGTCGCGCCGCCCGTGCCCGGCTCCAGCGGCGGCGCCGAGAAGCCGCAGTTCGCCCGGCACTCCGGCATCGCCCCCGTACCGCCGCCGTCCTCGTGCAGCGCCCCCGACGGCACCAGCGCGAAGGCCAGCAGCGCCGCGAGCGCGCACAGCCCCGCGCAGATCATCATCGCCGAGCCGAAGGCGGCGTCCACCTTGTGCGGCGAGCGGTACGCCTGGTTCGACAGCCCCACCGCCAGCGGCAGCGCGGCCACGATCAGCAGCTGCGCTACCCGGGCCGCCGCGTTGTTCACCCCGCTGGCGATCCCGGCGTGGTCGACCTCCACCGACGCCAGCACCGTCGCCGTCAGCGGCGCCACGAACAGGCTCATCCCCAGTCCCTGCACCACCACCGCGGGCAGCACGTCCAGCACGTACGACGACGAGCCGGGGCCCAGCCGGATCAGCAGCAGCAACCCGGCCGCGGTCACCAGCGGCCCCACCGTCAGCGGCAGCCGCGGCCCGATCCGCTGGGCCATCGCCCCGGCCGGCGCCGACAGCAGCAGCATCAGCACGGTCACCGGCAGCGTCGCGAGACCGGCCCGCAGCGCGCTGTACCCCGCGGCGATCTGCAACTGCACCGGCAGGATGAAGAACACCCCGCCGATCGCCGCGTACAGACACAGCGTCACCACGTTCATCGAGGTGAACAGCCGGGAGGAGAAGACCGACAGCGGCAGTATCGGATGCGCGCGGCCCCGCTCGGTGCGCACGAAGGCCACCCCGCACGCCACCCCCGCCAGCGCGGGCAGCACGATCGACGTCCACGGCGGATGGCCGGACGCGGAGATCAGCGCGTACGTGACACCGGCCAGGCACAGCGCGGCCAGCGCGGCGCCGCGCACGTCGAAACTCCCCGACGCCGTACGGTCCCGGCTCTCCGGCACATGGCGCACCGCGATGGCCACGACCACCGCGGCGAGCGGCAGATTGACCAGGAAGATCCACCGCCAGCCGGGGCCGTCCACCAGGAAGCCGCCGAGGAAGGGCCCGATCGCGCCGGCCACCCCGCCGAGCCCCGACCAGGCGCCGACCGCCTTGGCCCGGTCCTGCGGCCGGAAGGACGACTGCACCAGCGCCAGCGAACCCGGCGTCAGCAGCGCGCCGCCCACCCCTTGCAGGGCGCGGGCTCCGATCAGCACGGCGGTGTTCGGCGCGGCCCCGCACCCCGCGGACGCCAGCGCGAACCACACCACGCCGATCACGAAGACCCTGCGCCGCCCGTAGCGGTCGCCGAGGCCGCCGCCGAGCAGGATCAGCCCGGCCAGCGTCAGCAGATAGCCGTTCACGGTCCACTGCAGCGAGGCCAGCGACGCGTCCAGGTCCTCGCCGATCCGGGGGAGCGCGATATTGACGATGGTGCCGTCCAGCAGCGCCATGCCCGAGCCGAGCACCGAACACGCCAGCACCCAGCGGCCGGTGGCGGACGCCAGCGGTACGCCCGCTGCGGGCTGCTCCGGGGTCATCGGGCCACTGTAGGGCGTACGGGGTCGCCGTCCGGGGTACGCGATCATCCACGGGTGCGTCGCGGCCCGCCGAGGCGCGCGCTGCTGCGGACCGGGCGGGCGGGGACGACAATGGTCGGGCAGGACCGACCCAAGCTGTAGCCAAAGGAGACGTGGATGCCGCACCAGCGTGCCGGGACACCGGCCCGGCCGGAGGACCTGGTGGACGTACCCCGCCTGATCACGGCGTACTACGCGCTGCACCCCGACCCGGCCGAGCCGGGCCAGCGGGTGGCGTTCGGGACCTCGGGGCACCGCGGCTCCTCGCTGGCCACCGCGTTCAACGAGGACCACATCGCCGCGACCAGCCAGGCGATCTGCGACTACCGCAGCGCGCAGGGCACCACGGGGCCGCTCTTCCTCGGCGCCGACACGCACGCGCTGTCCGAGCCGGCCCGGGTCACCGCCCTCGAGGTCTTCGCCGCCAACGGCGTCAGCGTGCTGATCGACGAGAAGGACGGCTGGACGCCGACCCCCGCGGTCTCGCACGCCATCCTGACCTACAACAACGGCCGCACCGGCGCCCTGGCGGACGGCGTCGTCGTGACCCCCT
Source organism: Streptomyces sp. NBC_01477 (assembly GCF_036227245.1). Classification (GTDB taxonomy): domain Bacteria; phylum Actinomycetota; class Actinomycetes; order Streptomycetales; family Streptomycetaceae; genus Actinacidiphila. Next base: position 7,565,509 of record NZ_CP109445.1, read on the forward strand.
CGCACAACCCGCCCGCGGACGGCGGCTTCAAGTACAACCCGCCCAACGGCGGACCCGCCGCCTCCGACGCCACCACCTGGATCCAGGACCGGGCCAACCAGCTGATCACCGACGGCCTCAAGGGCGTCCAGCGGATCGGGTACGCACGCGCGCTGGCCGCGCCCACCACCGCCCGCTACGACTTCCTCGGCCGCTACGTCGACGACCTGCCGTCCGTGCTGGACCTGGAGGCGGTACGCCGGGCCGGGGTGACCATCGGCGCCGACCCGCTCGGCGGCGCCTCCGTCGAATACTGGGGCCGGATCGCCGAATGGCACGGCCTCGACCTCACGGTGGTCAACCCGCAGGCCGACCCGACCTGGCGCTTCATGACGCTGGACTGGGACGGCAGGATCCGGATGGACTGCTCGTCGCCGTACGCGATGGCCTCGCTGATCGCCCGCAAGGACGACTACGCCATCGCCACCGGCAACGACGCCGACGCCGACCGGCACGGCATCGTCACCCCCGACGGCGGGCTGATGAACCCCAACCACTACCTGGCGGTGGCCATCTCCTACCTGGCGGGGCACCGCGAGCAGTGGGGTCCCGAGCTGGCCATCGGCAAGACCCTGGTGTCGTCGTCGATGATCGACCGGGTCGTCGCCGACCTCGGCCGGCCGCTGACCGAAGTACCAGTCGGCTTCAAGTGGTTCGTGGACGGGCTGCGCGGCGGCACCCTGGCCTTCGGCGGCGAGGAGTCCGCGGGCGCGTCCTTCCTGCGGCGCGACGGCAGCGCCTGGACCACCGACAAGGACGGCATCCTGCTGGCCCTGCTGGCCGCCGAGATCACCGCGGTCACCGGGCGGACGCCCTCCGAGCACTACACCGGCCTCACCGAGCGGTTCGGCGACCCCGCCTACGCCAGGATCGACGCGCCCGCCGACCGCGAGCAGAAGGCCGTGCTGGCCAAGCTGTCGGCCGGTCAGGTCCCGGCCAGGGAACTGGCCGGCGAGCCGGTCACCGCCGTGCTCACCGAGGCTCCCGGCAACGGGGCGGCGCTCGGCGGTGTCAAGGTCTGCACCGACAACGCGTGGTTCGCCGCCCGCCCCTCGGGCACCGAGGACGTCTACAAGATCTACGCCGAGTCCTTCCTCGGCGCCGACCACCTCGCCGAGGTGCAGCAGGAGGCGCAGGCTATCGTCGGCGCCGCGCTCGGCGGCTGACCCGGGCCGCCGTGCGGGGGTCCCGCGGCCGGGACCCCCGCACGGCGGTCAGGCCAGCTGGGCGGCCTGCAGGCCGGCGTAGGCGCCGCCGCTGCGCAGCAGGTCCGCGTGCGAGCCGATCTCCGCGATCCGGCCCTCGTCCAGCACCACGATCCGGTCGGCGTTCCTGATGGTGGACAGCCGGTGCGCCACCACGAAGACCGTACGGCCGCGCACCAGCCGGGTCAGCGCCTGCTGCACCAGCGCCTCGGAGCGCGAGTCCAGCGCCGAGGTGGCCTCGTCCAGGATCAGCACCCGCGGGTCGCGGATCAGCGCGCGGGCGATCGCCAGCCGCTGCTTCTGCCCGCCGGACAGCCGGGCGCCGCGCTCGCCGACGACCGTGTCGAGGCCGTGCGGCAGCCGGTCGATGAACTCCAGCGCGTTGGCGTCCCGCAGCGCGGCCCGCACCCGCTCGTCGGGCACCCCCTCCATGCCGTAGGTGACGTTCTCCCGGATGCTGCCCTCGAACAGGATCGACTCCTGCGGCACCACCGACAGCCAGCTGCGGTAGTCGCGCAGGTCCAGGGTCTCCATGTCGACACCGTCGAGCAGGATGCTGCCCCGGGTCGGCCGCAGGAAGCCGATCACCAGGTTGAGCACGGTGGACTTGCCCGCGCCCGAGCCGCCGACCAGCGCGATCGTCTCACCGGGCCGGACGTCCAGGTCGAAGCCGGTGATCGAGGGCCGGTCCGCCTCGGGGTAGGTGTGGCCGACACCGCGGAACTCGAACCGCCCGACCACTCCGGACACCGGCGCCTTGCCGTCGTTCTGCTCCAGGTCCGGCGCCTGCAGCACCTCGCCGATGGAGCGCACCGACTCCAGGCCCTTGCCGATCTGCGGGGTCAGCGTCAGCAGCGTGGTGACCGACCCGGTGAGGCTGGAGAAGTACGCGCTGAGCATCACCACGGTGCCGGGCGTGACGCTCAGCCAGCCGTAGTACGCCACCAGCGCGGAGCCCGCCAGGCACGCCACACCGATCGCGTTGAGCAGGATCCAGGCGAGCGAGCCGAACCAGCCGTTGAGCCGGTCCAGCCGCAGCCCCGCGTGCAGCACCTCGCCCAGCGTGCGGTCCACCCGGTGCAGCGCGGTGTTCTCCAGGCCGTGGGCGCGGGTGATCGGGATCAGCGCGGTCATCTCGTTGACCCGCGACGACAACTGCTCGACCTGCTGGCGGAAGGACTCGTTGCGGTCCCGCAGCCGCTGCCGCAGCTTGACCACCAGGAACGCGGAGGCGGGTACCACGACGACGTAGACCGGCAGGAAGGCCGGTGCCTGGATGCCGATCACGACCAGGCCGCCGGTCAGCGTGGCGATGGCGGCGAGCCCGTTGTCCGCGGTCTGCTGCGCGGCGGTCTCGATCGCCTCGACGTCCCTGATCACCTTGGCCTGGAGCACTCCTGCGCTGACCCGGGAGTGGTAGCCGATGGACAGCTGCTGCATCCGGTGGCACAGCGCGGTCCGCAGCCGGGTGCCGGTGCGGCGTATCGAGCCCTGCATGCACCGCACGTACGTCAGGTGCAGCGGCAGGTTGAGCACCAGGATCACCAGCAGGACGGCGGAATTCCACCACAGCACGGAGATCGGGCGGTGCTGGACGACGACATCGACGACGTTCGCGGTGATCAGCGGCAGCAGCCACACCGGGGTGTGCTTGAAGAAGAAGGCGGCGACGGCCAGGGCGACCCGCCGCCGGTCGGGGTGGAAGAGGTAGAGGAGGGTTCGTACGGGGTGCTCGCCACGGTAGCGGTGGCTGAGCGTGCCTTGCGGCAACGCCATTGCGGGCTCCTCGAAATCACGTCTTCGCGGTGGTGCGGTACAGGGCGCACGGACGGGCACCTCGGCGCTGAGGTGCGGATTGTCTTCATGTGCGCGCATACACCTTACGGCCAGGCCGGCCTGCCGCGCCCGGCCGTTTCCCGCCGGGTCCCGGTGGCGGCCCGCCACCGGGACCGCCACCGGAGCCCCGCACGGGACGCGCCGGGAGCCGGCGCACGGCGACGTGCGGGGCGCACGTCGCGGCGGCCGGGGCTCACGTCACCGACGAGGCGCCGGGGCTCGTCTCGCGGCGGCCGGGACTCGCATCACGACGATGTGCCGGGGCTCGTCTCGCGGCGGCCGGGCTCGTATCACCACGCCATGCCGGGGCTCACATCACCACGACGGACCGCAGCACATCGCCGGACTGCATCCGGGTGAAGGCCGCCTCGACCTCGTCCAGCGCGATCGTCTCGCTGACGAAAGCTCCCAGGTCCAGCCGCCCCTGGAGATGCAGGTCGATCAGCATCGGGAAGTCCCGCGACGGCAGGCAGTCGCCGTACCACGACGACTTGAGGGCGCCGCCGCGGCCGAAGACGTCCAGCAGCGGGATCTCCAGCTGCATCTCGGGGGTCGGCACCCCGACCAGCACGACGGTGCCCGCCAGGTCCCTGGCGTAGAAGGCCTGCCGGTAGGTCTCCGGGCGGCCCACCGCGTCGATCACCACATCGGCGCCGTGCCCGCCGGTCAGCTCGCGGATCGCCTCGACCGGGTCCTGGTTGCGCGAGTTGACGGTGTGGGTGGCGCCCAGCGCGGAGGCGGTGGCGAGTTTGCGGTCGTCGAGGTCCACCGCGATGATCCGGGCCGCACCGGCCAGCCGCGACCCGGCGACCGCGGCGTTGCCCACCCCGCCGCAGCCGATCACCGCGACCGAATCCCCGCGCCCGACCGCCCCGGTGTTGACCGCCGCGCCGATCCCGGCCATCACCCCGCAGCCGAGCAGCCCGGCCACCGAGGGCGCCACCGACGGGTCGACCTTGGTGCACTGCCCGGCCGCCACGAGGGTCTTCTCGGCGAACGCGCCGATGCCCAGCGCCGGCGACAGCGCCGTACCGTCCGCGGTGGTCATCTTCTGCCGGGCGTTGTGGGTGTCGAAGCAGTACCACGGCCGCCCGCGCAGACACGCCCGGCACCGGCCGCACACCGCCCGCCAGTTGAGGATCACGAAGTCGCCGGGCGCCACTTCGGTGACCCCCGCGCCGACCTCCTCCACCAGGCCCGCGGCCTCGTGCCCGAGCAGATACGGGAAGTCGTCGCCGATACCGCCCTGCTGGTAGTGCAGGTCGGTGTGGCAGACCCCGCACGCCTGGACCCGCACCACCGCCTCACCGGGACCGGGGTCCGGCACCGTCACCGTCTCGATCCGCACCCGCTCGCCCTTGCCGGGTGCGACCACCCCGCGGACTTCCTGTGCCATGGCTGAGCCCTCCTTCGCCGACGTTCCCCGCCGACCTTAGGCGCCGGGGGCGGGCCTACGGCAGTACGCGGCAGCGTCCGACCGGGTGGTGGCACGGTCCGCGGCATACCGGGGCCGGCCGGATGCCGGACGCGTACGGCATCCGCGGGCTGTGCCGCGTACGCGACGCGGCCGGTCCCGCGGTCAGCGGCGGACGGCGGACCCGGCCCCGCGGCGGAGCGCGGTGCCGCCGAGGAGCAGCGCGAGGCCGCCCGCGACCGTCATGCCCGTGCCGCCGGTCCCGGTGTCGGCAAGGGCCGGGGCGGCGGGCTCGGGCGCCATGGGCGCCGCAGGCGCGGCGGCACTGCCGGGCGGCGCCGGAATCGGGGTGTGGGCGGGTGCGGGCGGCGCGTCCTGGCCGACTGCGGTATCGGCGCCGGCCGCATTGCCGAGGCCGACAACGCCCGTCCCGTGCCCGGAGGCTTTCAGCGGCAGGTCGAGCGGCAGCCGCGGCACGCTGCCCGCCAGGACTCCCGGCGGACCCGCGGCGTCCCCTGTGACGGCCGCGTCGGCCCGCGCGAATCCCGCGGAGGCCAGCACGCCACCGGCGACCATGGCGGTGACGAGTCCCTTCCGGGCGAGCCTGTTCATACGTTCCTGCCTTCCGGACATCGGCGCGGGCGATACGCCCGCACGGTGACAACGTCGCGGAAAGCCGATCTGGTCCTGCCGCCGGGAGATGTCACCCCAACGGCTTCCTTCGCGCCGGCCGGTGGTGGCAGTCGGACCGTCATACCCGGCGGGGCGGAGGTGATGTGGCGCGCCGTCAGGCGGCCACTCCGTCCTGGTCCTCGATACGGGCACGGGCCGCCGCGAGCGCGGCGCCGATCTCCCGGGTGCCGGTGGACACGCACAACGTGTAAGCCGTGTCGCGCAGTTGCTGGTCGACGCGCGGGTCGGTGCCGTCGGTACCGTCCGTGTCGTCGGACAGCGATTCGTAGCGTTCCACCAGGTTCCGCAGGACGGTCGGGTGCGCCATCAGCATCGTCGTACTCCTCGGTGGTCGGTGAAGTCGCTCCCCACATGCCCGCTCCTCGTGCATGCATGCGTGGTACACAGGGAATGTCGCGCAGGTCTCATTGCCGCCCGGCGCAGTCCCGCCCGCCGTTCCGGGCGCCGTCACGTCCGACGTTCCGCTTCCGGTGCCGGGGCGAAAGACCACCCCGGCACCGCGGCCAGGCGGGGTCAGTTCTGCCGCCCGGTCAGCGTGTCCTCGGCGGAGCCGTCCGCTTGCGCGACCGTCTGCACCGGCACGGCCCCGGCCTCGTGGTCACCGCGTTCGCGCAGGAAGAGGGAGCAGAGGAAGCCGGCCGCCAGGAGGGCGCCGAGCAGGACGAAGACGGTGCGGATCGTCGTGTCGTCGGCGAACGCGCCGAGGGCGGGGGTGAGGAAGCCGCCGAGCGAGAGGGCCAGCCCCAGCGTGACGCCGCTCGCGGTGCCGATGTGCTGCGGCAGGTAGGCGTGGGAGAGCGTGATCTGCGGGGCGAACGGCAGGAACATCGCGCAGCCGAACAGGCCGGTGGCGCAGATGACGACCGCGGTGTTCGGGGCCGCCACGATCGCGAGGACCGACAGCGCCGCGAGGAAGTATCCGGCCGCGATGGTACGCAGCCGGCCGAAGCGGTCGGCGAGCCAGCCGCCGCCGAGCGTTCCGACGGCCCCGGCCGCCGCGAGGACGGTCAGCGCGATCGAGGCCGCCGCCTTGGAGGCGTCGAAGCGCTGGATCGAGTAGAGCGAGATGAACGACAGGGTGCCCACGTAGGCGACGGACCAGAAGGAGACGACCACCAGCAGCCAGCTGAAGCGCCGCCAGTCGTCGGGCAGGGCGGAGGCGGCCGGGGCGCTGCGAGGCGTCGCGGCCGGGTGGTGCCCGGCGGGCGCCTCCGGCCTGCGGTGCACGGCGAGGTGGACGGCCGCGACGACGAGGGTCGGGACGGCCAGCAGGGGAGTGGCGCGCAGGCCGAGGACGCCCACGGTGGCGCCCACCGCCAGCGGGGCGAGGGCGACGCCGACGTTCCCGCCGACGGAGAACACGCTCATGGCGCGGTTGGATCCGCCGCCGGCCTCCCGCGCCGCGATCGTCGCGGGCGGGTGGTAGGCGGCGACACCGATGCCGGAGACGGCGACGACGGCCCAGGTGGTCCAGTACGAGGACGCGGTCAGTCCGCTGACGCAGACGCCGGCCGCGGCGACGAGCAGGCCGATCAGGATCAGCGGGCGCAGCGAGAAGCGGTCGCTGAGATAGCCGAACAGCGGCTGGGCGACGCTCGACAGCGAGTTCGCCGCGAGGGTGATGCCGGCCACGGCTGCGTAGTCGTAGTGCTGTTCCGAGACGAGGTAGGGCAGCAGCGCGGCGACGGCTCCTGTCTGGAAGTCGTTCATCCCGTGGGTCGCCACCAGCGCCCACAGTTCGGCGCGTTGGCGGCGCGGCGGGGCGCCGACGGCTGGGGCGGTACTGAGGTTCATGGGCCGGTCTTCCTTCACGACGACGGGTGCCCGGGGTGGTGCGGGCGGTGCCCCGGGGCGGTGTCCGGCCGCGGGAATGCCCGGTCCCGGCCGGTGCGCACGGCGGCGCTGCCGCGGTTGGGGCGCGGTCCCGGCCGGGGGCAACGTCACCGTAGAACGGATTGACTCCTCAGACAAGCTGAGGTGTGAGCAGGAATGCGTCGGCGCCGCGGCGGGGGGCTATGCTGGCTTACCACTCAGACAAGTGGAGGAGTCGCCGATGCCATCGCCCGTACAGCGCCACCCGCTGGCCGTGCAGACCGCGGACATCCTGCTGGAGCGCGTCCGGTCCGGCGAGTGGCCGCTGGGGCACAAGCTGCCCGGCGAGACGACACTCGCCGCCGAACTCGGCGTCGGCCGCTCCACGCTGCGCGAGGCGATCCGCGAACTCGCGGGCAAGGGCGTCCTCGACCCCCGGCAGGGCGCGGGCGTCTTCGTCACCGCGCTCGATGCCGTGGAGGAATGGGACGCCGTGCTGCGGCGGGCGTCCATCGTGTCGGTCATCGAGGCCAGGATCGCGATCGAGTCCGAGGCCGCCGCCCTGGCCGCCGAGCGGCGCACCCCCGCCGACCTGCGCGCCATCCGCCGCGCCCTGGCCGAACGGCTGGCCCACGGCGACACGGTGGAGCCTTACGTCGACGCCGACATGGCCCTGCACCGGGCCGTGGTCGTCTCGGCCCACAACGACGTCCTTGTCGAGCTTTTCGACGGCTTCGTGCCGCGGATGCGCCGGGTGATGCTCGACATGCTGAGGATCCGCCCCGTCGCCTCTCCCGAGGCCGACCACGCGGAACACGCCGCGCTCGTGCAGGCGATCGCCGAGCGGGACACGCGGGCGGCGGCGGAATTCAGCCGCGCGCATCTGACAGCGATGAAGAAGGCCTTCACCTGACGCGCGGACCCGGGGCGGGGAGCTTCGGCGCCCATCGGGTGCGGAACCGCCGCCGGGCGGGAAACGGCGGTGGCCGTTCCCGCCCGGCGGCGATCGGATCACCCTGCCGGCCCGGCGTGCCCGCCAGGCCGCGCCGGGCGGGCTCTAGTCGATACTGCGCAGGATGTGCGTCTCGGACAGGTCGTCCTCGTATCCCGCCAGGCGGATCGGAGCACACCGGGACCAGGTGTCCAGCGGGCCCTCGTCCTCCAGGAGCGTCACGGTCTTGCCGCTGTGCTCCGCCGTTTTCTCTTTGCGCTTGAGCTGATCTCGTGACACCGCGCACTCCTTAGCGTCGCGTCGACCGGATGCGCCCTACAGGCCGTGGCCTTGCGCCGGGCGCCCGGCTGGATTCCAAACATCGGGCGGTGCGGACGCGGTGGCGCCTGTGCGATAGCCGGAATGTGGCCGAGGTGGCGACGCGTTCCGGGACGGGACCGAGGGGCCGGTACATCCCCTGGAGCCTGATCGTCCGGCACAGCTTATTCCCGCCAGCCTCACTGCCACCAGCCGGATTTGCTCCGTGTTCAACTGTCCAACGCCGTCCGTACCCCCGCACGGAAGCGACCCGGCCGCCGCGGGACCGGGCACGATTGCTACCGTTTCCCGTGCTCAAGAGTGAGAAGGACAGCAAGAACCGGACTGGGCCATCCGGGTCAGCGATACCCGACCCGGCGCCTCCCGTGCGCAAAAACCGGCTGCTCGCCGATATCGGCCCCTTGCGCGACCACGCGGATTTCCGCCGGCTCTGGTTCGGCAACACCGTGTCCTACATCGGCCAGCAGATGACCGCGATGGCCGTCGCACTCCAGGTCTACGCGATCACCGGCTCCAGCTTCTACGTCGGCCTGGTCGGCCTGTGCTCCCTGGTGCCGCTGGTCGTCTTCGGGCTCTACGGCGGGGCCGTCGCCGACGCCGTCGACCGCCGCAGGCTCGGCCTGGTGACGGCGACCGGCGCCACCGTACTGTCCGCGGCGCTCGCCGCCGTCGCCATCGCGCACGTCCGGTCGGTCGGTGTGCTCTACGCGATCGTCGCCCTGCAGGCGGTCTGCTTCGCCATGAACTCCCCGGCCCGCTCCTCGATGATCCCCAGGCTGCTGCCCGCGGACCAGCTGCCCGCCGCGAATGCGCTGGCCTCGCTGGCCGGCGGCGTCGGGCAGATGGCGGGACCCATGCTCGGCGGTGTCTTCGTCGGCCTGTGGGGCTACCAGGCCGCCTACCTGATCGACGCCGCCGCCTTCAGCGCGTCGCTCTACGCGATGTGGCGGCTGCCGTCGATGCTGCCGGGGGAGGGCGACGGCGCCGCCAGGCGGCGGCCCTCGGTCATCGAGGGCCTGCGCTATCTGGCCGCCCGGCCCAACCTGCGGACCACCTTCGTCTCCGACCTCGCGGCCATGGTGCTGGCCCAGCCCCGGGTGCTCTTCCCCGCGGTGGCCGGACTGTGGTTCGGCGGCGACACCAGTACGGTCGGCCTGCTGGCCGCCGCGCCCGCGGTGGGCGCCCTGTTCGGCAGCGTCTTCTCCGGCTGGCTCGGCCGCGTACGCCGCCAGGGCCTCGCGGTGCTCGTCGCGGTGGCCTCCTGGGGGGCCGCGATCGCCGTCTTCGGCCTGACCCGCGACCTCTGGCTCGGCCTGTGCTTCCTCGCGCTCGCCGGCTGCGCCGACACCGTCAGCATGGTCTTCCGCAACACCATGCTCCAGTCCGCCGCCCCCGACGACATGCGCGGCCGGCTCCAGGGCGTTTTCCTGGTGGTCGTCGTCGGCGGCCCCCGCCTCGGCGACTTCCTCGCCGGCAGCGCCGCCGACCTCTTCTCACCGACCGCCGCGGTGGTCGGCGGCGGCCTCGCCTGCATTGCCGCGATCACGCTGATCGCGCTTTTCCAGCGCGGCTTCGTCTCCTACGACTCCCGCCGCCCGATCGCCTGACGCCGCCACGTGTCCCCCTGCGCGGCTTTTCGGGCGCCCCTGGTCGGCTGTCACGACGCCGGGCGCACAGCGCTCGGTGTCGCCTCCGCCCTCCACGCCGGTCCGAACGCCGGGCTCCTGGTCCGGCAGCAGGCCGGCGGCCAGCGCGTCCACTGACGCCGCCAGGGGCCCTTGCCGGGGCTCCACCGCCGTCGCCGCGGCAGTGAGCCGCTTCAGGTCGGTGAGCCAGTGGCCGGTCGCCAGCGGCTCGGCGCCGATCCGGAGCAGGCCGCGCTCCAGCAGCCCCCGGGCGGTGTCGGGCCGGCCCCTGCGTACGGCCTTCACCACCGCCACCGCGTTGGCCAGCGCGCTCGCCGCCGGCGACCACGGGTCGGCCGCCGAGGCCGCCGGCGCCGACGCCTCGTCGCGCCGGTCCGCGCGCACGTCGAGATCCAGCCGCCAGAACAGCGGCAGCCCGCGGAATGCGGCGAAGACCAGCCGGTGGCCCGGCGCGTCGGCGTACTCCGGGTCGGAGCGCAGCGAGATCAGCGGGCCGACCCTGCCCAGGGTGCGCCGCACCCTCTCCACGCAGCGCCCGAAATCCGCGGCGGGCACCTCCCAGGCGATGTCGATGTCGCTGTAACGGTCCGCGGTGCCCGTCGCGAGCGACCCGCGCAGCTCCGCCGTCGAGCCGGGGCAGGCGCCGTGCAGCGCGGCCAGCAGGTCCGCGGCGAGCGCGTCCCGTACCGCGGGATCCAGGTCCTGCTCGGACCCCGCCGTCACCGGCCGGGCCGCCGCCCGACCTCGCCGACGTAGACCCACCGGCCGTCCTCCCGCACGAAGCGGCTGTCCTCGTGCTGGTCGCCCTGCGCACCCATGCCGCGGTAATGGGCGCGGAATTCCACCGTCCCCTCCGCGTGGAAGGCGCTGCCACCGGTGCCCCCGAGGATGTCCAGACCGGTCCAGCGCACCTCCGGGTCGAAGGCCACCTCCCGCGGCCTGGTCGAGGAGTGCCAGCTGCGCAGCAGATAGCCGGCGTCGCGTACGGCGAAGGCGCTGTAGCGCGAGCGCATCAACTGCTCGGCTGTCGCGGCCGTGGCCTGTCCGCGGTGCAGCGCACCGCAGCAGTCGGCATACGCGGCGGGCAGGCCGCAGGGGCAGGGGGCGGGCTTGGGCGCGGGGCGGGCGGACATGCTCCGATTGTCGCGGACGAACGCTGCGCCATCCGCAGCAACGGGTGTTTCGTCCGCGCCTCACCGGAAATGCGCAGGACCGGACAGCGGCATCCCCGCGCGACGGAAGGACACCACCCGTGAGTACGGCACCCGAGCAGCCCGCAGAACCTTCGGCCCAGGTCACCGTCACCCTCGACAGCTGCGCCAAGGAGGACGCCGGCACTGTGCTCGACGTGCTGCGCGCCAGCTTCACGGGTGACCGCGCCGCCGAGGACGCCCCAGGGGAGGCGCCGGGTGGCGGCCCGATCGTCTGGTCCGCGACCTTCGACGTGTCCCGCACCCTGGCGGAGCCGGGCGGGGCACCCCGGCTCATCGACCCGGTCACCCTCACCGCCCAGGGCGGCTACCGCGCGGTCGACCGCCTCCGCCAGGGCCTGGCGGAATCCTTCGCCGTCACGGTCATCGGCACGGCTTCGGGCGACCAGGAGCAAGAAGCCGGCTTCCGCCTGGAAAACCGCTGATCCGTCTCTCCCGACGCGGCGTCCCGCCCCGCGGCGTCCCGCCCCGCGGTGAGCTGCCCCGCCGCGCAGTTCCCCGCGCCTTCGAAGGCCGCCCCCTCCCCTCAGAGGGCACCCTTTGGGGGCGCGGGGAACTGCGCGGGCAACCACGGTGTGCCGCGAGTGCGATCGGCCTCCGCAAGTGGCACTCACCCAGGGGCGCGGGGAGCTGCGCGCCCGACCGGGACGCCGGTTCAGGCGGCGGCCCACCGCAAGTGGCACCCCCTGGGGACGCGGGGAGCTGCGCGCCCGGCCGGGACGGCGGTTCAGGCGGCGGGCCACCGCAAGTGGCACCCCCTGGGGGACGCGAGCACGTAAGCGCTCAGCGCAACCGTCGAGGACTCGGCAAGCCCCGCAGGGGATGGGTTCAGGCCGGCCCGGCAGGGCGTACCGCCTCGGTGAAGGCGCGCACCCGCGCATTGGCCCGGGACGCCCGCCACACCGGCCCCCACTCCAGCGGCGGCGTGTCGTGGAACGGCACGAAAGCCACGTCGGACCGCGCGTGGAACCGGGCGGCGTGCGCGCCGACGGGGAAGACGCCGAGGCCCGCCCCCACCAGCGTCAGGGTCTCCTGGAGGGTCGCGGCCGACCGCCCGACCGGTATCGGCCGTCCGGCGGGCGTGACGCGGGGCGAGCCCGGCTCGCGCCAGTGGTCCGGCAGCGAGCACGGCGCCCGCAGCAGCTCCGTACGGGCCAGGTCCTCCACCGAGACCGCCGTGCGCCGCGCGAACGCGTGCTCCGCCGGCACCGCGAGCAGCCGCGGCTCCGACAGCAGCACGGGACCGTTGGCCAGGTCGGGCCCCGACAGCGGCAGGCAGGCGATGAGCACGTCGAGCCGGTCGGCCCGCAGCCGGTCCAGCGCCTCGCCCATCTGCACCTCGTGGATCCGCACCTCGCACTCGGGGTGCCGTGCGGCGAACCGGTCGGTGGCCTGCACCAGCAGCTGCCCGGCCGCGGCGCCGACGAAGCCGACCCGCAGCTCCCCCGTCACCCCGCGCCCCGCGGCGACCGCCGTCGCCAGCGCGCCCTCCAGGCGTTCGAAGGCCGGCCGCAGGTCGTCGTGCAGCCGCGCGCCGATCGGCGTGAGCATCACACTGCGGCTGGTGCGTTCGAACAGCGGCGCGCCGACCCGCCGCTCCAGCTTCCCGATCACCTGGCTGACCCGCGCGGTCGTCACCCGCAGCCGCACCGCGGTGCGCCCGAAGTGCAGTTCCTGGGCGAGCGTCAGGAACGCCTCGATCTCGTACCGCTCCACCGCAGGCCTCCTGTCGTACCCGTGCGTTAAATCGTACGTAACGAACGCCGAGCGGACCGATCTTGGTCCCTTCGCCCCATGCCCCGCGGGGTCGGGGCACGTACCTCACCGACGGCCGCGCCCTTGCCGCCCGCGCCCGCGGGACGCGGTGCGCGAGCTGCACGGCCGCGCCGAGGTCGTCGACACCCCGTACCGCTCCGGCCCCGGCCAGGACCCGCGCGACCGCGCCCGTTCGGCGAACGCATGGGTGATGCGGACGGTCAGGATCGAGAACGTCCGGTTCACCGGCGAACCCGGGGCGGTCTCCGGCGGTTGACACGACCGGCCCGTGCTGCCTAGCGTCATACCCGTATGTGACCGTAGTTCACATGACGGAACGACGTAGGGGAGTGGGACCGTGGCAGAACAGCGTCGCGTCGTGGTGTCGGGCGGCGGCACCGGTATCGGCAGGGCCGTCGCGGCGGCCTTCGCCGCGGACGGCGAGCACGTCACCGTCCTCGGCCGCCGCGAGGACGTCCTGCGCACCGCGGCCGGGGAACTGAACGGCACCCACGGCGAAGGCCTGGTCGACCACTTCGCCGCCGACCTCGCCGACCCCGCGCAGGTGCGCGACGCGGCGGCGTACATTGCCGCGGGCGGACAGGTCGACGTCCTGGTCACCAACGCCGGCGGCAATGTCGCCGCCGCCCACGACGGCAGCCTCGAAAGCATCGCCGACGGCTACCTGCGCAATTTCCACGCCAACGTCCTGACCGCGGTCCTGCTCACCGAGGCGCTGCTGCCGCACGTACGCCGGCCCGGCGGCCGTATCGTGCACATGTCGTCCATCGCGGCCCTGCGCGGCCCCGGCTCATACGGCGGGTCCAAGGCCGCCGTGCACGCCTACACCTTCGAACTGGCCCAGCGGGTCGGCGGCGACGGCATCACCGTCAACGCGGTGGCACCCGGCTTCGTCGGCGGCACCGAATTCTTCGGCGACCGCGCCACCCCGGATTTCGTCGCCTCCCGGGTCGCCCAGACCCTCACGGGGCAGCCGGGCCGCCCCGCCGAGATCGCCGCGGCCGTGCAGTATCTGGCCGCGCCCGCCGCCGCGTACACCACGGCCCAGATCCTGCACGTCAACGGCGGGGCGGCGCTGGGCCGCTGACGGCGCCCGGGACGGGGGAAAACCACCCTGTGCGGCCACCGCCCGCCGGGTTAGGCTCGGGGGCATGGCAGCTGCTGCGCAGGAAGGGCCCGCGGGGAGCGTACGGGTCGACAGCTGGATCTGGTGCGTACGGCTCACCAGGTCCCGGTCGCTCGCCGCCGCCGCGTGCCGGGCCGGGCACGTCCGGGTCAACGGGGAGCGGGTCAAGCCCGCGCAGGCGATCAAGCCGGGCGACGAGGTACGGCTGCACCACGCCGGACGCGAGCGGATCGTCGTGGTCTCCAAGCTGCTGAACAAGCGCGTCGGCGCGGCCGTCGCCGCCGACTGCTTCGTGGACAACAGCCCGCCCCCGCCGCCGCGCGAGGACGTCCTCGCCCTGGGCGTACGCGACCGCGGCACCGGCCGCCCCACCAAGCGCGACCGGCGCGAGCTGGAGAGGCTGCGGCTGCACGGCTCCGCCCGTCCCGGAGGGTGACCCGTGGCCGCCGTCACCGCCGACGCGCCGGTCTTCGAGCAGCACCGGGCGCTGCTGCTCGGCCTGGCCTACCGGCTGCTCGGCAGCATGTGGGACGCCGAGGACGTCGTGCAGGAGGCGTATCTGCGCTGGACCCGCGCCGACCGCGACGAGGTCCGCGAACCGCGCGCCTACCTGCTCACCGTGGTCTCCCGGCTCGCCCTGGACCAGCTCCGCTCGGCCCGCGTCACCCGTGAGGCGTACGTCGGCCCCTGGCTGCCGGAACCCGTCGACGCCGGCGAACTCGGCCCGCTGGACACGGCGGAGCTGCGCGACACCCTCTCGTACGCCACTTTGCACCTCATGGAGCAGCTCACCCCGCCCGAGCGGGCCGCCTTCGTGCTGCGCGAAGCCTTCGAGATGCCCTACGACGACATCGCCCGGATCGTCGGCGGCACCGCCGCCAACTGCCGCCAGCTGCACCACCGGGCCGCGACCCGGCTGGCCGCCGCCCGCGGCGACCGCTTCCGGCCCTCGGACGAGGACCACTCACGGCTGCTCACCCGCTTCCTCGACGCCGCCCGCGGCGGCGACCTCGACGCGCTGACCGGCATGCTCAGCGAGGACGTCGTCGCCTGGAACGACGGCGGCGGACGCGCCCGCGCCGCCCTGCGCCCGGTCACCGGCCGGGACCACGTCATCGCCTTCGTCCTCGGCCTGGTCAGCCGCTACCCCTTCGGCGAAACCCGCCTGACCGAGGCCAACGGCCGGCCCGCCCTGCTGCTCTCCGTCGACGGCCACGAGCAGATCACCCTGCTCGGCATCAGGGACGGCGTCATCCACGCCGTCTTCGCCGTCCTCAACCCCGACAAGCTCACCCGCCTCCCGGACCGGCGGTAGGGCCTGTCGCGGTCCGCCGCGAAGCCACCGTCAGCGCGTGGGTGGGACGAGGCATTCCTGCGGCGGAGGACGGACCCTTTCGCATCCCGTCGTTCCGCTGTCAGCCGAGACCGTCGCGGCTCGGACGGCGCGGACGACAGGATCGTCACATGCAGCCGACCTTCGTTCTCGTGCACAGCCCGTCCGTAGGCCCCTCGACCTGGCACCCCGTGGCCGAACACCTGGCGACGGCGGGATACCGCGTACGGGTGCCGTCCCTGCTGCACATCGGCGCCGGCGCCCCGCCCTTCTGGCCCCGTATCGCCGGCGCTGTGCGCGACGGCCTCCGGCAGGTCCCGGCCGGCAGCCCCGTCGTCCTGGTGGCACACAGCAACGCGGGCCTGTTCCTTCCGGCGATCCGCGCGGGCCTCGACCACCCGGTGGCCGGCTCGGTCTTCGTCGACGCCGCGGTGCCCGCCCGGACCGGGCCGACCCCTGTCGCCTCAGCCGAGTTGCTGGAGTTCCTCCGCCCGATGGCCGTGAACGGCGTACTGCCGCGCTGGACCGACTGGTGGGACGAGGCGGACGTCGCACCGATGTTCTCCGACCCGACCGTGCGCCGGACGGTCGTCGAGGAGCAGCCCACGCTGCCCCTGTCCTACTACGAGCAGTGCATTCCGGTCCCCGACGGCTGGGACGACCATCCCTGCTCCTACCTGCTGTTCGGCCCTCCGTACGACGACCTTGCCGCCGAGGCGCGCGAACGCGGCTGGCGGGTGGCACACCTGCCCGGCGCGCACCTGCACCAGATCGTCGACCCCGCCGGCACGGCCCGGCAGCTCATCGGCCTCGCGTGATCCGCTTCCGGTACGCGCCTCAATACGACTGCAACTCCCACAAGTTGCCGTCCGGGTCCCTGACGTGGGCGGTACGCATCGTCGGCCCCCACTCGGGCCGGGCGGCGGGTCCGGCGACCGGCTGCCCGCCGTGCCGCAGGCACAGCTCGTACCCGGCGGCCACGTCCGCCACCCGGCTGACCAGCATCCCCCGGTCGCCGCCGGCCGCCGCGCTCCCGGTCAGCGCGGCCATCGCGCCCCGCTCGATCAGCGCGAGGGCGCCTTCGGCGCCGACGTCCCAGCTCGCGTACGGGCCGTCCGCCGTGCCGCGGGCGAGCTTCGCGCCGATCAGCTCCGGCAGCACGGCGTCGTAGAAACGGAAGGCGGCGGTGAAGTCGCCGGCCAGCAGGCGGGGGTGGAGTGCGTCCATCGGAAAGCTCTCTATTAGTGGGTGCAAACCTACTATGGGTGCAACCCTATAATACTTGCCATGGACGAGCTGACGATCCCGCCGACACTCACCGCCCTGACGACGTATCTGCTGTCCAGGACCGGTAAGGACGCCCGCGGCCGGCTCGCCGCCGAGCTGTCGGCGCGGGGCCTGCGGCTGTGGCACATGGCGGTGCTCGCCGCCCTCGCCGATTTCGGCCCGCACTCGCAGCGGGACCTGGCCGAGCGGCTCGCCATCGACCCCAGCGACATCGTGAAGGTCCTCGACGACCTCGCGGGTGCGGGACATGTCACCCGCACCCGCGACCCGGTCGACCGGCGCCGCCTGCGGGTCTGCCTGACGCCGGACGGGCGCGCCGCCCTCTCCTCGCTCATCGTCGAGGCCGAGGCCATTCAGGCCGGCTTGCTGGCGCCTCTCACTCCTGCCGAACGGGCGACTCTCCACGAGTTGCTCCGCAGGATCTTCTGAACGTGCTCCGCCGGCGCGGGCCCGAGGCGTTCCCGCCGCGGCGGGGGGCGCCCTTCCCCGGCCTACGGGGGTGGTGCGGCTCCCCTTGCGGCAGGGGGTGCCCTTGCCCGGGATACGGGGGTGGTGCGGCCCCCTTTGCGGCAGGGGGTGCGGCCCAGGGGCGCGGTGAACGGCGCGAGCAACCCGCCGTGACCGTCGTGTGGCGACGCACCGCCACCGTCCCAGGGGTGCGGGGAACGGCGCGGCCAGCCCCCACTGGCGCGCGGGTCGTCACCGGCCCGGAGGGGCTGTTTCGGTCCGCTCCGGACCACCGGCCGGTGGGTGGTTGCTCGCGCAGTTCCCCACCGCCCCCGGGGCGCACCCCCTTACGCGGAGGCACCGCACACCCCGCGCCCCCGGGGGCACGTTCGGCCGTGGTGGCGGTCGACCAGGAAAGTTAGCGCTGCTAGTTTAAGGGGATGACCCCCGTAGTCCACTTCGCCGCGGCCCGCCGCACCCCGATCGGCCGCCTCCGCGGAGCCCTCGCCGGCGTCCGGCCCGACGACCTCGCCGCCACCGTCATCCGCGGCCTCCTCGCGGACACGCCCTCGCTCGATCCGGGCAGGATCGACGACGTGTACTGGGGCGCCGCCAACCAGGCTGGCGAGGACAACCGCAATGTCGCCCGCATGGCGGCACTGCTCGCCGGGCTCCCCGACGCCGTGCCCGGCGCCACGGTGAACCGGCTGTGCGCCTCCGGCATGGAAGCCGTCACCACCGCCGCCCGTACGATCGCCGCCGGTGAGGCCGACATCGTGCTGGCCGGCGGCTCCGAGTCGATGAGCCGCGCCCCCTTCGTCCTGCCCCGCCCCGACGAGGCCCTGCCGCGCACGCTCCAGACGTACGACACCCGGCTCGGCTGGCGGCTGACCAATCCCCGCATGCGCGACCTGCACGGCGTGCTCCCGATGGGCGAGACCGCCGAGGAGGTCGCGGCGGCCTACCGGATCAGCCGCACCGACCAGGACGCCTTCGCGCTGCGCTCGCACCGCAACGCCGCCGCCGCCCGCGCGGCCGGCCGCTTCGACGCCGAGATCCTGCCCGTCACCCGCCCCGACGACGTCACGGTCACCCGCGACGAGAGCATCCGCGAGGACACCACCGCGGAGCGGCTGGCCGGCCTCGCCCCGGTCTTCCGGGACGGCGGCACCGTCACCGCCGGCAATTCCTCGCCCATGAACGACGGCGCCGCCGCCCTGCTGCTGGTCAGCGAAACCGCCCTGCGCGACCTCGGCCTGGAATCCCTCGGCCGCTACGCCGCGGGCGCCAGCGCCGGGGTCCCCCCCGACCTCATGGGCATCGGCCCGGTCCCCGCGACCCGCCGCGCCCTGGCCCGCCTCGGCCGCAAGGTCGACACCATCGACGCCGCCGAATTCAACGAGGCCTTCGCCGCCCAGGCACTGGCCGCCGTCCGCGAACTCGCCATCGACCCGGACCTGGTCAACCCCGACGGCGGCGCCATCGCCCTGGGCCACCCGCTCGGCGCGTCCGGCGCCCGTATCCTCACCACCCTCCTGCACCGCATGCAGCGCACCGGCGCCCGCCGCGGCCTGGCCACCATGTGTGTCGGCGTCGGCCAGGGCAGCGCCGTCCTGATCGACCGCGACTGACCCCGGCCGCCCCCGGCCGACCCTCGCCGAACACCACCGACCGCACCCGCACACACCGCGGCTGATCTCTGACGACCCGTAGGGGCTTGGCCGCGGGGTGACCGTCTGGGACAATCGGTGGCGTCCTGTTGCCGACACCACGACGGGCGGAGTCGCCATGACCGGCCCTGACGGAGCACACCTGCTCGCGATCAGCGACCTGCACGTCGGATACCAGGCCAACCGGCAGATCGTCGAGGAACTACGGCCGGAGCACGACGACGACTGGCTGCTCGTCGCCGGAGACGTAGCGGAGCGCTCCACCGACATCACATGGGCGCTGAGCACCCTCAAGCAGCGCTTCTCCACCGTCATCTGGCTGCCCGGCAACCATGAACTGTGGACACCGCCCGACGACCCGGTCCAGCTCCGCGGCGAAGCCCGCTACCGCCACCTGGTCGACGAGGCCCGCCGGCTCGGCGTGATCACCCCCGAGGACCCCTACCCGCTGTGGGAGGGCCCGCGCGGCCCGGTCGCCGTCGTCCCGATGTTCCTGCTGTACGACTACACCTGGCGCGACGGCACACCCGGCGCCCGTACCAAGGAGGAAGCGCTCTCCCAGGCCCGCGCGGCAGGCATCGTCTGCACCGACGAGATGTTCCTGCACCCCGACCCGCTGCCCGGCCGCGACGACTGGTGCCGCGCCAGGGTCGCCGAGACCGCCCGCCGCCTCGAAGCGCTCGATCCCGCCCTGCCCACCGTGCTGGCCAACCACTGGCCGCTGCACCGCGAGCCGACCGAGATCCTGCACTATCCCGAGTTCGCCCTGTGGTGCGGCACCGAACTCACCGAGCAGTGGCACACCCGCTTCCGCGCCACCGAAGTCGTATACGGCCACCTCCACATCCCGCGGATCATCTGGCGCGACGGCGTCCGCTTCACCGAGGTCTCGCTCGGCTACCCCCGCGAGTGGGGCAGCCGCGCCGCGGGACCGTCAGGACCCCGCCGGATCCTGTCCGGCCCGCGGCAGGCGGTCCACCGGTGATCGAACACCTGCTGCCGCCCGGCGCGTTCACCCGTGCCGCCTACGGCGACGAACTCGACCATGTGCCGCTGCACCCCGAGGAGACCGCCGCCGTCGCCCGGGCCGTCGTCAAACGGCAGCGCGAATACACCGCGGGGCGCGCCTGCGCCCGTGACGCCCTCGCCCGCCTCGGCGCCCCGCCCGGCCCCGTACTGCGTGACGCCAAGCGTGGCGCCCCGCTCTGGCCCGACGGGGTCGTCGGCAGCATCACCCACTGCGAGGGCTACCGCGCCGCCGCCGTCGCCCGTACCAGCGACCTCCTCACCCTCGGCATCGACGCGGAACCCCATGACCGGCTGCCCGAGGGAGTCCTGGACGCCATCGTCGCCACCGACGCCGAACGCGCCGCGCTCACCGCGCTCATGGAGAGCGCTCCCCGGACGCACTGGGACCGGCTGCTGTTCAGCGCCAAGGAGACCGTCTACAAGGCCTGGTATCCCTACCACCACCGGATGCTCGGCTTCCACGAGGCGGAACTCCTGTTCACCGCCGACCCCGACACGCCCGATCCCGCCGCGCCCGACCGCGGGAGCTACACCGCGCGGCTGCTCATCCCCGGGCCGCTGCTCGCCGAGGGCACAGGACCCGACATCTTCACCGGCCGCTGGATCGTCCGCGACGGCCTGCTGGCCGCCGCCATCGCCGTGCCGGCCGCCCCCGCCCGCACCGACTGACCGCGCCCGCCTGGCCGCGGTGCCGGGCGCACCGGCCCGGCCCCCGTGGATCAGGAGTAAGCCGCGCGGCGCCCGTACCGCTCAGGCCGAGTCCCGCAGCACCAGCGTCGTCTTGAAGATCACCGACCGGGTGTCCTGCGACGAATCGTCGATCAGCGCCATCAGCAGCTTCGCCATCTCCGCCGCCATGTCCTCCACCGGCTGCCTGATGGTGGTCAGCAGCGGCCGGGACGCCAGCGCCGCGCTGCTGTCGTCGAAGCCGATCACCGCGACGTCCTCCGGCACCCGGCGCCCGTGGTCCCGCAGCACCAGCAGCGCGCCCTGCGCCATCAGGTCGTTGGCGACGAACACCCCGTCGGTGTCGGGAAAGCGCTCCAGCAGCTCCCGCATCGCCCGCTCGCCGCCGACCTGCGTGAAACTGCCCTCCACGCTGGGCACGTACGCGTGGCCGTGCTCGGCCATCGCCTCCCGGAAGCCCGCCAGCCGGTCCTGCCCGGCCGGCGAGTCGAACGGCCCGGCGATCGTGGTGATCCGCCGGCACCCGCGGGCCAGCAGCCGCTCCGCGGCCAGCTTCGCCCCCGCCTGCTGCGCCACGTCCACATAGCTGATCGGGATGGCCGTCGACGGGCGCGCGAACAGCACCGTCGGCAGCCCCGCCTCGGTCAGCAGGAACGGCAGCGAGTCGCCCGGCGCTATCGACACCAGCGCCACCCCGTCGATGTGCTCCTGGCGCAGATTGGCGACCAGGGTGTGCCGGGCGTCCTCGGAGTCGGCGAGCATCAGCACCGGATGCACCCCGCGCGGGCGCAGCACCGCCAGCAGACCGCCGACCACCCGCCCGAAGAACGGGTCGCTGAACACCTGGCCGAGGAAGGGGTCGTCGGCCGTGCGGTGGGCCGGCACCGAGAACACCAGGGCCACCGAGTCGGTGCGCCGGGTGACCAGTGTCCTGGCCGCCCGGTTGGGCACATAACCGGTGGCCGCCACCGCCTCCTGGACGATCCGCTGGATCTCCGGGTCCACATTCCGCGTCCCGTTGACCACCCGCGACACCGTCGCCCGTGACACTCCGGCGGACCGGGCGACGTCTTCCAGAGTGGGCTGGCGTGGCCCCGCCGGACGGCTGCTCGTCATGCGTGCAGTTATACCATGACCGGGAGAGCGCTCTCCGGGTTCCGGCGCAGGCCACAGCACGGATGGGGCGGGGTACGGCAGCCCCCCACAGGCCTGCCGCGCCCCGCCCCGGTCTCATCCGGGCCGGCCGTTCACGCGTAGACCCCGAACTCGTACAGCGAATCGCCGTACGCCGTCCCGCGCTGCCCGATCGTCACCCGTACGTAGCGCCCGGAGCCGCTGACGTCGAAGGTGTCGACGCCGCCCGTTCCGGTCGTGGTCGAGTAGACATTGGTCCAGTTGGTGCCGTCGTTCGACAACTGCACCTGGTACGCCTTGCCGTAGGCGGACTCCCACGCCAACTGGATGTGCTTGACCGCGGTACTCGCGCCGAGGTCGACCTGGATCCACTGCGGATCGCTCCAGTCGCTCGCCCACCGGGTGCTCATGTTGCCGTCCGTCGCGTTGCCCGGCGTGCACGGGCAGCCGCCCGTCGGGTCGGTCTGGTACGACGACGCCGTCGTCGGCTTGCCGAGCGCCACATTCGTGCCGCCCACCTGCGGGGGGACCACCCGGAAGGACTTGGTCTCGATCCCGACGTTGCCGTGCCCGTCGTAGGCGTAGACGTAGACCTTCCACACCCCGAGGGTCTTCGGCGCGGTCGCGGTGAACTGCCCGTTCCCGGTCTGCGTGAAGTCCACCTGGTGCAGCCCGGTGCCGTTGTCCACGTACTTCGACGTGTACATCAACTGGTACCTGAGCGGATCGCCGTTCGGATCGGTCGCCGTCGCCGACACCGTGAACTGCCCGCCGGCCGGTACCGCACCGCTGTTCGCGACCGTCATCGAGCTGATCACCGGCGGGGTGTTGGCCTGCGGCGTACCGCCGTAGTCCTTGGCCACCGAGTAGTACGTCAGCCGCTTCCAGCCGCTGGGACGGACGTTGAACCACACACCGCCGAAGTCGTTCTCGTCGCCGTAGTGGAACATCGTCGCCCCGAGGCCGACCCCGGTGTGCCCGACGATGCAGTTCCACGCCGACACATAGGCGTCGCGCTTCTGCACGTCGGTCGGCTCCGTCGGCACCCCGTTGGCGTCGTTGGGCACCTCCCACTCGCCGGCCTCACCGGACTCGGTCACGATGTACGGCTTGCTGTAACCGCCGCTGATCCAGTCCTGCTTCACATTGCACGCAGCGCCGTAGGAGTTGACCGCGTAGAGGTCGAGCGAGGGCGTGTACTGCTTGTAGTACGGCCACGCACCGGTCCACGCGTCGGTCGACGTCACCGGGTGGTTCGGGTCGATCGCGTGGATCGCCTGCACCACCTGCTCCACGTACTGCGCGTACGCGATCCGCTGCTGCTCGATCGCCGCACCCGAGTAGTGGTCCTGGGTGGTCAGGATGACCTCGTTGCCGACGTCCCACATCAGCACACCCGGATGGTTCTTGTAGGTGGTCACCCAGTTCTTGATGTCATTGAGCGTGTTCGTCTTGTACGCCGTGTCGTTGACGTAGTCCGCGCCCTGGTTGAGCCAGAAGCCGTTGACGACCTTCAGCCCGTACGCCGCCGCCGCGTCCAGCAGCGGTTTGCTGCCCGCGTCGGTGCCCCAGGTGCGCAGCGTGTTGATGCCCATCGACTTCAGGTCCCGCATGTGCGAGTCGGCCGTGGTGTTGGCCGGACCCCACGTCATGCCCTTGACCTGCCACGGCTTGCCGTCCACCGTCAGCTGCCAGTTGCCCTGGCTGCCGGTGACGTGCACGCTGCTCGGCGCGGTCGGCACCGGCGGATCGGTCAGCGGGGCCGGGGCGTTGCCCGTCGTCTGCGAGACCGTCACGTTGTCGATGCTCAGCGCACCGCCCGACGTGGTGTCGGCCGCCGGCGAGGTGCAGCCGCAGACCGCGTCCGGGTACGAACCGCCGATCCGCAGGCTGAAGTCGACGTAGACCCCGTGGTGCACGGCCGCGTTCCAGGTGGACACGCCCACCTGCGACTCGTTGACCTGCCACACCTGGGTGCCGTCGAGATACCAGCGGATCTGCTCGTCGGAGGTGGTGCGGTCGATGATCTCCGAGTAGGTGTGGTAGCCGCTCTGGCAGGCCGTGCACGTGGCCAGACCGCTGGTCAGGCCGTTGTACTCGGAGCAGTTGCCGCCGGGCGCGGTCCCGCAGTGCAGGGTCGCCGACAGCTGGCTGCGCCCGTTGACGTCCTCCATGATGTCGCTCTCGCCGACCGCCGGCCAGGAACCGGTGTTGCCCCGGTAGGCGGCGCCCATCGCCCGGAAGGACGGCCAGTAGCCGAGCGCCTTGGCGACGGAGGGCTGCTTGAGGGTCGCGGAGATCTGCAGCCGGCCGCCGGCCGGCGCGGTGAAGTCGGTGCGCTTGGTCTCGATCCGGCCGGACGTCCACGCCGTACCCGACTTGAGCGCGGTCAGGTTGAGGTGGCCGCCGCCGTCGAGGCCCACGTTCGCGGGGGAGTTGGTGGCCGTGTCGACCTCGCCCGTGCCCCAGGCCGCGGGGCCGCCGGGGTAGGCGGTGCCGGTGTCGGTGATCCAGTCGGCCGCGTTGGGCGAGGTGCCCGCGGCGCCGTTGAAGTCGTCGCTCCACACGGTCGTCCAGTCGCCGGGCGGCGGGGTGCCGGTGCTGCCGCCGTTCGCGCCGCCGTCGCCACCGCCTGTCGTGGTGCCGCCCGTGCCGCCGGTGCCCGCGGTGCCGTAGACCTGGAACTCCCACAGCGAGTAGCCGTAGCCGTTCGCGCGGGCGGTGCCGTACATCCGCACATAGCGGCCGGAGCCGCTGACCGTCAGCGTCTGGGTGCCGCCGGTACCGGTCGTCGTGGAGTAGATCTGTGTCCAGTGCGAGGCGTCGTCCGACACCTGGATCTGGAACGCGGACGCGGGATTCTCCCAGTTCAGCACGACCTTGCTGACCGTGGAGGTGGCGCCGAGATCGACCTGCAGCCACTGCGGGTCGGCCCAGGCGCTGGCCCAGCGGGTGGTGGTGCTGCCGTCGACGGCCGCGCCGGCGGGGTAGCCGGCGCCCTCGGTGGAGGACGTCGTCGCGGGCTTGCCCTGGGAGAGCAGGGTGTCGGCGGCGTGCGCGGAAGTAGTGGGGCCTGCCAGTGCGTAGACCGCGAGGCCCACGGCCAGCAGCAGCAGGAAGGCGGCGCGCAGTGAAGGAGGAAGGGCTCCTGGTCGCAGGCGTGCCGAGGGTGACGCTCTCATGGCGGGCTCCAACGGTGGGGGGTGGGAGGGGGAGAGCGGAGAGAGCGGCTCCCGGGGGTGGGGTGGAGCTGCGAGGACAGGGTGGGAGAGCGCTCTCTCAGTGGCCCTGATGGTTGCCGCTGGGTTTCCGGGGTGTCAAGAGATCGGACGCGAACGATCGCCGCCTGCCGGGGCCGTTGGCCGCGATGTCACGGAATGTGCCGTCCGGAAGGCCGCTTTCCGGGCAGTCGGGGGGCGTTGGGACTTGACACGCGGACGGGTGGCAGGCGAGTGTACGGAGTATCGGGAGAGCGCTCTCCCAGCTGTTGTCCCCGTCCTTCCGCGACGCTCGTCTCAGCCTGCCGCTCACCGCGGCCTTCCTGCCGATGGGCCGTCACGCCGCGGGCGGCGCCCACAGGAGGCCATGAAGGGATGACCATGATCGCCCCCGGGTCCGTGTCCGCCCCGCAGTCCGCCGCCGCGCCCTCGATCAGCGACGCGGAGATCGACGCCCTCGTCGCCCGGCTCGACCTGCCCGCCAGGATACGGCTGCTGTCCGGCGCGAGCACCTTCCGCACCCAGCCGGAACCCGCGGTCGGCCTGCGCGCGATGGGCGTCTCCGACGGCCCGGCCGGCGTACGCGGCGAGAGGTGGGACGAACGCGACACCGCGCTCGTCCTGCCGTCCGCGACCGCGCTCGCCGCCGCCTGGGACGACGACCTGGTCACCCGACTCGGCGGCCTGCTCGCCGCCGAGGCCCGCCGCAAGCGGATCCACATCATGCTGGCCCCCACGCTCAACCTGCACCGCACCCCCGCCGCGGGACGGCACTTCGAGTGCTACGCGGAGGACCCGCTGCTGACCGGCCGCACCGCCGCCGCCTACATCCGCGGCGTCCAGGCCGGCGGGGTCGCCGCCACCGCCAAGCACTACGTCGCCAACGACTCGGAGACCGACCGGCTCACCCTCGACGCCCGCGTCGACGAACGCACCCTGCACGAGGTCTACCTGGCGCCCTTCGAGGCCGCGGTGCAGGCCGGGGTGTGGGTGGTGATGTCCGCCTACAACCGGGTCAACGGCGTCACGATGTCGGAAAGCCCTCTGCTGGCCGAGCCGTTGAAGGGCTCCTGGGGCTTCGACGGCGTGGTCGTCTCCGACTGGGGCGCCACCCGCAGCACCGAGACCGCCGCGCTGGCGCCGCAGGACCTGGCGATGCCGGGGCCGCACCCGCTGTGGGGCGAACCGCTGCTGGCGGCGGTGCGCGAGGGCCGGGTGCCGCAGGCCGCGATCGACGCGAAGGTACGGCGCATCCTGCGGCTGGCCGCCCGGGTCGGCGCGCTGGACGGCGTCCTGCCGCCGCGCCCCGCACCCGCGCCCCGCGACCCGCACGGGCTGCTGCGGCGCGCGGTGTCGGCCGGCTGTGTGCTGCTGCGCAACGAGGGCGGGCTGCTGCCCCTGACCCCAGCGCCCGCGCCGGGACCGTCCGGCGCGGCAACGGACTCCGCGCCGGACGGTACAGCCGGGGGGCTGCCCGGCGCGGACATCGGCGGCACGGTGGACGCGGGTGCCGGCGCGGGCCCGGACGCCGGCGCCGGTACGGCCGGGGCGCCCCGCCGGCTCACCCGGCTCGCCGTCATCGGGCCGAACGCGGCCTCGGCCCGGGTGCAGGGCGGCGGCAGCGCCGGGGTCTTCCCCGAGGCGGTCGTGTCACCGCTGGAGGGCATCGGGGAAGCGCTCTCCGGGACCGGCACCGAGATCGTGTACGCCGAGGGCGTGAACCTCGCCACCCGCCCGACCCCGCTGCACCCCGGCAACTCCCGCGACCCGCGCACCGGCGAACCCGGCGTGCTGGTCCGCTATCTGGCCGCCGACGGCCGCGAGATCTGCGCCGAGCACCGGCTCAGCGGGCGGATCCTGGAACCTGGCGACGCCCCGGAACTCGCCCGCACCGCCGCCACCGTCGAAGTCAGCGCCCTGGTCACCCCCGCGACGCCGGGGGAGTGGCGCTTCGCCGTGGTGGGCCTGGGCGCGGTCACCCTGCACGCGGACGGCGAGCCGCTGATCGACACCCATGTGGTCGCCGAGTCCGACGACCCGACCTATGTGCACGTGGCGCCGTCCTTCCGCACCGCCGCCCGCAAGGTCACCCCCGGCGAGCCGCTGCATCTGGTCGCCACCCGCGAACTCGCCCCGGACCAGGGGCTGGCCGTCGCCCTGGCCGCCGACCCGCCGCGGCCCGACGAGGACGAGGCGATCGCCGAGGCCGTCGCGTGCGCCCGCGCCGCCGACGCCGCCGTCGTGGTGGTGGGCACCACCGACGAGATCGAGAGCGAGGGCTTCGACCGCCCGTCGCTGGCACTGCCCGGCCGCCAGGACGAACTGGTGGCCGCGGTCACCGCGGCCAACCCGCGCACGGTGGTGATCGTCAACTCCGGCGGGCCGGTCGAACTCCCCTGGCGGGAGAGCGCTCCCGCGGTGCTGCTGTGCTGGTTCCCCGGGCAGGAAGCAGGACACGGCCTGGCCGATGTGCTGTTCGGCCGCGCGGAACCCGGCGGCCGGCTCCCCACCACCTGGGCCGCCGGCACCCGGGGCGCCCCGCTGCCCGCGACCGCCCCGGACGCCGGGGTGCTGGACTACGCCGAGGGCCCCTACCTCGGGCACCGCGCCTGGCGCCGGGCGGGCGCGACACCCGCGTACTGGTTCGGCCACGGCCTCGGCTACACCACGTGGGCGTACGACTCGCTGACCGTGCGCCCGGAGCCGGCCGCCGACGGCACCGGCGCCGCCGGGCCGTCGGGGCAGGGGGCCGTGGCCCTGGTGACGGTGCGCAACACCGGTGCGCGGGCCGGCCGCGAGGTCGTCCAGGTGTATCTGACCACCGGCCCCGACGACCACGACGACGGCAGTCCGAGGCTGGCCGGCTACGCCGCCGTGCACGCGGCCCCGGGCGAGGCCGCGGTGGCCGAGGTGCGGATCGAGCCGCGCGCCTTCCAGCGCTGGTCGCCGGCGGCCGGCGGCTGGGTGCCGCGCCCCGGCCCGTACACCCTGCACGCCGGCCCGTCCGCCGCCCGGCAACCGCTCTCCGGTCCGCTGGACCTCTGACCACCCCCCGGGCCCTCCGGCCCCGCTCGACCTCTGACCCGCCGGCACCGCCCGGCGCCCGTTCCACCGCTCGCCGACCCCGCTGGGCCGCACCCCCGGGACCGGGCGTCCCCCGTCCCTGACCACGGGGGGCGCCCCCGCGGGGACGGCGTCCGGCGCCCGCTCCCGGGGCGGCGGCACCGCCGGCCCGATCGCGCGGGCGGCCCCTTCACCGGCCGCTGCGTCGGCCCTTTCACCGGCCCGCGAGCAGTGCGCGGGCCGGCTCTCCTTTCAAGATCGGCGTTGTCAGTGCCCGCCGCTATGTTCAGTGGTGTCCCGCCGTCGTGGCGTGGAAATCCCCCGGGCGCAGAGGAGATGACGCGTTGTCTGACTGGGAGAGGTCGAGCACGGTGCGGGTGGTACCACCCGCCCGCCCGCGCAGGCTCGCCAAGGTCCCGTTCGTCGAACTGGCCGACGGGCGGCTGCAGGGCGTGGTGTCCAGCGGCTCGGACATCGAGCGGGTCTACGTCTCGTCGGTCGCGGCCGGCAGCTTCGCGTTCGCGTGCAGCACGAACAACAACCGCCCCTGCGGCGGCGCGCGGGGCTACTTCTGCAACCACATCCGCGCCCTGATCGGCGAGGCGGTGCTGCAGTACGGCGCCGAGCGCGTCGCCCGCGCCCTGCGGATCGAGACCGCCGACGCGGATCCGAGCGTGCTGTCGCTCGTCGCGCAGATGGGCGGCGCCCGGCCGGCACAGGGCGACACCGCGGCCGCCGCACCCGTCTTCAGCCGCTTCCTGCGCCACCTGGCGTATCTGGAGCTGGCCCCGACCACCGCCCCGCTGCCGGAGATGCAGTGGTTCCCGCCGACCAGGGCGGTGGTGTGATGCGCGCCGACCTGCTCGCGGCGAGCATCGACGGGCTGGACGAGGCGCTGGCCGCCGTCGACGCCTTCGACCAGGCCCTCGCCGCCGGCCTGCTGCGCCCGCAGCCCGCCCGGGCCGCGGGCCTGGCGGAGCTGGCCGCGGCCGTCGCGGGGACACCGCTGGCCGCCAGGGTCGCCGAGGCGGCCGAGAAGGCGGCGGCCGGCGCCGCGGGCGAGGACCACTTCGTCGCCCTCGCCGCCGCCCGCAGCGCACTGCTCGGCTCGGTCCACGACGCCCTGACGGCCCGCGTCGAGGAGGCGACCGGCAGACCCGCCGGCGGCGCCACAGCACCGGCGGCCGGCGGGCAGCAGGCGCTGAACGTGCTGGCAGCGGCCCGTTCCTGGCTGTCCGACCTGGCGCGCTGCGGCTGGCGGGGCATCGACCACGACGTGGTCGCGGGCTCCTCGCAGATCGTCTCCGCGATGCTTCCCGACCCGGCCCTGCGCCGCCTCGCGTCGCTGCTCGACGGATTCGCCGCCGAACTGGCCGCGTCCTGCCCGGGCGCCGCGCTGGAACGCGTACCGGCCCGCCGCTGGGGCGACCTGTGGTCCCGCGGGCTGCTGCTGACGCTGCCCGGCGCGGCGGGCGCGCCCGCCACCGGTACGGCCACCGGCCGGCTGCTGCCGCTCGGCGTCGACCTCCAGGAGCACGCCACCGCCGTCCAGGCCCAGGTGCACGCGGTGTTCGAGCCCGCCGACGGCGCGGCTCCGCTGCTGGTGCGGGCGAGCGTGTCGGCGCCGAAGCCGGACACGGTCGTCGGAGCGGGCCTGTGGCAGCTGCTGCGCCCGCACATGTCGCTGCTGGCCGCCGTCAGCGAGGGCCGTTCGATGGACCTGGTCGGCATGCCGGTCACCGCCGAGGGCGATCTGCTCTGGAGCGACCAGTACGCGCGGCAGGGCGAGCCGGCCGACGCGTTCAGCACCGCCCGGGTGGCGCTGCCCACCGCGACCGGGCCGGCGACCGCGCCTCTGGACCGGCACCCGGCGCGTATCGCCGTCCCCGTCCTCCTGGAGGGCTACGCCGCCGAGCAGGGCGACGAAGGACTGACCTTCACCCTCGCCGGGCAGCGGCTGGCCGTCGACACCGACCGTGTGCCGTCCGCGGGACCGCTCACCCCCGAGGCCGTCACGGCGTCGGTCGCCTGCATCGGCCTGCTCCGCTGGGACGCCGGGGTGTTCGGCGTCCAGCCGCTGGCCGTCGAGACGACCGTACGGAAGAAGCCCGTCGCGGTGCAGGCCGGGGCGTGGGCGGGCGGCACCGCGGACAAGGCCGGGGTCAAGGCCGAGAAGGCCGCCACCGACGCGGCGGCGGTACTGCGGGAGCGCGCCGGAAGGCTGTTGCGGAAATGACCGGACCCACCGCGGAGGAAGCCGCCGCGCTCTCCCACGACAACCGACGGCAGGTCATGTACTGGCGGCTGCTCGCCCGGCTCTTCGACCCGGAGGAGCAGCCCGCGCTGGAGTCGGCGAGCCTGGCCGTGGTCGAGGACATCGGGCTGCCGCCCGCGCTGCTCGACCCGCAGGCCTCCGTCGACTCGGTCGTGCAGCGCCACCCCGAACTGGCCGCCGAATTCGACCGCCTGATGCTGCCCGAGCCCGAGCCCGAGCCCGAGCCCGAGCCCGAGCCCGAGCCCGAGCCCGAGCCCGAGCCCGAGCCAGCGTCGGAAGGCGACCTTGAAGCCGATGCCGATGCCGACCTCGCGTCCGGCCCCGAGGCCGCGCCGCACGGCGGTAGCGAGGCCGGAGGCAGCGGGGGACGGGACCGCGCCGCCGAGGTACGCCGTGCCGCGCTGGTGTCGAAGGTGCTGCTCAACGTCTTCGCGACCGGCAGCGGCACCGTCACCGCCGGTCAGCTGTCCCGCTGGCAGTCCGACGCCGCCTGGCTGGAACGCGCGCTGGGCTGCGGCCCGGGCGAACTGCGCGGCGGTCGTCCGGCGGGCGGCGGTACGGGAAGCGGCGCGGGCGCCCCTGGCGGACCCGGCGTCGGCCCGACCGGCTCGGGCGCCGGGCGTACGAACCCGGACCTGAGCCGGCTGATCCCGGCCATCGGACCCGAACTCGGCGCCATCGAGGCCGACCTCGTCAAGCGGATGCACCTGCGCGAGGTGCTCGCCGACCCCAAGCTCGCCTCCCGGCTCACCCCGAGCATGTCGCTGATCGAACAGCTGCTGCGTGACAAGAACAACCTGTCGGGCGTGGCGCTGGCCAATGCCAAGGCCCTGATCCGCCGGTTCGTGGACGAGGTCGCCGAGGTGCTGCGCACCCAGGTGGAGAAGGCCACCGTCGGCCCGCTCGACCGCTCGATCCCGCCCAAGCGGGTCTTCCGCAACCTGGACCTGGACCGCACGATCTGGAAGAACCTCACCAACTGGAGCCCGGAGGAGGAGAAGCTCTACGTCGACCGGCTCTACTACCGCCACACCGCGCGCCGGACGACACCGCAGCGGCTGATCGTGGTCGTGGACCAGTCGGGCTCGATGGTCGACTCGATGGTCAACTGCACCATCCTGGCGTCGATCTTCGCCGGGCTGCCCAGGGTCGATGTGCATCTGATCGCCTACGACACCCACGCGCTCGACCTCACCCCGTGGGTGCACGACCCCTTCGAGACGCTGCTGCGCACCAATCTCGGCGGCGGCACCGACGGCACCGTGGCCATGGCGCTGGCGCAGCCGAAGATCGCCGAGCCGCGCAACACGGCCGTGGTGTGGATCTCCGACTTCTACGAGTGGCAGACCGAGCCGCTGTTCGCGAGCATGGCAGCCATTCACCGCTCGGGCGCCAGATTCATCCCGGTCGGCTCGGTGACCAGCTCCGGCCGCGGCAGCGTCAACCCGTGGTTCCGCGAGCGCTTCAAGGACCTCGGCACACCGGTGCTCTCCGGTCATATCCGCAGGCTCGTCCACGAGCTCAAGACCTTCCTCGCCTAGAAAGGCCCCGTCATGTCCGACCTGTTGCGCGCCCCCGCCGAGATCAAGTATGCTGAGGAGCTGGACTGGCTGGAGTCGGTGGACGACGGTCCCAAGCCGTTCACCTGGCGGCTCTCGCCGAAGATGGTCCGGCTGTTTGTGCTGGGCTCCGAGCGTTCCGACGGCCTGGACCGGCAGATCGCCCCGAAGTGGTTCGGCGACCGCAGTTTCGTCGAGCGCTCCATCGTCACGCTCGCCTCCGACCGCGGGCTGCTGCTGATCGGCGACCCGGGCACGGGCAAGAGCTGGCTGGCCGAACTGCTCTCCGCCGCCATATGCCGCAATTCCACGCTGGTGGTGCAGGGCACGGCCGGCACCACCGAGGACCACATCAAATACAGCTGGAATGTGTCCATGGTGATCGCCAAGGGCCAGTCCAGGCAGTCGATGATCCCCTCGCCGATCATGACCGCGATGGAGGCCGGCGCGATCGGCCGCTTCGAGGAGCTGACCCGCTCCACCAGCGACGTGCAGGACGCGCTGATCTCGATCCTGTCGGAGAAGTACATCTCGGTCCCCGAGCTGGACAGCGACAACAGCGACAACATCGTCTTCGCCAAGCCCGGCTTCTCCATCATCGCCACCGCCAACAGCCGCGACCGGGGCGTCAACGACCTGTCGTCCGCGCTCAAGCGGCGCTTCAACTTCGTCCGCATCCCGGTGGTGACGAACAAGAAGAGCGAGGCGGAGATCGTCCGATTCCGCACCGAGGAGCTGCTGCGCCGCCACCGGATCGAGCTGGACGTACCGCCGACGCTGCTCGATGTGCTGCTGCAGAGCTTCGCCGACCTGCGAGCCTCGGCCGCCGCGGCCGGCAGCGACGACGAGAAGCTGGAGTCCGCGCTGTCCACCGCCGAGCAGATCGGCGTCCTGGAGGACGCGATCCTGCACAGCAACTTCTTCGGCGAACGCGCGCTGACCGCCCACACCCTGGCGTCCTCGCTCGTCGGATCGCTCGCCCGGCGCGAACCGGAGGACCTGGCGATCTTCAACAAGTACCTGCACGGCGTCGTGGAGCCGCGCAGCAAGGAAGTGGGCGGATCCTGGCCGGAGTTCCTCGAAGGCGGCCGTGACGCGATAGCCACCCTGTCATGACCGCCGTCCAGGAGGGCCACGAAGTCCAGGAAGGCCAGGAAGCGCGGGAGGGGCGGGAAAGGCAGCAGAGCGCGTCGTTCGACGCGCTGCGCACCCAACTGCAGCAGGCCGCCACGCAGTTCGCCGACGGACCCGACGCACTGGAGGGCATCCTCCTCGGCATCGTCGACGACGTCGACCGGGCCGTGCGCGAACCGCTGGAGATCTTCCCGGTCTGCCACCACTCACCGGCCTCGGCCGTCGCGATGGCACGGCGGCTGCGGGAGAAGCAGCCGAAGACCGTCTATCTGGAGCTGTGCGAGGACATGGCGCCGCTGCTGCCGGAATTGCGCAACTGCCGGCTCCCGGTGGCGGTGCAGGCGTTCGCCAGCGAGGTCGACGGCTTCCCGCCCGAATGGGCACCGCTGTCGGTCGTCGCGCCCCTCACCGAGGCGTCGGCCGAATACCAGGCGATCGCGTACGCGCTGGACACCCCCGGCGTCGAACTGGTCCTGGTCGACCGGTCCTCCGACCACGTCTTCCAGTGGCAGACCCGCGGCCCAGGTCCCGGCGCCGGCTCCGACGCCGGCCCCGACGCGCAGCCCGCCACGTCGCCGCCCGAGGAGGAGGCGGCGCTGCACGGCGACGCGGTCGGCGTGGAGATCGGCGACCTGCGGCCGCGTTTCGCCGAGCTGGAGGAGCACCTGCTGCACCACGGCAAGGTGCGGCACTGGTCGGAGTGGTGGCACCAGTACGTCGAACTCCCGCTCGGCGACAGCGACCACGACACGTACCGGCAGGTGATGCTGCTGATCGGCAGCCTGTTCCGGCGGCTGGCGCCGGGCGACCCCGAGCGGGTCGGGGTGGACGAGGACCGCGAGCGCCACATGTGGACCAGGATGCGCGAGCACCTGGCCGCGTCCGGCACCGATCCCGCGGACTGCCTCTACGTCTGCGGCGCCTTCCACGCGGCCAGCCGGGTCGCGGAGTTCGGCGTCCACGGCGCCGACACCTTCGAGATCACCCCGCGCAGCGCCAGCACCTGGCAGTACGGCCTCATCCCGTCCAGCCACACGGCGATCGAGGCGCAGTTCGGCCTCGCCGCCGGGTCCGTGTCGATCGCCGCGACCCAGTGGGCGAAGAACCTCAGGCGCACCCGGGTGCAGCCCTTCCGGCTCGCCGGGCAGGCCGGGACGAAGAAGCCGGCGAAGGGCGGCAGGACACCGGCCCCGGCCCCCGCCGCGCCCGAGGGAGCCGCCGACGACCGGCTCACCGGCTTCCTGCGGCGCCCGCCGGTCCTGGACCGGCTGGACGAGGCGGAACTGCTCGGCTGGTCCGTCGACATCGTGCGCGCCGCCCGCCGCAGCGGCTACCTCGCCTCGACCGCGGACGCCATCGCCGTCTTCGAGACGTCGATCCTGCTGGCCGGGATGCGCGACCGGGCCAGGCCCACGCCGTACGACTTCCAGGACGCGGCGGTCACCTGCATCGAGAAGGACACGGTGCCCGGCCGGCGCGACGTGCGCCGGCTGGTGGAGATCATGATGGGCGGCGACCGGATCGGCCAGGTCGGCTACGACGCGCTGCCGCCGCTGGCCCGCGATGTGCACGACCGGCTCGCGCCGCTCGGACTGAAGCTCCAGCAGCGCGGGGTGCAGCGGGCGCTGCTCGACATGGCGGCCCGGCCGGAAGTGGCGCGGTGCTCCGACGTGCTGTGGATGCTGCGGCAGCTGATGCCGCCCGGCACCGCGCGGCCGATCATGGGCGAGCGGCGGCTCGGCGAGCACCCCATCCAGGAGTCCTGGGACATCGCGCTCGGCACCCACCAGCGGGCGCTGATCGAGCTGGGCTACGAGGGCGTCAGCATCGAGCAGGTCCTGGAGCAGCGGCTGCGGCGTACGGCGTACGGCCCGCGGGCGACCACCGCGACCGTGCTGCAGGCCGTCGAGGACGCCACGCTGTATCTGCGCAGCCGCCGGCTCGCCGACGAGCTGGGCACCCGCGCCCTGGAGGTCCTGGCGACCGAGCGCAGCGTCGACGGCGCGCCCGAGGTGCTGCGCCGGGTGCGGCGGCTGCTGGCGTACTACCGGACCGGTGAGCCGGCGCTGCCCGGCTGGATCGAGGCCTTCGTCAAGACCGGCTACGCGCACTACTGCACGCTGCTGCCGACCGCGTTCACCGACGAGGACGCGACCGCCGGCCAGGTGGCGGCGATGCTGGGCTTCCTGTTCAGCATGGAGAGCCTGGCGCTGTCGCTGGGCTGCGACCGCACCCAGCTGGAGCTGGCGTTCGCGCAGTCGCACCCGCGGGAGCCCGCCAAGGTGGCGCTGCTGTGGGCGGCGCAGGTGCAGCTCGGACAGCTGTCCCGGGCGCGGTTGCGGGCGCGCTGCGACGAGCTGCTGGGCAATCCGCTGGTGGTGCCGGCCTATCCGCGCTACCTCAGCGGCTTCCTGCACGCGCTCGAACCGGTGCCGCAGCTGGCGGACTTCGTCGTGGAGCTGGTGTCGAACGCGTTCGCCCGGCTGCCCGACCCGGTGCTGCTGCCGTGGCTGCCGACGCTGATCAGCACCCTGCGGGCCGGCGGCGCGGAAGCGGCGCCGCTGCTGATCCGGGAGGCCGGGCGGATCTTCCCCGGCCGCCTCGCGGCGCTCGACGCCTGGGTGCCGCCGTGGCTGGCCGGTCCCGAACCGGCCGCCGGGCCGCCCGCGGCAGGTGCCGGCGGGCGCGGCGCCGTCCTGCTGGCCGCCCATCCGGCGGCCTGCGACGCGTTCGCCGAGCTGCTGGGCTGCGAGGGGAGCTGGGCGGCGGACCCCGGCGCGCGGGGCGCGGCCCTGCTCGGCCGCCACCCGGACACGGCTGCCGCGCTGGAGGTGCTGCTGACGGGCTGACGGGCTCGCGGGTACGGACGGGCCTGAGGGTACGGACCGGGGGCGGCTGCGCGGTGCCGCGGTGCCTGTGGAAATCTGGGAGAGCGCTCACCGAGGGGCGGCGGGAAGGCCGCGATCTGGCACTATGTGCCATGTCGCCCGCGATTCCCGGGAGGCGTCGTGCAGTTCGGCGGCGCCTGCGGTCCGACCGGCCGGGACCGCGGCAGGACCGGTGGACCACGCGGACCGCCGGGACCGAGATCATGAGGGGAGTCCGGTGACGCGCGAGGTGGGCCGGACGACGAGAGACCTCCGTCGGCACAATCGCACCTCCGTGCTGACCAGGCTCTATCTGCACGGCTCCGCCAGCCGCTTCGACCTGATGAAGGCCACCGGGCTGAGTTCCGCGACGGTGAGCAACGTCGTCACCGGCCTGGTCGCCGACGGCCTGGTCGCCGAGGCGGGACTGCTGGACTCCGACGGCGGCCGGCCGCGTACCCTGCTCGAAGTGCGCCCCGGATACGCCCAGGTGGTCGGGGTCGACATCGGCGAGACCCATGTCCAGGTCGGCCTTTTCGACTGGACCCTGGACACCGTCGCCACCGCCACCTACCCGATGGACGAGGGCCGCCCCGAGCCCGCGGTGCTCGCGGAACTGGTACGGGCCGGCATCGAGGAGGTCACCGCGAAGGCGGGCGCCGACCCGGCCGCGCTGCTCGGCGTCGGTATCGGGGTGCCCGGCGCCGTCCTGCCCGACGGGCTGGTGCACGCGCCCACCCTCGGCTGGTCCGACGTCCCGTTCGACACGCTGCTGCGCCCCCATGTCGCCGCGCCCCTGCACCTGGACAACTGCGCCCGCACCCTCGGCCAGGCCGAGATGTGGCGGGGTGCGGGCCGCGGCGCGCAGCGGGCGATCGTCGGCCTGCTCGCGGTCGGCGTCGGCGCGGCGGTCGCCACCGGGTCGCCCGGCGGGGTGACCAGCACCACCAGCGAGTGGGGGCACACCGTGGTCGAGGCCGGCGGGGCGCTGTGCCGGTGCGGCTCGCACGGCTGCCTGGAGGCCTACGTCGGCGCGGACGCGATCCTGGAGCGCTACGCGCGGCTGGCCGGCCTCCCCGAGCAGTCCGGCGCCCCGCGCGGGGCCGGCGGCGGCGCCGACACCGAGGCGCGGCTGGCCGCGCTCGTGGCCGAGGCGGCCCGGCCGGGTCCCGCGGCCGACACGGTCCGCGCCACCGCCGAATACCTCGGCATCGGGATCGGGAACCTCATCAACCTGCTCGGCCCCGACCGGGTGATCCTGTCCGGCTGGGTCAGCGCGGCCATGGGTCCCGCGATGCTGCCCGCGGTCCGGGACGCGATGCGGCGGCACACCCTGGACTACCTGGCCGAGCGCACCGTGCTCGAACTGGGCCGGCTGGGTCCTGAGCAGGTGGCCCTCGGCGCGGCCACGCTGCCGGTGCACGAACTCCTGACGGCCGGGGGCCGCTGAGTCCCGCGGGCCGGCCCGCCGTTCCGCCATCTCGGGGAAATTTGTTCGTCACGACCGTTGACCCCCCATCGGCTTCTACTTAGTTTAAGTCTCGGAAAAAGCGGCGGCATCGTGCCGCCACCCTCCGGCACCCTGGAGCCCGCATGCCCTCCCAACCCGGCGACGGCCGGCTGTACATCGACGGGGCCTTCGTACCCGCCGCCTCCGGACGCACCGGGGCGGTCGAGGAGAAGGCCACCGGCACGCCGATCGGCAGCTACGCGCTCGGTTCGGCCGCCGACATCGACCGGGCGGTCGCCGCCGCACGGGCCGCCCAGCCCGCTTGGGGAGCGCTCTCCGCGCCCGAACGCGCCGGGTATCTGCGCGCCTTCTGCGGCTATCTGGAGGCGCACTACGAGGAGCTGGTCGAGCAGAGCATGCGCGAGACCGGCGGGGTGCGGGCCAAGGCCGAGGACGAGGTCGGCACCAGCATCCGGCAGCTCGCGCTGTCCGCCGTCCAGGTCAGTGAGAACGCCGGCGACATCCTGCCGCCGTACAAGGCGGGCAAGCTCTCGCTGTCCCGGGCGGTACCGCTGGGCGTGCTGGGGCTCATCACCCCCTGGAACTACCCGATGAATCTGGCGATGCGGGCCCTCGCGCCGGGCCTGGCCTTCGGCAACACCGTGGTCCTCAAGCCCGCCGAGCTGACCCCGGTGATCGGCGGCCAGGTGCTGGCCGCCGCCGCGGACCACGCGGGTCTGCCGCCCGGCGTGCTGAACGTGGTGACCGGGGACGGCCCCGACGCGGGCTGGCCGCTGGCCCGCCACCAGGGCCTGGACATGCTGGACTTCACCGGTTCGCGCGAGGTGGGCCTGGCCATCGACCGCGCGGCGGCGGGGGAGTTGCGCGACATCCGCCTCGAACTCGGCGGCAGCAACGCCTTCGTGGTGCTCGACGACGCCGATGTCGAACTCGCCGCGAACTGCGCCATGATCGCCTCGTTCGAATTCCAGGGCCAGACCTGCATCAGCGCCAGCCGGCACATCGTGCAGCGCGCGGCGGCCGCCGACTACCTGGACGCCCTGACCCGGCGGGCGGCGGCCCTCACCGTCGGCGACCCCTTCGCCGCCGGCACGGCGCTCGGCCCGCTGATCAGCGCCGCGCAGCGCGACCGGCTGCACCGCGACATCGTCGAACCCTCGCTGGCGATGGGCGCCCGACTGCTGACCGGCGGCACCTACGAGGGGCTGTTCTACCGGCCCACCGTGCTCGCCGACGTCACCCCCGGCATGCCCGCCTTCCGCGAGGAGGTCTTCGGCCCGGTCATCCCGGTCACCGTCGTCGACACCGAGGCCGAGGCGATCGCCCTCACCAACGGCCTTCCCATGCTGATGGATTCGGTCTTCACCCGGGACCTGGTCCGCGGACTGTCCGTCGCCGAACAGCTCCAGGCCGGCGAGGTGCACGTCAACGACGCGCACGCCAGGCACGGCGCCGAGAACCAGATGCCCGGCTTCACCCGGCGCCAGTGGATCGGACTGCAGCGCACCCCCCTGGAATTCCCCGACTGGGCCACCGCGCCCGCCAACGAAGAGAGCTGAGGACACCCCATGAGCGTGATACCGACAGGGCGGCGCGGCGCCGCCGCCGTCGCGCTGCTGGCAGCCGGGCTGCTCGTCACCACCGCGGCCTGCGGGGGCGGCGGTTCCGGCAAGAAGTCCGACGCGTCCGCCCCCGCAGGGAGCAAGGGCAAGGTCACCCTGACGTTCTGGGACTGGGACCCGAACATCGACAAAGTGGTGGCGAAGTGGAACGCCGGCCACCCCGGCATCCAGGTCAAGCTCTCCAACCCGGCAGGCGGCGACCAGCTGGTGGCGAAGATGATCACCGCCCACGAGGCCAGGAACGGCCCCGACCTCGCCAAGGTCGAATACCAGTCGCTGCCCGCGCTGGTGTCCAAGGGCGTCGTCGCCGACATCACCGCATACACCAAGGACACCGTCGCCAAGTACGACGACGCCACCTTGAAGAGCACGGTCTTCCAGGGCAAGGTCTACGGCGTCCCGCAGGACGTCGCCCCGCTGATGCTCTTCTACCGCGCGGACCTGTTCACCCGGTACGGCCTGAGCGTGCCGAAGACCTGGGACGACTTCGCAGCCGACGCGAAGGCCCTGCGGGCCAAGGCCCCCAAGGCGTATCTGACCAACTTCGACGCGGCCGACCCCGGCTGGTTCACCGGGCTCGCCCAGCAGGCCGGCGCCAACTGGTGGTCCACCAGCGGCGACACCTGGAAGGTCGACATCGCCGACGCGCCCACGAAGAAGGTGGCCGG